>CAZUPS010000110.1:0-1540 GCA_964621915.1 uncultured Desulfocapsa sp. | reverse complement strand
TGCGCTTAACCCCAATATTAGGACCACTCTCTTAGGTGGAATTTGCATTCCAAAACTAGTATTAAAGGAGAATGCAAATGAAAGGAAAAAGAAGGGCACATTCGGAAAAGTTTAAGGCAAAAGTTGCGCTTGAGTCCATAAAGGGAATCAAGACACTCTCAGAGTTGGCAACAGAACATAAGATCCATCCTAACCAGATTGCAGCTTGGAAAAAACAACTACAGATGAACGCTGCGGAGCTTTTCACTCGTGGCAAAAAAAGTAAGTCCAAGACAGAAGAGGAACTCACAGCTCCACTTTATGAAGAAATAGGACGACTGAAGATGGATCTTAAGTGGCTTGAAAAAAAGCTATGAGCCTGCCACTATCCACCCGACGAAATTGGGTGGTGCCGAGTCCTGAGTATTCCATCAGGCGGCAATGTAGGTTGGCAGGCGTATCAAGATCCTGTGTTTATTACCAGCCTGCTATTGAAACAGAGAGAAATCTCCATTTAATGCGGCTGATTGACGAACAATATTTACGGCATCCCGAGTTTGGTTATCCGCGGATGACTGATTGGTTGCAAGATGAAGGGCATCAAGTTAATCATAAACGGGTGGCCCGTCTGATGCGGATTATGGGGCTCCAGGCCATAACTCCAGGGCCTCACACGAGTAAACCCGCACAGGGACATAAAATTTACCCATATCTGCTGCGCAACATGAGTATTGAGCAGGTGGGGCAAGTGTGGAGCATGGATATCACATATATCCCAATGCAATACGGGTTCATGTACCTTGCTGCTGTAATTGATTGGTATAGCCGTTACGTTCTTGCCTGGGAGCTCTCGAATACCATGGAGAGTCTTTTTTGCGTTGCCGCTTTACAGCACGCGCTGACGAAAGGTGATCCCATGATATTTAATACAGATCAGGGCTCACAGTTCACCTCTGAGGTTTTTACAGGAGTATTGCCCGATAAAAACATTGCCATCAGTATGGATGGTCGGGGGCGTGCACTGGATAACGTTTTCATTGAACGTTTGTGGTGGACGGTAAAATATGAAGAAGTTTACCCCAAGGTTTATCCAGATGGACATGCGCTGTATCGGGGACTTACCAGATACTTTGATTACTATAATAGGGAAAGAAAACATTCATCGCTGGACAAGCAGACCCCATTTGAGGTATTTTCAGCAGCGGTCATATCTTGAAAAGAGGGGAAGCGTGAAGGTTGTTAGATTCTTCCGACTCGCTTCGCTTGCCGTAAATAGGTTTAACGCATTAAGGACCCTTGAATGAGAGGGTGCAAAGAAGAAAGGCCGGGTAGTTCCATACCCAGCCTCCCATTCTAGAGTCACTCACTACGGCGCTCGGGTCGCTCCTCAGCGTTGCCCTATCCTCCGAGTGAGCAGGACAACAGTAACAGAACTCAGTATTTGTTTAAAGACGTGTCGGCAAAAATAGTGGCTAACTGACTTGTCAGTCGCTATCAAAAAGAACTGCAGATTCCACCTTAAAATCATCAACTGGTGGTTTAAGAATGGGGGTAGGCGCAA
>CAZUPS010000109.1:0-2130 GCA_964621915.1 uncultured Desulfocapsa sp. | reverse complement strand
CCCACCCTCAGCGTCCAAAATTGACCCGCCTAAAATAAGAAAATATCCCCAATTCACACCTGTATTTCTATAATCGGCAACCAAGGTAGCTCACGCTTTTTCTGGAGCGAGAATGGGCCAAAGTGTAGCTCGTCGGAGCGGAAGAAAAAACGTGGGCGGATTTTCAGCAACATTCTTATTCTCTGTTTTTGTACCGCCAACTTTCATTGCCTGTTTCTATGATGTCGCAATGATGTGTCATGCGATCCAGTAAAGCTGTAGTCATCTTGGCATCAGAAAAAACCTGAGACCATTCTCCGAAGCTTAAATTGGTGGTTATAATAATCGATGTACGCTCATAGAGAGTACTGATCAAATGAAACAGCAATGCTCCTCCTGACTTGGAAAATGGCAGATAACCGAGTTCATCCAATACGACAAAATCCACCCTGGTCAGGCGGCTTGCAATATTTCCAGATTTACCCTGCTCCTTCTCTTGTTCAAGTTTATTGACCAGATCAATTACGCTGAAGAAGCGTCCACGAAATCCAAGCTTAATACAATGCGAAGCTACGGCGATGGATAAGTGAGTCTTCCCACTTCCAGTACCACCAATAAAAATCTGATTTCTGGCCTGTTCAAGAAAGGCTCCATTGTAAAGCTCCCGGATCAACGACTCATTGATGGGCGAGTCCTCAAACTTGAACCCATCTAGATCCTTTGCCACCGGAAAGCGTGCAATTCGCATCTGATATTGTATGGATCTTACTTTCCTTTCTGCAGCTTCCGCCAGACAGAGCCCACCAAGAATCTCAGGAAACGTTTGCTCTTGTTTTACCCCTTTGGTTAATACCTCCTCAAAGGCATCAACCATACCGTAAAGTTTTAATTCTTTAAGCAAGAGTAGAAGATCAGTGCGTTGCATGACTCACCTCCTGCAAGAGACTGTCATAACGATTGCAGTTGGCAACTGGTTCTTCCTGCAAAGTAAGATGCTCAGGAGTTGACACTGGATCGACAGTTGGTGGATCAAGCTCTCGTGCGATGATATTCAGGACCACTTCACTGCGTATGGTCTTATCTGCCAATGCCTGCCTGCAGGCACGTTCAGTTATATCTACCCCATGCATCCTGGCTGCATTCAGGATCTCAACAAATTCCTTGTCGCCTCTTGGGCGGAAGAGCAACCGCTTCTGTATCTTCAGCAGAGATGCAGGAAGTTTCCAGTCTTTGAATGGAGCACCATCACGAAGAGCTCCAGGTTTAAATTCAAGCACATCCAGGTAATGCCAGGGATCGTAAACAGTTTTATCACGATCAAAGATCCTGGCATGATCTGCCATTATTACGCCATCTTTTACAACCTGTATGCGAGTGGCTGATGCTCTGACTGTTGCGGTCTTGCCGGACAGCTTACAGTCCACGCTGTAGTGGTTGCGGTCGTATCCCACAAGGCCAGTTTGAGATACCCTGCATTCTTTCTCAGAGAAACCGTCAAAAGGCGATGGTGTCGGGATCAGAGTTGGTTGCTCTTCCCGGAACACTTCCCATATCGTGTGATCTTTATCGACCGGATGTTTCCGTTTCTTGCTGTTTGCAATACACTGTTCAAGGAGCCAAACGTTTAACTCGTCGATATCTTGGAACCGTGGACGTGGGGTAAACATCCACTCCCGGACATTCTTCACCTGCTTCTCTACTTGCCCTTTCTCCCAGCCGGCGCCAGGAGTACAGGCTACGGGCTCGACAAGATAATGACTGCATAGCTGGACAAATCGATGATTGAATATCCGTTCCTTACCATGGAGTACCTTGGTAACTGCTGTGGACATATTGTCATAGATCCCGCGTTTGCATGTTCCACCAAAGAAAGCAAAAGCACGGTTGTGGGCATCAAAGACCATTTCACTGCTCTCACGGGGATAAGCAGCAACAAAGAAATGACGGCTATGGCTCAGTCTGAAGTGGGCCACTTTCACTCTATGGGCTATACCGTTTAAAAGAACATCCTCATGGCTCCAATCAAACTGGTAAGCATCACCAGCTTCAAATTGTAAGGGGATAAATATCGATCGAGATATTGCGCCTTTCTCCTCACGCCATTTCTTAGTAAAGCGCTGGATACTGTCGTAACTACCTTCGTAGCCTTCG
>CAZUPS010000108.1:0-2452 GCA_964621915.1 uncultured Desulfocapsa sp. | reverse complement strand
GTTCGAGCATCAGTCTGTTTCGGGTATTCATAGTCCGAAAAATAATCTCATCAACAACCTCTTTGTCCACAATTTGCCATTGAATGGCTTGGGGACGTCTGAAAATCTTTTTGATCACTGCTGTATTGCAAGGATTGGTCAAGGCAGGTAGTGCTGTATTGATGCAGAAATTGTAGAAAGACGAAAGTACCGAATATCGGTTTCGTTTGGTGGCCTGTTTGTTGTTCTTGGTGAGAGACATCAGAAACGTCAGTATCTCTTCCTGTAAGATACTTGCTAAATCACGTTTAGCAAATTTGGCTGAAAAACGGAAAAGGACAAACTCACAAGTCTTAACGGTATTTTTTTTTGGAATTTGCTTGATGGTATTGCAGATGGAAATCAACAGCCTGTTGAACTTTCATAATGCACCTCCTCTAAATTTGAAAAAACAGTGAAATCACCGACAACTCATTGTATCAGATAATTGTGGGTGATGGCCAGACAGAAAGAGACATAGGGTATATCATCAGGAACAAGGCTAATCTGCAGTTTTGCTTTAATTGTTGAGATAGCCTTTACAAATCCTCAACATCACAAATGACAACGAAATTCCAAGTGGCAAAGGTAAGCCCCATGATTGTTTAAGGAAAGACCTGATGGAAATTCTACTTATCACCTTCTTTTTCAAAAACGCATCCTAGTGAGTCTACCATTTAAATTACCTGTATTTCCGTCAAGAAATAGCGGAGAATGAAAGTAGTGGTAAATTGATCTATCCCAAATTTGCAAGTAATCAAAATCTCCATCACCGTGACAGTGCGAAGGTAAATTTTATGTTTGAAAAACCTACCTATGAAGAATTAGAGCAAGCAGTATCTGATCCCAGACAAAGCGAAGAACGTAACAAAGTAAAGGAGTCGCTACGGGAAAGCGAGTACAAACTTGCTACCCACCTTCAAAACACTCCGATCGGAGCACTTTCCTGGGACTTGGATTTTAAAATTATTGAGTGGAACCCTGCGGCGGAAAATATTTTTGGTTTTTCTAAAGCAGAAGCCATCGGCAGGCATGCTACTGAGCTTATTCTTCCTGAAGAGATGAAGAAATTGGTCGATGGTATTTTCAGGGATTTGATTTCCGAAAAAGGTGGTTCTCGCAGCACAAACGAGAATAGAACTAAAAGTGGTAGACGAATCATATGTGACTGGTACAACACCCCCCTGAAAGATTTTGCTGGAAAGGTTGTTGGCATTGCATCTATGGTACATGATGTTACTGAACGCAACCAATCGTTTGACGCGTTGAGAAAACAGAAAGATTTTAATGAAAAGATTGTTCAAACTAGCAATGCGATAATTGTAGGTCTTGATAATAATCACAAAATTAAAATCTTTAACAAAGGTGCAGAGAAGATTACGGGGTACAAGGCTAAAGAGATGATTGGTAAAGATTGGTTTGAAATATTCTTTGAGCCCGATATCTACGATGAGATGAGCAAGGTCTGGGAGGCAGCATGGGGAACTGAATATAACTCTTATGTCAATCCGATCCTATCAAAAAATGGTGCTAAAAAAATCATTTCATGGCAGTCAACTGGTATATACGATGACGCCGATGTAACAACACATATGATGATCTCAATAGGGGAGGACATCACTGAGCGCACGCAGACCGAGGAGAAGGAACGTGCATCACAGGATTTTTTGGATAAAATCCTCAATAACATAGGTGACCCAGTATTCGTAAAGGATGGCCGACATAGGTTTACTCTCGTTAATGATGCTTTTTGTTCCATTTTAGGCCTGCCTAGGGATGAGGTAATCGGCAAAACATTATCCGAAGATTTGCCTCCAGACGAAATGGAACACTTTGTGAAAATTGACAGGCAAGTTTTGACAGACGGGCAGGAGAATTTATGCGAGGAGTTACTTACAGTTAAAAGCAGAGAAACATTAACGATTGTAACAAAGAAGACCCGCTATGTAAGCGAAAATGGCGATAAGTTCCTTGTTGGTGTGATTCGTGACATCACCGAACGCAAGCAGGCAGAAGAAGAACGTAGAAAATTGGAAACCCAACTGCAGCACTCTCAGAAAATGGAAGCCATTGGTACGCTGGCCGGTGGTATTGCTCATGATTTTAACAACATCCTCTCAGCCATCTTGGGCTATTCGCAATTTGTCAAAAAAGAGCTTCCTGACGGTAGTCCTGCGGACAAAGACATTGATATGGTTATCCAGTCAAGCATGAGGGCTGCTGATCTTGTCAAACAGATCCTCACCTTCAGCCGCAAAACTGAGCATCAGCTGCAAGCCCTTACTCCCCATCCAATTATCAAAGAAGCACTGCTGATGCTGCGATCCACATTGCCGGCCACTATTGAAATAAAACAGGATATCGACAAAGAATGTGGGAATATTGAAGCAGATCCGACAAATATCCATCAGATCATGGTCAATCTCTGCTCCAA
>CAZUPS010000107.1:0-2454 GCA_964621915.1 uncultured Desulfocapsa sp. | reverse complement strand
TGACATTACGTTTGTGTTAATAGTTAAACCCATGATATTCCTCCTTGAATATTCGTTTGGGGGTACTTCCGGGCATCCTTGCCCTGTTCAATCTCTATCTTATTGCTTAGTCAGGTTTAGTGTTTTTACACCTCCTTTTCGGGTTAAATTTTTATCCATACTATGAGTATCGACGAAAACTTAAGAAAACTTAAGAAATAAAATAAAATAAATTAATCTCTGGGATCAAAGCCAGGGCTTCAATCTCAGAGGTGTTACTAATACTCTGAAAATATAATACTTATCCAAGCAGTGAAAGTGCAAGTTGCGGCACCTGATTTGCCTGAGCCAGGATAGAGACACCAGCCTGTTGCAGGATATTGTTCTTGGTCATGGCAGATGTCTCTTGAGCGATATCCGCATCAAGAATCCGTGACCGAGCAGCAGAGATGTTCTCTGAAATATTCTGCAGGTTGGCAATGGTAGACTCAAACCTGTTTTGGATAGCACCGAGATCGCCACGCTGTGAATCGATTTTGCCGATGGCTTTATCGATGATATCTATTGCGGTCTGGGCACCCTCTGATGTACTGATATCAACATCAGAAACGGCTTCTTTGTTTGATGCCAGGGCTATATTAGCGGCCGCGTTTGTTACAGAACCACTTGCTGCTGAGACAGTAGAGGAAACAAAGAAGGAATTGGCTGAGGAGAACTCAACCTCACCGGCAAAAACGGTGGAGTCGTTTGTTCCGCCACTTTCATTAAGGCTTAAAATATCACCGAAAGATTGGGAAGACCCAGCAACGTACATAGTACTGTTGGTGGCCGCCCCTGTATTCGCAAAATTCTCTAATTTGATATCCTTTCCATCAGATTGGGTCAAGATGATATCATCATTTCCCGCATCGTAAGTAGCTGTAATACCAGTTTTTCCAGAGGAATCATTAATAGCTGTAACCAGGGATTCCATATCAGTGGTAGTTACTGCAGTGGTGATGGTCGTAGCGTTACTGGCATCTGTTCCAAGAGTGAAACTTACTGTACCATCTTCACTAAATGAAATGATTTTGGCATCGGTGGTGGCTGTTGCCTCAACACCTGTCTGTCCAGATTGTGCATTTACTCCAGCTGCAATATCTTTTGCTGTGTCTGTAACAGCAACAGCAACTTCCTTACTTCCAGAAAAACCGGAAACTGTTAAGGTCTGAGCTGCAATACCGTTATTGGCATTTATTGAAGTAGCTGCAAGACTGTTATCTGACCCGGTACCTATCCCTGCGGACTCATTAGCACTATCAACAGAGTTACGACCAAGTGCAGAAGTTTCCATACTGGAAATATTGACACTAATAGTCTGATTGGCTTTGGCACCAACCTGGAAATCCTGGGCAACAAAAGTACCATCAAGTACTTTAATACCGTTAAAGGTTGTAGTTCCGGAAATACGATTCATTTCCTGCTGCAGCTGGTTGACTTCAGCCTGCAGGGCTTGACGATCTGCTCCGGAGTTGGATGCGTTTGCAGATTGAACGGAGAGTTCGCGCATACGCTGAAGAATATTGGTACTTTCCTGCATTGCACCTTCAGCAGTTTGAGCGAGTGAAATACCATCATTGGCATTTCGTACAGCCTGGTTGAGACCGCGGATCTGTGAGGTCATACGGTCTGAGATAGCCAGTCCAGCTGCATCGTCTTTGGCGGAGTTAATCCGCAAACCAGAGGACAGCCTGTTCATGGACTTGGCAAGTGATGTTTGAGATTTTCCCAAGTTACGCTGAGCGTTCAGCGACATGACATTGGTGTTAATCGTTAATCCCATAATATTCCTCCTTGAATATTATATTTTTATGGGGTGGTGTTTCAAGGCATCCTTGCCTTGCAAAAACCTGTACGTAATTAACTTCTGTTTTTTTATGCCGAGAGACCTCCTTTAAGGTTGAAGTGAATGCTTACCTATATTCTTACCGAAAAGATCATTGATGTGGAAGAAAAAAATAAAAAAATCCCCTCTACCCAATGTTTATAGGGCGGAGGAGATTAGATGGTTTATCCAAGCAGTGAAAGTGCAAGCTGCGGTACTTGATTAGCCTGGGCCAGGATAGAAACACCAGCCTGTTGCAGGATATTATTCTTGGTCATGGCAGAAGTCTCCTGGGCGATATCCGCATCAAGAATCCGTGACCGGGCAGCAGAGATGTTCTCTGAAATATTCTGCAGGTTGGCAATGGTAGACTCAAACCTGTTCTGGATAGCACCGAGGTCACCACGCTGTGAATCGATCTTGCCGATAGCTTTATCGATGATATCTATTGCGGTCTGCGCACCTTCTGACGTACTGATATCAACATCAGAAACTGCTTGCTTGGTTGATGCAAGGGCAACATTTGCTGTGGCAGTGTTCGTCACAGAACCAGATGCTGCAGAGACATCAGAGGAAACAAAGAATGAGTTGGCTGAAGAGAACTCAACCTC
>CAZUPS010000106.1:0-3107 GCA_964621915.1 uncultured Desulfocapsa sp. | reverse complement strand
CAGAGAATCCACTTAAAAACAGAAGATACTGTTCAAACAAAGGGAACCACTTCTGCGCAACCCCTCAACACGATCAAATTCACGTAGGTTGTTTGTGATCAAAATCATAGCTTCGCTTCTTGCGTGTCCGGCAATATGTAAATCATTAATTCCAATTATTGTTCCTTTTTTTTCAAGATCAGCACGAATATCCCCGTAATGAGCAGCAGCTTTGATGTCATAGGCCAAAACTTCCAACCGAGAAACAAAATCTTCCACTTGCTTTAAATTGTGCTCAGGTTTGGTACTTTTTTCTACCCCATGCAGTAACTCAGCATACGTAATAGAGCTGATACACATTAAACCGGCGTGGAGATTGAACACTTCCAGCGCATGTGCAGGTCGTTGTTTTATCACATAGATAACAATATTTGTATCCAGCATGTATTTCAGCATTAAAAGGCCTCTCGATCTTTTTGCTTCTGAGATGCACGTTCAGCCATGAAATCATCTGTCACTTTTTCTTCGGATAAGAAGAAGCTATCCCATGTGTTTTCAACTGGGGAGAGTATTCGATCTTTTCCAAAGACACGCACAATAACTTTCTTAACCCCTTCAGGAAACCTAGTTTCTACAGGTAGTCTGACTGCCTGGGTGCGATTATTAACAAAAATTGATCCTGTTGCCATGGTTATCCTCCTGTCAATATCATTTCTGATTACCACTAAAGCTCAGGTAACGATAATTTCTCTTGTAGGAGCCCGCCCCTGCGGGCGATAATCATTAGATATTCTGACATCTTTTCGCCCGCAGGGGCGGACTCCTACACCCAGTACCTGCAAAAGCTGAGCTTTGATGGTAATCAGGATATTATTTGTTTGATGCTATATATGTATGGTATATACATTGGCGGCTTAAAGCAAGTATGATGTGAAAGATAGATATCATTTAACAGAATTGAAATTGAATTGTTTTTGATATTATATCAAATGGAAAATTTGAAATACTAAGACAATAAAAAAAACTAGCTCATGCATCGAGCAACAGCCCCTTGTATGGCTTTATATATCAATGGATATTCTTGAAGCAGATTTTTATGAGAAACAAGGGTATCGGTTACAGCATCCAGAACTTGTTGAATAATTTCCTCAGAGTTTTTTATGCCTAACGTATTGCCAAATCGTATGAGCTGTTTTTTTCTAGGGAACTGTTTTTTACTTCCGTTCATTTTTAATGCCGGCGTGTCATTGGGAAGATACGGCAACGTTGAGACGATGTCATAGACCGGAGATAGTCGGATTGTTTCTGGTCGTTTGATGTCATCGTACACCAGAGAAAAGTTTTTTTTATGTGCATCTCCATTGCCAACAGCAACAGACAAGACGAGTGTTTTGAAAAAAGATTCCATATCCTTCCGTGGTGAGGCGCAATACATTGCGATTACGTTGGCCAGTACATCGTAGGAACCCATATATTTATCCTGAGCTCTTTCTCCCAGTAAAACTGAGAAGTCTTCCAATCCTATATGGGTACCATCTTTATTAAGGTCAAAACGGTGCATAACAAAAAGGGTTCGATCATCAGAGAGGTAAAAATCAGGAACTCTTAAATTGCATTTTTGAGCAGCAGACATACAAATAAATTCGTTAACAGCGAGTCCTGGGTATTCATCGAGACCACTTTTGACTATAAGTCCTGGCGTCTGGAAGGTTGCACGATTATCACGAATCAGAACCTTTGGTTGAACGCCACTAATTGATGTTTGCAATAGGTACTTGTCGATAAGCTCCTCAAAGAGCGATTCTTTACCCTGCCATTGCAGTATTTCGGCCAAGTTTTCTGTCTTTATGTCATTTTCTTTGAACTGTTCGGATTTGAATCCTATTCGCCCTATGCCATAACTTCGCTGTAAGGCCAGAAAAAGCATTTCATCAATACGGATGTGTTTTCGGAGACGCTCTGTTATCCGTTCACGGACAAAACCTTCAGGAATGTTCTGTTCGAAAATGGGGTGGATTGCTTCGCGGCTGTAACCTGGCAGGCGTACAGGCATGGAAAGAGATATTTGGGAATCTGATGTGACAGAGTGATCGTAAGCGAATGAAAAGCAGTGGCTTTTTTCAAGGGTGCCACTTTCTCCCTGTGGAACATGGACCCGTAGTCTTGTTATTCTTTCATTCATCTGAAAGTTCTTCCAGAGTGGGAAAACGGACAGGTTCTGTAGTTAGCCGCAATCCCATGGCCCGTAAAACACTTAAAGCCTGTGAAAGAGATCCACGATAGTTACCACGCTCGAGCTCGCCTATTACTTGCCTCCGAGTCGGTACCAGTGCTGCAAGGTCAGATTGTAAAAGACCTCGTTGCTTTCTGGCTTTACGAATCTTCTGCCCCAGTATTTCCATGTCATTTAACAGTTTCATGTTTATAATAATAAACATATTAAACCAAAAAGCAAGGAATGTATGGAATGTGAAACATTTGTTGCGGGTTATAATAAATATGGAAACTGATCGAAAGAAAATTTGGTATGCGAGAACTTATGTTTGGTGAAAAAAATAGTAAGTATCTTCAGACTATTCTTTTTTTAGCGTATCAATAAATTGTTTTATGGAAGATTTGTGCTGTGCGTTGAGGTCCTGGAACTTAAACCCATGAATATGGGTTCCATCCTGGGTCGCAACCCAGAGGTGTTCCGTAGTGAATTTTGTTTGAGGAATACTTGATGATGGGGCTGCTGTATTAAAGGAAATATCAGCAAGAAAAATAGATTCCAATGTCGTGAGTTCAGGAATTGAAGCCATAAAGCCGCTATTGGATATATTAGTAATCACCCCCTCTAGCTGCTTTTTCTTGTCGGTAGTGTAAAACTGTGCGGGGATGGAAACATTGTATCTGGTGTCACTGCGTATAATATTGAGGACATCGAGCAGTTGAAACAATATTTTAAGCCACCTACAGGATGTGCCGCATGAATCACGTTTTCTTCGGAATCTGAAACTGTAGCGAAGAAGGTCGAGAATAAAGAAAGACGAGATAAAATAAAATGTCAGATAAACTGCAAAGATCAGGAAAAGGGGTTCATCCGACTAAAGCGTACTTCGTTTCATGAAGGGCCATTATTTTCAGCT
>CAZUPS010000105.1:0-3559 GCA_964621915.1 uncultured Desulfocapsa sp. | reverse complement strand
TCGCCAGGATGTTCCTGGAAATTTTTGCGTTCAGGTCTCTGTTTCGGAATACCAAGTCCGAACTCCACGAGGGACCAAAAATCACCTATGAATCATCCAGATGGTTATGGATGGCATCGCTGCTGTTCCATTACTCTTTTCTGGTGATTGTTATCAGACATATGCGTCTGTTTTTAAATCCCGTGCCTCAATGGCTGCAGTTTCTGGATTTTCTTGATGCAGGTGCTATGCTTCAGATTGGTGCTCCATTGCTTTATGCTTCAAGTCTTGGCCTTCTCGGTGGTGTAGTATTTCTTTTCGGACGTCGTCTGGTGAATCGCAATGTACGTTATATTTCACTTGCCAATGACTACTTCCCACTCTTTCTGATCTTTGCAATCGTTGTTACCGGTATGCTGATGCGTTATTTTCTGCGTACAGATATTGATATCATTAACGTTAAAGAATTGCTGGTTGGTCTTGTAACTCTGTCACCAGTTATCAACGCTAAGATTGGTTCCATTTTCTATATTCATGTCTTCCTGGTTTCTGCTCTTCTTATCTATTTTCCATTCAGCAAGCTGATGCATATGGGTGGAGTATTTATGAGCCCAACCAGAAATATGGCAAACGACAGTCGCGCTAAACGTCATATCAATCCATGGAATGATCCCACAATCAAGCCGCACTCCTATGCTGGTTATGAGGATGAGTTCAGAGAGTTCATGGTTGAAGCCGACATCCCTGTTGAGAAAGAGCTTCCTCCTAAAAAGGATGCGGAATAACAGGATTGTTGATCCAAATTATATAAGGATAGAGAATAATGGCACTTGCAAAATTAGAACAATTATCAAAAAGCGTAGTGCAGGGTCCGTCTTTGGTCACAGGAGCACAGCCCGCCAAAGATTGGATGGATACCCCGGCAATATTTAAAGAGGGGAACTTTGCCTACCCTGCAAAACAGGAAAAGGTCGAATATCTTGACAGCCAGGACGGGATTGATTTTCCAAATGCCCGTATCTGGTCACCCGATGAAGATGATTGGAAACTGCCCGAAAACTGGCAGGAAATCATTCTGAAAGGTCTTGCAGAACGTCTCGAAAAATTCAGATCTCTTAAAATCTTCATGGATTGCTGTGTACGTTGCGGCGCCTGTGCAGATAAATGTCACTTCTTTCTCGGTACCGGCGATCCAAAGAATATGCCCGTACTTCGAGCAGAGTTGCTCCGCTCCGTTTACAGGAATGATTTTACCCTGGCTGGTAAAATATTCGGTAAAATGGCGGGTGCTCGTGAGATGACAGTTGGCGTATTGAAAGAATGGTTCATGTATTCATACCAGTGTACGGAATGTAGGCGTTGTTCAGTCTTCTGTCCCTACGGTATTGATACCGCTGAAGTCACCATGATGATACGTGAGCTTCTTCATCTTGTAGGTATTGGTATCAACTGGATCTTAGAACCTGCTTCTAACTCCAACCGTACCGGTAACCACATGGGACTCCAGCCCCATACCTTTAAAGACAACGTTGATTTCCTTGCTGAAGACGTTGAGGCCCTTACCGGTGTGAAGATTAATCACAGCTTTAACCGTAAAGGTGCTGAGGTTCTCTTTATCACTCCATCGGCTGATGTTTTTGCTGAGCCTGGACTGTACACTGCCATGGGTTATCTGGCCCTCTTTGAGCAGATTGGCCTTGATTACACCTGGTCTACCTATGCTTCAGAAGGTGGTAACTTCGGACTCTTCACCAATAATGAATTGATGAAGAAACTGAATGCTAAGATGTATGCTGAGGCCAAGCGTCTCGGTGTTAAATATATCATCGGTGGTGAGTGTGGCCATATGTGGCGTGTTGTCCATCAGTATATGGATACCATGAACGGCCCTGCTGACTTTATGGAGGTTCCAAAATCTCCAATCACCGGAACTGTCTTTGACAATGCCAAGTCCAGCAAGATGATTCACATCAGTGAGTTTACTGCTGATTTGATTAAGCATGGCAAAATCAAGTTTGATCCAAGCCGTAATGCAAATGTGAAGGCAACGTATCACGATTCCTGTAACCCGGCGCGAGCCATGGGTCTTATAGATGAACCGCGTTACATTCTTGATCATATCGTACCTGACTGGGTTGAAATGCCTGAAAACACAATCCGTGAGCAGACATTCTGCTGTGGTTCCGGAACTGGTCTGAACACCGACGAGATTATGGAACTTCGGATGCGTGCCGGTTTACCACGGGCGAATGCTGTGAAGCATGTCATTGATAAGCATGATGTCAACATGCTCTCTTGTGTCTGCGCCATTGATCGTGCAACACTGACCTCACTGATGGATTACTGGAATCCTGGTTGTGGTGTCTGTGGTATTTCCGAACTTGTCGGAAATGCGCTGATCATGGATAACGAGAAACGAGCCATGGGTTATGGCGCCGACGGGACTGAGTCTGAACTCCCCGATGGCCTCAGGACCATGCTTTAACGGGAACCGGAACGGAGGAAAACGTAAATGTATAACAAAGGAACAATCATACCGGGACTAATTATATTCGTCCTTTTTGTGACTTTTCCAATCTGGTTCAATGGGTTAACCACGGCAGGAGATCTGCCAAAACCCGAGTTACCACCAGGTGGAGAAAAACACTGTGTAGCGTCTGCTGAATATATGCGGGCCAATCATATGCAGCTGCTCAATGAGTGGCGTGATAACGTCCTGCGGGATGCTGATCGCGAAATTCTTGAGATCGACGGGGTGAAATATCCCAAAGGGCTGCAGATGGCATGTATGAAATGTCATAGTCAAAAAGAGAAATTCTGCGATAGCTGTCATACCTATGCAGCAGTTGATCCTTATTGCTGGGATTGTCATTTGAGTCCCCAGGAAGCAGGATCGAAGGAGGCAACTCACTAATGGATAATCAAAGAAGAAAATTTCTGAAAATTGCAGGTGCGTCAGTGATTGCAGGGATAGGGGCTCCGACAATTATGAAGCTGTCTGCCTCTCCTGCACTTGCTTCAGGTGGAGCTGCTCCTGCTGCTGGTCATGCGCCGGCAGCTGCGGCTCATGGAGCACATGCTGCGGAAGCCCCCAAGGGAGTACGCCTTGGAATGGTTATTGATACACGGAAAATGAACGAAGATCAGGGGTTACTGGACAAGGCCATTCGTGCCTGTATTGATGCACATAATATTCCTGAAATTCCTAATAAGAAAAGTGAAATCAAGTGGATATGGAAGGCACCCTTTGAGAACGTCTTCACCGACGCTTCCGGCTATCATGCGTCAAAGAATACTGCCGAAAATGATTTTGCCGTACTCTGTAATCACTGTGATGATCCACCATGTGTTAAGGCATGTCCCACCCAGGCGACTTTTAAAGTTGCATCCACGGGTATTGTAGCAATGGATTTCCATCGCTGTATTGGTTGCCGTTTTTGTATGGCAGCATGTCCATATGGTGCCAGATCTTTCAACTGGCAGGATCCGCGTCCGTATATCAAGAAGTACAACAAAGAATTCCCGTCACGTATGAAGGGTGTTGTTGAAAAATGTAACTTCTGTGCTGAGCGTCTGGCTC
>CAZUPS010000104.1:0-3789 GCA_964621915.1 uncultured Desulfocapsa sp. | reverse complement strand
CTGAAAATAATGGCCCTTCATGAAACGAAGTACGCTTTAGTCGGATGAACCTCAAATAAGTAGTGTATACGGTTAACACCCCATTCAGACTACTTATGTTCTTTACCACTTTTTCAATAAGATCCGATGGAGACTCCACCACAGCAACCACATAGGCATCCTCATGAATACCATAGGTGGTGAGTTCCTCCATGGAACTCACCTGCTTCTCAACACGCTCAAGGTCATCCTTTAGACAATGTACTAATATTCCTGAAATAGCCATAGGTTAAGCCTTCTTGATCCGAACAGCACAGATCTTGTATTCGGGCTGTTTAGATCCCGGATCAACTGCATTAAGGGTCAGTTTATTGATAAGGAGATTCGCATCGTACCAGGGAACAAATACAAGCCCTGGGCGACACACATCACTGACTCTTGCCTGGAATGTCATGCTATCACGAATAGTCTCAAGAACAACATCATCACCGTTCTTAATACCCTTTTCCTTAGCATCATCCACATTCACCTCGACATAGGCTTTAGGAAAGGAACGTCTCAGCTCTGGAACTTTCATGGTCATGGTACCTGTATGCCAGTGGTCAATAACCCGGCCTGTGGTAAGAACCATTGGGTAATCGGCAGTGGGTTCTTCAGCTGCGCCTTTGTATGGGCGGAACCATATCACCGCACGCCCATCAGGCTTGCCGTAAAAATGATATTTGGCCTTGTAATCCTTTGGAATATTAGGATCCTGACCACGGACGTAGCGAATCTTGGTACCCGGATGATCTTCCGTTGGACATGGCCAGAGGATACCGGAGGCTTTTTCCATTCTGGCTCTGGTGATACCCTTAAAGTTATAAGGAGTAACCGAACTTACCTCACGCCACTCATTCCAGACATCATCAACATCCTTGTAGGGAATAACCTTTGGATCAACATCCATTCGCTTAGCAAAATCCATCAAGATTTCAAAGTCAGACTTACATTCACCCATGGGTTCAACGGATTTCATCAGAAGTGAATAGCGTCTCTCGGAACAACCATACGTGCCGCGTTTTTCACACCAGAAAGCAGCTGGCAGAAGAACATCGCAGTATTTTACAGTCTCAGCGTCCATAAAAGGCTCACTCAATACCATAAAATTATCCTTACGCTTCATACCTTCCAGATAAATATTCACATTTGGAAGCGAATGAGCAGGATTGGTACAGAGCACAAACATTGCCTTCACCTTTGCTTCGGAAAATGCATTCCAGAGAGCAATGGTATGGAGACCTGGTTTTGGAGCAATGGTACCAGGTTTCAATCCCCACTGTTCTTCAAGTTTTGCACGATGTTCAGGTTTTTTGATAAGACGACCGGCAGGAAGGAGATGGCACAGACCCCCGGTATCACGTACACCACCACAGGCATTAGGCTGTCCGGTAAGTGAGAATGGAGAGGCTCCGGTTTTACCAATTTGTCCGGTTAAAAGATGGAGGTTACTCACCAAATTGTTGGCCCAAACGCCACGAATACGCTGATTCAACCCCATACACCAGAATGATGTGGTAGCAGAAGCCTCTGCAAACATAAGCGCAATACGTCTAATCTGATCCGCAGGGACACCGGATATTTTTTCTGCTTTTTCAGGAGTATAATCTTCCAGGAATTTCATGTAGGCATCAAAATCCACCTTCTTCTTATCATTGGTCATGAAGGTGACATATTTGTTATGAAACCGCTGGTTATCAAGCTCTTCCTGGATAATGACATAGGCCATTGCATTCAGGATAGCAAGATCAGTACCGGGTTTAAATGAAACATGCTCATCGGCTATACGTGCAGTATTGGTTTTACGAGGATCAACAACAATTACTTTTACAGTAGGATCTGCCTGTTTTCTGGCTGCAACCCGTTTAAAAAGAATAGGATGACACTCGGACATATTAGAACCGATTATGAAAAAGCAGGTAGCTGCATCAATATCACTATACGATCCACAGGGCTCATCCTTACCAAAAGTTGTGACATAGCCACCAACGGCGGATGCCATACAGAGACGTGGATTACCCTCAACGTTGTTACTTCCAAGCCCTGCTTTCCAGATTTTAGAGGCAAGGTATGTTTCTTCGGTGAGTGCCTGACCAGAACCATAATACCCAATAGATGTTGGGCCATGATCTTTAATGGCAGTTTTAAACTTGGAGGTAACAAGGCTCATAGCCTCATCCCATGTGGCGGGCTCAAGTTTACCGTTTTTACGAATATACGGCTTTGTCACTCTGTCTTTTGAATACACAATGGGTGGCATAAGAGCACCCTTCAAGCAAAGGAATCCGGCATTGTGGTTATTAGGGTCACCCTTAACAGTGACGACTTTACCATTTTTAACGCCTACCATAACGCCACAACCAGTTCCACAAAAACGACAAACCGATTTAACCCATTTTTCAGGTTCGTTATCAGCAGCTTTTGCAATATTGGTCAGTGGACCACCGATCGCTGCCATAGCAGATGCCACAGCCGCAGTTTTAAGCACTTCCCTTCTGGTAACCTTCATTTTCTTCGTTCTCCTCTTGAATGATTTTATTGCTGTCACAGCAACGTATGGAGGAACTCCTTCACAAACAGTCGTATAAATATTAGATCTTGAAAAATGAGTTACTTTTTAGATTCTGACTTGCCGTATGCGTCATGATGCATTGAATTCTGATGAAAAGGATGACACCCGTAACAATTTGGATCAACACCAAATTTCTTTTCCATTCTCAGCATTGCAGGCTCATGACATTTTCGGCAAACGCTTTTGGCATCGGGGACAACGGCAAAGGGGATAGATCCTTTACCATCGGGCTGGCCGTGGCAAACAAAGCATTTCATAAGAGCAACGCCATGTTTAGATTCATACCAGTTTTGAGCAACCCTAGGTGTTACCTTTTGGTGACACGTATAACAATCGGCAACGTCATCAGGGGCTTTGAGGTGTTTAATTGATCCAGCAGAGAGACTGCTGGCGGTAAGACAGAGAAAAAAAGATGCTAAAATAACTGCAGGCAAGTTAAAATGTTTCATTATTTTTTCCCTCCCTTCTCTGCGTCAGTTGGTGGATTGTCAGCAAGCCGTTTTACAAACTCAGCATTAATCATCAGATCCTGATCAAAAACAGGAATATGAGCTATGTTAATGTGACATCCAGCACAGGTTTTTCGGGTTGTACCATTTTTTCCAAGAAAGGCATCATGCGCAAGAGCGCCAATCTGAGAAACAGGCTCTTCTCCCTTGGCATCCAACATGAGATCTTTATGACATTCCTGGCATTTTGCAGTGAGATCCGTCTGCCTGGCATTTGCCTGCATTCTGCGCCTATCAAAGGCACCGGGTTCAAATATTTTTTTATCGTAATATTCGTCCCGTGCATAATAACTTGTGAGTGGACTAAAATGAAAAACATGACACTGCTCGCAGTTGATAATCTTTTTATCCTTATCAAAAGCATGAACAGAGTTCTTTAACTCATACTGATACTGTTTTACGTCATGACAGCGCATACACTCCTCAACAGGAGGCCTGTCAGCAGCCGTGACATTTCCAGCCCAAATCAGTACAAAAGTGAAGCTAGCAAGTTTCCCTGCAAATCTTAACAGATCATGTTTTACCATTTAATCACTCCCCGTTTAATTCTTTGTTTTTCTGTTCTTCCTTCTTCCTCTTTCGTTCTTTTAAAATTTTTCTAGATTCCTCAAGAGAAACAACTTCAGAACTAAAAAGAGGTTCATCCGACTGAAGCGTACTTTTGAAATAAGTTTTGCAAAAAAAGTGGAC
>CAZUPS010000103.1:0-3827 GCA_964621915.1 uncultured Desulfocapsa sp. | reverse complement strand
CCTCGATGAACGACAGTACCGTCTACTTGTTTTTCACAGAAACTGATTACCTTCTCGGAGTCTCCACTGCGTTTCGCTTACCTGTGGATATCAAATCCAATATAGTGCATACTGTTCATAAGAGACCTCCTCGTGGTTTACGATTCTGTGCGACTTAATGCCGTCACGGCTAGCTGTTATGTTATTCTACCACAGGAGGTCTCTTTTTCTGTTGTTCCCTTACTTATGCATTCAAACAGCATATGTAAATATGGGGCTTAGTCAGCTTGATTTTGCTTTTGCACAATAGACCAATAGTTCCTTTTGATGCAACCAGCGCAGAAGACAGTTGCTTACGAATACATTTAATAGGGTTGCTTTTGGCACAAGATCTATTTGACAGCAAAATACCGAAACCATTTGCAGTGCGTCTTCAAAAAGATCAACGGGCTGTTTCAGTTGCCCTGCAGATTTCTTCAAATCTGCTTACTTCTTCACCACCTACTTCAGGTGGCTGCTGAGAGTGTACGTCTAAGAAATCCTGTGAAATCAATTTTAATGCTTACCTATAAGGTTACCTGGAAAACAGGTTTGAGTGTGTGCCAGTACGATAGAAAGTAACGGCTTCTTCTTCCACGGTATAAATCAAAAGCCAATCAGGTTCTATATGACATTCTCTATAACCGTTCCAGTTTCCGCTTAAATTATGCGGTCGGCAAATCTGGGGAGCGTCTCCGTTTTGCCGTTTGATGTCTTTTTTGAATTTGGTAGTATATTTTGGCTGTCTCATTTCCACATATCAGACATAGCCTCATTAACACTCTTATAGGTCGTAAGCTTTTTGGAATTTTTAGCTTCTTCAAAAGCCTTTAAGGCGGTGAGGGGTTGATGTCCTTTTTTATGTTCCTTCGTAACTCCTGAACCTTTTGGAGAATAACAATGAGTGGTGGGCTGTGATAGCTTTGTGAAACACATGGAACAGAGCCTTGGGAGAACTCTACGACCTCAAAAACCTGGTCCCAAATAACAAAAGAGTTAGATACTTCAATGTGTATGTTTGTGAGCCCTCTGCAAAGGCATGACAAAGAAAACCATTGAATAGGTAACAATACCTGTTTTGTCATTGGAAGGGAAGAGACACTAGGGAGGGATTGTGTCAATTTACTCTTCTGGTGTAATACTCTGGGTTTCTATGTTGATGGGCAATGCATGTAATGAGAATTTCCTCACCTGTAAATACATAAAGAACCAAGTAGGGAAACCGTTTAATATTGATTCTCCTTGTATGCTTCCCAATTTTTCTCCATGCCTCTGGTGAGAGCGAAATATAGTCAGTGGAGTCGAGAAAGGAATAGTAGAATTTTTCACCCAAGCCAGCTAGTTGGTCATTGTAATAAGCAATTGCCTCTTCCAATTCCCGGTCAGCTGGAGGAAGTAAAAGGATATTCATTTTTGAATTTTCGAACAAACTTGTTCAAGAGGCATTCCTTTTATCTGACCTTCTTTGTAAGCGTGGTATCGCTTTTCCGATTCATCGATCCATTTTTTTTCTACTTGGCTATCTGTGATATCTAAACTCTCTAAGAGTGCTTCGGCTAGGTAAATTCTGTCAACAGCGCTTAGTCTTAAGGCATTTGTTGTGATTTCTTCAGTTAACATTCTCCCTCCTTTTCTTTATAACCAGTTTGGGGTGGTTAGATAACTGTTCATGGCTATGATCATATGTGACCATATTGTATGGAATGTACACGTAGTGGTAATATACTTCATATATGGACTAAAAACAATTGGTGTCTGGATCAGACGACACTCTCTTGTCAGCAATTCCAGATGGGAATTCAGGGGACAGTTTATTTATCTTCACATCCTGCAATCCTTCTGCTATTCTCTCAACATGGCAAGAATAGCACGTGTTACATGTCCTGGTATTCCTCATCATGTCACCCAACGAGGTAACCGGCGACAACCAACTTTTTTCAACGATGATGACTACCTTTCTTACATCGAGCTAATGGGAGAGTGGTGTCGCAAATACGATGTGGCAATCTGGGCATGGTGTCTGATGCCAAACCATATACACCTAATAGCTGTTCCTCAGACTATGACAGGTCTCACCCGCGCTGTTGGAGAGGCTCATCGTCGTTATACCAGAAGAATCAATTTCCGGGAAAACTGGCGTGGCCATTTATGGCAGGATCGCTTTGCCTCTTTCCCCATGGATGAATTGCATCTGCTTGCAGCGGTACGTTATGTGGAGATGAATCCGGTTGCGGCAGGGATCGTTGTAAATCCTGCTGAATACCCCTGGAGCAGTGCACGGGCTCACCTTGAAAAGAAAGATGATATACTTACCTCAGCCTCTCCACTTCACGATATGATCCCCGACTGGAAGGCATTTTTACAATTGTCCTCCGATGAGGAATTGAAGGTATTGAAGCGCTATGAACGTACCGGACGGCCATTAGGAAATGACAGCTTTGTGGAACAAATAGAACAAAGCCTGGGGAGAATCTTACAACCCCAAAAACCTGGTCCAAAAAAACAAAAGTATTAGATATCATGTCCCCGGAACTCTCGGAACTCTGCCCCAAAAAACCTCAAATATTCAACTATCTTCCATAAACAGGTATATCTACCTATTTACATCCTCACCGATACTATTTAAGATGTTCGTTTTGTACTAAAGTATCTCATATTTTACGATATTTTGATAGTTTCAAGGCAATTGCATGTCCTTTTGCCGATTTTTTTGATATATATATCCTATCAAAAAGATACGTATCCTCAGAGCTGATTTACCCTTTTGCTATAGCGCTATAGCATTATAAAATTATGATTAACAGCGATGTCCAACCAATAGCTATTTTCCTGGTAGCACTCTTTACCACTCTGTTTATACTGCCAAAGCTTGCAAACATAGCAAAAAGAATCAACCTGCTCGACTGGCCAAACGAACGAAAAGTACACGTAGAACCAACACCCCTTGTTGGTGGATTCGGTTTTGTTATTTCTGCCTGTTTTGCTGCAGCCCTGATAATGCCGGCAACTGGTTTACGAGGCTTCTTTGCAGGACTAACAGTGTTGCTGTTTGTCGGATTTCTTGATGACTTAAAAGAATTGGGACATCGTCAGAAATTCCTTGGCCAAATCCTTGCTGTGTCATTACTTATTTACTTCAGTAATATCAGACTTATTTCCTTTGGCAATCTCCTGGGACTTGGAGAATTTGTTATTCCAGGATACTGGCTGTCCGTTGCCATCACCATATTTTGTCTTCTTGGTGTTATCAACTCCGTCAACCTCATTGACGGCCTGGATGGACTGGCGGGTGGTATTGGTTTTGTTGCTTTTTTAATCTTTGCAGCCCATGCCTCTTTTGCCCAAAACCAGATGTTTTTACTTCTGAACCTGTCCTTTGCAGGTGCTCTACTTGGGTTCCTTCGGTTTAACTGGCATCCCGCAAAACTGTTTATGGGCGATGCCGGAAGCCTGTCACTCGGGTTTGTTCTGGCATTTATGACCCTTGGGATGACTCAGGGAGACGATGCCTGTATCCCTCCTGTTTCAGCTCTGTTGATTCTTGCAATACCCATCACAGATACCCTGACAGTAATGACCAAAAGAATTATTCAGGGACAGAGTCCATTTCATCCAGATAAACGGCATTTACATCACATTTTCATGAGTTATGGATTTGGACGTGAAACCACCGTTAAAATTATTATTGGGCTCAGTATCGTTCTTGGCAGCATCAGTATTCTGGGATCAATTTACAATTTAACTGACAGTACCCTTTTCCGGTTCATCCGACTGAAGCGTACTTTTGAAATAAGTTTTGCAAAAAAAGT
>CAZUPS010000102.1:0-3958 GCA_964621915.1 uncultured Desulfocapsa sp. | reverse complement strand
AAAGGTAGCAGATTAACCACTTATAGGCTTGTTCAAATTATTGGGGCCACTTCTCGCTGTGACAACTGGGTCTGAACCTGATCAGTGACCTAGCCGCCCCTAATCAGTAACATGCTTTTCAGCAAACTGAGCCATCAACTCATGAATATTATAGGGAGGGCGTACCTTAAAATAATGATCAACTACCGAGTGCCCAATCTCATGGGCAAGGACCCGCAAGCTCGCATCATCTGCTGAAATATAGATCGTTTTTTCAGAGAGTGAATAATAAGCAATATGATTGACCCGTTTACCATATTTCTTCTTGTAAATACGAGCAACATCACTGGAATCCGGCACAACAACAAGACGAATATGGTATTTATTGGGAAACATATCGAGCACAACCTGGACCTTCTCGATAATAATATCCGCCTTGGCCAATACCTCATCGGCCACGTTAACCACATTTTTCTTTCGCATTGAATAGCGAAGTTTTTTATTCATACGCATGTTATTATTAAACTCACGCAATACCTGATTATTGGTATACGAAAGAGTAGCGTACCTGCTTTTATGCTCCCCTGCCTGAGCTGTTACCGTACCGACCAGGCAAAGAGAAAGCAGTAGAATTGATAGATATATCTTACTCATCAAGAAGTTGGTATGCTTTGACAATTTCCTGGATAGCCTGATTTTGTCGGGCAATAGAATTTTGAATAGAGGCACAATCTTCAGAGGCCGTTTCTGATTGTTCGATGGAAGAATATTGTGCCAGAAGGTCGCCTATGTTTTGGGATCTTTTTTCAATTTCACCTATATTTCCAGATAACTCACGGTTAAACTGATTCAGCTTTGCCGCAAGCTCCTTCCCCTCATCCTTTTCCCGCAGATAGATGACATCGTTAAGCTGTCCGGCAACCATATTATCTGCAGCACGTTCCAGGCGAAACATGGGGCCGGCAAGCCTATGGGTAATAAACATTGCCCCGACCACAACGAAGGCACTTCCAACAACAATAGCAATCCAATGGGCCGTGATAAGTTGTTTAATCAACATAAAAGGAGTCTGACCTATCTGCAGTTCATTATCCTGATACACTACAGTCATACTGTCTGCAGATAATATGGCCAAAATAACTGCAAAGACAAGACAACCGACCACCATAAAAAGAAAATATCCGAGAATCAACTTCCCCTGAAAGTTCTTTTTTATAAAATAATTCCTACGCTTATAACGTTTTCTACTCATTCTTTCCTTCCTCACCATACACAACTACGGATGCGTTCTTGCGCAATCCGTTTATCCAACGATCAATTTCAAGACTTCTTTGATAGTCGCCAAGTAGTTCTCCTACCCTGCCTCGGTCATACAATACGGGTTCAAAACCTTCCGCCTTCTCTATGGCATCCAACATAATCATGCCAACTTCATTTCCAGTGTCAAACTGAACTATTTTTTCACCCGTATTCAAATTAGCAAGAAGCGAACGCAACGATTCCGACAGATCATCAAAAAGGACACTGTTCTGTCTTCCCTGTTTTGTCAGGGGCTTTCCTTCTTCCATCGGAATCCTGGTAAATGTATATATTTTGCCGGAACAGGAGAGATATCGATCAATGTCTTCCTCGCTTATCGTCACCGTAATTGATTTAAGTTTTCGATCGGTAAGAACCCTGATTAATGATTGTTCATAGTAATCTTTAAGGGCCTTCCGAAAGTCACCTTCTTTATCAATGCCGACACGTTGAGCCTCATCAAGTAAAAGCTGTCGTGTTACAAGAGAATCGATTGAATCGTTTGTATCTCCCGAATGATATCCCTGCTTGAGAGCCTGCTCATCAATGTTTTTCTGGGAAATCATATGCCCATTCACACTAAGAGCAGCATTTGAAGATTCGGAAGTTGGGGAAGGCCAAAGATAAAACAGGGTAACCACAGAACTCAGGGCAACAAACGCAAGAATAGTAAAAAGGTATTTCATTATTTTTCCTTAATAAACGTAAAAGAAACAATGCTTCCTATAATCAAACCGTAAATCACAGGATAATAGCAAGTAAAATATTTCTATAAAATGGGTATTACTACCTATTTACTCTGATACAATTATTTTTTATAGTGGCTAGTTTTGTAATTTATCACTAAAATATAGTAGTATTCATTTGAGTGAGTCATAAAAATAATTCCAGTAACATTATCCAGGTGATTGAATGAAAGTCAAAAAAGCTATCTTCCCTGTCGCAGGACTTGGTACCCGCTTTCTTCCCGCAACGAAAGCCATGCCCAAAGAAATGCTGCCTGTGGTCGACAAACCACTGATTCAATACGCAGTAGAAGAAGCATTGGCATCTGGCATCGAACAACTTATATTTGTCACTGGCAGTGGCAAGGGCGCTTTGGAAAATCATTTTGACCGCTCCTTTCAACTTGAGGAAACCTTGAGAGAGCGCCAGAAAATTGAGCTGCTCAAAGAAATTGAATCGCTTGTCCCTCAATCAGGAACCATTATTTACACCCGCCAGAGCGAACCTTTGGGGCTTGGCCATGCTATCTGGTGCGCAAGAGATATTGTTGGTGATGAACCTTTTGCCGTTCTTCTTGCCGATGACCTTATAAAAAGTGAAACCCCTGTTCTCCACCAGATGATCAAAGAGTTTGATCGGATACGAGCATCTACCGTGGCGGTTATCGAAGTACCTAAAGAAGAGACATCACGATATGGAATCCTCGATGCAGATCAGACTTCTGAAAAAACCTTTCGCGTAAACGGTATGGTTGAAAAGCCACCGGCAGAAGAAGCTCCATCTAACATGGCAGTTATCGGAAGATATATCCTTACTCCACAAATTTTTGATATACTTGGTGGGCAGGGTAAAGGGGCTGGAGGTGAGATTCAACTGACCGACGCCATGTCTGCACTTCTTAAAGAACAGCCTGTCTTTGGCTACCGTTTTGAAGGTACTCGTTTTGATTGTGGTGATAAAGCTGGATTCCAAATGGCTAATTTGGCATTTGCACTTGAACATCCTGAAATCAAGGACACTTTGTTGCCTTATTTGAAGAAGATGTTTTGTTGATAAAAACTTTAACCTGCCAGCCTATTCTATGAAATCTCCTCACGTTATTCGTCAACGAGCAGCGGTCAGTCGTCCACGCCGGGAAACATTAAACGGCCACATGAGTATTAATCTCTGGTTTACAGGTTTATCCGGATCGGGAAAATCAACTCTGGCTCATGCCGTGGAAGAAAGGCTGCATCTGATGGGATGCAGAACCTATGTTTTTGACGGTGATAATGTCCGGCATGGATTGTGTGGCGACCTCGGTTTCAGTCTGAAAGATCGTAGTGAGAATATGCGTCGTATTGCTGAGATGGTAAATCTATTTCTTGATGCCGGAGTTATCTCCCTCACCGCGTTTATTTCCCCATTAAAAGCAGATCGTGAACGAGTGCAGACAATTATTGGCCCTGAAAATCTTATTGAGGTCTACTGCAACTGTTCTCTTGAGATCTGTGAAGAACGTGACGTGAAAGGGCTATACAAAAAAGCAAGAGCTGGGGAGATTAAGAATTATACTGGTATCTCGTCTCCCTATGAAGCGCCTGAAAATCCAGATATTGAACTTGACACCGGCACCCGGCCACTACGCGACTGTGTCAATGAGATCATCAGCGAACTGCGAGAACGTGGGATTATCCTCCACTAGTTCCTGTTTTCAAATAGTCTCCTATCTAATTTCTCATTGCCACATGGAAGTTATCCTTGAAATATCAGCGTCCTACTACAGGACAGAGAGAGAGCTACAAGGCTCCAGCCTCACCCACCGCCCTCAGAGAATTCAATTTGACAACCAGTACTACCATGGTTATACTTACATGTAGATGATGGATACAATCATCAATACTCAATACTCATGGTAATAAAAAAAGGCTTACATATGAAAACAGCAATATCAATACCAGACAAACTCTTTCAA
>CAZUPS010000101.1:0-3960 GCA_964621915.1 uncultured Desulfocapsa sp. | reverse complement strand
CATTTTTTCTTCCCCTCCCTTGCCCCTCTGGTCTGTTCCAGAGGGGCTTTTTTTTGCCCGTTGTAAACTACTATTTGAGTACCATCGAAACTCAGCTTTGTGAATCCGGAGTTATTCCGTGCCCATTATTATGTGACGCCATAAACCCATCCATGGGGGCTCTGCTGCGGCCGTCCGGGCCGCAGATGCACATATAATGGACCCGAAACAGCTCCTCTCTATCGTGGTAGGGTGAGGATTAGTGAAAATCAAGAACTACTAAAAAGAAAAAGATTACCAATCTTTCTCAAGTTCTTTCTTAATTGCGCTTCGTACCTGACTTGGATATTTTTTTGAAAGATACCAGATTCCTTCGACTTCGGATGGTGATAGGCCACGAAATTTACCTGGACTGTCCGTACGAAGAAGAAAAACAACATCGCTACTTGCCCAGGGGTGCCTGTGCCAATAGTGATGTCCTGTAATATCAAATCCCCGTTCTTCACTTCCGAGAGAAAAGTCAACAATTTCAAAATTTTTGATCTTCTGTTCTGAAATAAATATATTTTCCCTGGCCTCTGCTTCTCTGGTACCAATACGATCGGTGCCAGTCATTAGGATACTGGCAAAGTGCAGTACATTATCAGCATCTGAAACAGTAACCACAACCTGTTGAGCCAATGTGCTGATTGCAGGGAGTCTTTTTAAAAAGGAGTCGACGGAAACATCAGCTGCAGTAAAAAGGATTGTACCAAGTTTAAACTTTTTCCTGAGTTCTTCAGCCTGGAGTGATGGGTGGTTCAGACGTATTTCCTGGAGAGCCTTTGAAGCAAGTTTGCCACCTGCACTATAACTTATGAGGTTAATGGAAGTAGCCGTTGTATTTTTTGCAAGTATCTCTATCAGGGTGCGGAGGGATGCAGTTGAATGCAAGGCACGTTCGGCATCGTTCCCGAAAAGATAACTGAAAATATCTTGACGAGATGGCCAGCTAAAGGCAATTGCAATAAAATCACGCCCGGAAAAGTGGTCAAGCTCAGCTGTCAAAGTGACTGATTTCAGAAAGCTGCCTTTTGCTCCATGTATATAGATTATAATTTCCTTATCTATGGCCATGCTGAGTTCTTTATTGATTGCATCTGTAAATTTTTTAATTTTTGGAGTAAAGGGTAATTCTTCACTATAGTTGAGTTGGTCCGTGTCTATGGATGCTATTTCCGTGGTGCTGGCAATTGAAAGTTGAATTGGTTCTTGGATGTTCGCTTTTGTTGAGGCTTGGTATAAGTCGTCCCAGGTGGTCAGTTTGTCCCCAAAAAGTATGTTTACCTCTCCGAGGTGAAGCTGATTACTCATTCCATTGCCGTATGGGATACTATTGGGATTACTTTCGGGGCTTCTGTTTGTCGCATAAAAACAAGATACTGAAGTGGTCTTTTGAGAAGATTCCAGGTGGGAAAATGGGTCTACCTGGTCATCATGGTATGCAACCGGGGCTGGCATCATGGGAACCGTTTGTTGATTTGTGCATCCGGAGAACAAAAAGACAAGCAGCAGGATGCTTGATACGGATGGAAAGATTTTTGTTTTCAAAGATATGTCCTCTATAGGGTGGCTTGTCCCGTTGGGTCTACCGTATATTGTGTTAATTGTTTTGGAGCTCTTGACAATAACAAAGTGTCAATATAAGATACTAGCATATTCAGGTGTCTCTAAAAAGACTGAAAAGGGAACTTTGTGAAAATCAAAGACGGGCCCGCCGCTGTAACCGGAATCGTATCTGCACATGCCACTGACCGGAAATTTTGTTGGGAAGGCGCAGGGCAAGAAGTATCCGGAAGTCAGAAAACCTTACTGAATCAATAGTGATGATTACTGTCGTGGAATATCGGTGATCGATTAATCTTGTGGATAGATAGGGAAATCCCCGGATTTGAATGTAGTGTTCATTCCGGGGATTTTTTGTTCCCGGGCAACTTGATCAGGTCCTGCCTGAGGAGAAATGTATTATGAAGTTACGTGAAAAAAGTCTGACAAAGATGTATCTGTATCAAATAACCGATTGGGATTCTTTTCAGAGTGTTATGCGGCGGCTGTTGTAAACGTATAACCGTTTCAGAAAGAGGAGCCAGGTGTGTTTTCCGGGCTCCTTTATTGAAACGACTCGCTATATTTTAGTCAATCCCTGGCAGATTTTGGCTCTTAATAAATCGGCTGAACCAGCTGCCAAGGTCCAGCCCAACATACCGTGCCCACAATTTAAGAATACATTCGATGACTGAAACTGTTGAATGATCGGACGACCATCTGGTGTCATTGGCCGTACCCCAACTAAAGGTTGAGAAGGATGACTGTATTTTCCTGCTAAAGGAAAACGATTCTTTAGAGTCGTTTCTAATGTTTGAATACGATTCTTTGGTGGATTCTTGGCGACTTGGCCGATATCTGCCATACCAGCAACGCGCATGAGGGAACCAAGACGGCATAGTACCATTCTATTTGGAGTGTCTGTTACGCTTATGTGAGGAGTGTCGGGGGTGGCAGGGTAAGACAAAACATAACCAGCCATAGGGCTAATTGGCACAGCAAAATTCATTTTTTTTGTAATTTCGTTTGTTTGATAACCAGCACACAGCACAATAAAATCTGCTTCAATCTCTCCGATATTTGTTTTTATGCCATGGAAAACATCACCATCCCGGATAAAACCTTGCAAAGAAGTCCCTAATAAAAGTTGCCCGTGGCTCAGCTCTATCGCTTTGTTCAATGAGGCTTGGGTAAATTTCGCAGCGTCACCAAGTTCATCGTTTGGGGAGTAAATAGCACCAGCCAAGTCAGCATTCATATTCTGCAGCGAGGGTTCTAACTCAAGCAATCTTTCTTTTGAAATGATTTCCTGATTGGCACCCAGACGGTTCTTTAGCTCTACACGAGACCTTTGATTTTCCAGTGCTTCAAAATTTTCATATAAGTGTAGTTTTTGTGCAGATTTATGGTCAAAATCAAAATTATACTTATCCCGCCACTCATTCATAACAGCACAGGATCTAAGAGCTATCTCAAGAGTAGCCAAGGTGTTTTTATCTGCTCTTGAGGATGTGCAATTACGGAGAAATTTTATTCCCCATTTCATAAAGTCGGGATCCATTCTTTTTGTCAGTCTAAACGCTGGCTCAAGGCCAAGCAGGAGTCGTGGGATAGATTTGAGAGTGGATGGGGATGCCAACGCATCGGTATAACTGTAACTTAGTTGTGCGCCATTTGCATTTGATGCACCTGATGCTACTTTTGTTTCTTTATCAATGATCGTAACATGGAAACCCTGCTCAGCTAATGCTAATGCAACAGCCCCCCCGACAACACCTGCTCCGACTATGATTACTTTAGTGTTCATAATGATGCTATTGCATTATCTATAAAAAAAAGGGTAGGGAGGAAGCCTTGTGGCTCTCCTCCATGGAAGCGTTCATGATAGTTTCTCATCATGCAGCTCAAGCATTTTAAAAACAGTCATTGTTGAACTTTTTGACCGTGTTTCTTCGTATGCCAACATAACTCGGTATTGCTGTGTTCACAATGCTGGGAATACCTCGAAGTCTACGCCTATCTGTTTTTCATATTTTTCCATTTCTGTAGGAAGTACAGAGAAAGAGCAGGAGTACAAGGAGTGGTTGCTACACCTATCCGTAACGCCTGCGACACATCTGTTGAGACAAAACCACACTTTCTCGACCAAATACCGCACATGTGTTCCTTGTCTCGTCTTGCAGCAACGCAAGCGTGGCGGAAGTATTTAGGCCATTCCTGTATTTATTCAACTGTAAATACAGTATGTTAGTAAGCGTTGTAGTGAAATGTACAAGAGAAAACATGAAGTGGCATGGTTGATGCTATATAAGAAGCATACAAACTAAAAGATAAGTTAAACAAACCCTATATGGAGGACACCATGACTACTAATACAAATACAACTACTAGAACTCA
>CAZUPS010000100.1:0-4171 GCA_964621915.1 uncultured Desulfocapsa sp. | reverse complement strand
TCCAATAAGACTGGGGGACAAGTGGTCGGAGGTTCGAATCCTCTCGTTCCGACCAAGTAGTGAAAAAGGGGCTTTCCAGCAATAACAGGCTGTTAAGCCCCTTCTTTATTGGGTTTTTGGGGGGTATATTCCATGCGCTGGAGTGGAGCCAGATGACAAGTATGGCACCATATGGTATGTTTTTCCCTATAAATTACGACAAAATTACGACAGATTACGACACGCCCCTTTAGGACAACTCAAAACCGGAGGTGAAAGATGGCATCAATTAGACCGCGTGGAGCATTCTTTTGGTGATCAGAAGATCTGTGAGTCTAATGGAGCTGTATCAATTTCATGCAATTTCCAATGGATTTATGATGAATGTGAAAATAAGGCGAACATCTTTACCAAGTCGTTGATCTGCGTTACGAAAGAATTCTCATAAACACCTCAACACCCACCTCTCTTGGAAGTGGTTAAGATTGCCACAGGACACTTCTATTTTTCTCTTTTCTATTTCAAGGTGAAGGTGTGTACTTGCAATGTACAGTAGTAAGATAATTGTTAAGGATTATATTAAATTGCAGACCTTATCACTGGCCATTAACAGCAGAGGATGGAAACAGAAAAGGCAGAACCAAGTTAATGGAACTGCCTTTCGATGATACGTATATCGGTCTGTGTGGATTACTTTTTCTTTTTACGAAGTCTAGAACCTACAAGACCAATTAAACCTGTTCCAAAGAGGAGCATTGTTGCTGGTTCTGGTACTGGGGCAGCGGACTCCCATTGAGCGTACGTGAATAAATCAAAATCGGTCGTGCTGATGGCTGAGCCAGTGCCGCCTAAGGTTGTACTATCCGCTGTACCTGATGCTGTTGAATAATTAATGGCAAATGCGAGGGCAACCCCTGAAGGGGGTTGAACCTGCCATGGGGTGAATATCATCCCCTTCCATTCGTTTTCTATTCCGTATGTTAAATCCGGGTACTGATCATAAACATCTATGAAGACCTGGTCTAGTAATGCCTGAGATGCCTGTATAGCAAGGGATTGTGTCTGAAAAGTGAAATAAGAATTTTCAACACATCCTCCGTATAAATCTACACATGATCCTTCCACAAAACTAACATTATATAAAGCACCATTGACTTCAACCCCCGAAGCACCAATTAATTTTCCTGCATTTGTTTCTAATATGGGTGTCGCACCAGCACTCACAACACCACCAAATATCAACGCAGCAACTCCTAACCCAATTAACTGTTTCTTCATTTCTCTTTTCCCCTTGTATGGTCAATATTCAGTGGAATTCATTCAGTTATCTATAAGTACCATTTCTATAACAGACTCGCAATCATTTTCGCATCGGTATAAATACCCATTTTTACAATTATTTTAGCGTATAGTCAAAATGCTTATACTGTCGGTTTGAAAGATGTAAGTGGGATAAGAACAGACCAATGGCAATACTAACCAGCTTACGTGGAGGACAGCTTGAGACTATTCCTGATTCTTCTCGAAATCCAGAGAGTGGACGGGACTCAACCGACTAAAAAGTCGAAACTTAAGAGCAACAGTAGTAGTGTAAACCTGACAAAGGCTAACAACATCATATGACTGCCATTGGTAAGGTGAGCACCATGGCTACCATCTATTCCTCAACGAATACCGCTTGAACGGCATCAAGTAACTCGTCTCCCTGGATTGGTTTGAAGACGTATTTTTTGATACCCATGAACAGTGCATTTTCTTTGGAAACAATGTCACTGTGTCCAGTACACATGATAATCGGCAGAGACGGTTTAATTTCCAGCACAGCTTTGGACAGTTCCGCGCCTGACAATCCAGGCATGGTCTGATCCGTGATAAGCAGGTCAAACTTTTCCGGATGGTCACGAAACTTTTCAAGAGCAACCCTGCTGTCTGAAAACCCCGTAACCTGATACCCTCTACTTTCCAAACGTTTTTGGTTAATCTTCACCAGAAGCAGTTCGTCATCAACTATTAATACTCTCTCACCACCAGAGGTTGCTGTGGTTCCGTGTTTTTGCTCTGAAGCAACGTGTTGTGCAACGGACTCTTCTGCCACCGGGAAATAAACGGAAAAAGTAGTCCCTTTTCCTACAACACTTTCCACCTCAATAAATCCTTTACAGTCCTCAACGATACCATTTACAACAGCGAGCCCCAGACCGGTTCCTTTTCCTAATTCTTTAGTAGTAAAGTAGGGGTCAAAAAGTCTATCAATAGTTGGCTGATCCATTCCGCAACCGCTATCACTGACAGAGAGGACAACAAACGATCCTGGAGATAACTTTTCTCTCCCACTTGTTTCTAAAGTACTCAGTTCCAGTTGCTGCAAACCTACACTCAAAGATCCCTTCTGGTTTGGCAGAGCATGCAGAGCATTAGTGCAGAGATTGACAATAACCTGATGTATGTTGGTTGGATTAGCCAATACTGCCACATCATCAGAATCAAGATCCTCCTTTATTTCAACAGTGGCAGGGAGGGTTGCACCCAGCATTTTTAATGTTTCTTTAACAATCGGATAGAGATGGATGACCTGTTTGTCATGATCAAGTTGACGGCTGAAAGTAAGGATCTGTTTTACAAGATCTGTTGCCCGTTTCGCAGCACCAAGGACTTCAGCAATGTCCTCACCTATACTACTCTCTTCCGGAGCCTCTTCTTTGACAAATTCGGCATATCCTATAATTGCACTTAAGATATTGTTAAAATCATGAGCAATACCACCAGCCAAGGTTCCAATGGCTTCCATTTTCTGAGATTGCTGCAGTTGGGTTTCCAGATTCTTTCTAGCTGTAATGTCGGTTGCGATTTCCATTCTGACCAGGCGTCCGTCCGTCCATGGAATGACAGTGTCCCGACAATCATACCACCTGTCGTTGATTGAATTGTGAAGCTCCCATTGGTATACTCCGGTGGGCGTGCCTTCTTGGGTCAGGAGCTTGTCGTTGGTGCAGAAAGCGCAGGGTCCTTCCTGATCCTTCTGAATTGCTTTCCAGCACAATTGCCCCTCGATGTCACCCCAGGCTTCCAGGCCGTATTTATTCATAAAAAGTATTTCATAGGTCTGCATGTCAGCAATGTAGATAAAGGCGTCGATGCTATCCAAGACTGTCATTAAACGTTTATTCGATTCCCGCAGCTCTCTCTCAGCCCGTTTACGCTCGGTGATATCTGTTGTTGCAAGCAATGCAATTTGCGAATCTTTCTGAAGTTGTAGTTTGAGGAATATTTCTCTGACATCTCCATCCAGAGTTTTTACCTGTCCTGCAGCTTCAAAATTCAATTTCCCTTCAGTAAGGGCTATAACTTCTTCTTTGAAGATATCGAATGATTTTTCTGTAAATATCTTATCCAGATTGCCAAGGAGTTCCTCTTTACTTGTTGCTTTGTGCAGCCGCAGTGTTTCCTGATTTAAATTATTGATTCTTACTTTTTGGGCACAGGTTTGCAACTCCATCGGGTTGTTATTGAAGTAGTCCCTGAAATCACTGACACCTTTCTTCTTGATTTTTTCCAGGTAGGTTAAGAGTTCGCTGAAATCTTCTTCAAATAAGGCTACAGGGGAGTGTTCAAAAAGTTGTTGAAAGCGATCTTCGATGACTTGTAATTCTTTTTCGGCTTTCTCACCTTGATGCCGGGCAATTTCAAATTTTTGCCGGTATGAAAGCGTATCAAAAATATCCTCAAAAGAATTTGGTTCGCGCTTTGCAGGTTCGCCGTAATACAGGTAGAGAGTCATAGCCAGGGAGAACGGCAGTGCCATAAGCAGTTTGCCGATCACTCCTGAAGTGAGGATGGTGATATAGTTCGACTGCCCGAGAAAAGCCCCGGTGGTAAAAAGCAGAGTGTCGAAGACAAGGATCAGCGCCATTGTCAGATAAATACAAAAGAAATGTCTCTTAGTGAACCATCGCCAGATAGCTTCGTAGACAAAGATGATTAACAAAACATCGGCAAACAAGGTGATTGTGCCCGCTATCGTTACCCGTGCGTTTTGATTGAATAGGTCGGATGACAGGTTGAGAACGTTGAGTGTGTCGGGAAGTCTTAACAGTAAACCAATAATGATCATGAGCAAGCTCATGGTCAGGTTGGCAAACTGATCCTACCCCAATTTTGTAGAGTCATAATTAAACAACTTAAGCAGCTATTT
>CAZUPS010000099.1:0-4590 GCA_964621915.1 uncultured Desulfocapsa sp. | reverse complement strand
ACAGGAAATCTCCGTTTTCCTCTTGACTTTACTTATCATAGATGTCCCCGGAACTCCGCAAGCTTGCCGATAACGCCCGCGGTGACCGATACCCGGCCGACCGCGGGCGTTAAGTGTCTACATCCAAGGTGGTATCAAAAAAACATCTAATAAGAAAATCTCCAACAAAACATTGCGTATTGCGCAATATGCGATATAATATATCTATGATTAAATCGTTCAAGCATAAAGGGTTACGAAAGTTTTTCGAAACTGGCAGTGTTGCAGGTATACAACCAAAGCATAAACAAAAACTACGTCTCAGGTTAACAGCCCTTGATACCGCAACGTGTATCGAAGATATGAATACTCCTGGCTGGCGTCTTCATAATCTTACCGGCAACCGCAACGGATTGTGGGCTATTGACGTTAATAAAAACTGGCGCATTGTGTTCGATTTTAACGATGGCAATGCGTATGTTGTTGATTATGAGGATTATCACTAATGACTATGTATAACCCACCCCACCCAGGAGAATTTATTAAAGATGTCTACTTGGCACCTCTCAATGTATCACCACGGAGTGTTGCCATAAAACTTCACGTTTCTCCCTCAACTTTTTCACGCCTACTCAATTGTAAAAGTGCTATCAGCCCAGAAATGGCCTTACGTCTATCTAAATGTCTTGGTAGAACTCCTGAAAGTTGGCTTACAATGCAAGACAACTATAATTTATGGCATGCAAAAGAAGAAATTGATTTGTCTCAGATTGAGCCATTGGTTGCTGCTCCAGCTTGAGTGAACGTCTAAAATATTGAAATAAAAGCACTTAACGATTGTATTCACTAGTCTTTAACTCGGTATTAGGTGGTGCACTTGGAACTTGAATTCAGGAGAGGAAAGAGCTAAACCGTGGTCTGTCCCCCAATACTCTAGTGTTGATACTATTCGTCGCTGGATCAGTTCTCTGGAGTCACTCTATTTTTCATTTTCGATACGTCCCTGGTCTGCAAATATCCCCAAGGCACTTCGTAAACAGCCCAAGATATATCTCTGGGACTGGAGTCTGATCCCAGATACTGGTAGTAGAAATGAAAATTTTATTGCCTGCCATCTATTAAAAGCAAGCCAATGGTGGACAGATATAGGCCTTGGTAACTACCAACTCTACTTTATAAGAGACAAGGAACGACGGGAAGTTGATTTCCTTCTAACGCGTGATAACCAGCCATGGTTGCTTGTTGAAGTAAAATCATCAGGAAAAGCAACTTTAAGCCCACACCTTGCCAGGTTCCAGAAAAAAACTGGGGCGCCCCATGCTTTGCAGGTAGCAATAGACCATGACTATGTTGATGGAGATTGTTTTTCACTTCGGCGTCCTACCATTGTTCCTGCAAAAACATTTCTTTCACAGCTTATTTAGAGACCACGAAGGGATAGCCCATTGTGCAACTAAACCTGTTTAATCACCAGAACATCTCAACAAAACTGCGGTACGTGTTGGGATAATCGCGACCTGATATCAAGAGTATTTCCACGGCATCTCCTCGGTAAAGTAGCTTTGCGAGGATCGTACACCATGGGCCGCTAACCGCCCCCCCCTTAATTGTATATACTTCCCCGAAACTCCCAATCCACATTAACCTACACACCTCATGCAACTGAATACGGTTGCCTTTTCCCCTTTGTGTGTTACTCTATATAGAAAAGAGAAACTTCATAATATGTCGAAGATCAAGAAATTAATATCCCGCTTTCAATCAGTAAAGAACGATTTTACCTAGAACGAATTGAGCCGTTTGCTTGAAAGCCTAGGATACACAGGAATTCAAGGTGCTGGTTCCCGTGTCAAGTTCGACAATGGAAACCCAGATCAACGAATCAACTTACACAGACCCCATCCAGGCAATAAAGTTAAAGTTTATGTTATTCGAGAGTTGCTAAGAAAGTTAAAAGAATGGAGGATGATATGAATACAATGCAATACAAGGGATACCATGGATCCGTGGAGATCAGCCCTGAAGATAATATTTTATACGGAAAACTACTTTTCATCTCACCTCTGGTCACTTATGAAGGAATTACCGCACAGGAACTGGAGGAGGCTTTCAAGGGTGCCGTTGATGATTATTTGGACGACTGTAAAACTGATGGATTTGCCCCAATCAAACCATGTAAAGGTTCTTTCAATGTACGAGTTGGTCATGATTTACATCTTGCCGCTGCAGTCGCATCGCATCATGCATCCATTAACCTGAATGATTTCATAAAACAGGCTCTTGCTGAAAAATTGCAACACTGTGAAGCATAGTTCCTGCGTATTCCCCCATAACAGAAAGACTACATAAAAAAAACCCACCGGTTTGAAACTGGTGGGTTTTTCACCGCGGACTGAAAACCCAACACTTATTATGGTGGAGAAAAAAACTATTCACATCGAGGTGTAAATTTTACCAACATAGCGTGCACCTTGAATAAGAAAATACGGTTTTATGATATGAAGACAAATACTTACGTCACTTACAGAAAACAGAAGAAGCAACATCAGAAATAGTTACATATACTGTCCCCCGAACTCAATTCAAAATAATATTCAAAGCAGATTATCGCAGGGGCGACGAGATAGTTATATATACTGTCCGCGGAACTCCAGAATCACCTATCAGATGATCACAAACTATTCGTCATACAACGCTTTGATCTCGCCCCTGATCGCAGGCGAATTGGCCTTGAGGATTTTTCAGTTCTACTGGGAGAAAGTACAAAAGATAAATATTCCGGTTCCTATGAATCGTTGCCCAGGGTCATTGAAATGTACAGTACAACACCGCGGCAGGATATAGAGATTTTCTTTCGCATTCTGGTATTTTCATCACTTGTGGGTAACGGTGGTGCCCATAAGAAATTTTTCTCTCATTTATGATGACATACAGAAACCTGATACCATTAGATTATCACCTGTCTATGACATTATTTCAACTCTCCCATATTTTAAGCATGCCACTCCTGCCTTAAAAATGAACGGAAACAAAAAACAATTCCCCTCTCAGAAAGAACTGCAACGTTTCGGCAATAAACTAGGAGTAAAAAAGACTCAAGAAACCATCGAGAAATTTGCTCAGTTGATCACTGATACCCTTTCAGACCATAAAGAGCTATTGGAAAAATCACCCCAAATTGCAAACAGCATCAGATCATCAATTTCCAAATGCATGTCAAAGACTAGTAAATAAGCGACCGGAAAAAAATCAAAAATGGGTACTACAGCCCGGCATTTCTAAAGAACAGGCTGAGTTAACCTTTTCAACAAAACATCTTCAATGTTTTGCCTTGAATCAAATACCGACAAAACCAACACCTGTGAGTCAGCAATACGGTACTGCACTCTCCATGGTGAAATAACCATCTCTCGATACAAGGTTATCCCCTGGTTATACAATTCCGGCACAATACGGAACTTCTTGGGGAAAAAAGACAAATCTGCAACCTGCGCCTTGATTTTCTCAAGGATTTTCAGAGCATTGCCTGGGTTATCTTGAGCAATGTATTCAATGATTTTCAGAAGATCATTTTCAGCAGTTTGAGACCAAAAAACTTCATACTTTTTCGGCATTCCGTCTTACTCTGTTTTCAATATCTTTAAATACATTTTCCTGAGCCTTAACATTCCCCTGCTTGACATCATCCTCACCTTGGGACATGAGTTTTAAGATCCCAATAGCATTCCGCATGTTTTCGTAGCTTTCAGGATCCTGCAGGACCGCTCTAGGTTCACCATTCTGAGTTATGATAACTGGACGACGAGTCTCGTTGATCTGCCGCAGAACATCTGCAGCTCGACTCTTTAAATATGTAATTGGTTTTATATCATTGGTAATATTCATCGCCACACCTCCTGTCCTTTTACCGTACCATATTAGGACCTACATTCAAAGCAGTTTTCTTTATCTCATCCACATAAATACTATCCCCAATTTTACACCCCATACAACCTGCGCCAAGTGAAGTACTTTTATTACCAACCCGAACATCCTGTAATTTTGTCGTTTTTTATCAACAGGTGAATTCAACTCCACACTGACCCCATTTATACGCATAAATATCTCAATGGCACACTAACCCCAAGAATCTAGAACATACCCATTTTATTTTGGCCAAAGCAAAGCGAAAGAGATAAGTTTCGAAATTCTGTACAATGCTTTGGATAAATCAGCAATAATTACATATGCTGTCCCTTAAACTCAGTACATCCAGCTCCTCATCTGAGGACAATTGAAAAACGTATTGCAAGATTTGAAGATAAATAAACTGTCGCCGGAATCCTGAAAGACAATGAAAATTGAAAAACTAGTATATTTGCCTATATGAATATAATTCCTACTATGGTAAACAGAGAATAATGATTCACACTAATGCAATCTTTATCAATCAAAACTGAGGTTCTCAAGAATGAAAAAAATCTTTCTAGCTGGATTGACGACCGTTACACTACTGACATTTGGCGCTATAAGTGCAAATGCAAACTTAATCGTAAATGGGAGCTTCGAAGATCCAGAATTAAGGTTCATCCGACTAAAGCGTACTTCGTTTCATGAAGGGCCATTATTTTC
>CAZUPS010000098.1:0-4828 GCA_964621915.1 uncultured Desulfocapsa sp. | reverse complement strand
TCATACCACGGTTGTTATGGCTGACGTTCCAATAGCCGACATCATCACCCCAAATAACCAAGATATTAGGCTTTTTCTCCTGTGATGCCTGCAATGGTGGAGCCAAGCCAAGTCCTAACGTGACTGCCCCCACAATAGTCAATATTTTCCAATTCAGTTCAAACCTCATAAACATTCCTCCAGTTTTTCTTTGGTATTAAACCACAGAAGACAGTGTACATAAATCGTTAAGCTTATCGGTCATAGCTTCTGCGGCAGTTACAAACTCACATTTTAAATCAGTACAATAGTACTAACTAGAAATATAATTAATTTATTTTTCTAAGCAACTTCATACACTTCTAACTCAATTATCGTGGAAACAAAAATTGAAGTGTCCAGTTCAGAGACCAGTCAGGAGAACCGTCAGGGTTTACAACATTGTAATAGGCCTCAAGCTTGGTGTTCATCTTTTGACTTCCTATTTCAAACATTTTACCAAAACCGCCACCTAGGGGAATGGTCCAGCGATTGTCTGATTCTGACATCCAGTTTGCCGTAATAATCATATCCGAAATCAGATACCAACCATTATCGAGGTTAAAATTTATAAACGGCTCTAGGAGCAGCTGGTTGACCACTTTACGATCAGAATCCCCTGTAAATGACCAAAGCTGCCGACCAAGGATACCCAAGGTCCAGGGTTTTGGCTGTACAAGCAACACCACACTAGGGCCCCAGCTCCACTTACCACTTCCCAGTTGATCGTCTGAGGCAGTATCCATCATAATGGAAGGCCCAACGCCCCAAATAAGCCTGCCCGGTTCAGCCGGGGAAAGAAAGACTGTGTAATTGATATCCCCAAGACCTGTAGCACCATCGCCTGGAATAGGGTTTGGAATTGCAGGTGTGCCTGTAATCATACCGGGACTATCTATGATCGGCATGATCACACGATTAATCAGATTCCAGTTCCCCACGGTGACCGGAACGACTGGCATAATATTTAGGAAAGTCGCCTCGCCATTCTCTGCACCATAATCAAAGGTGAATTTGAACGGCAGACTGTACATCGCACCCACTGGATTTTGTGTCTTGGCTGCCAAGTCGTCACTCTCTTGGGCTATTACTGGCAAGACCACAAGACACGAAAATATCATGTGCATGAGAATAATAATTTTGATTTTGTTCTTAACCATTCGTCAATTCCTCTTCAAAGATAACTTGGTTGTGGTGAATCAGTTCACCTAGAATATTGATTGCACCAATCATTGCTCGAAATTTGTTTTCCTGACAATAGAGAGTGAGTGCTTCAGAACTTTTCCACTCTTCCTGCCACAAAAATGTATTTGCTTCGTTAACCTTTTCAAATAATCGAAGACCGGTTCTCTCTGGATAGAGGTCATCATTTGACTGCGACATTTCAAAGGCTTGAAGAAATTCCATTCGTTTTTGAGAGTGAATCTTGACTGTTAGTTCAAGCCCTATCATGCAGTTTCCTCCTGAAAAAGGTTTTTTCTGGGTTTTTATAATGCAAAATAAAAACCAATTACAAGGAAAACTGAAAATACCACATAATACCTTTATATGATAGGATATAAACTGACTCGAACTGCAAGGGGTAGGCCGATCGAGGGTGCGAAATGTCGCAATTTCGCGATATTTCGCTATGAAATGAAGCACATTTCGAATGGTGCTGCGCGAAGGGAAACGGATGGGGTTTGGTGAGTCAAGCTTGCTTCAATTCAAGCTTTTTTATCCTGGAGCGAAGTGTGGAGGGGTTCATTTGTAAAATGCGGGCAGCACCATTTGCTCCACTCACCTGCCAGTTGGTCTTAGTCAGTGCGCGTAATATATGCTGCCGTTCAACTTCAGCAAGAGATGCGATATTGGAATTTGAATCAACTACTGAGTGAGCATCTCTCTGCGAGTTCATCACGCCATCAGGTAATTGAATACTTGACGAATTACTGGTAATGACTGCTCTTTCAATTATGTTTCGTAATTCACGTATATTGCCTGGCCAATCATACTTTGAGAGGATTTCGATCATTGATGTGGGTACGTCTTCTATCTTTCTACCAAACTCCTTATTAAAGGTAGAAATAAAATGTTTGAGTAGCAAAGGAATATCGTTTTTCCTTTCCCTTAAAGGTGGAATAGAAATTGGATAAACATTGAGGCGATAAAAGAGATCTGCACGAAAACGACCTTTTGATATTTCATCTTCCAGATCAAGGTTTGTAGCTGAAATAACGCGGACATCGGCTTGTATTGTCTTCGAGCCTCCGACCCTTTCAAATTCCTTCTCTTGCAAGACATTAAGCAACTTTGCCTGAGTCTCGATAGGCATTTCGCTCACCTCGTCGAGAAATATGGTTCCTCCTTCGGCAAGCTCAAACTTTCCACGACGCAGGGTCGCTGCATTGGTAAAAGCACCCTTTTCATGGCCGAATAATTCACTTTCAACAAGTTCAGTGGGGATAGCTGCACAATTGAGACGAATAAACGGTTTGTGACAACGATCACTTTCTCGATGAATTGCCTGGGCAACGAGTTCTTTACCAGTACCAGTTTCACCAAGAATCAAAACAGTAGCATCGGTTTTTGCAACTTGCTGAATTTTTGTTAACACGTAGAGCAGGCCATCGCTCTCACCGATAATTTCTGTGAATTCATGGTCTGCCTGGAGTATCTGTTTAAGAGAAATGTTTTCCTGCTCAAGTTTTACTTTGAATGCTTCAAGCTTTGCAATGGCATCATCTCTGCTCGTTTCTGCTTTTTTCTGGTCAGTAACATCCTTTCCGATGCTCAATATCCGAGAAGACGTCGTATCGTTTCCTTCGAGAAAAACGTTCGACCACAGAATGGAGCGCTGCTCACCACCCTTCTTGATAACTGGTAGAGAACGTTGAGCCTTAATCGCAGCCTGGTCATCAAAAATTGCATCCATCTTATCATTGATTTTAGATCGCCACTCTAAAGGGATAATATTGATAAATTCTCGATTGAGAACCTCACTCTCTTCATATCCAGTCAATTCTAGGAAATAAGGGTTTACAAAGAAAATAGTCCTGTCGCTGTCTATGCCTAGAACAATGAGTTGCACGTTCATAAGAAGATTGCGCCAGCGTTCTTCTGTCTTTTTTATCTCCTGGCTTAAGCGAGACGCAAGGAGTACATCACTGGCGAGCGAATAGCTCATTAGCAGTGTTAGTGGTAAAAAAAGAAAACTGCCGAGATAGGGAGGATCTACTATCTTAAGATCTATCAATGTTCCATGCAGATATCCCAAGCCAAGGCAGAGAAATATTGCGCAGCCAAAAATTATAGCTCGTAGAGAATCTCCTCTTTTGCTTAAATTTATGAAGGCCCCTGCAGTGTATACTACCAGGACGAACCAGCCTATATCAGCTATAAATCTAAGGTGGATTGGTAGAACCGCCGACAAGGTAAAATGTTTCACCCGATGGGAGTGAAAAGGGGGTCAACTCCACAGCGCCCTGAAATAATATGCTGCCAGGGGAATAATAGTTGATGATGATTGCAGTGGAATAAAAAAGGGTAATAATCACCGGAGGCCATTTTCTTAAGGAGTTGGTAAGGAAATAGACAAACCAGCTAAAGCTGATCCAGAGTAAACTCTGAATAAAGAGTGTTATTTTAAAGATTTTAAGGTTGTCAGGAAGGATAGCAGTTTTAAAAGCCCATATCTCAAACCACGAAGAAAGTCCTATGGTGATAGCCATCAGAGCAAAAGCAAGATCAATTATTCGATCCCTTCTGCGCAGAAAGATGATCAAATGAAGATAACCAAGCGAGATACAAATGCCTCCCACGACGATAAATGCATATGATGTCAGTTCCATAGTCGCTATCCCACATTAATATTAAATAGTCGAACCTGAGAAGAGGTTGTTTTTAGCTCTTCTTTGTCTGTTATTGCAACACATTTCTTCCATATTTTCTCGTAAAGCTCTGTGTCTGTAGGAAATGTTATGTTCTTTCTGCCCAGTGTGAATCAACAGTTTGTATTCATTTTAGACACACCGTCCCCACTGTGACTAATCTTATCCCTTACCCACTTAGAAGATAATTGCTCTTAATTAAACCTCGGGCCTTGCCCGCGTGATACCAAGTGGTTTTACCGTTCCGGCGCGACAACCTAATGGTATTAGGTTCTCCTTCAAGGAGATCCCTGAAGAAGCAGGAGGAGTAACCTATGAAGGAATGGAAGTCACAGCCTCACGTGATGTGGGACTGCAAATGTCATAAAAGAGCAATTCACGGTAAATTTAGGAAAAAAATAGATGGCATTATAAGAGGTTTTGGTCGCCAAAAGGGCGTTGAGTTGCATGAAGGCCACACAATGCCCGATCATATTCACTTGCTCTTAAGCATGTCAACTAGGTTTAGTGTAGCCAATACGGGAGGATTTATATAGGGCAAAAGTTCCATTGGAATTCATCGTGATTTAATAGGGCGACAACACCTCGCCTCCTGAATGAGAAAGAGGATTTCTCATCTGCATTTAATAGGGGGAAATTGAAGACCACCAGCTCGATTTGTGGATTTTTACAAAAAAAATCCCGCATCTCGAACCAAGGTTCGGGAGGCGGGAGATTGAAGGAGAAAGAGGCTTTGTTGCCGAAGCGGAGCTTATTTGATTGTTGCGCTAGCTTTTGCAGGAGTCTTATTTACATATTTAAAGAAAACCGGGAAGGCAACGAAGAAGGCAACACAGAGCAAATACTCAATACCTTTGATGTGTGTGTAGTAATCAACCAGAGTATGCTGAACCTGCCCCAATATTGTGGAGTCGAAGTTAACTCGTTATAGTAATAACGAA
>CAZUPS010000097.1:0-5249 GCA_964621915.1 uncultured Desulfocapsa sp. | reverse complement strand
CCAGGAATGAGAAGGCATACTTCATTTCTTCTAACCTCGCTTCAAATTGAACTGTGTAGGTTTAAGTCCCGGCAATTTCCCCTGAACCAAAGCAAAAACCTGTTAATAATTCTTGGTGACCGCATTAATTAAATAGGAAAACTAACGGGATCGCCCTTATCTTTGTCCAGCAAGTTAGATGGACACTTGCTGTCGGTAAGAATGATAGTGCCGGTTTTTATCTCTTTAATCCTGACCTTATACAAACGCTCACGGCATTGCGAGTACAGGTCAAATGCAGCAAGGACAGCCAGGTCAACGGCAAACTCAAAATCGTAGAGATCAGCAACAAATTGCTTTCTCTCTGAATCCTTGGCTAATAATTCTCGGGTAATATGTTTGACGGCATGAATGGGAGCAACAGCCTCGGACGCAGTAAACTCCTGAATGGAGCGAATACGCATAACCTGGTCTAGCGGGGCAGCGAACTCTGTGGGATCGGCACCTTTAGTAAGTAGCTTGAACAATTTCCCCAATGCTTCGCGGGTATTCCCTCCCACCGGATTGGCAAACTTGTCAGGTGACTTTTTAAAAAATGTGGAAGACTTATAGCTGGACAAGGTGTAGTCGACCCATTGGTCTACTATCTTATCTTCATAATTACGAAATGCTTCAGCAAGATCCATCTAAACCTCAATCTTATTTTAAAAATAAATAAATTGAATGAATGACCATTCATAAGCATCGAGATTTAGCATTTTTTAGCGTGTTAATCAAGAATTTTTTAAAATAGCATAATTCAAAAAAAACTGACGGCTATTGCATATCACCTAGAATATGGAGGGATTCATTAATATAAGGATCTTCTTTGACTTCCTCTTTCCACTTATCCTTATCTTTCTTATCATCAGTTCCCGCGGTGGGCAACTCTCCATGCTCTGCATCCTGCTCTTCACGATACTTCAGATAATGTGCCCCTATCTTATCACGGGCAACTTTTGCCTCTGCACGTTTTGCCTTCATATCTGCAAGCTTTAGTGACACAGTGGTTTTTTTCACTCGCTCAAAAGCCTTGTCCGCCTCATCGGCGATAACCTGGAGCCCCTCATCCTGCTCAACCCGTTTATCGGCCTTCTCCTTCAGCGTGGCAAGATCAATTGGAGTTGAGCCATATCTGTCATAGGGAACCGGATCAACCTGATCCCAGGGCAGAGAATTATCCATATACTGTTCTCCGGATTCAAGATGCTGAAAAAGGCTCGGCAATACAATATCTGGCTCCACGCCCTTATATTGAGTAGAGCCACCGTTTACACGATAAAATTTTTGAATAGTTACTTTCAGAGCACCAAGGTCTTCATATTTTTTCAGATGAAGGAGTGGAATATTTTCGTTCATATCAATAAGCGTCTGTACCGTTCCCTTGCCATGTGTATGTGCGCCACCAACAATCACTGCCCGCCCATAATCCTGAAGAGCGGCTGCAAGAATTTCAGAGGCTGAAGCTGAGAACTGGTTGACAAGTACAAGCAGAGGGCCATCCCAGGTAATGGAAGAATCGTCATCGCCTAGTATTCGTTTATTGCCATAGCTGTTTTTGACCAACACCACTGGACCGTCTTTAATAAATAAGCCCGTGGTGTCCACTGCATCCATAAGGGAGCCACCACCATTATTGCGAAGATCAAGGATAAGGCTTTTAATCCCCTCTTTCTTTAATCCTTCAATGGCAATCCTGGTATCATCGGTGGAATTTCTGGCGTCGGAGGAGCCGTTGCGGGTTTTTTCAAAATCACGATAAAAACTTGGAATCATGACATATCCGATTTTATCTCCATTGGGAGCATCAATCAGAGTAGACTTCACGAAAGTCTCTTCAATCTGAACGACATCACGCTGTATGGCAATCAGTTCTTTACTTCCATCCGGCTTTTTCACAGTGAGACGGACTTCGGTTCCCTTAGGACCACGAATAAGACGAACCGCATCACGGAGCCGCATATCTGTTATCTCAACAGCTTCTTTATCGCCCTGCCCTACTTCAAGAATAACATCCTCAGCTTCCAATTTTCCCTGACGGGAAGAGGCGGAGCCTGGAATAATATTTACTACCTTAATATACCCATCTTCTTCCCGGAGTAGTGCCCCAATTCCCTCAAGACTGCCCCTCATATGGATATCAAAATCTTCCTTATTAGCGGGCGGCATATAATTAGTGTGAGGATCAAAGGCTCTTGTTATTGCGTTAAAATAACGATCATAATGGTCCTGCCTGGTTTCCTGATGGAGGCGATTAAAGAAATTCTTATTTCGTTTGGCGACCTTTTCTTCGGCCTCAGCCCATAACTCTTTTTCGCTCTTTTTGGGTTCTTCTTTCTTCTCTTCTACCGTTTCTTTCTTTTCTGCTGTCTCTTTTTTTACTGCTGTATCCTTCTTTACCTGATCTTCGGTCAAATCGAGATAACGAGAAATAATCTGAGCCTTAAGTATCTTTCTCCAGCGCTCGGATAAATCCGCAAGCGTTACTGCATATTTCAACTTGTCAGAATCTGTTTCGTAACTCTCCTCACGGTTGTAATCAAAGCCTTTAGCCAGAAGTTCCAGGGTAATTTTTTCAACTTCTGCAATGCGAGTGGCCAGAGCTTCATAGCCGATATCCGGCAGAACAATATTTCCTTTTAAGAGATTATTGTCGATGGCAGGAGCAAGAATTGACAACGTATCCACATCCGATTGCAGTAAAAACCGTTTCTGGTAATCGAGTTGTTTTAAGTAGAGATCAAAGGCAGCAAAGGCCAGATCATCGTTCATCACTTTATCACTAAAATGCATTACCGGCAGTTGCTTACTCAGCATAAAGCCGATCAGTTTATTCCGGGACAGATCGACAACGGGTGCCTCGGGAGTTTTTGCAATGGATAGTGCGGGCAAAAATAGGCTGATGACCACAATACAACCAAGAAATGAACGAAATATTTTTTTCATCTGTTCTCTACAGGGCTAAGAGGAAAAGTCCGTTGCGCTTTGGTATCTTACAGAGTATTTTTTCCTTCAGGAAAAAGCTCTGTAAGGGAACATTCACCAGCGTACTGCTGACCACCAGTGATCATGCTGCAATGATACTTTAGGAATATTTGGCACGAAAGAAGAAAAACTACCAGAATCCGACAAGAAATACCAATACAAACACACTATACCATGAAAGACCTCCAATCAAGCCTTCACAAATTTGCATCCATCCGAAAATGGCAAGAATTTCACACTCCCAAAAACCTTGCCATGGCTCTCAGCGTTGAAACCGCAGAACTCACCGAAATCTTTCAATGGATGGAGGGAGAAGAGAGTCGCGTTGTTGACAGCGCCACCCGGCAACATATTGCAGAGGAAGTCGGGGACGTAATGATATACCTCACCATGCTGGCTGACAAATTTGATCTGAATCCGCTGGATTGCGCCAAAGAAAAAATGAAACTCAATGCAGAAAAATACCCGCCGCCAGAAGAGCATTTATCGTAACACAGCCCCGTTCACTACGGTTCCCTCACATTTTTAGTGGAAGATGATATACACATTGCGGCTTGTGGGGTATGGATGCGATGGATTCAGGAAAGGCTTCATTTACCTAGTCTTTCTCATAATAACCGGCACTTTCAAGCAGCGGAGTCTGCATCCTCATGACAGCTGTTGCCGTGAGCGGAATCACAGGAACCTGGTCCTTGTCATTGCAGATAGGATCATTGCTCCATTTGCCGTAGGTTCCTCCCGGATCTTCAATTTTTTCGCCAAACAAGCTGTCAGTCTCTCCTTTCTTGTGACAAATAAAGACATTAAAGATCAGTTTATTAACCAGTGGAACATAGAGCGGATACCAGTAGGTGATGCGGAGGTGAAGAAGATTGGCGTCCTGGATCGAAGTCTTAGATTTTGCCTCTACCTCCGATGAACGGTACATAAGGTTGTTATTGGGGATATTTTTATCAGGAGAAAAATCAAGAAATGAGGCTGGAGTTGGATTCAGTCGTTCGATTCGGATCAGCTTATTCTCCGAATCAAATTCATCATATATCCTGTCGCGTGCTATCTGAAAAGCTTCTATTTGTCCCTGGGCATCAGTTGCCTTTATGATAGCTATTTTCTTTTCTTTACCTTCCTTTTGATATTCTTTGTTGTTCTCTTCTGCAGCATCTTTCTCGGACACAAAATAGCTGTATAATGGTGCCAATCCCCGGGCAAAACCCTCCTTCACTTCATCGAACGTTCCATGCCCAAGTGCGCCTGCCCGCACTGCTTCAAAAGCTGCATAGTTGAGGGTTATCTTGGCATGATATATCAGGGCAAATTGTATGGTGCCGAAAATCAGAAGGAGCATCACCGGCAGGATCACTAAAAATTCCACCATACTCTGTCCGGCCTGACGACAGATCGATTGCTGCAGACAGCTCTGAGTGGAATCGTTATTTGTCTTTATCTGTAGCATCATCAGAACCAAGCAGGCCAAAGAGCTCTTCCCGTATCTCTTTCCCCCTCTTAGCAACAGGGGTTTCAGCGTTCACATAATTCTGCATATCCACAAAGGCCTTCAATGCTGCATGCAGATGAATCAATCCCAGATTAAACCATGCCTTCTCTATCTTAGGATCGCGCAGGAGTGCATTCTGATAGGCACCAATGGCCTGCTGAGGCATTTTGGATCTTGCATAGGAATTCCCCAGACGAAACCATAACTCACCATCTGCAGGCACTTCCTGCACCATGATTTCAAATTTTTTTACAGCAGTTCTGTAGTCCTGCATCTGATACGCCTGATAGGCCTCTTCACGCACACCTGTTATATCCTTGCCTCCACATCCGGAGAGCAGGAATAAGAGGAGCAGAATAAAGAAGAGAGAGGGGGAAGGCCATTTCATGGCAGGCCCTCCCACAGGAGTTGTTCACCATTTTGGAGCCCTGCAACATCTATCTGACCGACCCTGAGTTCCAGGACAGATGCGGCAGCAGGAGAGATGCTAAAGCGTTGTGGTTTCATATTCTGCCTTAGTCCCGTAATGATGTTCTCCCGGTTCAGAAAAACAACATCCAGTGAAATTTTCATAAAGAAGGTATGGATTGAGTTGCACGGGCAAATCAACAGGCCATGTCCTTCCGGTAAGTCTTTACATCCTAATAGACCACGGGTTCGTTCCCAAAGGGTCTCCGTTTTTCTGATATGCGGGAAAATGGTATCAGGCCGGGTCTCGACAACAAGCCTACCATTGATCATAGGTATCCAC
>CAZUPS010000096.1:0-5493 GCA_964621915.1 uncultured Desulfocapsa sp. | reverse complement strand
TCCACTTTTTTTGCAAAACTTATTTCAAAAGTACGCTTCAGTCGGATGAACCCCATTTTATTGATCCAGGATATCAGGACAGACCACAGACATTGGCGACCAACAGTTGCAAACGGACGTAATCAGCATCAATCTCAGCCAGACAGGCAAAAGCCTTAACATCCTCAGCCCTTGCCAGATCAAAACCACCGCGTAATGGATGACGTCTAAGTAATGCAGATACAAAGGCGCGCCCCAGACGATCGTCAGAATCATCGGACTGCTGGGTTTCAGCAATATCATACCAGGCACGAAATACAGAATCACGAAGAGCCAGTCGAATCTCCTGCTGGAGGTTTTGTGTAGCAGCAAAACCGTACCGAAACAGGTCGCTTATATAGCAACTACCCAACAAGTCGGATGCTTTGGCGACAGCTGCTGCATCGTTCACTGGATTCTCAAATGTATTTTTAGCCAACAATGATTCCAAGCCTAGAGAAATTGTGTCCCGCACCCGTTCTGCAATGTCGGAAATCTGTTTTGTGTCCTGCGTCTTTTCCCCATAGGCGACAATTGCACTGTTTATGGTCCAGACGATTTCCTGCTCCAGACGTGACAGCTCTTCCTGGTTTGTTATCAGGGACAAGGCCTGTTGTAACAGGGTGGTCTCGATTAACGACTTTGCGTAGACGGATGGTACGTGGCTAACTGGACCACCAATGGGCTTTTGAGGTCGGGGTGATGATTTGCGAATATCTGGCCGAGTAAAAAGAAGGACAGCCTCATCGGGAGTCACAAAACCAATATCCTGCATGCGACCGCTACGTAAACGTAAGGCTTCTTCTTCGATCTGAGTTGACAGATCCACGCGGACCTCGCTAAGGAGTTGATGGGTAGCCGTTAAATCGTATTGGTACAATGCATCCAACAGAGTAAAAGGATGTATTTTGAGGTTAATATCTTCTTTAGACTCCAAAAGATAAAAACCATCTGGAGTCATGGCACGAGACGTGCCCTTCTCCATGACCATTTGCGGAACCTCATCAGTATCAGGGTCATACACCGTTATGGTCTTGGCCATAAAAAGAAGCTGGACCACATAGTTCAGTGAAAAAAAAGTTTCCGCCAGAGTTTCTGGACCAGCAAGTGAAAAGGCGGTCAACCATTCGTCAAGACTGGTGACAGCAAAGTCGTGCCGGTTCCAGCAGTCAAGATCGACACAAGTCTCCAATTGTTTGTGATTGAGCGCAAGAAGAATGGGAAGCGCCTGATCAAAGCCGACATCCCTGACAATGTAGTAGGCTTCCAAAGGTTCCAGGGCTGAAACCTGCTCTGCCAAGTCGGTGGAAGCTAAAAGTCGTTCACCGCGACGTGCCATTGCACGGGTCAGATCTGCACGGAATGGGGTCAATTCTACAATGTTATTGTCGGCCATTTTTTATCACTTAGAGGTGCTTTGAATATTTTTAACTTGTCCAACAGCACCGCTTTCCAGGCGAACTTTAATGCCATGAAAGTACTTTGCTGCGTTCTGTGGAAAAAATCTAGTTAATATACCATCTTTCCTCTAAATTGAAATAAAGCATGGAAGGATCAGGTTATTGCTTATCCTTTTTGATTGTACTCACCACACAATCAATCGTAAGAAAAGAACAATAACCTGCTATACAGATAATAGCCTTTTTGAACAAGCGATAAAGCTGTTGGTTGAGAATGGTTCAACGGAGTAGCTGATATAATCGCTATTACGATGAATACGTGACATGACAACATGCTACCAGACTGGTTCAAATCACGAGTTTTTTTTAACAGGCGCACATGTTTTTTTGTTACAGGCATCGGAAACAAACGGGAGCATACCAAAACAACATACTGGAATAGCAATGAGCAATGTTCAGACACAGGTTGTCTGAATACTTAAAGATCTTCGAACAATCGGGTCGGACCTAGTTAACATCCTGTAACAATGGAACAAAGAACCATTTACACCCCTTAGGTCTCCCATTTTAGAAAGCGTTAAGCTTCCCCTTTTTGAGGGTGGAACGGGGGCTCTAAGGCCGAAAAACAGTCATTCATGGAACCTAAATATCCAATTATCAGCATGATAGATCGGTCCGCCTCCGTTTATTTAATTTATATAAAAGTTAATAAATCAAGCTGCCCCCCATTGCATATCCAAATATTGGTATCTAGATCTTGTTACTTATTTGCCTAAAAATACATATCGGCACGGAGTAGAAATCGAAGACCTGAGAACACAACAAGATTAAAAAGTTGACAAAATCTCAAAACGAGATACCGTGTTAGGTATGCACATAATAACACGAAAGAGAATTGTTGATTTTGCCAATGAACATTCAAACTGCTCTACAGCACTTGAGTCTTGGTACAGAATTTTAAAACACTCAACAATTTCAAATTTTATTGAGCTACAGGCAATTTTTCCAAGTGCCGATAAAGTAGAAGGTTTAACGGTGTTCAATGTTGGGGGCAGTAAAGTAAGGCTTATTGCTGCAATTCATTACAACACTCAAAGTATTTATATTCGTCATGTTCTAACTCACACCGAATATGATAAAAACAAATGGAAGGAGGGCTAACGAATGCAACCACAATTACAAAATATCGCCAATGTTTGGCCATCAATCAGCAATGTGTTCTCAGTTCCACACACTGAACACGATTATGAAAACCTTGTATCCTTACTAGATGCATTAATTGACGAAGTTGGTGAAAATGAGAATCACCCACTGTCTTCCTTGATGGAAAGTATTGGCAACCTAATAGAAACCTACGAAAACAATAACATTTCGCCCAATCTAGGAAACCCTACAGAGTCATTACACTATTTAATGAAAGAACATGGGTTAAAGCAATCTGATCTTCCCGAAATTGGTAGCCAAGGAGTAGTCTCTGAAATAATGAAGGGCAAAAGAAGTTTAAACATTCGCCAAATCAAAGAACTGAGCATGAAATTTGGAATATCACCACTGGTCTTCATCCAAGATAATTAGTTGCTAGAAATGGTACAATGAATAAGGATAGATTGTGAGCGCGCAGCGATCCACAATCTTACCCATGGTTGAACAAGCCTATAAGTTGATAACCTGCTACCTTTAACAGAACCGGACAATCGGGTCGGACCCAGTTAACATCCTGTAACTATGGGAAAAGCATCTGCAAACACCCATCCCCCAAAAAAAGGGGCTTCTAAGGAAAAAACACAAACAATACCTGTACTTTATTCCCCGAAGAAACCGATACCATACCCCAGGCTGCGTCTGGCACATCACCCACCGTTGCCACAAACAGGAGTTCTTGCACCCTTTGACAATGGTTTGACAACTTTCAATTCCGTTCCCGACTTTGGTAAATGTGCTGGTTTGGCAAGTTTTCCCGTTTGATTCATTGCTTGAAAGAATCAAATAAACCTGTCCCCATCTTTTATTTTTTTCCTTGAAACATCTTTCATATTTCGATATACACACGAATATAAATTTCGTATTACTGAAGATACTACCAAAACCACCTTGCAAATATTATTGCTAACCTATTTACACGTTCAGATGAAAAACAGTTCATAAACAGATTAAATAGAGTGGATTCTGAAACGTACGGTAAATAAATATTATGCCTTAGGTGAATACACCTAGAGGAAGAATTATCATGAAGATTTGGGCGTTAATAATAGTGCTGTTCACAACCACAACGGTTTGGGCATATGAGGGACGCAACATAAAAATAATCGAGATCGGGGAAAGTTCCGGCCTTAAACAGGAAATTTATCCCGTCCATCCGGAAATCGAAAGCCAAGACGCAATCCAATTTCGACAGATAGGTGTTTTTCACACTCCTTACAATCAAAAAACAGGGGCACCCCGCCAAGGTATACTGGAACCGGAAACCAAAGCTGTAATTGAGATTGACAGCATTTACAGAAAGGGCTTAGCTGATCTTGAAAAATTTGAATACATCATTGTCCTGTATTATTTCAATATCACCAAAACGTGGTCACCTACGGTGAACCCTCCTGGATCGGATCATCACTTTGGTGTCTTTGCCACACGTTCACCTAAGCGACCTAACCCAATCGGGTTCTCTGTGGTTAAATTAGAGAGTATTGACTTGGAAAAGGGAATTCTTACTCTCAGTGGAATTGATGCCTTTGAAGGTACACCTGTACTAGATATCAAGCCCTATCTTCCATCCATAGATATCGTTCATAGTAAAGAAAATGTAACAACTGAAAAGGAACTTGGTCACCATGACGAAAAATACATCAAAGATCCGACCATGTATAAATAAGAAAGGAAAAAAATGTCTGTTCCTAACAGGAATAAGACACTACTCATGACCATCTACCAATTTTCATTACTATCATGCCGTTTAACGACTAAAAGATTACGGCCTGTTTGCCAATGATCATTAATTCTGGTGAGTCTGCCGCACTCTTCTCAGCCTTTTTTTGGGCGCTTGGAATCGTCTTGATGAAGAAAGGGGGCGGAGGTCTTTCAATAATGGCAAGAAACTTCTGCCGTCATTTTTTCGTTACCTTACTGTTTATTTTCTTTATGTTGTTTCATCAAGAAGTGATACCTTCTTTTACAGCACTCTCTATCCCTTTGTTGTTAATCAGTTCCCTACTCGGCATAGTAGTTTCCGAAACATTTTTTATGAAGGCTTTATCAGAAACGGAAACTACGACAATAACCATTACTGGTATGCTATACACACCGATCGTCGTTGTTATATCAGTTCTTTTTTGTAAAGAAATCCTCACCCCATTTGAGATGTTCGGTGGGCTTTTCATTGTCAGCGGTTCCCTTCTCGCATTTCCACGTTTTGGTCTTTTTGCTGATATCCATCAACACCGGCGTGGGTATTTATATGCCGTCCTGTCGGTTATCGCGGCTTCTATAGGGGCTATTACAATGAAGCCTTTACTGGCTGAGACTGATCTCCTGGGACTCCTTGTCTTGCGTATCGCTATTGCTCTCCCTTTTCTTATGCTAATCTCAAGATGGCGTAATGGTTGCGTCCTCTTAGAAATATTTAGAGCACCTCCCAAGGGGTACGGATATCTGCTTGGCGGGGCTTTTTTCAGCGATTTTCTTGGCACCTATTACTGGGCGAAATCGATACAGAGCGAAAGTGTTGCCTTGGTTACCATACTTGGTCAAACCTCTATCATCTTTGTCCTGTTCTTTTCCCGATTCCTTCTTTCAGAGCGTATCACAACAATAAAGATTATCTCGGTCTTGGTTATTTTTATCGGCACGCTGGTTACTACTGTTTTTGACTAAGCCCAAAGCTCTTGACATAAAATCTGCTCTGGTTGGCAGGGGAAGATCAAACAATTCTTCAAAAGTTCAATTTGCAGCTTCTTCCTGAATATTATAATCCCAGATCATATTTTACTTAAACACCTTTACCACAAGAAACCACTGGGGTAATACTAACCTAACGAATAAGGATAGATTGTGAGAGCACAGCGATCCACAATCTTATCCATGG
>CAZUPS010000095.1:0-5651 GCA_964621915.1 uncultured Desulfocapsa sp. | reverse complement strand
ACTTTTTTTGCAAAACTTATTTCAAAAGTACGCTTCAGTCGGATGAACCTTAATTGTTTTGAAATTATCAAGATCAAAAAATATAAGGGTGGTGTTATGGCTGTGACGTGTGGCTCGTGATATCTCTTGATCAAAGGAGCTCTGAAATGCACCACGACTCAAGAGTCCGGTGAGGAAATCCTGGTGAGCAGATCGTAATGTTTCTTCGTAGCGGGAAAACTCGATGAGTTTTGGGTTGTTGAGATATGGCTGGACGGTGCTGAAGTAGTCGCAGGCGGCAGTAGTCAAGCCAATCTTACGATCAAGGCTAATCTGCATCTTTTCGGCATGTTCGACAATGGCTTCCCAGTACCGGCAGGCATTGTCCTGAGTGAAACTTAGTTGTACAAGATTGTGCAGGATAATTTTACAGGCTTCTTTCCTTGTTGCATCGAGGAAGGGTTGTAAACAACGACATTGAGCTGTGGAGTCTCCCGGTGCACTACTGAGAGAGTCGAGGATGTTCTGTCGGAGGAGACTCTCATCCGTAGTAGAACTCTCCTTATTTGTATGAGTCATGGCGCTGTTACCTGTATTGTGGCTGGAACCACTATATGGCCTGTTTTTTTGAAAATTCTCATATGACAGTAGTTTATCAACTTTTTGTTGAAATTGAAATGAAAATTCACTTTAACTCGTTGATATAGTATCGTAACTATGTTGGTTGTTAGGAAAGCGTCCAGTGATCTCGGGCGATTCGTCTGTATTATTGTTGTGAGAATTCCGTGGCTCAGGAGGGGAATATCTCTGTGATTTCACGAAATGGCATCTGTCTGTGCTTGGCCATCAATGAGGAATATGGTAAAAGAGCTTGTATTGATTGAGCTTCCCGTAAAATTCAGCACTTGTTCCGTTCAGATATTGCTGAGTACAATTAGAGTTTTGAGAGTATATGAAAATTGCCCTTGTACAAATAAATCCGATTATTGGTGATTTTGCCCACAATAGCCGGAAAATTTATGATGCGTGTTGTGCGGCATTGAAGGAAGGCTGCAAACTGATTATTTTTCCGGAATTAGCACTGTCCGGATACCCTCCCTACGATTTACTTGAAAGACCTGCTTATCTTGCTGCCCATGATCAAGCTCTCCTGGAGCTCTGCTCTAAATTGCCGGATATTGACCTCCTTATAGGCTGTATTGAAAGGCGGATTACGGAGTCTGGCGGAAAGAAGTTGTATAATAGTGGCTTTTTTATCCAACGGGGTGTTGTTGTGCAACGGATCCAAAAGCAACTATTGCCCACCTATGATGTCTTTGATGAAAAACGCTGGTTCGAACCGGGAGATACGTCTGTTGTTATTGAATGTGGCGGTCTGCATCTCGGGGTGACCATCTGTGAGGATATCTGGCATTCCGAGATTGGTGAATATGAAAATGATCCGGTGCGTTCAATGTTTGCAGTTGGCAAGCGGGTAGATTGTCTTCTAAATATTTCAGCCTCTCCATTTCAGCGAGACAAAGAATCGGTTCGCCATCGCCTTTTTAAAAAAATCTGTACTCGTCATCAAGTACCTCTTCTCTACGTGAATCAGGTGGGAGGACAGGATTCTTTGCTTTTTGACGGCCGCAGTATGCTTATGGATGAACATGGAGTAATCAAGGCAAAAGCCCGTGGCTTTGCAGAGGATATGCTTGTTGTTGACAGTGCTGACTGGAGTGGCACTTTACAGGGGACTGCAGAGGATGATGGATTGGCTGCAGTGTATGATGCGCTTGTTATGGGCGTTCGTGATTATGTCAGAAAATGCGGTTTTCGTTCGGTGGTTCTAGGACTTTCTGGTGGGATCGACTCCGCCCTTACTTCAGCCATTGCCGTTAAAGCTCTTGGGGCTGAAAATGTTCTGGGAGTAGCTATGCCGTCACCGTATAGTTCCGATGATTCCATGGAGGATGCAAAGGGACTGGTTTCAAATCTGGGATGCAGTTTTGAAGTGATTCCAATAAGCACTCTTTTCAACTCTTTTAAGAAGAGCCTGGAACCCCTGTTTGGAAGTTCTCCGATTGATCCTTCTGATCTTACCGAGCAAAATCTGCAGGCTCGTATCCGTGGCAGTCTTCTTATGGCGTTATCCAATAAATATGGTCATCTGCTCCTTTCAACCGGAAATAAAAGTGAGATGGCGGTTGGGTACTGTACTCTATATGGTGATATGAATGGTGGCTTGGCCGTTATTTCAGATGTGCCCAAGCAACTGGTGTATGAGTTATCCCGATATATCAACAGGGATAAAGAAATTATTCCCCTGCGTACTATTACCAAAGCACCCACGGCAGAGTTAAAGCCCGATCAGTGTGATCAGGATGATTTACCCGATTATGAGATCCTCGATCGGATTTTAGAATTGCACCTCGAAGAACATCTTGGGGTGGAAGAGATTGCAGAGCTTGGCTTTGCAAGAGAATTGGTCGCTGATGTCCTGCGCCGGGTCCGTCTTAATGAGTATAAGCGTAAGCAGGCACCCATGGGGTTAAAGGTTACCAGCAAGGCTTTTGGATATGGTCGTAGATTTCCAAATGTACAGAATTTTCAGGGTTGATAGATGAGTAAAAAAAATAAAACAGACGGCAATAGTTGGTCTTTTAGAAAACAGCTGTTTGTACTGTTGCTTCTTATTGTTGTGGGAGTACTTATCGGTCGTGAACTGATGACCGACAGGCCGGATCAGGTGCATATTACCACCAGTGGCCGTATTGATATGTGTCTCTCCTGCCACAGGGATGAAAAACTTGACCCTGCCCATGATCCACGGGTGATTGGTTGTGCTTCCTGTCATCTCGGTGACGGGCTGGCCATTGATAAGGAACTGGCTCATAAGGGGATGGTTATTAACCCTGGAGATTTACGGGTTGTGGAGAAAACATGCGGGGTTGAGGGGTGTCATCCCACGGATGTAAAGAGAGTTATGAATTCACTTATGGCCACAAATCGTGGTATTATAGGAACACTCCTGTTTTACTGGGGAGAAACAGATTCTCAGGATACGGATCTTACCGTTGAACAACTGATCGAAAGTGGTGAGACATCTCTGGCACTCGATTATTTCAGAAAACTCTGTGCCACCTGTCATCTGTGGAAACAGAAGAATGATCTACCCGGAGCGCCTGATTTTTTCAATGAAAAGGGCGGTGGTTGTTCTGCCTGTCATTATCTGCTTCCAGAAGGTGAAGAACTGCAGGGAGTTGCCGGATTTGGTGATGCGACAAAGAGTGAAAAGAAGAAACTTCACCCGCTTATCACAAAAAAGGTGAGCGAAGAGAACTGTATTCGCTGCCATAATCGATCCGGTCGTATCGGGATTTCCTACACCGGAATCTTTGAGTCAGAAGGTTATGGAACACCCTATGAACATGGTGGTATGACATCGAAGCAACTTCCCGGACAACGCTTTTATCTTGAAATTGCAGACGATATCCACCATCAAAAGGAGATGGCCTGTATCGATTGCCATACCCAGAATGAGATTATGGGGGATGGGACCAGCTATGCCCATTATGAGGACCAGCTCGAGATCTCCTGTGAAATGTGTCACTCGGAAAAACCAGGGATTACCCGCAAGGGTGATCCGGTAACGAATATTTCTAAGAAAGATGGAAAGTATCAGATGGTTGGGCGGGTCAATGATAAAGTCTATCCATTGCTTGTGCCTAAAAAAGGTGTTTGTGACTTTAGCGGTCATAAACGGGTAACCTGTGAAGCCTGCCATTCAACATGGGTTCCGCAGTGCTATGGCTGTCATGCCAAGCGTGATGAAACCCAAAAACATCTGGATAAGTTGACTCTTGAAGAGACTCCCGGGATGTGGGAGGAGGGGAGATCCTATATTCGCTATGAAAAGCCAATGCTTGCCGTCTGGAAGGATGAGGTGGTGATCGTTACACCTGGATGCCAGGATATAGTGACTCTTATTGATAAGGACGGAAATGTCGAGGGTGGTTTTAATCGTTTCACCATGGCCGCCATTAATCCTCATACTACGCAGGCCAAGGGAAGAAGCTGTGCCGACTGTCACCAGTCAACCAAAACGGTAGGGCTTGGGGAAGGGACTGTCTCTGTTGATGAAAACGGTGTCTGGTCTTTTGCCGGCCTTGATCAGGGTGTGGATACTATCGACGGACAGACTGTTCCCTTTGATGCCTTTGTAAATATTGAAGGAGTAGCTCTGCAGCATGGATCACGAGATGATCTGCGTCCCTTTAATAAAGAAGAATTACAAGGTATCCTTATGGTTGGACAATGTGTCAGCTGTCATGATCGGTATGACGATCCGATATGGAAGGATTACACGAAGGATACAAAATGTTCCAGATTGGATAAAAAAGATTAAATTGTGATTTTTTTATAACAGGAATTCCGGAGGCATCATGCAGCAGAAAAAGAAATTCACAGATGCTATATTTGTTGTAACTGAAGAACGTCTCTGCCCCATTTATAATATTGGCGAAGAAATTAAGGTGGAGGATCTCTGTGCGGTTTTGCCCGAGGCAAAAGCCGTCTGTATGCTCCTTGTTGAGAAGCTGATTGAGATAACAATACAAAAAGATAGTTTTGAGCGGTTTTCCCAGCTTGGGGTCAAAAAATCCAAGTTTACCTGTGGTGGTTGTCAGGGCTTGATCCAATTTGAGTATAAAAAGGAAAAAGGCTTTTCCACTTTGCAGATGAAACTTCTTTCCGAGGCAGAGGAGCGGAGGAGAAAATCGCATCTCGATATATTCTACAGCAAGCTTCGGGGTTTTCAACTGTTTGAATCGCTTGACGATGGCGCCCTGTATGATCTTGCCGCGCTTCTTGAATTAAAGACCTATCCCAAGGATAAAATTGTACTGAAGAAGGGAGATCCGGGAGCTCACCTTTTTATATTACTTTCCGGCAAAGTGGGAGTTATTGGTGATGATGGTTTGCGGCTTGCGGAAATGGGGCAGGGGGAAATCTTTGGCGAAATGAGTCTTCTGTCTGGAGAACCGGTATCCTGTTCTATCCATTCTTTATCTGAAACGGAAGCAGCACTTTTGAGTGTTAAAAACTTCAAACATGTACTCAAAAAATATCCGGTATTGCAGCTGTTCCTTTTGAAGATGCTTGTGGATCGTGCTCAGGCTATGGCTCTTCGCTCAGGGAATATCACTTCAGGAATGTCGGGAGAGCTTGATGAAATCAGTATTGTAGAACTGTTGCAGCTAATGAATTCCAGTCAGAAAACGGGTCGAATAGAGTTGCTTTTTGATGATGCCAAGGCCGTGGTTCTTTTTAATGAAGGGGAGATTGTTCAGGTTCGCTATCGTGATTTAAAGGATAAGGATGCGCTATTTGTAATACTTGGCAAGAAAGATGGTCGTTTTTCCTACGTAAAAGGTGTTCCTCTGGGAATGGAAAATCAGAAACCTTTTGGTACTTTTATGGGCCTGATTATGGAAGGTGTGCAATTTATAGATGAACAGGAATATGGTGAATCCTGAGTTCTTTCTTTTCAGTTGTAACGGGATGTTGGTTAGACCCCATCCTTTGTTTCACTTTTGATTGATGTCTATACAGCCAAGTTGTAACACTTAGAAAGTGTTTTCCTGTGTCCCTGCTTACCCGGTAGGTTACTTCCTGCACAGAGTTCGGCGGGA
>CAZUPS010000094.1:0-6206 GCA_964621915.1 uncultured Desulfocapsa sp. | reverse complement strand
TAAAATTCCTTAAAAATGAAAAAGAGAAATGTAACTATTCAGTTAGGATCCTGTAATTGGTAAAACCACCAAACCGTAACTGGCTAGCAGTTACGGAGAAATAAGAGTTCTTCTCGTTTATATTCTACCTTTACAAAAAGGTCAATCTTCAGCAATCTTACACAAATATCCTATATGTTCATCAAGCTGATCCTGATAAAGAGATACGGAACATTCCATCCCGCACGCCGTGCAGGTTACCGTGGCAGAATGTCAGCGACCGTGAAGCTCTGCAGCTGTCTCTTCACAAAATATACAGGTGAAAATGGGTTCCAGGTCTTCGTTGGTTTTCATACCATTTGAGAAAGAGTACAGGAAAAATTTGTTTGTACAGCCACCTTATCATTTACTCTAAGCGTCCCTTTTAAAAACCATGCTCCGCTAAGATTCTCTTTAAGGACGACTTTCATTCGTATTGTATCGCCTGGGTATACTGGGCGTTTGAATTTAACACCTTCAATACGGGTGAGTACCGGAACTCCATCAATCTGTTTTTCCATGTCGCGCTGTAGTAATGCGATAAGAAGAGCTCCCGTCTGAAACAGAGCTTCACAGAGAAGAACACCGGGAAGTATTGGATGATCCGGATAATGGCCTTGAAAAACATCAAGATCCTTAGGGACCTTTTTCTCGGCAGTCAACGTTGCATCAGAAAATTCGATCATGGAATCGACCCAGAGAAAGGGGGGACGATGCGGGATAAGATCGGTAACTTTAAGATCTTGAAGCACTGTTTTAGAGACCCCCATTAACATCGAGCACTGCTCCTGTGATGTAGGCAGCTTCTTTTGATGCAAGGAATAATACAGCCGAAGCTACTTCGGAAACTGTTCCGAATCTTCGCATGGGAACAGTTTTCTTATATTCCTTAACCTGTTCAGGGCTGAGATCTTCAATAAGTTCAGTGGCAATAAATCCGGGGGAAACGCAATTAACAGTTATTTTTTTTCGCGCAGTCTCCTTGCATAAACTTCTTGTAAGGCCAATTTGTCCGGCTTTTGAAGCACCGTAGTTCGTTTGACCTGCAAAACCGAGGGTTGCAACGGGAGAGGTAATGTTAATAATACGGCCATATTTCTGCTTTAACATAAGCATTACTGCAGATCGACACATATTAAAAGTGCCTGTCAGGTTAATATCGATAACCTGCTGCCAACTTTTTTGATCCATCAGGGCCAGGAGCTTATCTTTTCGGATTCCTGCGTTATTAATAAGGATATCAATGGTGTCGTATTTTTCTTCAATACGAGAAAAGAAAGTATCTACCTGTATTGCGTCAGCTACATTACACTGATGCAATTCCAGCCGACCTTCAAAGGCTCCGCATTCGGAAAGAAACAGATCTGCCGCCTCTTTGTTGCCGCCATAAATACCGATTACAGTGGCACCCTGCTGCAGAAAATCGAGAGTAATGGCCTTTCCAATACCGCGGCTGGCTCCGCTGATAACAACTTTTTGTCCTGTGAAGTTTTGCATAATTAGTAGTCCCTGGCACGCATATAGGCATCAACGTCATTTGAGACTATTACACCATAATTGATGGCCCCAAGCCATCCGGACATAATAATTCCAACTGATCCAACATGAAAGAGCCCGCCAACTTCTTTGAAAATTTGTCTTGAAATATCAAGTCCTTCAAACTTGGTTCCAAAGGATGTCCCACGGGTATGGAGGGTATAGCGATTAAAAGTTCGTGGTGTTGCGGCCTCAATCCAGTCTATTTTTTCTCTTGCATTTGGGTAGTAACGATTAAGGTCAATCAGAGTACGATCTATAAGAGCTTTCTTCTCAAGAGCATATTCGTCATCGGAAAAATTTTCCCAATCTGAAAAATTAGAATTCATTGAAGCTACAATGGTATATCGGTTATGACCCGGCCGTGTTTTCGGGTAGTAGACCGAGAATGTTTTTGATTGGGTTTTGAAATCACGGAGTTCTGATGAATCAAATTCCTCGGCTGTGGAAGTAAAAAGAAGATCACCAATATCGTTGATTTCTTCTTCTTTTTTTATTCCCATATAAACTTGACATGATGAGTTGTTAACCCGGATTTTATCGGCTTTTTCCATAAACTCATCGGAAAAAGAATCTCTGTCAGTCAGGTTGTGAATAGTATTGGTAATACCTGAATTTGAGACAACGGACCCAGCTTCAATCATTCGTCCCTGGCACTCAACTCCTCTTACTTTACCTTGTTCGACCACAATTCGATCAACTTTGGCATTTGTGCAGATGGTGACACCGTTTTTTTCAAGTTCGGTTGTCATCATGCCTATAAGTTTATCCGTTCCCCCTTCAAACGTGAAAACACCTTTGTTCATAAAGTTGGAAAAAACTATCCCATAGGTGATGGCGGGGTCGTCGAGTGTTGAACCATTGGCGTAGCTGATTGGTTCCATAAGAAGGCGATGAACGTCGCTTCGTCCGGGGAAAAATTCATCAAACAGTTCTCTGGTAGTCATTGACTGATCGTCAAAAAAATTCATCCCGGCAACTCTTGTGAAAAACGAATCTATGGTTGATTGGGGAATTTTAAACTGTTTATTGAGCTTTTCTGTAAAATCCAATCTGTCGAAGGTTGTTTTAAGATTGAACTGAGGGTTGTCAAAAATTATATCTTTCAGTTGAACGATAGAATTCATGATTTCCCTGTTCCAGTATTTTTTACAGGTTTTTACCATGCCATAGGGGAATCCATGGAGAGATACATCAAAGATATGTCCCTTGCGTTTGAACCAGGTGGCAAGACCGCCAAGCTGACTATGGTATTCAAGGAGAAGAACTTTATAACCGCAGTAGGCAAGCCGGTTGGCAGAAGTCAGTCCTCCGAGACCGGATCCTATTATAATAACATCATATTTGTCAGCGGCTTGTGAGAAAGAAACGGGCATAAGGATTTAATGTACAATGTAGAATTAATAATGAAAGAGTCGTATTACAGGCGTGGCAGTATATGTTGGTTTATTATTGATACCCCGCTCAGCATTGAGCCGATAATACCAAGAAATCCCTGGTCTGTTCCAGCCAGATAGAGATTATTATAGCCAATATCGCCATCTTTTATCTTAATGGGATTGCCGTAGATTGCACCCTTCTTTTTGGCAGTAAATCGTTCTATAGTCAGCGGTGTAAAGGTATCACGATATACTATGTTTTGGGAGAAATTACCAAGGATTTTCTCAGCTACGCAAAGGGATTGAGTGGCAGTACTGTCTTTAGAGTTAGTGTAAGCAGATTTGTTACTTTTAAGGGTATGCCACTGTTCGTAATCAGCGAGATGGGTGGTTCTCACTTCTTTAAAGGGTGAAGTGGGAAGATTGTTGAAATTTTGAGGCATACAGACAACCCCTGAATTAAAATCAACGAGATTATCTGGTTGTTGGTAGGAGAAGTCTTTCCCATTATTATAGAAAATGATGGTACGGTTATGACCATGTGGCAAGTTTGTTTCAGGTTCGATTTCAAAGATTGTTTCTACAAAACCAAGGCGTGGCATAACCTGGAGGTTGGAGTCCTCTCCAAGGAGTGTAAAGGTTTCTTCAGAGCCAATCGTGGAAAGCATGTAATCACAACTGATCTCTTCTCCGTTATCAAGTAGGACCCCAGACGTGTTTTTACCAGAATGGAGAATTTTTTTAACTTTTGCCTTTGTTCGTATTTGTCCGCCATATTCCTTGTAGTGGTCGAGTAACAGATCAAGAAATTCTTTTATTGTTCCTCCGGGTCTAAACATTCCCTCTTGAAATATTGCCCTGAACATAATAACAAACTGGCCAAGATCCATATCATTTTCAATGGAAGAGCCATAGTACATAAGAGGGCAGAGGAGCATGTCGGTTAAAAGTGAATTCTGGAGATGTTCCTGAATGACCTTTTTTGCTGAAATAAAAGGAAGTGGCTTAAAAGGGTCGTAGCTGTTTATAAGCTGGAGGAGTTTCTGGAAACCGGCCTGACTGGAAGGGAATTTATTTTTGATTTCGGTATCTAAAAGAGAAAAGTCATTGGAAAAAAGCAATGATTCCTGATCAAGAAAACGAATTTCACTTTCGTTTTGCTGGTGCAGTTGCAGCTCTTTGCGTTTGATTTTGAGTTGCCTGAGGAGACGGTTCAGTGGGGCATTTTTTTCTTTTGGAGATGCATAGTTTGTTATGGCATGGAGACCGGTTTCAAAGAGTCTGTTGTTCCTGTAATAGTAGGAGTTCAGGCCACCAATGCGAGAGTGTTGTTCAAGCAGTAGAACATCGGGAATAAAACGGGCGAAACGAAGAGCGGCGGCAAGCCCCGAGAGGCCACCGCCGATAATTAGCAGTGGAACGTGCACCTGTTATGCGTCGGCAAGAAGTGGTTCCAGATAATTGACACAGGAGTCAAGCGTTGCAAGTTCCGGGTAGTCTTCTTCAGGGATTTGCAATTTGTGACGTTTGCGCAGTTCCATAACGATGTCTAGAAAATCCATTGAGTCAAGATCAAGTTGATCACGTAAGGGTTTATCCGACTCAAGGGCATCGAAATCGGCGTCTTCGTCAATATCTTCTATGATTTCTAGGATTAAGTCCTTAATTGCATCGCGTGTCATATATGTATCTCCGGCCTTGGCCTGTGTATGTCGAAAGTAAGCAAATAATAGAATTAGTAAATAGACAAACTGCGCAATATACCACACCGGAAGAAATTTTTATATATTTTTTTTAAAAGTTACTGATTGTTCGCAACGTGCTGATTACGTATACTTTTTTGCAATGATTACAGAGTTAATTCCAATCATGCCAAAGGAATTATTTAAAATAGTATTAACGGATTGAAGTTGTTTGGGTTTGTCTAAAACAAGGTTGTTGAGTTTGCATTCAGGATCGAGATCCTTACAATTGATGGTGGGGTGAACAAGGTTGTCATCAAAGGAAGGCAGGTTTCCGGCTAGTTCAAGCACTCCGGCAGCACCCATTGCATGACCAATAATGGATTTGGTATTGTTTATATAGGTATTCTGGCAATTTCCAAAGAGCTGCTTAATCGCTTTACACTCTTCGACATCTCCCTGTTTGGTACCGGTTGCATGGGTGTTGATAATATCGATATCTTCAGGTTTAAGTCCAGCTCTTTCAAGTGCTAGTTCCATACACTCAGCCTGTCTTTCGTGGAAAGGCAGTACATAGTCACGGGCATCAGAGTTCATTGCGTAACCAACGATTTCTGCGTAAATTTTAGCTCCTCTTGCAAGGGCACTTTCTAAACGTTCAAGAACATAAATACATGCCCCTTCGGAAACGACAATGCCATTACGGGAAGTGTCAAATGGTCTACAGGCTTCACGGGGATCAACAGCAGATCCAAGTGCTCCCTGGGCCTGGAAACTTGCAAAGATGCCAAACGACCCTGTAGACTCAGAAATACCACCAGCAAGCGCCATATCAACTTCGCCAAGACGCATCATCTGGACCCCCTGAATAAGAGAGGCATTTCCTGCAGCACAGGCCGCCCCAATAGAGTAATGGGGGCCAGTGATACCTAGGTTCATAGTGACTTCACCGGCTGGATTGTTCAGTACAGTTCGTGGGTTGTGGTGGTGGGTCCAGTAGTCCACATTGTAATCGTACTTGCTAATATTATATACTTCGTTTTCAGTTTCAACGGTTCCATGTTCGGTGAGGCCAAGGTACACCCCAATACGAGATCGTTTGTAATGGTCTATACTGAGATCTGCATCGGCCAATGCTTCGTTGGCGCAGTAAACAGAAAGACAACCGGCCCGAGTTCCGCGCTTATTTTCTTTCTTTTTTCTGTATTTGGTTTCGGGAAATGTGCAGAGACCAGCAGGGGCTTTTCCAAAGTAGCGTAAGTCAACTTCAGTAATTTCACTGATACCGGCAAGTAATTTTTCACGGTAGGTTTTAAGGTTGTCTGCATTAGGGGCAGCAAGCCCGACACCTGTGATTACGATTCGTGGTTGTTTTGTTTCCATGATGGCAGATTGACTGAAGTAGAGTGGCTGATTATAATAGGGCCTTAAGTTTTCTAAATGTAGAAACAAATAAGCATGAAAGCAGAAATAACCAGATTTATGCCAATTTGGCATAAAATTCAAGGTTAATACACTTTTATATTTTATATTTTTAGTCACTAATGTCCCAACGTTTAATCGAACAATTTCAACTGTATAACGTTAGGAG
>CAZUPS010000093.1:0-6334 GCA_964621915.1 uncultured Desulfocapsa sp. | reverse complement strand
CTCTTACTGCACAAAATGATAATTGCGAAATTTTTTCACTAGCTGGGAGGGTTACGCATTTCTTACGAAAAACTGGCTATGCTGATCCTCTGGACATGAACGCAAATAAAAGTCAGTTTTTTTTAAAATGGATTGAAGAAAAGTTAAATAAGAATAGATCGTTTGAATTAAGAAAATTTAACTCGGTAATAAGGGACGAGTGGCATACTATTCAAAATAATTTCACATTACAAAAATTTTGGACACTAATGCTAAAACTTGCAAGTCTTCAAGGGTTAGTTTTTTTAAAATATAAAATTTTCGGATCAAACCAAGCAAAAAAGCTAGCTGCGGAATGGCTCACGACAGCCCCTGACATGCATTAAACGATTGTTTCAATAACGGAAAGAGCCCCTAGGAAACACCTGGAGTTACCTATTTAATTGTGGAGAGTTGCTATGTCGACGGCAAACCCTAGAATCTTACAAGCTATAGCGGAGATGGGGCCAGATACTGGAGGACCCGCCCAAACGGTTAGCTCCCTGTGTAGGGGACTAAGCTCTAAAGGGATATTTAACAAAATTTTCACTTCTACAAAAAATAATTCCTCATCTTTTCTTGCAAAAAATCAGATTAATGAGCTTTTTCCATTTCTAAAATCACTCTACCAAAAAGAACTCCAATGCTTTTGTACAAATAAAAATATTAACATCATCCACAGCAATGGAATATGGTTACCAACAAACCACAATACAGTAAAGGTTGCTAGGCAACTAGACATCCCATTAATTGTGAGTCCACACGGAATGTTATCACCTTGGGCATTAAAATATAAATATCTAAAGAAAAGATTAATTTGGAGCATGTACCAACAAAAAGATCTTTTAGCAACCAATGTATTTTGTGCAACTTCATATGAAGAAACAAAATGTATCCGGGATTTGGGCTACAAACAACCCATAGCCATTATTCCAAACGGTGTCGACATCCCCCATAAAGTCAAGAATCTACTAAAGATTTCACCACCCTCAAAAAAGAATATCTTGTTTCTATCTCGTATTCACCCTGTCAAGGGATTGCTTACTTTGGTAGAAGCTTGGGGGGTACTTCAGCCGGAAGAGTGGCAAGTAACAATAGTAGGCCCAGATGTCTGTGGGCATAGAGAAGAAGTAGAAATGGCCATAAAACAAAAGAACCTTGGCGATAGTTTCAATTTTGTTGGGCCTGTCTACGACAACATCAAGAAAGCAGAATTGTTTGCAAAGGCTGATTTATTCGTTTTACCGACTTTCACAGAGAACTTCGGTGTTGCCATAGCCGAGGCTTTAGCAAATAAGGTTCCAGTCATAACAACAAAAGCTGCACCTTGGGAAGATCTTGAATCATACAAATGTGGGTGGTGGATAGACGTTGGCGTCAAGCCTCTAATAGGTGCTTTAGAAGTGGCAATGAGTATTTCAAATGAAGAACAACAAGCTATGGGCCAAAGAGGGAAAGCCTTAGTAATGAAAAAATATTCATGGGAAACAATTGCTCGGGAGATGATCTTAGTTTATGATTGGGTACTGAATAGTGGGACTCCACCAGAATGCGTGATTACAGATTAATGCCATCGGACAAATTAAATATTAGCCAAAACAGGGCATCATTCAAATATAGCAAAAAAGAACTAATGCTACGCATTCTATGGAGCCTTTGTTCACCGCTCTTTCGCTATAGCCCTCGCCCTTTCTTTCGCTGGCGTTGCCTTTTGCTCAAAGCCTTTGGTGCACGTATTGGCAGCAAAGTTCACATTTACAATTCTGCAACAATATACATGCCTTGGAATCTTAAGGTTGGCGATTGGTCTAGCATTGGTGAACACGCGTTCATATACAATCTAGGGAAAATCACAATTGGCACAGAAGCGACAATCTCTCACCGTGCTCATCTTTGCGCCGGCACGCATGATTATACGTCCCCAGCCCTACCTCTCATAAAGACTCCAATCACTATTGGTAACCAATGCTGGATCTGTGCTGATAGTTTTATCGGTCCTAATGTCTCCATTGGTGATGGAGCCATTGTGGGTGCCAGAGCAGTTATAATTAAAGATATAACACCATGGTCAATAATGGCTGGTAATCCCGCAAAACAAATAAAGGTGCGACATGTCAAACAATAACCCCCTTTCTGATTATGGCTGGAAAAGTAGCGACGCCACTCATGCACATGGTTTTTTACTTCCTGTACTACTAGAAGTTTTTGAAGGCATTGCCCAAAGGTATGACAAAAAGAAAATTAAAATCATTGACGTGGGGTGTGGAAATGGCTACCTCGCTGGGCAACTCCTTAGGCAGGGATACAATGTAACAGGCTTAGATGCTAGTGAAACAGGAATTAAACATGCGAAGGATAAACATCCCAAAGGGATATTCCACGTTGCATCTGTCTATGATGATCTCAGCGAACAATTTGGCACTGGTTGGGATATTGTCCTCTCCTCTGAAGTAGTCGAACACCTTTACTATCCACGGCTATATGCAACCAATATCACTAATCTACTAAAGCCTAATGGATTTTTAATAATTAGCACTCCCTATCACGGCTATTTTAAAAATCTCATTCTCTCTCTTGCTAACGCCTGGGACAAGCACCATACTGTTTTATGGGATGGTGGACATATAAAGTTCTGGTCATACAAAACTTTGAAAAATCTTCTCCAAAAATCTGGCTTTGACAACTTTATATTCCGAGGCGCAGGAAGGGCACCTTACCTTTGGAAATCAATGGTTATCTCGGCAAAAAAAATATAGTATCAAATGAAGAAATGACAGTGACATAAAAAAAACTCCTTACGATCAATGAACTGGAAAAAGTAGTGTTCAAATCATCTTTGGATAAAGCAGTTGGCCTAAATTCTTTTCTGCACTTCGAGTGCTATCTTAGCAATGCTGCAGAAAAACAACTGCAACATATACATTATACAGGATAAAATCTGACCATGTCAATCTCTGTCCTGATTCTCACATTAAACGAAGAACAAAACCTTCCTGTTTGTCTGCCTTCCCTTTCCTGGTGCGACGACATTGTGGTTCTTGATTCATACAGTTGCGATAAAACTAAAGAGTTGACACTTGCTGCTGGTGCCCGTTTTATACAGAGAACATTTGATAATTATGCGGCTCAGCGGAATTATGGTTTAAATGATATCAGTTATAAACATGACTGGTTGCTTATGGTGGATGCTGATGAAGCTGTGCCATCGGAGTTGGTTGCTGAAATGCAAGCGCAGTTGAAGAATGGTGGAAAGGACACAACTATTTACCGTATGCGGCGTAAAGACCATTTCTTAGGGAAATGGATCAAACACAGCAGTGGCTACCCCACCTGGTTCGGCAGGTTAATTAAAATTGGTTCTGTTCAGGTTGAAAGAGAGATCAACGAAGAATATGTCACCGATGGTGAGGTTGGATATTTACAGGAACATCTTGATCATTATCCATTTAACAAAGGCATTGCATCGTGGATTGACAAGCATAATCGCTATTCAACCATGGAAGCGAGGTTATTAATTGAGGGTGGGTTGGCAACTCCTTCATTTGGTGAATTTTTTAGCAGTGACCCGACTGACAGACGACGGGCTGTGAAAGGGATTGTCTACCGGATGCCCGGCAGACCACTGGCTATGTTTTTTGCGCTGTACATTCTTAAACGCGGATTTCTGGATGGCAGTGCAGGGTTTGTTTTTAGTGTGCTTCGTGCGTTCTATGAATTCATGATCAACTGTAAGGTTAAGGAATATAAGAAAAGTCAGCAAACACCAGGGAAATCCCGTTAACAAAGACTACTATTGTATGAGTACTTCTTTTTTCAACCCGAGTATACAGAATCAAAGGAAGAATTGTCTTGAAACACAATGACCTGCAAAAGCATCATTTTTTATTTATTCTTCTTATTACAATCATCTGTGTAATGAGCCTGCTAAGTCGTGATTCTTTAAATGGTGTTTATCTCTACTTTTCTCATCTGTTTTCAATTAATCCGGTCTGGGTTAGCGGCGACAATGCAACTAATCTCTCAAATGCTGGACATATTATTGCTTGTTTTATGCTGACCTTGGTAGCTTTCCACGTTTTTCAGGAAAATTACGTTAAAGCTATTCTTTTTGTTACCTGTTTGGCATGCTTAGGAGAGTTTTCTCAATCCTTTTCAATGACAAGGCAGGCAAAACTTGAAGATATTCTTTTTAGTTTATGTGGTATTCTCCTAACTTCTCCTATTATTGCCTTCCTGAAAAATTCTATTCTTGCATCTCAGCCTAACAAATGACCAATAAGATATCTATCGTCACTGCTACCTATAATGCTACTGCCACCATCCATGATTGTCTGGAGTGTATTAAAAAGCAAACCGTAGCAGTGGAACATATACTTATAGATGGAATGTCTGAGGATTCGACTCTTACAATTATTAACGAACACAGTGACTCACTGGCACATATTATTTCTGAACCAGATACAGGAATTTACGATGCAATGAATAAAGGCCTGGGACTTACGAGTGGTGAAATCGTAGGGATTCTTAATGCTGACGACTTTTATCCTGCGGGCGATACTCTTACCAAAGTGCTACGGGCTTTTGATGATCCCTCAATTGACGCCTGTTATGGAGACTTACTGTATGTCGACGGTTCCAATAGTGACAAGATTATTCGCAACTGGCGATCTGGCTCCTTCAGCCCTGAAAAGTTTTACTGGGGATGGATGCCTCCCCATCCCACATTTTTTGTGAGACGTTCTGTTTATGAAAAATATGGTTTATTTAATACGGACTTAGGATCAGCAGCCGATTATGAAATAATGCTCCGTTTTTTAGTTAAACACAAAATAAAGGCTGCTTACATCCCTGAGGTCCTAGTCAAGATGCGCACAGGCGGAATAAGTAATGCTTCTGTAAAAAACCGTCTGGCAGCAAATAGAATGGATAGGAAGGCCTGGGAAGAGAATGAACTAAAACCTTACCCATGGACTTTATGGATGAAACCTGCACGGAAAATTGGTCAGTGGCTTTGGAAATAATTGTACTCTGCGCAAGAGCTGACTTATCCCCGGTACAAGTTGAGCAATTAAAAGAGTTATGTCACAAGAAAAATGAATGGCATAACTTTTTTGATTTAGCCATACAGCACCGTGTATTACCTCTGGTGTATAGGAATTTACGTAAATACTGTTCTGATTTAGTGCCACAAGAACTACTTAAGCAAGGCAAACAAATCTACAGAAATAACGGCGCCAGAAACCTTATGATGACAGGGTATCTGACTCGTGTTTTGTCATTGCTCAGGGAACATGAAATCTCGGCCATGCCATTCAAAGGACCTGTGCTTGCGATCACCTTGCATGACAATTCTTCTCTTCGTAGCTTTGCTGATATCGATGTACTGATCCAGCAAAAACAGTTGTTACTGGCAGTTAAGGTTCTTGCCACCCAGGGATTCCTGCCACTTTTTTCGTTAAACGATCAACAGTTACACAAACTATCCACAACAGATAATGAATATCCCTTGCTGCACACGACAAGCGGCGTTTCTCTTGACCTTCAATGGGAAATTACCGGTGGATACTTTCCTTCTCAAATGACTTTTGAGGGCCTGTTTAAGAAGCACATAACCATGGAAATTGGTGGTGAGAAGATATCTGTCTTTTCTGATGAAGATCTTCTTTTTTATCTCTGTGTCCACGGGAACCAGCATACCTGGAAGCAGTTGGATCATGTTTGTTGTGTTGCCGGGTTAATAGGTAAATGCCCGAACCTAGACTGGGACAGTCTTTTCCTGACAGCATCAAAATACAGCGGTTTACGGATGCTATCAATAGGGTTGCTGTTAGCCCAGGATCTGTTTGGTACAATAATCCCAGAGCAATTCGCTATACGCCTTCGGGAAGATTCACGTGGTGTTGACTTGGTTCAGCAAATTTCTATGAATCTGCTCTCTTCCAAACGATCTTCATCGGCTTTTACAAGCCATCGGTTTATGAAATATCATCTACTCAGTATGGATCGCCCGTTACTGGCTATCCGATATGCACTAAGACTTTTCTTGATCCCCACCCGTTATGACTGGCAGCGCTACCCCCTACCTGCTTGTCTTTCTTTTTTACACTACCTCATCCGACCTTTTCGATTAGCTTGGGAAGGGATAAAGGCAGTCTATAATTATTTTTTTTCATTTTCCTAAAATATCGAGATGCCAGTTAACCTGGAGCCATAAAAGCTATCACACACATACTGCTCCATACTTGCAGGGTAAATTTCGGAAGTTCCGGGGACATCTATGATAAGTAAAGTCAAGAGGAAAACGGAGATTTCCTGT
>CAZUPS010000092.1:0-6638 GCA_964621915.1 uncultured Desulfocapsa sp. | reverse complement strand
ACCATGGATAAGATTGTGGATCGCTGCGCTCTCACAATCTATCCTTATTCGTTATATACAGAAAACTTTTCCTGAATTGTTTGTAAGGATTCTTCTTCAAAAAATGTTTCCTTACATACAAAACCCGCTGCATTTCCCACGTTGATTGGCAAAAGAAGCAGTGCAGCTCCAATAAACAATCTTGAAAAGAAATATATCGTATCCATACTGTTTCCAGGTTTATGGGATAAAAAGAAAATTAGTTCCAGCCATATTGCTAGTCATATTTCAGACACTACCTTTCAACAAACATGCCAAGCAGAAGTGTCTTTATTTAATCCTTGATAACCAGACGTTAGGTCATAGGAAGACAAATCAACACGGCACAGTATTTCGACAATTCATGTGCACGACGACATCTTTGTCGAGCGGAATTAACAACACACAACTGCTGTTGCCTTTATGGGAGAGGTAGTATGGAGGCTTGGAGATGATGGAAGCTCTTCAAAATGATCATATAGGCCACCGTAACAGCAGCGTAAATGAGCAGTTCTTAGGGTGCAGCCGTTAGATACAGTGGGACAAAATGGGACACGGCCAAGAAACATGTCTCACACATTTATTTTTCCAGCTTTCTGTGAATGGTTTTCCGATTAATACCAAGCAGCGAGGCTGCTTTTTGTTTATTCCCCTTACACTTGTTCAGGACATATTTAATGTATTGGATTTCCAAATCAGCCAGAGGTTTCACCTGATCAAAGGAAAACTGCTCCTGTTCCTGAGAGGCTACATGCATTTCCTTTGGTAAATCGTGAAGAGAAACTTTACCCTTTTCTGCCAGAAATACACAGCGCTCGATTACATTTTCAAGTTCACGAATATTGCCGGGCCAGGGATAATCGAGAAAGAAACGCATCACCTCACTTGTCACATCCACCTTTACGCCGTTTTGCTCATATCGGTCCAGGAACTCATGAACTAATAAAGGAATATCTTCCCGTCGTTCTCTTAAGGGAGGTACTTCTATCTTAAATATATTGAGTCTGTAATAGAGATCTTCTCGAAAGTGTCCGGCAGTAACTTCATCCTTCAGGTTTTTATTTGTTGCAGCGATAACTCGTGCATCAAAGGACACGGAGTCATTAGATCCAACAGCTTTTATTTGCCTTTCCTGTAAAGCGCGTAATATCTTTACCTGAATAGTTATAGGCATTTCGCCAATCTCATCCAACAATAAAGTGCCACCTGCAGCTTCTGCAAAAAGACCTTTTTTGTCAATGTGAGCATCGGTGAATGCTCCTTTAATATGCCCGAACAATTCGCTCTCAAGGAGTCCTTCAGGAAGTGCGGCACAGTTAACAGCCACAAAGGGTTTATCCTTTCTCGTAGATGTATGGTGGATAGCTCTGGCGATAAGCTCTTTGCCTGTACCAGTATCCCCTTCCAGTAAAACATTCCCGGGGGAATTGGCAATCTTCTCTATAAAACTAAAGAGATTGAGCATGGAGGGACTTTTACCGATCAATTTATGGAGGCTGTTGCGAGTTTTTGTTATCTGTTCCAGTTCCTCTATCTTCTGCCGCATTGTTAATTCATTGGCAGCTTTTTTGACCGATATCAGGAGCTGTTCCAACTTAAAAGGCTTAATGATATAGTCGTAAGCGCCACGGCTAATGAGTTGAATTGCATCATCTATATCCCCAAAAGCTGTGATCAGAATGATAAAAGGTTTTAAAACGTCTCTGCTGTTGATTGTGTCGAGCAGAGTGATGCCATCCATCACCGGCATTTTCAAATCTGAGACGATGATAGGGAAGGGAATTTCATCAAGTCTGTCCAGAGCTTCCTTGCCGTTGGCTGCAGTGGTCACACCATAGCCTTTGTCCACTAGAATCTCCTGAATGAAATCACGCATGTCCCGGTCGTCTTCAACCACAAGGATATTTATTTTACTGTTCTGGTTCATCGCTGTTCCAGTTGGGCCTTTGTAGGTCGATAAGGGGCTTGGTTAGTGAGGGGAATCCCTCCAACTTCAAGGGAAATTGCATTGACCTTACAAACTTTACTGCAGGCAAGACATGAGATACACTCCATATCATCTGGAGATTCATTGAAATGTACACCCATGGGACAGACATCATGGCATGCTTCACAGTTGGTGCATCTATTGGTATCAAGACGAAGCTTAACCAGTTTGACTTTGCTGAAAAGAGCATAAAAAGCTCCGAGGGGACAAGCCGTCCGACAAAAAGGCCTGCTAGCCAAAACTGACCAGGCAATGAAGAAAATAAGGATAAAAAGCTTATTCAGAAAAAGAAACCCTAAACTGGCTCGAAGATCAGGCCGTAGAATCAACAGTGGTAATCCTGCCTGTAATGTTCCTGCCGGGCAGACATACTTACAAAACCATGTCTGACCAAACCCAAAGGCATCAACGGCAAAGAGAGGAAGGAGGATGACCATAAAGAGTAGAAGTGCATATTTGATAAAGCGTAATGGTCGCCAGATATCAAATATTGGGGATGGTATTTTATAAAGGAGCTCCTGAAAAAGACCAAATGGACAGGCCCAGCCACAAACCATTCGGCCAACAAAGCTACCAATGGCACCCATGGCACCAATGACATAAAATCCGACATAAATCTGACCGTTTTCAAGGGCCAGCCGAATCCCGCCCATAAGTTGCTGCAGGGCGCCAAGTGGGCAATAACTTGTGGCCGCCGGACAGGAGTAGCAGTTTAATCCCGGTGAACAGATTACTTTGAGAGGCCCCTAGTATATGCCCCTGGTTACCGGAAAATTCCAGTAGCCATTTGTGAGAAGGAAAAACAAGGCCTGAACCCATTTACGTACGAACTCCATTAGCCAATCCCTATGCAGGAGAGACATATCTGCGTTGCCTGCTCAAGGACTCGTGAGGGTTCACCTAAACTGATTCCAACAGCTCCAAGAGCAAGAAAGACAAAGATCGCAATAAATGGAGTTTTTCGGATTTGTGCTTTTTGCAGTTTTCTTTTCTTTTTCATTATTGATCAATAAATTTTTTCAACATCTGAGTGTATCGGGTGGTGTTCCACTTATGGGGTCCGATAAATTTTCTCACAATCAACCCTTTTTTATTAATGATAAAGGTTTCAGGTACGCCGGTGAGGCCATACAGTACGCCCACAGTATTTGCCTGATCATCAAGGATTGGCATGGTGATCCCAATTTTAGCGGCAAAACTGTCAGCCAGAGCCGGGTCATCTTTGTTCAGTATGGCCAGCATCTTGAATGTATCCTTTGGCAGTTTCTCGTGAAGTTCCTGCATTGCAGGCATCTCCTCACGGCATGGGGCACACCAGGTAGCCCAGAAATTAACAAAGACAACTTGTCCTTTCAATTCAGAAAGCGTCCAGGTTTTTCCCTGCCTGTCGACAAGTGTAAAGTCCGGAGCAGGTTTTCCCACTTGGGCGCCCCTTGTATCAGGGCCGCATGCAGTCAGGAGTACAAATGAACAAAATATCAACAGCATTAAGGATAATTTTTTCATAATAATCTGTAAGTCTATTTTTCCACTACTGGTAAACTGCCTGAAGTTCAGATTGAACCAGGTCATAAAGTTGTTGGTAACCAAACTCCTGTAAAGGCCTGCCATTAACAAAATAGCCAGGAGTTTTGTGAACATTTAAGGTTTTGGCATCAGCAATATCCTGTGCGATAAGTTTTGCAATTGCAGGATCTTTCATATCCTTTTTAAGTCGTTCCATATCAAGCCCAACAGCTGGAAGGAACTCCCAAACTCGTTGAGGTTGTGGATTACTATGGCTTGCCCAGTATGGTTGTGACGTAAACATTGCATCCAGAGTTTCCCAGTATTTGCCCTGTTTTTTAGCAGCTTCAAGCATTGTAACAAAATAGTCAGCGCCATCATGGAACGGGGCATACCGAAGGACAAGTTTGATTTTACCGGGATTCTTAGCCATCATCTGCTTCACAAAGGGAGCAAAGGCTGCACAGGTTTCACATGCCGGATCCATAAATTCAACAATATACACCTTCGCATCATCACTGCCAAGTGCCTCAGAGTGCTCCCGTATAAAAGTCTCAGCATTTTCCTGAGCCATAAAACTTGATTTCTCAGCCTGCCGTTCTTTGTACCAGTCGCTAGCGAACATAAACCCAAAGATTAGAGCAAAGCTTGCCACTACTAATAGTGCGTTTTTCATTTAGTCATTCTCCTATGTAAGATAAGTAACAATGCAATTAGTATTGAAAATGAGAATAAAGAGAGCATCGGAATGGTGATAAAACCAAACAGGTCAATATATTCTTCTGTACAGGAAACACCTTGGGAACAGGGTTGTATGCTTGTGGGTATAATGCCCGAATAGAGCAGGGTATGATAAAGAGCCACCAACCACCCTGCTATGGCCAACGGAAGAGAATATTTAACAACATTTTTTTCAAAAGATATCAGTCCGACTCCTAAAATCAGAACCAGGGGAAATAAACATATTCTCTGGTACCAACACAAAACACAGGGCGCAAATTCCATTACAGAGCTGAAAAAGATACTTCCCGCTGTCGATCCACTGACAAGCAGCCAACAGAGAAATAGAACTGTCCAGTTCATATTGGACTTTTGTGTAGATGGGGACATGACAGAGGACTCCAAAAGTAAGTGATGGGTTTTAGAAATGATCAGTTTACTTATGGAAGCAAGAGATGTGCCAGGAAAGAAAACAATGGAGTATCTGCTAAAACGCTGTCAAGCCCTGTGGTCTTGCATATTTGATATTGTTGTGTCGCAATTGATACCAACGACAAAGCGGGACAAAAAGGGACAGTGCGCGGCAAAATGTCTCACCTTGTCAGTCTGAGGAGAAGAACGAGATGATGTAATAGCCCTGTTAAAGCATTGGCTGTCCGGCGGGAGAATGAGGCAAAGAGATGATAAATTTGCTTCCGTCAGTGGAACTGCTGTCAAGTGTGATGCCCCCCTGATGCTCTTCCACAATATTTGTTACCATAAACAGGCCAAGCCCCGTTCCCTCTCCAACATCTTTGGTGGTGAAAAAAGGATCAAAAATTCTCTCTTTATTGTCCAATGGGATACCGGGACCATCATCTTCATAGGTGATAATGATCTCCTGATTTTTCTCTGGGTTGAGGAAACTGTGAACCTCAATTAAGCCACCATCAAGCAATACATGGAAGGAGTTCAGCATCAGATTCACGAAGAGTTGTCGCAGGCCATCCTCATCTGCAATCATCTTCTCTTCTAAAAGATCCAGCTCGATCTTTATTTGAGGGGCCGTTTTACGCTGTTTCATCTGACAAAGTGAAAATGCCTCCATAATGACTTTTTCAAGGCTAAGTTCAGCAAAATGTGCAGCGGGTTTTCTGGAGAAAGCAAGCAACTGCTGCATTGTTTTGGTGATCCGTTCAGATTGACGAATAATAATCTCCAGGTTTTTGGTACCGGGTTGTTCTTTAGGTAATTTACTTAAAAGATGTTCAGCCCGACCGCTGATCACATTTAATGGGGTACCCAACTCATGCGCCAGGCCACTGGCCAGCTGACCTATGGATGCAAGTTTATCAGTGTGACGAAGTGTTTTTTCAAGATTGATCTTTTCAGTAAACAACTGTTCCTGCCGCTTATGTTGCTGCTCGATATTAAATGCCATGCGGTTGAATTCTTCGATAACATTATCAAGCTCAGTAACGCCACTTTTTTCGATTCGTAAACCAAGGTCACCGTGACCTAATTTCTCCGCTGCTTCTTTTAGTTTGGCGATGGGGAGTGTGATGCTCCAACGGGTAATAAGATATATAAGTATTCCAAGCAAAGAGGCCGTAAGAACAATAAAAACGATAAATTTCCGAACCAGGCCCTTCTGATTTCTGTTGATCTGATCAAGAGAAATCAGAACCTCCACGGCACCTTGAAGGTCTCTGGAATCACTTATAATAGGACTTATGACTGAGAAGTATTGATGCCGGCCATCTTTGATAAGTTGTTCCCGACTCCCCTTTAATATCTCATCTGGTGCTATGTTTTGATGAGGGATTCTTTCAATTTTTCCATGTTCAAATGAAAAATCCATAAGCTGACCGTGCTCGTTATAGATGTTGATAAGGAGATTATTACTTTCCTGGCCATGGGGTATGACCGCATGAATCAATTCCCCAATACGCTGGGAACGCCCCCCCATTTGATAATATTTGAAAGTTGTAGCCAGAATTCCAGAAAGTGTACGGGCCTGACTTCCCACCTCTTTCATTTGGTGGGAACGCTCATCACGTACAGATATAACCCCCAGACCGACCGAGGTTACAATAAGTAATGCAGAAATATAAAGGAAAAACCTAGTGGATATTTTCATTTTTTCACAACACCTTGCACCGAACATTCTCATAGGCGGAGGCTAATTTAAATGATGTCAGATAGTAATTACACAATTGATCATTTAATTTTTCCAAAACTCCCTGCTGTATTATCAATTTGTTGAATTGATGCTCCGTCTTATTCTATTTTGAAGAATTAGAATGCACAATAACAATTTGATGTCATAAATTTTGAGAGGGGGAATTCATCCGTTGATGTGGGTAAGTGAAATTCAGGTTCATCCGACTGAAGCGTACTTTTGAAATAAGTTTTGCAAAAAAAGTGG
>CAZUPS010000091.1:0-6681 GCA_964621915.1 uncultured Desulfocapsa sp. | reverse complement strand
GCTGAAAATAATGGCCCTTCATGAAACGAAGTACGCTTTAGTCGGATGAACCGTAATTAGTATACCGGTGTGTGTCATTTTTATCAAAGATCGATTTCATCAAAGGCACCACTAACACATTATTACCTCTCTCAACTGTTACCGTCCAGTTTTGCAGGAGAATCCTATCATTTTGAACCAATAAGCCTTTGCTCGTTCCTCTGTGGGTTTTATCCTATCATTACTATTGTTCGTTTTATGGTTAGGCTACAAAAAGAATCAGCACTGTCCGGTTAGGAATTCGAAGTCTACGCTATCTGCAATAGGGTTTAAGATTCACACCAGTCAGCGTATTCTGGAAGTTTCGTAGTATTTTTTGCTCTTTTTGTGTTCTTGTTTGTATCAGTCTTTACGAGGAACTCGCATGATACAAACGGTCGGACAATGGCTACCCTGAACATCTCGATGCCGGATGAGATGCGAGCCTTTATCGAAACCCGTGTAAATATGGGTGAGTATCAAAGTGCAAGCGATTATTTACGTGACCTTATCAGGCACGACCACGAGGAAACTGAGAAATTGTTGGTGGACGGTATAAACAGTGGTGTATCAAAGCCATTGAATATGGCGTCCTTGAAAAAGAAGGCTCGATCTTTACTTTAATAACGGAAGTATTTACAAATGCCCTCAGTTCTTATAACTCCAGCTGCTGAAGAGGATTTAATCAACATTTGGATCTATATTGCACGGGACAATGAAGAAGCAGCTGATCGTGTCTACAAGGCAGCTGAAAACACATTTGAGCTTCTTGCGGATTTTCCTGGAATTGGTACTCCATACCACCCCAGGCGCACCCAACTTAAGGGTGTTCGTTTTTTTTCAAATAAAAAAATTTCACAGTTACCTCATTAACTATCGAGAAAAACAAGAAGGTATTGAAGTCATCCGTGTTCTACATTCCCATATGCAAAAGCACACCCGCGTAGAGCCAGAAAACTGATTCAGCCTATATACGTAATAGATCCTAATTTGCTTATATCAAATCATATTTAACATTGCCAAAAGATATCTTTTCCAGCAACACAATGCTGATTGCATGAAAAATCCAAGAGAATCCATGTGTAAATGTTGGTTTCTCGAAGCTTTAAAAAATAAACGAGTCATACAACTCCTCTGAATAGCGGCACAATAAGTGGAAAGAAGTGTTTCATCAAAAAAAATGACAACCTTAACTAGACGACCGGTCTATTGTGTATTACTGTTTGCTTCATGAAGAAAGATACCAGAGAAACGCGTCAACACATTTTAGATACTGGCTATAGGCTCATTGTTAGTAAAGGTTTCTCAAGCGTGGGATTGACGGAAATTTTACAATCTGCTGGGATACCTAAGGGCTCTTTTTACTACTATTTTAAGTCTAAGGAACAGTTTGGTGAAGAAATAATAAAGAGTTATTTCAGCGAATATCTTGTTGCTCTGGAAAATATTTTTCAACCACGAGGGGGGGCTGCTTACAGTCGACTGATGGAATATTGGCAACGCTGGGTTGAAACGCAATCCGATTCGTGTGTTGACCATAAGTGTTTGGTCGTCAAGTTGAGTGCTGAGGTGGCGGATCTTTCAGAACCGATGCGTCTCGCTTTGCTGAGCGGATCTTCTCTGGTTGTTAAACGAATAGCACAGTGTATTGAAGCAGGCATTGAAGATGGCTCAATAATAAAGGTTGATGCAGCCGTGACTGCGGATTTACTCTATAACATGTGGCTAGGGGCAACGTTGATGGGCAAATTGCAGCGTAACGCCGATGGATTGCAACAGGCTATGCAAATCACTATTTCAATTTTGACAAGTAATACAGAAGAATAACAAAGGGCCTGGATTTTTAGGCATATTGTTGTAAACCTCACAAGACGACTGGTCTAATACATCAGGAAAGACATACTGAGTGGAACCAATCACCTTGTTTTTCGGACAAAAAATTTCAAAAAGGTACAAATACCATGGGACATAATAAAATTACCAATCACCGTGTTGTGCTCGCTTCCCGCCCGAAAGGTGCACCGGTTCAAGACAATTTTCGGTTAGAAGAACTAGCCGCACCTGTACCGCGGGAAGGAGAGGTGTTGTTGCGGAGTATCTATCTTTCACTTGACCCTTATATGCGTGGCCGGATGAGTGATGCTCCATCTTACGCTCCTCCTGTGGATGTCGATTCCGTAATGGTTGGCGCCACTGTTTGTCAAATCGAAGATTCCCGAAACCCTGATTTTGAAAAAGGTGAGTGGGTCCTGGGCTACAGCGGTTGGCAGCTCTATGCATTATCAAATGGTTCTGATTTGACCAAGCTGGGAACAAACCCTGTAAACCCATCGTTTGCTCTGGGTATTTTGGGAATGCCTGGATTCACAGCCTATATGGGGCTCCTCGACATTGGCAAACCAAAGCAGGGTGAAACCTTGGTCGTGGCTGCGGCAACTGGTCCTGTTGGTTCAACTGTTGGACAGATCGGCAAAATAAAAGGCTGCCGTGTGGTTGGCGTTGCCGGGGGGGATGAAAAATGCACTTATGCCAAAGAGACTCTTGGGTTCGATGAGTGTCTCGATCACAAAGACCCCGATTTTGCCGATAAGCTAACACAAGCCTGCCCCGATGGCATTGACATCTATTACGAAAATGTTGGCGGAAAGGTATTTGATGGTGTTTTACCATTACTCAATGTTGGCGCCAGGATTCCTGTGTGCGGCCTTGTTTCACAGTACAATAAAACCAAACTCCCAGATGGACCTGATCGTTTATCACTTCTTATAGGTACCATTTTAGTCAAACGCATCAAAGTGCAGGGTTTTATCATCTTCGATGATTATGGCCATCGGTATGATGAATTTGCACGAGAAATGACGGAAATGTTGGGATCTGGAAAAATACATTTCCTGGAACAAATAGTTGAAGGTCTTGAGAATGCGCCGCAAGAATTTATGGGCATGCTGGAAGGTCAAAATTTTGGAAAACTTGTCATCAAAGTTAATAACGAACTCTCGTAAACAATAATTATAAGGTGAGTTTATGGAAATTTTAATGGTTCTTACATCACATGATAAACTTGGCGATACCGGGTTGAAAACCGGTTTCTGGTTGGAAGAATTTGCTTCCCCATACTTTGTCTTTAAAGACGAATCTTTTGAAGTTACCTTAGCCTCCCCGCAAGGTGGGCAGCCCCCACTCGACCCCAAAAGTGATGAGCCTGATTTCCAGACAGAGGCTACCGCCCGTTTTCGAAAAGATGAGCAGGCCCAAAAGGCGCTTGCCAATACTCTTCGTTTAGATTCGATCAAACCAGAAGACTATGATGCAGTTTTTTACCCTGGTGGTCACGGGCCGCTTTGGGATTTGGCTGAAGATAAGCATTCTATTTCTTTGATTGAGGAGTTTCACCAGAAGGGCAAACCGCTGGGACTTGTCTGTCATGCCCCTGGAGTTCTGCGGCATACTAAAAATGCCCAAAAAGAACATTTAGTTAAAGGGAAAAAGGTAACCGGTTTCACCAACACTGAAGAAGAAGCTGTTCAGCTGACCAAAGTTGTTCCTTTTCTAGTAGAAGACATGCTCAAACAAAATGAGGGCGTGTATTGTAAAGGTGAAGATTGGGGGAGTTATGTTGAGGTGGATGGAAATTTAGTGACTGGCCAAAATCCAGCCTCTTCAGAAGCCGCTGCTTTAGCTATTGTTGAGCTTCTCCGCCGTTAACAGCCTTATCGTGGAGCTATTAATAAGGAGGGTATTGTCACTATAACTTCCTTATTAAGGTATCGTTTTAAAAATACCTTGGAACATTAACTGACCCTATGAGGTCTTCATCATGCTTGATGGTAACTTTGTAAACCCCACGCAAATACATTTTTAGTAAAAGGAAAAACATGACCGAACTCTTTGAAACAACAGAGCTCAATGGAATGAAGATAAAAAACCGATTTGTGAGATCTGCAACCTACGAAGCAATGGCAGGGCTTGATGGAACTGTGCAAGACCAGCTGTGTCGCTACATGGATGACCTCAGCCGTGGTGAGGTAGGCCTTATCATTACTGGTCACGCCCACGTTGCAAGGGAAGGACAGGCAGGTCCTCGACAGATGGGTATCTATTCCGATGCAATGATTGATGGACTAAGACGGATTACGTCGATCGTTCACGAAAATGGCGGAGTTATTGCCGTGCAGCTTGCTCATGCCGGACAACAGGGTATAGGAAAAGATCAGTATGCAGCCCTCGGACCCTCAGATATATTTGAATCTGGGGTTAAAAGAGCTTCCGCAATGACAGTTGACGAAATCCAAAAAACGGTAATCGCTTTTGGTGATGCAGCTGAAAGAGCAGTTAAATCTGACTTTGATGGAATTCAGATTCACGCAGCTCACGGCTATTTGCTGAGTCAGTTTCTATCTACCCATTATAATAAAAGAAGTGACAGTTACGGTGGAAACCTTGAGAACCGGGCAAGATTGCTTCTCGAAGTTTACAAAGAAATCAGGCAAAGGGTTGGCAAATCATTTCCGGTAATGGTCAAGGCCAACTCGGAGGATTTTCTTGAAAACGGAATTACCGTTGAAGAAACCATCGAGGTGGCCCATATGCTTGAAGATCTTGGAATGGACGCCATTGAAATGAGCGGTGGAACCTTTGAGTCCGGGAAGCTCATTCCATCCAGGGTAGGCACATCAAAGTCTGAAGAGAGGGAAGTCTATTACAGAAAGGCTGCCGAAAAATTCAAGAAAGAGATAGGCGTTCCTCTTATTCTTGTGGGAGGATTTCTGTCATTTAATGTTGTGCAAGATGTCGTGGATTCAGGACTTGCCGACTACGTTGCCCTTTCACGTTCTCTCATAAGGGAGCCAAACCTTATCAGCAGGTGGGCAGGCGGCGACAGGGCTAAGGCGGCATGTATTTCTTGTAATAAATGTTTCTCAACTTTATCCGAGAAAGAAGGTTTACATTGTGCCGTTGAAAAAAAGAGTAAGGAGTAAAAAATTGTTAGCGGCTTACTTGAGCACATCACTCTGTGAAAGTGGCGGCATCACATTATGTGGTTCAATTTACAATCTGGTCATAATTGAACGACCTGTTCTTCGTTAATCATGACTTGTCGGCACATTCAGAACGGATGGCCAATCAAAGGTCTATGGATGCCAGATGATAAAAATATAACTGAAGGTAGAATATGCAAAATTTTAGTTTTTTCAATCCAACAAACATTGTTTTTGGTGAAGGTCAATTAAGTGAATTAGATAATCTGGTTCCTAAAAATGCTAAAGTATTAGTAACATATGGTGGAGGCAGTGCTAAGAGTACAGGACTGCTCGATAAGGTTAAAAGTGAATTAGCAAAGTCAAATCGCGAGGTTCTTGAGTTTGCAGGAATTCCAGCAAACCCCAAGCTAGAAGTTCTCATTAAGGCCATAGAGCTTGTTCGTGAAGAGAAAATTGATTTCCTTCTTGCTGTAGGGGGTGGATCTGTAATTGACGGAACCAAGTTTATCTGTGTTGCAGCGTGTGCCGACGAGTTTGTTGGCCGTGAGCGTGAGTTAATGAATTTTGGTTTTAATCCTGTTCCTGTAGATAGTGCAGTTCCTTTTGGTACAGTTCTAACGCTGCCAGCTACTGGTTCAGAAATGAATAATGGTGCCGTTATAACTGACGGTAAAGATAAACTACCTGTTTTTAGCACACAGGCTTTTCCGAAGTTTTCAATCCTAGATCCAACAATCACCTATACATTACCAGCGAAGCAGGTAGCTAATGGCATTGTTGACAGTTTTATTCATACAGTAGAGCAATATATTACCTTTCCGGCTGAAGGTCGTTTTCAAGATCGTACAGCAGAAGGAATTCTTCAGACATTGATAGAGATTGGTAAGAAGACCTATAAAAACCCTGAAGATTACGACTCAAGAGCAAATCTTGTCTGGTGCTCTACTATGGCGCTTAATGGTTTGATTGGCGCTGGTGTTCCTCAGGACTGGGTAACACATATGCTCGGTCATGAGATTACAGCTCTAACTGGTATTGACCATGCTAGAACTCTAGCTGTTGTCCAACCAGCCAACTGGCGCATTAGAAAAGAACAAAAGAAAGAGAAATTATTGCAATATGCTGAGAGAGTATGGGGGATTACAGAGGGAAGTGAAGACGTGCGAATAGAAAAGGCTATTCTAAAAACTGAAGAATTTTTCCATAGCTTAGATATTCCTACCAAACTTTCTGACTACAATCTAGGAGAAGAGCTTATTGAGAAAGTGTTAGTATCTTTAGAAAATCACGGTATGACAGCTTTGTCAGAGCATGGGGATGTAACTCTTGATGTCTCTAAGAAAATTTTAGCAGCTGCTATATAAAAAGTTATTACAGCTTCTGCAGACTAGCAAAAGCACCTCGACATCTAACAATCTTGAGGTGCTTCTTAACTTTCTATTTAAGATTTATATTTCGAATTACAACAGGACAACCTCATCAGATTAACATTACAATGGTGAGTGTCGAACAAAATTACGTCCTCTCGCAACTCAATTTATAATTGCTATAGTATCACCGTACCCGGGATAGCATTTAAACAACAAATAAATATATAACTAATATAAAAGTGAGGTCACTATGAAGATGAGAAGTGGTTCCCTTTGTTTGAACAGTATCTTCTGTTTTTAAGTGGATTCTC
>CAZUPS010000090.1:0-7042 GCA_964621915.1 uncultured Desulfocapsa sp. | reverse complement strand
AGTATTCTTTAAATATGTAAACAAGGCTCCAGCAAAGGTTACAGCTGCAAAATAACAAACGGTCAATAAGGGTATTAACCCTGCATCCATAACCTCTTGTTAATCGAATTTTACATTCGGTAAACGGGAGGTTTTTTTATTTGTTGTTAGTCAATAATGCTACCCTTGAGGCTTATTTCTTCAGCAAGATCCTGCATGCGACTGATTGTGAGTAAGAAAAAGGGGGGAAGTATATTATCCCAGAACTACAGATTAGCTTTGAAATTAATTACCGGCCGGAAGACAAAGCTACAGAACATAATATAACACCGTGAAGTACTGAATGGTACTCCCAGCCAGAACAAACAGATGCCATATCCCATGAAAGTGTCGGACTTGTTCATCGTAAACATAGAAAATAACCCCAAAGGTATAGGCTAAACCGCCAAGAAGTAACCAGCCAAAACCTGCCATACTCAAGGATTGAATCAATGGCTTGATGGCTATAATAATCATCCAGCCCATGACTAGATAAATAATCAGTGGCACAAGTCTGCTTTCTTTGTGAGAAAACAATTCCCAGAGTATTCCAAAAATTGCCAGGCTCCAGACAATACAAAATATACCCCAGCCCAGTCCCTCCCCCAGAGTAACTAAGACAAATGGTGTGTAAGTTCCGGCAATCAGGAGATAGATTGCGAAATAGTCTAGTTTTTGAAATACTTTTTTTGCCTTCCCACGAAAGCCGTGATAGAGGGTTGAAGCAACATACAAAAGAATGAGCGTAGATCCATAGATGGTAACACTGACAATGGATAGTGTGTCTCCCTGGTGACTGGCCATAACAATCAATACAACAAGGCCGATAAGGGCTGCCACAGAACCTGCAAAATGAGTAATGGTGTTAAATCTTTCGCCTTTATACATGAGAGTGCCTATTTGTAAGAGCTTAGAAAACTGATTGAAAACAAGTATTGCTCCTGTATATTGTACTGCGGTTAAAAAGTAATGCTTGGCAGTTTACGACAATCGCTTGGCAGTTTGCGACAGAGGGATGTGTAAAGTGATATGGTGATTTCTAAAGATACGGTTGAGAAATCGATATCTTTACTTTAGAAATTACACAGCAATGCCCGGTAGTCGGAGAAAGGTTTGTAATGATTGTAGATCTTGTAACTGGCTGTCAATCCATGACAGGCAATAACAAGACAAGGGGGGAGGGGGAAGCTTATGAAATTCGCCTCCCAGGCTAAGGGTGCCTGGGGGGGCATATAATCAGGCCATGATATCAATAGGGCGTGACTGTTGCTGTTCGGTCTGAGTCATCATTTCTTGCTGCTGTTTAACCGAAGACTCACGGAGCTCTGATTCACCTTGTCTCTCTTCGGTTCTGTCCTGAGCAGCGACCTCTGTGGGTTGGCTAAGGGCACGGGAGGCTTCCAGGCTAGCCGCTGAAAAGCTGGTTGTAACGTCGGGAGAGGCCTGGCTGCTTGGGCCGGCTTGTTCCTGTGAGTTGCTTTTTGTCCGGCTTGTGGATGCCACTCCCGAAGTTGTGTTTTTTACATATGATTGTAAGCCGCCTTGTAACGTTGCTGCGGTGGATTGCTGTATCATTCTTTACCTCATGCCTGTAAAATATATTAAAAAAAACGCTGATTGTTTTGACGAGAAATAATACTTATGATTTACTATAACGCCGCTTTTTATGATAGCAAGAAGAAATTGAGAATAGTTACTGAAATTTTTAATCAAGAGGTATACCATAAGAAATAATTATTGATAGTTTGGGGAGGCACCTGAGGGGTGGTTGCGTCCTCTTTATATACAATGAACCCGAATTTGGAGATTCTCTATGAGTATTGCAGGCAGTACCAGTATTCCCTCGACCATGAACCAGTCAATCCTCAAATCCGCCAACAAGCAACCCGAACTGGCTTTGCAGCTTTTGCAGAAATCTCTTGAGGGACTCACCTCTCAAACCAGTCAGCCATCCTCCAAGGCTGCCTCTCCTGTCACGTTAGAGGCAAAATCACTTATCGATATACGAGCCTGAGATCATTCAGCCATTAATAAAACTGAACTACTGTAATGCCTGAATGGCACGTACCACAAAGGGATAGGCCGTTTCTGTTATAATTGTATGCCCATCTTCGTTGGGATGTATGGTATCGGTCTGGTTGAGAGCAGGTTCGCCAGCCACCTGCTGCAAGATAAAAGGAATCAGGAGACAATCCCGTTCGTGGGCTACTGAAGGGTAAATTGCGGCAAACTCTCTGGCATACTCCTCCCCAAGGTTCTGGACTATCTGCATACCGGCGAGTATCACGGTAATATTGCTTTCCTGTAGTATCTGTACTGCATTGTTTATGTTTTTCCGTATAACAGCGGGAGGAATACCTCGAAATCCGTCATTGGCACCTGTTTCCAGGATAACAACTGCCGGTTGCTGGGCCACTATCCACTTTATTCTTGAGAGCGTGCCGCTACTTGTTTCGCCGCTTACCCCTGCATTGATGACTTGCCAGCGATGCCCGTCATTTTCGAGTTTTTTGCCTATAAGAGCCGGCCAGGATTCTTCTTCCACTACGCCTTGTCCCGCAGTCAGACTGTCGCCAACAGCAATGATGGTTCCATCGTATAGGGGAGTGGTGCTTAGCTCCTCTGTTTTTGGTTGTGCCTGTTGCTGGTCACAGCTGAACAGGAGAAGGGAACAGAGCAGGAAGGAGAGCGCTGTAAGCAAGTGAAACATGTTCTTTTTTGTTATTTTATCCATTGTCACTTCCTATTTTTCCTCTCGGAGATATACAATCGGTTTTTGCCGTATAATGGAAATTGTGGCACCCAGCCCCACCCCGATAACCAGGATAAGCGTCAAGGCAATCATAACAACCGTACTGCCCCATGATGGATCATAGGCAATGGTAAAGATCTGCCTGCAGATTAGCCAACTTCCTACGTGGGAGATAAGTGTTGCCAGTGAGGCGCTGAAAAGTGCAATAATAAGATTTTCATAGGTGAAAACCTTGAGTACAAAAGATCCCTTGGCCCCCAGTATTTTAAAGTAGACGGCTTCACGGATCCTGGCCAGTCGAGTTGCGAAAATGGAGCTGATAATGATAAGTACTCCGGCAACAATTGAAAACGAGGTAAAGAACTGAATAATGGATGACATCTTGTGCATGATTTCGCCCAGGAAATGAGCCGTAGCACCTATATCAATGACACTGATATTAGGCAATTTGACAGCAAGTGTGTTCTGTATTGTGGCCAACTGTGTAGCATCTATTTTGACGGCACTAAAAAGCGTTTGCGGTACGTCTTTGAGCGATTTCTCTTGAAATACGAAATAGAAAAATGGCCGTATCATTGATTCTGCTCTCGTACGTATACTCGTCACCCGTGCTTTCATCGGGATGCCCTGCACCTTAAAGAGCAACAGATCGCCAAATTTGATATTTCCTCTTTTTGCCACCGTGTCCAGTACTGAAACGGGCTGTTCTCCACGACTAAGCAATTCATTGACCCTGTTGCCAAAAAGAGTTTTTCCTTCTGCTAGCTGTTCGTCCTGAAGGAGAAAATCACGGTAGGTAAGATTAAACTCACGGGTCATGTTGTCTCCCCGTTTTTTTTCCTTCCCACTGTCCCTTTTTATCGGGGTGTCGTTAACTGCAGTCAGTCTGGCCCTGATAATGGGAAAATATTCTGCATCTATCCCAAGAATATCACTAAACTCTTTTTTCTGATCTGTCTGGATATCCAGGAAATAGGCATTTGGCAGATGAGCTGGAAAGGACTCTACAAAGGTGGCTCGCAGGTTTTGATCAATGAGGTAAATGGAGAAAATTACAGCCAGTGCCGTACTGAGGGTAGTGATAATAGATCGAGTTGCATTGTTTGGCCTGAACAATCCCCGAAAGGCCTGCCGGAGTGCGAGAGAGCGTGGTGTGGTTCTTTTTACAAGAAAGAGCAATCCCTGTGTGAGCAGTGCTGTTAGGCCAATAAGGACGCAGAGTCCCAGTACGAAATACAATCCTGTCTTGACCTCTTCAAGCTGCCAGATAACCAGAGCGATAAAGAATATGATGATGAGCAACAACGCGCCGTAATGGAGGACCCCTCTTGCTTCGTTATAAATTTCTTGGCGAAAAATAAAAGACGGTTTGAGATTCCTGAGGCGTTGTAGAGGAAGAAAAGAAAACAGACTTACTACAATTGTACCCAAAATGAATCCTTCTAAAACTGAGATCCAGGATATATTCAGACTGATATTGGCCGGCAGAATAGTGGCAAAAAGTGTGGGGAAGTATAATTGCAACAGGACACTCAAGATAAGGCCAAGGAGTGTTCCGGCTATACCAAGCAGCATGACCATGGCAGTAAAGTGGCCACTGATAAAGCGGTTTGTTGCACCCACCGATTTCATGATTGCAATCGTATACTCACTCTCACGAAACAGGGCATACAGAGATGTTTGGATGCCGATACCGGCCAATACCAGGGTAAATAGACCTATAAGGCTGAGGAAAAAGACTAAGTTATTAAAAAAACGTTTAATACGCGAGTTACTGGTCTGGAAGGTGTTGACACTCTCCTGTGGTTTCAGGGCTCTTGCAGAAAAGTCTTTGGCTAGCTGTTCAACACGTTCAGGGTTCTCCACTTTAAGAAGATAGGTGAAGCGTATCCTGCTTCCTTTTTTTATAAGATCGAGCTTTTCCAGATCGGCAGCTGCTATAAAAATTCTGGGGCCAAAGGAAAAAAAGGAAACCGGTCGATCTGGCTCCAGGGTCACAATATCAGCAATGGTCAATGTCGCGGAACCGATCTGTAACGTATCGCCAATTCCTGCCTGCAAGCGATCCAGGAGCGACTGTTCGACAACAATAGATCCTTCCGTCAACACTTCTGAAAATTCCCGGCCCGAGAGCAGTTCGACCTTGCCATAAAAGGGATATCCCTTTTCAACCACCTTTAAATTGCTGAGGATAGATTTTTTCGTCAGGGGACTGCTGGCCATGCTGTAAAACGTATTTACCAGAGCACCTTGCACCAGCCCTTGCTGCTTATGGTCCTTAATGGTTTTCAGTAGCTGTTCAGAGAAGGGGTAATTGGAATGCAGGGTGATATCTGCCCCGTGCAGCTGCCTGGCATCGTTGAGCATTGAGTTGCGAACACTGTTGCTGAAACTCCCAAGAGAGGCAAGGGTCAGCAGGGACAAGGCAACACAGAAAACAAAAATAACTGCCTGTTTACGGGAACCATTTATTTGTCTGAAGAGGAAGCGAAAGTGCATAGTTTCCTCAGTGTCCCTGCTCTGACACGTTCTCCATCCTGCCATCAACCAAGGTGAAGACATGGTCTGCCTGGCTGCTTATTTCTTTACTGTGAGTGGCCAGAACCAGTGTCGTTTTGAACTCCTGGCGCAGTTCCAGGAGTAGTTGCATGATGATTTTTCCATTGGCCGAGTCCAGATTACCGGTGGGCTCATCGGCAAAGACAATTTTCGGCCTGTTTATCAGAGCCCGACAGATGGCAATACGCTGTTTTTCTCCCCCTGAAAGCTGGTGCGGAAAATTATTCATCCTTGAACTGAGATCGACCCGATGAAGCAATTCCTGTGCCTTTTCTACAGCCTGTGGGTCCCGGTTTAATTCAGCCGGAAAACTGATGTTTTCGAAAGCGGTCAGGGAAGGGACGAGGTGAAAAGATTGAAAGACATAGCCGATTGTCCGGTTGCGAAAGGGGGCGAGTGCATCCTCGCTCAAGTGGGTTATATCGGTGCCAGCTAGAGTGATAGTCCCCGCATCCGGCTTGTCCAGCCCAGAAAGGAGACTCAGTAGGGTTGATTTACCGCTGCCACTTTTTCCTTCAATAACGACAAATTCACCAGCCTGAACCGTTATGTTGATACCATTAAGCACTGCTATCTGCCGGGAATCCACTTTGTACGATTTACTCAACTGAAGAGCTTCCAGTCCATTATCCGACATATATTTCATCCTGTCTTTATTGTTTCTGATTATGTATAAAACTCAGCCAATTTTTCAGGGGATATTCACCCTGTGAGAAAACGAGAGATAATTATGATTAAAAATAAAATTCCAATAAGGCCTTAGTTTTCAGGAACTTATATCGCAATATGGTCCCGAGTAGTAATGCCGCAATAAACTATTTTAATGGTGATGGTCTCATGGCTTTAGGTGCCCTGAATGGGGCTAAAACATTGAAAATGATGAAAAAAGGCATATGCAACTTTCTAATTCGACACTACTGATTAAGAATGGTGATATGGAAAATTAAAAACGTATTGATACATATGAATACGTAGCACAGATTTGAGAATTGAACCAGCGGCAAGGTAAACAAGAGCAGTGCTGTGTGAGTTTAAGGTGTTTACTAGCATATTGCTAGGGGACATTGTATTACCCGACAATACGTATTGCTAAATACGGGACAATATTAAACAGGAATATACATAACTTATAGAACATCATGCCCTTGTAATGAATTGCATCAAACCTCTCCTCTGTCAAATTGAACCACTTACCATGAAACCGATATATACAAAATCGTGGGCTAGTATTAAAAATAACCACCACCACAGTAGCAATCCCATGTTAAGTATTGAGCACCATGCGAGAACGTCACGAACTGTTTCAACTGTCATATTTTTATCCTTCCTCTGGCTCTAACTGTTTTTCTGATATCATTATCGTGTCATGTTTATAGATCTGGCAACATTAACACAGACACGGATGGGAGCAGCAAACATTTTCCAGATTTTACTTTGAAGAGCAATAATTCTTCCATTGCCACACCTATCCGGAAAAATTGCAACATAACCGTTGGGCCAATGCTACACTTTTTCATTCGAATGCCACATAAATGTTCTTCGTCTTGTTTCACAACAGCATAGGTGTAGCGACAGTATATGGGCAATAATATTATTTAATATGGTGTAAATACAGATTGTTAGGTGTTGTGTGAGGGGTGTTGAATCGTAAAGTAATAAAAGTGGCATGGTTGATGCTATATAAGAAGCATAGAAACTAAAAGAAAAGTTAAA
>CAZUPS010000089.1:0-7456 GCA_964621915.1 uncultured Desulfocapsa sp. | reverse complement strand
GGTATTATTTGCACATCCAACGAGTTGCAGAATCAAAATGCTTACAATAATCAATGGACTTAGCTTATTGCATGATTTCATACCTTGTCTCCTTCCGTAAATATTTGCTCTTTATCCTATTATATTTCCTTTCTCTTGACTGGTCGAACGCTCTAAATCACCGGCTGGCCATAGATTAATATGCCAACTAATGCGTAGCAAGATCTTAGAATAACATCTGAGGATCGCGCGTGTGAGCCAGTCGGGTGCATTTTTTTGTTATACTTTTTTATTTCTTTTATTTTTAATAAGATATGGGATGATTTAATGAATGGTATATTACATAATAGTTGGATGACTGAACAAACATATTCTGTAAAAGATTTAGTAAAAGCACTTGAAAAGTTTCCACCGAGAACTCCGGTGGTAGGGGCGTGGGATTCGATGTTTTTCCCTGTAAATTGCGTCAAGTGCAACGCAGAAAAGAAAGCGTATGATAATGTTTTTGTGTTCATTGATGTTTCTAAGGACGGTTGTTTTTGCGATGAAGATTAATGTGATAGTAAACCCATTCTTTCAGTAATGTATTTATATATTTATGAGCATCATTTATGGTCATTTCATTGCTTGGATGTTCGTATCTATAGATGTATCCGTGTCTTGATTCGTCTTTAGATACAGAGCTTATATTTGCAGACCCACTAAATATTTTGCTTTGTTTTCTTGAAGAAGATGAAAATTTAAAACGAGATTCTTCAATAATATTTTCTATATTAAACAATGTTATCCAGTCTTGCTTGCGAGTTAGCAATCTAAATGCTTTGGATATAAAAACATTGTCGCAAATTAATGAAACTATTTCTGGCAAAATTGGGTCGTACCATCCGCCTGTTATACAGAAAGAACCATTTATTTCTATTGGGTTTGGAATTGTCTTTTTTTCATTTTTATAGATATACGTTATTTTTGCAGATTCCAATACGGGGAACGCAGGATTTACAAATTTAGATGCTCCGTTGATGGATTGTATAAACCGTTGAACGTAAGAGCCAATTTTAATCAATGTACTCATGGCATTCATTTTATTTTCTTCTTCTGGGTAGTTGAGTAATAGAATAATCTCGTTATCAACAACAGAAACTTCAGTGTCATGTCGTTCGAAAAGATGAGTGACTGGTTCTAGGTCTTTTATATCGTTTTTTAGGCTTATGCTTAGTTTCATTTTATTTGTATAACGTTCAAAATCACCGGCTGGCCATGGATTTACCGGAATGGTGGAGCGAGTGACAGTGACAGATAAAGATCCGAAAATCGGACGTGTGAGCCAGTCGGGTGCATTTAATTGTTAAGCCTTTTAAATTTTTATTGGTCATTTGGATACCAGCCAGCTCCGTGCTGAATTATTTCATTTGTCCAGGCCAGTAAGATGCATAAACCATAATTCTCAATGCCCCATTTTCTACGCTCATTTCCAGCATAGCCATCGTACATTTGGTGCATTTGCTCATGATAATATCTTACAAAGTTTGCATATGGTCCCTTATCACCAAAAATACTAAAGTCTGAATCACCTTTTGTTGTTTCAGTAAGAAATGGTATGATTTCATTCCTTTTGATGACTGTATGTACATCATCTATTGTTATTTCATTATATTTCCCACTATCGATTAGATGATTGAGCTCTGTTATTATTGAGGTTAGTGCAGATAATTTGATTTTAGGTAACTCTCTGATTGCTACTATTTGTGTCGTAATGGCTTTTGCGAGTGAGTGGTATTCTTTAGCATCATTTTTGGTAATTTTCACATTGGTGGAGTGAACTGTTTTATTTCTTAAAGAACGCAACTCACGAATTGCTCTAGATGTCGATGGGGTGAGAGCTCCGGTATATTCCAAATAAGATATTGGTCGCTGCATAAGATTTTTATACTCAGGATCATATGGAGCAAGCTCTTTAATTTTTTCTCTTGCTGCCGATTCTAACTCTTTCCATGACTCAAGAATGGCGGCTTGTGGCAAGGTTTCTATTAACTGGTAGCTCTTTGAATCATCAGCTGTTTCAGTTGGAAGTTCTACTCCTGCATTATTTAGCTCTTCTGCAGTTTGATCTAAACCCTCACGAAATCTAATTTTAAAATCTTTATATGAGATATCCTCGACTAATGGCAGTAATGCTTTAATGGGTTCACGTAACAATAAAATCACAAGGAATAAAAGACTTGGCCAAATAATAACATCTAGCAATTGAATGAGTTGTTCCATAGTAGGGATGTGGTCTTGTAGGAATTGAAGTATTGAGTCAATTTGCATTTTGCCACGCTATGTTTAAAAGGGATTCCATTGTCATTTTTGATTCTGGACAGACATAGAATGGTAAGCTCTTCACTTTTAACTCTTTTGCAATTGCGTAGCGGTGGTGGCCGCCGTTAAAAATAATCTCACCCGACTCAAGTGGCTTGACTAGTGGTGGGGATATTTTTCGACCTTCTGAAAGGTAAACAATCAGTTGTGCTAATTTGTTGGTAGATCCAACCTCCCATAATTCACCATCATCACGACGGCTGTAATGACAAAGAATCTTGTCAAAATCAGCTAACTCAACAGAACCTAAGAGAAACCCTTCCGGATAGTACTCCTCAAATTTTTCTGTTTTCACACCATCTAAAGAAAAGCGTTGTCCTTCTAGTGACAAATCCCAATTGAAAGTTATTGGTGGCCATTTGGATGATGGTGTACCTTCATATTTTTTCGATTTAATTTGAATTCTTGTGCGGATAGCTTGTTCTGCACGATACGCATGGAGATCTTCCCCGTTGATTACAGCCAATAACTCACCTGTTGTCATTTTTTCCTGCGGGATTTCGATGTTCATTATTTTATCGCTTAACGTCTTGCATCACCTGCCGGCCATGGAGTTAGCTTGAATTGAGAGCGTAGCAAGATGGGTGATTAACTACCGAAAATCGTGCGTGTGTGCCGGTCAGAGTGTATGCGTTTGTTCGGCATCTTTTTGCCGTGTTTATTTTTGATGGCTGGGTAATTAAATAAACTGTCCCCCGATCTCTAGAAAATTTAGGCAGAAATTCCTTTTTATGACATCGGTGATGTTATATGCCAAATACATCCTGGTATGTAATATCGTTTTGCACGAGGCATCTCTGTTATTATTCCTTAAATCCACTATTTTGATACCAAAAGTGCTGCGCTAAGCTCATTTTAAGGGCCTATATCTATAGTATTATCTTTTATTCCAAGCTATTGCGGCGGACCGACCCCCTTTTCCTGTCCAGGACCCCACCCCAGCGCATTATAATTTGGGGAAGTAATAATTGGTGTACAACGCTTGAGATAACCGGCTTGCCAACCAGCTGGCTACCAATTTTAAACGGTTAAAATTGTTGAAGCTGACTCAAGAGAACGCGCGTGCTCGCAAGTCGGGCTGTTTTACATGTTGTGTTATTTCAAGTACTTATCTTCACTCCCTTAACGTGTGACCTACATCGAAAACATTGTGACAGGCAGGGCAAATAAATAGCCATTTAGTAACATCTTCTTCTTTCTTAAGCATAGTGTGAAAACCATCCTCATACCCACAAGATGGACAAACTTTAAATTCATTTTCCATTTTCACACGGATTATTTTATAATTCATTGAATTCTCATTATGCAAAATTTAGAATTGGGCCTATTTTATTCAAGACATGACGCCTATAATGGCCTGCCCCACGTTCAACTTGCCTCAACTTGGGGTCGGGCCAAGATAGGCGACTGATATTCCAATGTATTATCAATTTGCACCTCCAGTAAGTAGCTGATATCATTAAGCCACATTATTCATTTTGGGCAAAAATGGGCAGTATACGTTCCGCGATTTTTGGCAGTTAGTTCTATATTGCCCATTTTAGCCCCAAAACCGACTTTGGGGGCTAGTAATATCAACCACTTACGCAACAAACAAGTCAGCATTCCAATATTAAATCAATAGCTTAGCGTGGCCCGACCCCACCCCAACATTGGCCGTGTTATTATTGTATTACTTGTAAAGTCATATTCCAAATACCAGGATCACCTGTGCTGGTTGTAATTACAGGATGTTTTGCTACACCAAGGACTTTTTGTGTTTCATCTGGCATAGATGTTTTCATATAGTCTTTCAGTTCACCCATGGTCACCATACCATCTCTTGCTCCAGCACTATGGAAACCATCTGCTTCACCATTTAAACCCTTGATGAGCGAATGGGTAAAAGCACCATTTGACCAAGAAGTATGTTCTATAGCTTGCCGGTCTGTATCAGCCCCAACCATGAATATCCAACCTTTAGGGATACTTTGCTTGCGGATATTCGGCATAATAGAAATACCACGGTTACCATTTCCTCTTGTTATAAGTTTCCCCGCATGGCAGGTGTCGGCAAAAAGTACAACATTCTTTGATCTTATCTCTTCTAGTGCTTTCCTAACTTCGTCCATACGATACCCAGTGGCGGGAATAGATATATCTGTATCATATGTGGCTAAATAAACCTTTTCCGGGTCTTCAGGATCAGCGTAACCATGGCCAGCCCAGAATAGAATGATTTGATCATCTGGTCCAGCTTTTGTAAGCCACGATTTAAGAGCTATCATAATATTTCTTTGTGTTGCTTCTTCGTTAGTGAGGAGTTTCATATGGCTTTCTGACCAACCAAGATTACAAAGTGAGCGGGCAAATGCTTTTGCATCATCGTCAGCAAAGATGAGATTTGTTAAACCATTCTTCTGGCCAGAATATTGGTATTGAGAAATTCCAATAATTACAGCCCAGTTGTTTCTTGATGAAGTTGAAATTTGTTTCTGATGTTTTACTATATTTTTTTTGTACGTTACCTGGTTTTCTTTGGTATTCGTGTTCTTATTAGAAATGATGGCTTTAAGATAATCGGGGAAAAGTGGAAGATATTTAAAAGGTGAGCTGCCTATCATTCTTCCATCTTCTACTATCTCAGCACCTTCAGGGTAGCTTTTTACCATAGTCTTCAAACCAAGCCCCGTTTCTAAAGATTTATCGTATGGAAGCCGTTGGTAGCCTGGAAATGCAACTTCTATAAGTTTGCCACTAACATCAGACCCTCCAATCCACCAACTAACATTATATACTAATGGGGTAGTACCAAGAATTTTACCAGATGAAAATACTTCTGCCCCAGATGGCTCAGATTCAAGGATAATAGGATGTACACCGCATCCAGATAGAAAAACAGAACATAAAAGAATATGTATGTGAATCAGGTTTCTTACAGAAATTCCAGTGATAAACATACGGCATAACTCCTTGTAATTAATGTTCAATTCCCAACAGGCAGCTTTATATTTCATGGGGCTTTTCCTCTCGATGGATGCTAAGTGATGCTAAGTAATCGCTTTTTCAGTGAGTGATGGTGGTGGGGAAAACGGGGAGAAAGTGGATGTGATTCGCCACCGAACTCACCAGAAATTACCCCGTCATTGAGCCGAGCTCATGCCATCTGAGTCATCAGAATCAAAATCTTTAAAAGTAATTGCTCTACCGCATCATATGTAACACGAATATTTTAAATGACAATATCAAGCAGTTAAGCAAAATTGCAATTTGAGATGTTTCCTGATTAACCTTGCTCATATTTTCATCGCCGAACGCCATGATCACCTGCCCAAAGAACAGCCATGCAGCTTGAACTAGGGTAGCAACGAGGCAAAGCATAAAGCCAATTGAAACAGCCCCATGGGGTCCGCGTGTATTAAATTGTTCGGCGGTTTTTGCCGTATTACTGCTGTACCTGTAGTGTAAGGTTCCAGATGTCCGGGTCTCCAGAGCTTGTGGTAATTACAGGATGCTTAGCTACTCCAAGAACTTTCTGTGTTTCATCGGGCATTGATGTTTTCATGTAATCCTTCAACTCACCCATAGTGACTACTCCATCTTTTGCCCCAGCACTCTGAAAACCATCAGCTTCACCGTCAAGCCCTTTGATCAAAGAATGGGTGAAGGCGCCGTTAGACCAGGAGGTATGTTCTATTGCTTGACGATCAGTATCAGCACCGACCATGAACACCCAACCTTTGGGAACATTCTGTTCTTTGATGTTAGGCACAATAGAGATGCCACGGTTTCCATTTCCTCTGGTAATAAGTTTTCCTGCATGGCAAGTGTCCGCAAGGAGCACAACATTCTTTGCTCTTATTTCTTCAAGTGCTTTCCGAACTTCATCCATGCGGTAACCAGTGGCGGGAATAGATATATCTGTATCATATGTGGCTAAATATACCTTTTCCGGGTCTTCTGGGTCAGCGTAGCCATGGCCAGCCCAGAATAGAACAACTTGATCATCTGGGCCAGCTTTTGTAAGCCAAGACTTTAGGGCTATCATCACATTTCGTTGAGTTGCTTCTTCGTTTGTGAGGAGTTTTATATGGCTTTCTGACCAACCAAGATTACGAAGGGAGTTAGCAAATGCTTTTGCATCATCATCTGCAAAAATAAGATTGGTTAACCCGTTTTGACCAGTATATTGATATTTGGAGATGCCAATTACTATAGCCCAGCTTATGTTTTTGCTATTTGTATTATTGGCTGGTGAGAATGTTGGTATTTTTGTTGCGGGCTGGTAAACGGGTGATTCGGCATGTAGTGTTTCAAGGTCAAAGTGGATTTCGGCGGGAATTATAAATTGAGTTGCATCCCATGCACCTTCTTTAAAAATTTTTTCTTGATCTTGATAACCTTTTTTGTTTGCTTTCACTATATGCATAGTATCTCCAAATTTTCCAACAGTATCGGGAACGGTTATGCTCATAGGAGTTTTCCCAATGTATTCATCGTTTAGGTAAACATCAGCGCCCTTTGGCTGTGATGTAATATGTGTTTTCCCTGAACATCCAATAAGTGAAAGTACAAAGAAAAACAAAAAAACTACTAACGTAAAATGTTTCATGTTTAATCCTTAGTTAATTATCAGCCGATACCATAAATTACCATGACTATTTACCATGATATTGTGATGTTAGCCGAACGTTTTGCATAACCAGCGGGCCACTGAACTTAAACCGCTAGGCCGCAAGCGTTCTTCCCGTCTGAGTTAATGCGCTGGTTCGGCGAAAGCCGTGTATTTTATTGTGATACCTGCAAAGTAAGATTCCAAATGTCAGGGTCACCTGTGTTAGTGGTGATGACTGGCCTTTTTGCCACACCAAGGACTTTTTGAGTTTCATCTGGCATAGCAGTATTCATGTAAGCACGTAGTTCTCCCATTGTAACTGTACCGTCTTTAGGGCCGACACTTTGATAACCGTCAGCCTCTCCATCCAGTCCTTTTAGTAGAGAATGTGTGAAGGCTCCATTACTCCAAGATGAATGCTCAATGGATTGACGGTCTGTATCTGCACCAACCATGAACACCCAGCCTTTTATGGCGACGTTTACCCTGCCGTGTGAACTGCGGTCATTGGCCTGGTTCAAT
>CAZUPS010000088.1:0-7495 GCA_964621915.1 uncultured Desulfocapsa sp. | reverse complement strand
AGCTGAAAATAATGGCCCTTCATGAAACGAAGTACGCTTTAGTCGGATGAACCGATATAAACAAAGATAAAAATAAAGCAAACTTCTGTTACCAGACTGACTTCTCTTCTTTTTTCATCTTTAACTGTAAAAACATAGATGATAGCAATACCAAATACTCCCCCCAGTAAAATAAATGGATAATTGTGTGGGATAAACAACCAATCAAGTAACACCTGTATTCCCTCATGAATTTTTTTCATGGGAATAAGATGAATTACCAGTTCTCTACTGGTTGCCCTGCTACCCGCAAGCCAGTTATGGATCCCCCACACCAACATGGGTAGAACACTTATCGAGATAAAATAAATACTATCAATAACACATCTTATTTTTTTCTTGCCGTAAAACAACAATACCAGCACACCGGTTACAATAAGCGTTATGCCCACGTATCTGGTAACAAAAGCCAGCCCAATAAACAGAGCAGAAAATGCAAGCGTAGAAAAACGAATACTCCCAGAATCCAGATAACGGACAAGGAAATAAAACCCTAGTAACGAAAAAAAACAAAACGAGGCCTCGGACCACGCCATCGCATGGATATGTAAAACCGCTTGAGAGGTAACAAACAGAGTGGAACAAATAACAGTTGGAAAAAGAGACTTACGAGTCCCTTTCCATGCAAGTAGAGTAAAGAGCAGGAAAGTCCCAATTATGGTTAACAGTTGCAACCACCTGAGTGCCTCTAGCACATCACCGGAAACAGATGCTGTCAATGCAATTAAAATGAAATATAATGGTGGGTAGTGATTTCCAATTCCATCAAGATTCTTGTTGCTAAGTATCCCTCCAGCCCCCTTAAAGTAGGTAACTGAATCAGGGCTCAATCCCGCCCCCCAGGTAGTAGCCTGGTATAGCTGATACAATGCGAATAGTGTAAACAGTAACGTTAGCAAACAGAACACTATAGTTTTTGAAATTTTCTTTTCTACCATGACCTGGATTTTTAAGTTATTTGGCAAGTTAACGTATTATACAATTTTCTACATACTGCATATAAGTGATTATTTATAAAAATTTCATAATAATGTTATATATGCTATCCATATGTATAAATCAAACTGTTGAGTATAATTGCTAATATCCATCAACTACTGCTTCACCCTACAGGAGCCTCCCGGGAATGGTCGAACAGAATCAAACTAAAAACTGGCTGGTAGTATTTCTATTTGTTGTCCTGGGAGGAACGCTATACGCAAACTCTCTGAACGTACCTTTTTATTTCGATGATTTTGGGAATGTACAAAGACCTGCCTTACAAATGGAAAAAGGTTCCCTCGAAGAAATTAGCAGAGTACTTTCGGAAGGAAGACTTACAACAAGACCTATCAGTAACCTCAGCTTTGCACTGAATTACTACTTTGGCGGATACCGAGTCCCCGGATACCATGCTGTTAACATAGCTATTCACATCACCACCGCAATCGCCCTATATTTCCTCATTCGTTACACATTAGCGCTACCGGTTAACAGAAAAAAATACGAAGCATATTCAGGAATAGCCTTTTTCGCCTCTCTTCTATGGCTTGTCCATCCAGTGGCAACACAATCTGTAACCTATCTTGTCCAGCGAATGACCAGTATGGCTACAATGTTTTACATACTGTCATTACTTTTCTATGTCATCGGAAGAAGCAGGCAACAAACGCACAATCAAAATTCTAAACTGTTGCCATTGGTATTCTTTTTTCTCTCTTTTGGCATGGGAATACTTGCTGCAGGCTCAAAGGAAATAGCAATCACCCTGCCCATTGCTATATTTCTTTATGAAATATACTTCTTCCAGAATCCTTCCTGGAAATGGCTCCTAAAGAAAACCCCACTGATTTTGGCACTTGTTCTTTTCGTTGCCTCTGTTTGCTACATATACCTCGGTCCCTCCCTGTTCACTTTATTTTCAACAGAATGTCCGACAAGAGACTTTAATGTACTTGAGAGAATACTAACCCAATTCAGGGTAGTTGTTCACTATATGGGACTGTTGTTATATCCGGCAGCTGACAGGTTGTTTCTCGATTACAATTTCCCGATATCTGTATCGATGATACGTCCGATTTCCACTCTTCATTCATTTTTGCTTATTATATCTATCTTTATAATCGCTGTTATTTCTGCAAAAAGAGAACGGCTATTATCATATTGCGTTATCTGGTTCTTCCTTACCCTTCTGCTCGAGTCATCATTTATATGCCTTGAACTGGTTTTTGAACATCGCACGTACCTCCCGGCAACATTCTTCTACCTTTTCTTCGTTCTACTTTTATACCGAATAGTTAAAAGTAATATAATCCTCCCCATTTTCCTTATCTTTATCTCCATCTGTTATTCCACATGGACTATTCAACGTAATGGCGTTTGGTTAGATCCAGTAGAATTTTGGGGAAATATTGTCCAGAAATTCCCAGAAGACGCCCGGGCAAACAATAACTTTGGGAAAGCCCTTGGAGCAACGGGGGATGACATAGAAGCCGAAAAATATTTTCACACGGCCATAAAATTTGACCCCCGTGACACACATCCTTACCAAAATATAGGGATACTATACGATAAAAAAGGAAACACAAAAGTCGCTGAATTATACTATCGAAAAGCAATTAAACGAGAAAAAGATAATGCTGTCGCCCTTCTTGGACTGAGCGATCTATTATTAAGAGAAGCCCGATATACTGAAGCTGTTGAATTACTCAGAAGCGCAAGTAAACTTAAAGCAGGACAAAAACACTTTATCCCTAAACTAGGAAAGGCTATGCTACGTGCAGGCATGGCATCCGATGCAGTAGAAGTGCTTTCTAAAGCAGAAGAAAATGATCCAGAAAACATTGATATTTTAATCGATCTGGCCACCGCATACATGCAGACAGACAATGCCGACTTAGCGCAACAAACTTTTGAAACAGTTATTGCAATTACCCCGGGATCATTGGTTGCTCATTACAATCTGGCTCTTCTTACTCTTCAAAAAGGACTTGGCCATAAAGCACTGGAACATTACCGCAAGGCAACACTATTGCTCACTGAAAAGCCACCTGTGCATTATAACTATGCGAATCTGTTACTTCGCGCAGGAAACTACGAAGAAGCTGAAAAAAGCTATCTGCAAATAATAAGCAAAGTACGTATAATTGCTGACAGTTATAATAATCTTGGAATAATATACGCAAACAGAGGTAATACTAAGAAAGCAGAAGAATATTTTAAGGCTGCTATAAACGTTGACCCTCAATTTAAAAATGCCAGAGAGAACTTGCTACTCCTGCAGAAGTAAAAACATATCCCGGAAAGAGAACTATTTTGTTTTCTTTACACGCATAAGTTTAGATGTTGTATAAACCCTGCCGTTTTCTCGAATAAAAAAAGTTCCCCCGTAAGGGTCTTCAGGCAATCTAACCAGAATACCGGTGTTAAGTAATTCTTCAAGCTTCAGAGGCTTGTTGCCGAATTTCTTCTCAAATTTAGCGATGCTTTGCTCAAGCAGGAACATTTTTTTCAACGAATCCTTTCGCAGAAGCAAATACTTTTTCAATGCAGGATCATCAGTCTCTTTGATTATTTCCTGTAAGAAGATAATCGCCCCCTGCAGTTGCCCCGAATACACATCCATTCTGCTGGCCAGAGCAGCATAATATGGCGGTGCTCCCGGAAGTTTCGCTGCCTTTTGGAGATAGTAGCCCGCTTTTTCCGGATCATTTAAAAATGAAAAATAATTATACCACAGAAAAAAAAAGGGACGGGGATCATGAGGACGCATTCTGGCAGCTTCTACCAGGATTTCATTTGTTTCCTTAACCAATCCCCCATCCCAGGGAAGTGTGGTCTCGGCGATCACATATGGATCCGATGATCGAGGATCCAGGTTAATTATTTGTTTAAGTGCAAGATAAACCATATTGCATTCATCCTGGCTTAACTCGCTTCGGTTCATTAATTTCGTTCCCATATACGTTAACACATCAAGCATTAAAAAATCGGAAACGAGACCTTTAAACTCCAGGCTGATGACATCTGTTACAGGTATAGGGAGTAACGCGAGAGGACTAATATTTTCGGATTGACGCTGATTATGTTCTTTGAACAGCAAATTTGTGCAGATACAGCTAACTGTCATAAGTACTAAAAGTATAAAACCTTTTAGCATGACCTTTAGATTCATGACAAATCCCGTTTATTAAACAGATACATGCTGAGCATAAGCATGATTACTGAATACGAGATGGAATAGAATAGGAGAAAAACCATTTCCTGCATGGGGATAGCAAGACCATGAGCTGCAAGTTGTTTGAAATCAAAAGCTGATAAGTTGGGAAAAATATACATAACTCCATGGACAATTTTTTGTACCATAGGGGAAACGGCAGCTTCCTCCCCACTGACATTCAAAAATCTAACTAAATTTTCGGTAGATTGACCAATCATATAAGTGGACAGAGTAAGTAATGTTGCCAGGAACGAGCTGGTGGTCACACTGCACCAAAGTATTACCGTGGAATTTAGAACTGTTACTCCCAAAAATGCCATTACAGAAGAAAATACTATGGACTGGATAGAAAGAGAGGAAAAAACAGCTTGAGGGTAAATAAAAGTCGCACCATATATTGATAATAAGGTTGCACAGGTGAGGATAAACATCACCATGCCTGTCAAAAGTGTCAGGCCAGTAAATTTACCAAGAATATATTGCTGACGGCTGACTGGCTTGGCAAGAATTGCAAATATTGTCTTATTTTCTATATCTCCAGCGAGAAGATTAATCGCCAGAAAAAAAGGAATAAGCAACCCTCCAACGCTTGTAGCAGATTGACAAATATCAAGGATTACTTTGAGCAAGTCCCTCATAAATAATCCACTAAGAAGGATCGAAGCAATTATCAACAACAATGCAGCTGATATCACACCATAGAGAATCCGGTGCCGCAGCCCTTCTTTGTAGGTAATAAGGGCTATCTGTATAATACTACTTTTCACAACAACCCTCTTCTATGGTGTGAAGAAAAAAAGATTCCAGGGGAGTTTTGCCACCACGTTGTTTTTCAGGTGGAAATTGATCAAGCACAGCGGCAGGTGTCGTTGTAGTAATAAGCTCTCCTTTATTCATAATTCCTATACGATCGCAGATACGTTCAACATCGTTTAAGATATGAGAACAAAAAAGAATTGTACACCCCCTGCTATGTGCTTCTAAAATAATATCTATAACTATCTGCCTGCCTATCGGATCCAAACCGGACATGGGTTCATCCAGAATGAGTATCTTTGGCGTCGGCAGAAGTGCGTACGCCAAAGCAGCTCTTTGGGCCATGCCTTTAGAAAACTTTTTAATCGGGGTATCTGCAGAATCCAGTAAATCTACCACCTTAAGAACATCATTGATGTGATTTGATGCATCATCTTTTGTCATCCCATGAAGCTTTGCTCCAAAGAGCAAATGTTCTCGAGGACTGAGGTGTGGATAAAGGCTGGGACGCTCGGGAAGATATCCGAGCAAATGGCGACTTTCGGGATTGCTGGCCAAAGTTTCGTGAATATGGGTCGTTCCAGTGTCAGGCCGAATAAACCCCATGAGTATCTTTAGGATGGTAGATTTCCCGGCACCATTAGGGCCGACAAATCCAAACAATTCACGCTCTTTTATATGAAAGCTGACTTTACGTAGAGCCAGAGATCTATCTCTTTCAAGGAAGCCCGATTGATACGACTTGCTGATGTTATTACATGAAATAATATTCATATCGAGAAAAAAAAGCCCCCTTTTTATGAATAAAAAGGGGGCTAATATAAGGCCAGAAACAACCTAACCATAAAATGATCTTTTATTGACTATTCCAGTCACCATCCAAACTAGAACTGGTTGTGTCAGTAGCACTAAATGTTTGAACTGAAGTTTCGCTAATATCTCTCCAAAATACTTTGGTACTATCTGCTGCCATCGCAAATTGTTTTCCTGACGCTTTCTGATCAACTCCTGAATGATATGACGCATAAAGAAAACTTGTTTCACTACTGGCCCCACCGAATATAACATTTGTTGACGGTGAAAATTCTATATCATTGCCGCCAGGTACATTGGTACCATCAACTGTTACAAGATGAGTAGTACCATCTTGGGTAATTACTGCTGCATATACGCTGGCACTTACAAAAAGTGTTGCAGCGGCTATTGATACAAAAATTAGTGACTTCTTCATTTAATGTCTCCCTATATATTGCTTTTCAAAAATAATTCCTGGTGAATTAATACATTACCATGAACATCCACACACTCTGTTAATTAGGAAATTCCTGATACTCTGCATGATATGCGATTGTCTCAGTTGTGAGGTTCCTAACATCTGATTGAGCAGCCTTGTTTTGTGCTCTGGCACGATAAGAAGCAAATTGCGGGATAGCAATAGCGGCAAGAATACCGATAATAGCTACAACGATCATCAACTCAATAAGCGTAAAGCCTTTTTGGCGATTTTCTTTCTGTAATGCTTTTCCAAGTTTTTGTAACATGATAATCCTCCGATTGAATTAGTAAGATGTTCTACTTACACCATCACTAGCATTAAACATGCCAAAGACTAAATTTTCAAAGTTACATCGCGATTTAGATCAGTTAGGAGAATTTAATAAAAGGACTATATTCACTTGGGCAGCTTATCAGCAAGCAATACTGACAAAAATTGTCTGTACTTTCGACAAAAAATGTCAACTGACCATTGCAGCAATTTTTTCTTTGTAAAAGAAATTTCCGATGGTATACTGTTCTTAAAATCAGAACATAATACAAAATGAAATCATTATTCTCCGGCCTCATAACTTCAAAAACTCGAATTAAGATATTGATGCGCCTATTCCTCAATCCAGACGGGAATGCGTACTTGCGGGAACTTGCGAATGAATTCCACGCATCTCCCAGTCATATCAAAGAGGAATTGGACCAACTCAAAGAAGCGGATCTACTGACAAGTAGAAAGAATGGTCGCCAGATATTGTTTTCCGCCAACCGCAACCACCCTATATTCAATGAACTTCATTCCATGGTTAAAAAAGCCCTTGGGATGGATCACATTCTGGAGTCAATGATCCAACGCCTTGGTAACCTTGAAAAAGCAATACTCATTGATGATTACGCTGAAGGAAAAGATACCGGCATTATAGACCTTGTTCTGATTGGAGGCATAGACCGGAATAATCTTCATGATTTAACTCAAAAGACCGAAAAACATATCAACAGAAAGATCAGAACATTAACGTTAAGTTCAGAGGAATTCAGAAAACTCTCCTCGACACTAAAACATCACCCTCAGTTCTTGCTCTGGCAGTGTGGATTGAACAACAAACAATAAAATCAAGAACATCGTAAGCGCCAATTAAACCCCATCTTTTAACATTAACTTCGCCATGTCATGGTGCAACTTGACGTGATATAGAAAAAGTGGACACTTTCTTAAGGTTGGAATAATAATCTTTT
>CAZUPS010000087.1:0-7776 GCA_964621915.1 uncultured Desulfocapsa sp. | reverse complement strand
GCTGAAAATAATGGCCCTTCATGAAACGAAGTACGCTTTAGTCGGATGAACCGTATTTTTCTTAGAGAGTGTCAGATGATGAATGTTGATAAAATGCACCTTCGGCCTGCTGGTAAAGGCTTTGTCCTTGCTTCGATTGGAGATGGTCTCCCGATTATGAGACGTCTGGTAGAGGCTTACACTAGTAGAGACAACAAAAAATATATTAAATTGAATGGAAATATCACCCCTTTACTTCCAAGTCATATGTATATGTCCGGAAACTAAGTGGACGGTTGCGGAAACCAGGTATCTATCGACCTGGTTGTTTTTTCCGTACAGAAAGTAAACTACTTTGTAAATCCAATTTACTCTCCATTCCCTCGAGGCATGGTCTTTTCCCGCATCCTGTTTTTATTCCCATAACAATTGTTTTGTCTGCTGTTGCAGAAAGGATTTGCAATAAAGAAAAATACCACATTGTGGTATTTTTCTTTTGTGGTTCCCTGCAATATCAGCTATTCTTTGTCCAAAGGCAAATTTTTGCCATAAACCCATAAATAAAGGACAATTGGAATGATAAAAAAACAAATTCTTTATATTACCCTTCTCTTCACAATCGTTGCTCTGGCTGCAACAGGTGCTATGGCACAGGGGAAACAGAAAAACTCTCCCTTTCTGATAACTGGAAAAATGCCCCATCTCACAAAGGTACTTGTGCAGAATTGGGATAATGCTGAGCTGAATCTTACCGAGGAACAGAAGGTTAAACTGCTTGTGGTTCGAAAGGAGACCATTGGCAGTGCTCAACGGCTTGGAAAAGAGATAGCAGGACTGGAACAGCAAGTGGCTGATGGTAGCTTGGCCGGGAAAAAACCGGAGGAGCTTGGTTCGCTTGTGGAACAGGTTGCAAAGTTAAAGACCGAGGCGACAATGACTCATCTTCGCTGTATTTTTAATACCAGCAATATTCTTGATCAGCAGCAGTTGGATGTACTCACCAAGTAATATTTTTTTAATCTTTTAGTAGGAGGATATTGTCACATATCCTCCTGAAAAGGAGAATGACAATGGCAACTATCGAAGCAATCTGTACCAGCACGAAGAAGGGAATGGTGAAAAGGCCGGTGGAACTGGCAAGTTTTCAGAAAGGGTTTGGAATTGAGGGTGACGCTCACGGTGGCAAGTGGCATCGGCAGGTTTCTTTGCTAGCCGGAGAAAGTATCGATATTGTAAAAGAGAAACTTCCCTCTCTGAAAGATGGCGCGTTTGCTGAAAATATTATCACCAGAGGCCTTGGCCTGTCATCGGTTTCAGTCGGAGACAGTATTCAGATAGGTGATGATATTCTTTTGGAAATCACTCAGATTGGTAAGAAATGTCATAACGATGGCTGTGTTATAAAAAAGGCAACCGGAGAATGTATAATGCCTAAAGAGGGAATCTTTGCTAAAGTTATCCGTGGTGGAGAGGCTAAAGCCGGGGAATCAATAGCTGTGGGTAGTGCAGATCATTAAAGTAGTAGAGTAGTTATGTAACCCATAAGATTTATACGCTCAGATATTGATTCCCGTCTGGTTTGAAACGACTGGTGGTCCAGACAGAAATAAATACAAAGAGTGAATTTTATGAAGTTACCTGGAAGGAATGAGTCCTGTTGGTGTGGTAGTGGCAGGAAATATAAGAAATGTCATCTACGTTCCGATGAAAAAGGAGAGACGGCTCCTCCGGATACAACCAAAAGTAGTACTCGTGAAGCAACCGTCGGCCCAGGTACCCTAAGTCCTTTGCGATCAATTCCTGAGCATATAGTTCTCCCTGGATATGCAAAAACAGGAAAGCCAGGCGGATCTGAGATATCTTGTCGCAAGGAGACTGCAGATAAAATTAGTCGAATGCGAAGGGCAGGCAAGGTTGCAAGGGATGTTCTGGATCAGGTCCTTGCAGCAGTTGAGCCCGGTATAAGTACCGATGCACTTGATGAAATTGCTCATCTGGCTGCTATCTCATATGGGGCCTATCCGAGTCCTTTGAATTATATGGGCTTTCCTAAGTCGATCTGTACTTCAGTAAATGAAGTGATATTGCATGGTATCCCCGATAGCAGGAAACTGCAGAAGGGAGATATCGTGAACTGTGATATCACTGTTTTTGTTGATGGTATGCATGGCGATTGTTCTGAAACCGTGCTGGTTGGAGAAGTGAGTAAAGACGCGTTCTCTTTAGTCCAGTGTACCTGGGAATGTCTGTTAAAGGGGATCGAAGTGGTTCGTCCAGGGCAGCGGTTCAATGAGATCGGGCGGGTTATAGAAAAGCATGCCAGTACCTGTGGGTACACTGTCTTTTCTCTGTATGGCGGTCATGGCATCGGTGAAAATTGTCATATGACGCCCTTTATCGCCCATACCTATGACCCGAAAAATACGGCTGTTATGGAAGAGGGGATGACCTTCACCATAGAACCTATGCTTAATTCTGGAACTTCTGAAAGCAGGGTGTGGGCTGATAACTGGACGACGGTTACGGATGATTTTGCTCTCAGCGCCCAGTTTGAGCACACTGTTCTTGTCACTGCTGGCGGCGTTGAAATTCTGACCGGTGGACGGGAGCCCTGGTTTCTAAAAGTGGAAAAAAATAGCCCGTGAATCCGGATCTCGCACTATGTAATTATCTGCCATCCCCTTCAACAATACCTTCGCTCTTTTCCTCACTATGGAGAATCGCAGCAGTGGCAGCACCATGAATCTTTTCTTTTGACGGACGAGGGCTTGCGTTGTCCGATCTGTTATCTTCATCCTCCGGCGGCATATAGACAGTGACATTGCGATGGGCAAATTCAATGTTATTTTTGCCAAATGCCTCCTGGAGTCGCATAAGAATTTCTTTACGCATAACAAACTGTTCACCGGGAGGAGTGGTGAATTTAATCCGCATAATCATGGCAGAGTCATCCATCTGACGGACACCCTGGGATTTGAGTTTTCCAATCAGTTTGGGACCAAGTTCTTCATCCAGCAGGAGTTCTTTGTATATTTTTTTGACAATTTTCCGCACATTGTCGACGTCGGTATCATATTTCACCCGAAAATCCAGTTTCATAATAATATAATCACGGGAGAAGTTGACCACGGTACCGATCTTGCCAAAGGGGACGGTCTGCACCATGCCGCGATGATGCCTGAGTCTGACTGCGCGTAGTGATATGTGTTCCACCAGGCCTTTAGCCGATCCTGTGTCTATATAGTCGCCAACTCGAAAGGCATCGTCAATAAGGAAGAAAATACCGGAAAGAATATCAGTAACAAGAGATTGTGCTCCGAAGCTGACCGCAAGTCCGAGGATACCTGCTCCTGCGATCAACGGGGCAATATTGAGTCCTAGGGCCGAGAGGATTGAAATGGTGGCAATAATAAAAAGGAACACCAGAACAAATTTACGCAGAAGTAATAGCAGGGTACCGCGTCTTGAACCTCCACTACCTCCTTCGTCCGCATTGTCATCGTCAGGCATTTCTTCACGAATCCTTCTATCAACCCAGCCTGTGAAAAATTGCCAGGCAAGATAGATCAGGATGATAATCAGGATACTGCTGAGTACTCCGGCAGTGAACATTCGGCCGAGAGCAACATCAATTTTAAACAGACCGAGGAAAAAGAAAATAAGGAGTGCCAGTAGAAGAGCCCGGTAGGCAAGTTGGATACGCTGCACATATTTTTCATTGTGCATTCTTTTCAGGAACGAGCCGTGTCCATTTTCTTTTGCTCCTGAAGAAACAAGGACGATCTGTAAAAGCTTTCGGCCCCAGATATCAAAGGCAAAGAAGACAGGGATGGCCAGAAGAACGACAATGATTTTACCAAAGTGGATCTTCCCGCTATCCAGAACTCTGATTTCCCAAAAGAAGGTTACACAAAAAAGAAAGAGTATGACAGGGAGTTGCCAGTAGGATGCGAATTGACAGGTCGGGGGTGCTGGTTTTTCTAGAGTGGGTGTTGGACAGAGAGCATCGCTGACCCGTTTGCGGTTCTGCATAATCAGAGACATCAGCATGGCAGTTGTGCTTACAATAATCAAGCCGACAATCGCCAAAAGAACCGCTTCATCTGCACCTGATTTTTTCATAATCATTCCGGATCTGGCAAGGAATATCTCGATGGCGCAGAGGCTTGAACTCCAGATAAAAAGTGATCGGGCCACTCCGTCTGTAAAGGGAAGAATTCGCAAAAATGAATTTCCTGGAGAAAGGAATAGCGTAAGGGAAAAGAGGAGCGCTCTCAGGTAGTATCCGCCAATAAGGTAGTTAGAGGCAATGGTGGCAACAATGCCTTTTTCCGGGAATATTATAATATAAAGGATGAATGTAACGGCTACAAAAGAGAGCAGGAAAAATCCTTCGAGCAGAGCTCTCAGCCCAATATGCATCAGCCTGTAAAAAAAGCCTCCTGAAGAGAGAGTGTTGATATCGGTGTCGGTTGTATGCAGTTTTTTACGAAGAAAGGATTCGAGCAGAATACCTGTTAGAAGAACGAAAAAGATCTGAACGATTAGCAAAAATGGAAATCCGGTGGGATGACTGGCTGCGACTTGTTTCCAGGTATGCAGCATAGCCCCTGGTAGAAGGAGAAGGCCATTCAACTGTTCCTGAAAACGATCAGCAAGGTGGTGACTGCTTGAAACTGCCTGATAAAATGGTTTGTCAATCAGTTGAGCGGCCTGGGACGCAGAGCCAGAACCGGAAGGGGCAGCAGCAGTGGCCTGTATTGCCAGGGAGTGAAACAGGAATAGGGCGCATAGGACTGTCAGGAGGCACTTATTGCGCAGTACTGCATGTAATAATTGTATCATATTCAATAATAAGGTTTCCACTAACCATTTGTTTGAGGAGCGAGGGTATGCGCACTGCATACTTCCGAGGGAAAACTTGATTATATCACAATTGATGATCTTTTGAAAAGATGATTGGAATAGAGGGGTGGTTTGTCTTTGAAGAAGAGTGGCGCCCAAAGAAGGTATTTCATTCTTTGGGCGCCGCCGGGATGTTTATACGTTTATACAATCACCGGTCTGATTTCCACTTCCTGTGCCGTCACCGGGTGCACCACCGGTTCCATCACCATTTCCGCCAGCACCACCGCCAGCACCATCACCAGCACCGCCGCCACCATTGCCGCCACCTCCGCCGTTTCCGCCACGAACAAGCAGGTCAGCATGGATGATAAAAGAAGCTGCGTTTAAACAGTCTCCGGTTCCAGGGCCAGAGCCATCTTGTGGGCCAGACTTGGTTCCGCCGCCACTGCCATTGCCGGGGCCATTGCCATTACCTGCCATAACAGGGATAGCTAAAAGTGTAATTGCTGCTGCGAGAACAAGGGCTTTTATTGTCTTTGTGGAATGTTTCATTGGAATTCCTCCTATAAATTATCCTTCCCTTATGGGAAGGTTGTGGTTGCTAAATATTTTAATGCTGTGTGAAATCAGAAGTTAATTATACAATCCTTGCATACTTCCACGGCGGCCCTGGCCTTTACCGGCCCTTGTGTTTCCAGTTTGCTGCGTGCCATTTTCATCAACTCTGCCGCGTTCTTGTGGAGAAGTGATGATGTCATTGATCTGTGCAGTTGACAGAAACTGTGCCTGATAAATAACGCCATTGAGTGAGAGCTGGTTGTTAAAAGCTCTCATATGGTTCCGGGATCCTTTTGCAAGATTTTGATACACAATTCTGATATCTGTATTGTCAGTTTGTTCAATAAGGTCATAGAGGTCTTTGATGTCCAGGTCTTCGATGGTGGCACCAACTTTGAATGCTTCAATCTGGGATTTTTCTCCCTGGGTTACAAGAGATGTATAGAGTTTTTGTAATTCCTGGTCGGTGAAAACGCCTACGGAGGGGTCAACTATCGGATCTTGCAGATTGTACTTTTTCAGCAGGGCCCCCATAGCATCCATATGTTGCTGTTCGCTTCGTGCAATATTACTAAAAACCTGATGACCCCATTTGTCATAAAGCACCTGATAGACATCTCGGGCCAGCTTTTCCTCTTCACGCATCTTCATTAAACCTTCTTTTTCGAGAGCGCTCAAATCCTGTTTTGGCAGATTGGCAACAAGTGTAGATAAGCCTGTTTCTTGTCCACCGTTATTTCCCTGTCCTCTGCCTTTGGCATTTCCGTCTACGGTGGGAAGGAATATTCCAAGAGTAAGGGCCAGCCCTGTTGTAATCACGAGGTGTTTATTAAGTTTCATAAAAACTCCAGCATTGAATATACGTTTGAGTCGTATGATGTAGTTCAGTTTGAGTTCATCTGTACGATTGTGTTGTTTCATGAAAAGGTATTTCAACAAACGTGCCAGGTGATTCATTTTTTAAAAATACAATATATATTGGCTTGTTATGTTGTTTCTGGTGCCGACCTAAAGGGAGTGCTCTTCGACAATCAAAGTGTTTCTCGACAAGATTGTCGAAAAATTGAGGAGTTATTCGTTGTCAGGAGGTTGCGGGGTGGAATGTAAAGTTTGTGTAAAGAGCATTGTGAAAAGTGTCTTGGTAACCGATGATAAGATATGTGAAGATTCGGATCTTCATTTGCTGCTAATAGAGAAGTGCATGTAATGGGGCGGGAAACGGATATCACTCCCCTTCACCATTTCCATAACGCACAGGAGGTTAAAACATGATAAGTGGAATAAGTGGCTCGGCTGGTTCTTTCGCTCAGATGCAGGGTATGCAACAACGTAAAGGTTCAGGACAACGGTTTGCTCAGCTTGACGCTGACAACAATGGAGGTCTTGACCAGACTGAGCTCCAAACAATGACAGATAAAATCTCAGAAATAACAGGTCAAAGCATCAATGTAGAGGACGTGACAAAAACTTTTGATGCCAATAATGATGGATCGCTGGGGCAAGATGAAATGCAGTCCATGATGATGGAGCTTCGTGGTCCGATGATGGGTGGTGGCCAGGGACAAGGACAGCAGGCATCTATGCAGTCGCTTGCTGCCTATCAGGCAGATCCTGAAAAAGATCCTGCCTCAATATTAATGGAGATGTTTGGGGAAGAATCCGAAGATAAGGAAGAAGAATATTCTCCTGTAAATATCGAAGTATAACGTACGATAAAAGGCACAACTCTATAACCGGCCTGGATGAAAAGGATGTCATCCAGGGTCGGAATGGCAGGTGTAGTTGAAAAATGTCAGGCCTGTAAAATATTTTGTATAACTCCCCCCGAAGTGTTTATTTTTTCCCACAAACCAGGAATATCTATATAATCAGCATCGTATCTGTAACAGATAAAATGATATGAAAATAGTAGGTTAGTTGGTTTTTATAAGTCAGGCTTGCCATTTGCAATCCACTACCAGGATGATCTACAATACCATTTAGAATTACAGATATGGTATTTTCTTAGGGCATCTTCCCTACCAATATTGTCATAAACGAGAATAAATGCAGCTGCAATTGATTTAAGTCATGTTAAATCTTTCTCGAACTTTGTATTTTCTATGTTTAACGATGCCAATAGTGTGTCGTATACTAAAAACTAAAGAAGATACAATAGAGGTGAATTATCATGTCAGGATGCGGATGTAATCATGAGGAAGGTGGAACAGGCGGCCCTTTTTCCAAGGGTAAAGAATTGGTTGAATTTGTCTATAATGCCCATGGCGGTGGAGTACGTGATCAAGCTATTTCCCAAGGACCTTTAGATATTGTGTGCCAGGGATGCAAGGCTTCCTTAGAAGTGGCCCCAATAATTTGAACAAGCCTATAAGTGGTTAATCTGCTACCTTT
>CAZUPS010000086.1:0-8029 GCA_964621915.1 uncultured Desulfocapsa sp. | reverse complement strand
AATATTCGACGCTGTTTAATGCTGTAGGTGGGTCATTATTGCACGCTGATCAACATAAAAGACATGACATTCAATCTGAAACGGCGATGCCCAGCCTTCGGATGGTGGCATTTTGACATGACGGCATAACACAATACCGTCAAATGTTAATAAATTTTATTACACGCTATAAAACAGAAAAACCCCGAAAGCCTTGATAGCTCTCGGGGTTTTGGTCTTTACAGGACTTCTTTGAATTGCTAAATGGTGGAGGCGGCGTCCGTATGGTTTGTGTCGTATATGTTTGATATTGATTCGAAAATAAAACCACACAAATCGTAAATACCGCCATAAATACCGTCGTAATTGTCACCTGTACCAGATCGCATCCGCTAATTATTTCGCGAAATTTAGTGTTGTCACACCAAATTTTTAAGTATTTTTAAAACAAATAAATATGAGATTCTCTCTTGCTCAAGCCTTAAAGCATCCTGGAGAACGTTTTTTACCAGAAACTCATAAACGTCTAGTTCCTTTTCATCAAGGCGTGTTAGGCTCCGTTTTGTAGGTTTGCTTTCTTGGCCCCACAGTGATTTATGTGCCATTAGTGTCTCTCGATCCATCAAAAAAGAACTGGCCTGAGGAAAGTAAGAGCGAAGCTGGTCAAGCATTACGTAGCCGTGTGTATCAATATCACCCCAGTAATGGATTTTTTTACCCAGTAGCCATTGAATATTGGCCAAACGATCTAGTCCGAACCCCAGTCCAAAGATGATAATTGCGTTTTTCACATTTGGAAATGCTAATCCATTGATTTCATTTTCAGTAATGAAGACATGATCAACTTTCAGGTTCAATGCACAAAACTCAGATACCGGTACATGAAGATCTGACAATCCATGAATATATAGATCAGGATCAAGGATTCGGAAGCGGACCTGAACCGGTTTAGAGAGGAACCCATAACGTTCCTCAAACCTTTTTGCTCCGGTTGCACTACTCTCGATCATTTCTTTCGACAGAATAAGATCCAGCAACTCACTTAGGGCTTTTTTATGTTTTTCAATGAACTTGGTATCAACTTCAGGAATTTCCAATTGACGCACATAAATTCCTGGACGAGGATTACTCTTAAGATACTTCAAAACAGCCAATAATCTTGGCCACTGTTTTTGATATTGGAGAGCAACAAGCGGACGCTTTTCCAGCCAAGACCTCAACTCTGGGAAATCAGCAAGAATCTGACAGCATAACTCGTCAAATATTCGGGCTGCACTCAGTTTTCCAATGAACGAAAGAATGGACTCGTCCGTCTTAAAGATAACTGCTTGGGGAAAGCTATTTCGCCCTAATTGACGATGGTTCACTTCCTGTGAATCTATTGTGAAAGCTCCATGTGTTTCTGCCTCAATCAGTTCATCTACCCATGCCTTTGCAATATTCCACTTCTTAGTCCACTCATTTCCTAGTGGTTTTTTCAATGTAATTCGTTTGGGACAGAGATCTTCACCACTTAACCGAGCCGAAAGCAACTTGCCCTGCTCCCACTCCCGCTCGAGCTTCTTTCGTATATCTTTAATGCTGGTCCAGTTGCTCAAGCCGTTCGTGCCTCCCATGCTGCTCTATCTTGACGATACTCTTCTATGGTGAGGCTTCGTAACTGCGATTCCTGTCCACCCTTATTGTGGACAAAGCCAACCGAGGAAACATATGGCTCAATGATATGAATTTTCTGCAGAGGAGTGACAATCAGCAATTGTAAATTCAGCTCTTTAAACAACTTAAGAGCGTATCTCGTTGACTCATCTGAACCACGGCCAAAGGCCTCATCAATCACCACGAAACGAAAACTCCTCGATTTTATCTCTCCACGCTCAAGCCCAAACTGATACGCAAGACTCGCAGCAAGAACCGTGTAAGCGAGCTTCTCTTTCTGGCCACCGGATTTACCTCCGGTATCGGTGTAATGTTCATATTCACTACTATCCTCCTGATAACGTTCAGAAGCTGCAAATGTGAACCAGTTACGAACATCAGTAACCTTTTTCATCCACTTTCTATCTAAATCTATCGAATCAGCCCTGCCTTTAAAACGATCTATGAGTTTACTCACCTCAACAAATTTCTTCTCAGCGTACTGCTCGTCCTCAGATCCAGTAACAGTACCCTCAATACAGATACGAAGCTGCTGTTGAAATTCGCGAATCTCCTGATCTGCAGTTTTGGCATTCTCCAACTCTATATACCGTCCAGGGTTATACTCAATGGTAGCTAGAGACTGGTTAATCTGTTCGATCCGTTCCTTAATTGTCCGGTTCTGTTTCTCTAGCTGAGCTTGAAATTGAACTACCTCGCGGATTGTATTCTGGTTGAGTAACTCCTTAAATTTCTGTTCATATTTTGGTAGATTATCAGCCTTAAGCGCTTCCAGCATCTTTTCATACTCAAAAGCGGCCTCAATGGTTTTATCCACCTCTTGAGTTTCAGCTGGAAAATCATTGCAATACGTATGCATCGCCGAAGTTATCTTCGCTTCCAGGCGCTTGAACCGCTCAGCGTTATCATCGATGTGTCGCTTCAACCAAAAACGCATCTCCTGTTCACGGTTGTGGCAGGACTCCACAGTTAACTTATGTGATCCCAGGGCCTCTTCCCTTACCGACTCCAGATAAGAAAACAGATCCGACCTGACTGATTCTTCTACAAGTTCTATATTTTGCAAACATTGCTTACGTTCACTCTCTGCCTGAGTCTGCTTTTCTGCAAGAGTAGCCTCCTTTCGAATCAGCTCCTGTTGATGTAACTCAGTAGCGCCGAGTTCATTCTCCAACTTTTTCAACTGACCAGCCAGCAGTGCTAAGGTGTCAGATGCCGATTCCAGAGCTATCTTCTCTTGCTTGAGGTTCTCGGCCTTACGTGCATCGCTTTGCCAATCAAGCTCACTGAAATTTGGAAACTCCTCCAGGCGATGCAACGTTTTCAAGACGGTATCAACTTTTCTCTTCAACCCTTCGGTTTGAGCAATGTCCCCACCAATATCCTGAATAACCTTTTCACATTTTTCAACATCAACAGTAATCGCTTTAATCTTTTGCCTGTTATTCCAACCAAGAATATATCGGCTTCGATCACTGAGGAGATGGCGATCATCTTTTTCATGTCGCCGGCCGCCTGATTTAATCTGTCCAGCCTGCGTAATAGCCTGCTTTTCGCGACGAAACTGAGAAATATCCTCACAACAAATATAGTTAAACCGGCGCACTATTTCATGCTCCAGCCACGAGTAGAACTCTGACTTTGGCTTAATTGCTATCTTATTTGCTAATGATTGTTGCCCACAATCGACTGCCACAAGAATCTGTTCCGGACGAACCCTATAGTAAACAAGCCTGCCCCGAAGATGGGTGCTATCAACATACTCAGCCACTTTGGCATAATGAATTTCCGGAACCAATAATGACAAACCGAAATTATGAAGAACTCTCTCCGCAGCACCTTCCCACTGTTTTTCCTCATCTTTTATCTGCAGTAACTCACCAATAAAAGGCATATCCTCTTCATTTAGCTGCAACGCATCACATAAACCTGTTCGAATACTGATAAGATTTGAGCTGATATTGCTTTGTCTTTGACGCAATGAATCCAGTTCACTACTGAGTTCCCGATGATCTTCTCGCTTACGATCAAGCCTTACTGCATCTTTTGTTATAGCACCCAGCAGATCCTTGCTTTCCGTTTCCTTAACCTTCAATATATCTGGCAGGCGGGAGCTGTTCTCCAAAAATGTTTCTAACGATTCAGCTTGAGACAATCCCACGTCAATAACGAGACTTTTGTAACGATCTGACTTCTCTTTTCTCAACTTCTTTCGTTCAAGGACGGCATTGATCTCTCTCGTCAGTTGCGCCAAACGGTCACCACCATTTTCAGCGATCGCCTTTGTTAATGCATCCCGTTCGCCCGCCTGTTCAATCTTTTTCTTTTCTGCCTCGTCAATCTTATTCTCCAGCCATTTCTTCTCCTCGGAATGTTTCTGCAATCGCGTTTTAAGAAGCTCTGCCTTCAACGAAGCGAAATAGCCATGCAGTGCATCCCGGCAAGAGCGTAGATGTTCATTTTTTACAACTACCTGCTTATACTCTGCATAATTTTCTACCAATGGAGAAAGTTGCCGTATCTGCTCCTTGGCTTTAATCACCGCGTCATGGGCCCGGTTAAGATCATCGTAATGTCCTATCAGGGCAGTAATATCCGACTCTACATCGAATGATTCAAGCATATGTTGACGAACAAATTCGGTAAGATTTCCCACTGATTTCATCGAAACAGTTTGATGAAAAAGATCCAAAGCCTGTTCATTCTTAATTCCGAATTGTCTTCTAAATTCGGCACTATAGAGAGTGAAGCTATCAAAGATTTCTACTCCACTTTCCTCACGGAGACGTTTGCGCAGGTCACCAAGATCCGATCCAAAGCCTGAAAAATTATGGGAAATTGTCAGTGGCTGCTTAGAAACTACATAATACCTCTCCGGTTGCCCCTGCTTATCTTTGCACCAAAAGACCTGTGCCAGGGTGATTTTCTGATTGTAGCCTTTATTAAAAAATACTCCCAAAATTACGGAATAGGAATTGTGGTCCCGCAGAGCAACCGGTATTGCAGAGCCTCCAAAATCGCTTCGCTCAGTCTTGTAAAACCCAAGCACATAGGAACGTAATGACCGTTCTTTCTTTTCAGCTCCTGCTGCTTTATTAAAGGCAATTCTATGTGCAGGCATAAAAAGCGTGGTAACCGCATCGACAAGTGTAGATTTACCGGAGCCGATATCGCCAGTCAGAAGACAGTTATCTCCGTTTGGCTGTAATGCCCAGACCTTTTTATCAAAAGTACCCCAATTGTAGACTTCTAGCCTCTCAAGACGAAACCCTGCATATTCATCGGTACTGGTAAAATCAAAAAGGGGAGTTTGCATTACTCCACCTCTTCTTCATCGTGAGGATTTCTAACCTGTAGATGGGTCTTATACTCTTTCAAGCGTTGATCCATTTCATTGAGCCAATGTGCATTGATATACGCTTTGAGTATACGCCTCACCTCAATCATATTTTCTTTCCCAGGAAGCCTGCGAACAAAACCCTGTTCAACCACCTTGTTGATATGGGCATCAATTTTATCGACAAATTTGGCCTCGTTTACCCCCGATGGCAGAAACGTGCTCACCATATCTACCACATCATCCCGACTCATAATCAAACGAGTATCGTCCCCTGAGGCATCAAATTCTGCAAGTCTATACCGAAACAAGGCAAGTAACAGACTGACGGGATATGATAACTGCCTCCGTCCCACCAACCTTGGAAGTGGCTCCTCCTCACCCTCCGGTTCTTTATACTTTAAAAAGGCATACCCCTCCGACTCATCGACCAGAAGGAATAATCCAAGCACAGATACATATTCAGTAACCGCAGTCTGCACAGTAAGTAAATGCTGCCAAAGTGCAGGGTCAGCCTCCTGATACACTACTCCTTTCATCAAGTTGATGACTATTTTTGAAATTCCGGATTCTGGATTGCTCATGTTTGCCATGCTCATCTGCTGAAAATTATTCTGGGTATGTGTACGCACTTTTTGGTGGAGTCCTGCTCCAGCCAGCTGATTTCTTCCTGCCACTCCTCATCAAATACAGCCCCCTTATCAGCAGCAATCGAAAAATAGGCGACCAGTTCAGCAAGCCCCTTCTCCACAGGGTACAGCTCGATAATCTCGTGGAGTGAAACCTGCTCGTTCTGCTGCAAAAGTTGTTTGATCTGATTCTCCAATTTTAATCGGTCTACCACAAACTGCTCAAACAGCACATCAGCATTGATATCTGACGCATCTGCATCGGCCACATCCGCGGATATTACCGGCTTTACTGGAGGTGAAAACAAGGGTTTTTCAAACGGCAAGGCAATTGTCGCAGCAGCCTCATCTACCTTCATAAAAAATCCTGCAGGCATGTCGTCTCGCACTTCTATGGCAGTGGCTTGTATCTTCTGCAGGATATCAATAATACGTTTATTTTCAAGATAGGCTTTGTCGTCAAGATAGCGACGTAACTGGTGGGACAATTTTGCTACTGTCCTCTGGGTATGGCCACTGGCCTCAAGCCAATCATAATGGATCCGTTTGAGGCGGGGGTCTATTTTTAATTCTTTAACCGCGTCAAACCCCAGAACCTTTGTCAACATCTCCGTTAGTTCTGCCTGTCTGCTGATCGACATGAGAAAATCCCAAAAGGCCCGAAAGCTCCTTCCCTGGTCCGAACTCGATATGGCATCACGCTCACTGAGAATTTCGTCTAACAATTCTCCTTTCCGGCCATCCCAGAGAGCTATCCTCTCTCGCACTTCTTTATCTAACTGGCGAAAGTTATTCTCAACTTCACGAAAGTCTCGCAATAAATCCCTGGCTGTACTTTCCACCTGTTGAATGCGGTCTCTCAAAGCGGTATCGCTCATTCGGCTGACATCGCCATTTCGAATGTTGTCTATCTCCGAATCTATTTCACGTTTCTTTTTCTGCAACTCGATAATTCGTTTTTCGGGATCAACCTCTGTCCCCTCAATCATTTGCCGCAAAAGTTCAAACACCATCATGAGTCTGGATTCGGTACCGACAAACTTCCTGGTGGTTAAACTCTCCAACCAGCCAATGACCTTTTCCGTTGCCGAGGTGATATCAAAGGATGGTTCATCTGACCCCACTGGATAAAACTTTCTCAACCATCCTTTGTCGTTTTGAGCCCATTCTTCAAGATACTCTGCGGCAGAACGAGGATATTTTTCTTCACCTTCAACCTCTCTGAGAAAAAAAAGCTCATCCTCAAGTTTTGAGATCAGTTCAATCTGGGATATGTTGCGAACATTCTCGCTGATATAAACACGATTAAGGAAACTCACGATCAAAGGCGCATGGCCAGCATCAAGGAGTCGCCAGGCGGGATGCACCTTCTTTAAAGAGGAAAGAGTTTCGTAATCAAGAATCATCTATGTTCCAAGTTGTGGTTATAGACACCGCGCATTACCCGAGAAGATCGGAAAAATTTGCATCAACCAGAGACAGACCACGGTTTCTTTAAAAGTCTATCTATTTCTAATCAGTATTTCCAGGTAGGGGGGATATCTTGACTTTCATCTCTGTCATTATCCAATATTGATATGTTGATTTCTGAATGACCTGGAAATAAAAAATCCTATTTCATACTTTTTTTCTCATGTGTTATTATTTCTCTTCTCCGGCGAGCTCTTCCTGGATAGATTTAAGAGTTTTACCAGATTTGTCCTTCCACTCGACTCGGCCATTTGCGCTGCGGCCCATCACGATAGCCGCCGCCGTTGAGGGAGAGCTGAAGCTGTAATCTTGCGTAAACCTGTAATATTTATCAGCAGGGCTCAACACGCCCGTGCTGATAAGTTTTTCTCGGATATCATACATTCCACGCACATGAGTTTTCATAGATGGTACGGCTTTGAGAACTGCTTGAGAAGCCTCACAGACTACGAATCCGCTGGTAGATTCATATCCTTTGGCTTTTACTCCTTTGGTATTGATAAGGAGACGATTTTTGTGAGCTGTTTTAGCGGCCGTCGGTTTTTCAAAGGCAGAAATTCCCAGTAACGGCAAGATCTGCAGCATATGGCCCAGAAACACCTCCATGTCAGCCTGGTCTGCTTCATTGAGTGTCGGTCGGTTGGGCTTGTTTTGATTGTCCAATGACATGCGCTTAGCACCATGAGCTAATTCTATCAGCCGGGCTTCAAGGTATTGAACATGGGCCTTATTGAGTGCTCCCTCCTGGCCGGTAACGAAAAAGACGCCTCGGTTCCAGAAATCTTTCTTTGAGAAATGGCTTTCCAGTCGAGGCCTTACCGGATCACCTTCACCGATGTAGAGCAGTTCTCCCTCGCCATCTTCACGCGGCCCCAGGAGCAGATATACCCCTGTTCGGCCAAATTCCGGTTCATCCGACTGAAGCGTACTTTTGAAATAAGTTTTGCAAAAAAAGTGG
>CAZUPS010000085.1:0-8223 GCA_964621915.1 uncultured Desulfocapsa sp. | reverse complement strand
CTGAAAATAATGGCCCTTCATGAAACGAAGTACGCTTTAGTCGGATGAACCACAAAAAGCTCGTTGAAGAACTGGGGGCCATGGAAATTGGCATCCGTCATCTGGCTGAACTCTATTCAACCCTCAAGGGAACACGTCAATCGCTCGACGAAGAAGACAAAAAGCTAAAACAAAAACAACAGATTGCAGCGACTCTAACAAAAGAAAAAGAGATCAGTCAGCAGAAACTTACACAGGCAATTCACAACAGAGCCAAGGTCCATAATAGTATAGGATCTATTTTAAAAGGTGAAGAAATCACCGGATTGCAGCAAAAAGTATTCAAGGCCCAAAATACTCAGAAGAGTATTCTGGAAATAATCGAGCTTTTCAAACAGCTGCACACACAGGTTAAGCAGAAAGAAACCATCAACAAGCAGATTGTCTCGCTGAGCAAAGAGATCACCAAAGGGCAGCAGCAACTCTCTTTAAGGAAGAAAGAACAACACAATAAAGCACAGCAGGTTGATCTCCTAGAAAAAAACATGCTTCTCCTTACCAGAATCCAGACCTTGGAGGGTGATAGAAAAAGCCTTGAGGACGAAATGCCATGCCCTCTCTGCGGTTCAAAAGACCATCCATATAACCGGGGAAACATTCCAGAGTTGTCCAGGGAAAGTAAGCTGCTACAGGAAACACAAAAAAAACTACACATCATCGATGAGCAGGTAAAAGACCTTACCCACCAGGGATTGATTGCAACTGAAAGAAAACTCTCTTGTAGTGAACGGGTTGATGAGATTACAATCCAATCCACTGCCACCAAAAAAAATGCAGAACATCTCCTGTCTACCACAAACCTCCCTCTTCTTCACAAAATCACTCTGCCGATACTGCAACAGCAATCACAGGACTTCGAAATTCTATGTCAGCAATTCCAAACTGACCTTAGCAATGTGGAAAAACTCAATCTGGAATTTAACAAGGCAGAGAACAAACAGGAAAAGCTGGACACCAAAATCCAATCGTTGGACAAGGAACTCCTTGAGGCCTCCCATCAAGTATCTTCTATCAATACTGAAAAACAGAGAATTGAGTTGCACCTGAAAACACTCTCCACAGAGTTACATGTGCTCAATAACGATTTATCACAGAAGCTTACGCCCTATGGATATTTTACAGTTGCTGAAAAACAGATTCCATCAATCCTTGCAGAGCTAAAGCAAAGACACCAGGACTGGAAAGGAAAGAAAGAAGAGGAAAAACTTCTTCAGCCAAAACTGATACAAGTAAGCACAAGTATTGAAACGAAGACAGCTCTCTGCAAACAAGAGGAGACCAGATTAACAGTCCTGAAGCAGAGCTGTACTCTCGCCCAAAAAGAGTTAAATGACCTGCAGCAACAACGAAGAACCCTCTTTGCTGATAAAGTGACAACGGAAGAAGAAAAACTCTTGGAACAATCCGTAACAGATGCAAGGAAATCGGTTGAAAAAAGACGTCTCAAAACTGGAACCATTGAAAAAGAACTCACCGCTATCAACACTCTGCGGAGTCGCCTTGATACCGAAGCAACAGTACGCAAAGATGAAATAATACGTCAGCAAAATCTTTTCAAAGATGCCCTTAGAGACTCACCATTTGCAGACACAGAACAATTTGTTAAAGCAATAATCGCACCTCATGACCTGAAAAGCATCCAGGAGCTCAACCGAAAACTACAAGACAAGGAAACGGAATTCACAGCACTAATTAATGAAAAATCAACAAACCTGGATCATGAAAAAAAGAAGAAACTCTGTACTGAAAGTGAAACAGAAATTGAAGAACAGGTAATTGAGCAGGAAAAACGACTACAATCCCTTCAAGAAATTACGATCAAGAGTAAAGAGCAAATCACACGAAACAGCAGCGACAAATTAAAATCCACCAGTCAATTAACAATCATTGCAGCACAAAAAAAGAAGCTGAGCAGTTGGAGCACCCTTCATATGCTTATCGGATCCGCTGACGGAAAAAAATTCAGGAACTTTGCCCAGGGACTCACCTTTGAAATGATGGTTCACCATGCAAACAACCATCTGCAAAAGATGAGTGATAGATATATTCTGGTACGAGACAAAACCGAGCCACTTGATCTCAACGTGATTGACACTTATCAGGCAGGGGAAATCAGATCCACCAAAAATCTTTCGGGAGGCGAATCCTTTCTGGTCAGCCTGGCACTGGCACTGGGACTTTCACGAATGGCTTCCCATAATGTCAGAGTCGACTCCCTGTTTCTTGATGAAGGCTTTGGCACACTCGATGAAAATGCATTAGAATCTGCTCTTGATACTCTTGCTCAACTGCGTGAGGAAAATAAACTTATTGGAGTAATTTCTCATGTTGCGGCCTTAAAAGACCGAGTTCCTCTACAGATCGAAATTATTCCAGGAAGTAGAGGAAACAGCACTATCAGCGGTCCTGGTGTCACCCGGGAAGCGTAATGGGTTGCTGCAAAAAAATCATACACCGTTATTCAGACAGTAATCGCGGGGTATTTTGCCTTACCTGGGTCATTCCACTTCGAATACTGGTCATTGGCAGCCTGGCAATACACCTTCTCTATAAGATTATTTACACACCGCCTGCCTATTCAATAATTCTCACCGTTTTTCATGTTTTGGTCGCTCTTACCATCCTTTCGGAGTGTCGGAGAAGTGTACGCTACCATAAGGCAATCAAAGACCTGGAAGCCTTAGGAGACAGACGGCGAGCTCTTCGCTAGCTGCCGTTGTTACTCATTTTCTTATATATCAGCAGGCTTCTCATCTAACTCCTTCCCAATACGCCAGGCATCCACAACAGACGTCAGCCAGCAGACAAACATAATCAAAAATGCCACCTTCATAAATAATGACGAGGCTGTAGTTGATGCCTCTGCAACAATGCTCATCACCTTGGGGATGGTTGCAACCTCACCGGCAGCAACAACATTTTGCAGCATTACAACAGCTTGACGAACAATTGCTGTAACACAGAGAATCCCCGACATAAATGCAACGGCAAAAAACACAGCCCCTCTGCGGTATCTTGATAATATTATCTGCCCTGCTCCAGGAAAGATGAGAGCAGAAAAAAGAACTCCTTTCATTACATTACTCATAAATTCAGTCCTTATATAAAGTTACTTTTATTTCGTTGCCAAAGGTCAACCCAACACATAGCAGTTGAAAAAAAACCTTGTATTTTCAACTTGCTATTTCAATTCGTGTATTATAATCTTAATTATAAAAGATTTATTTTCTTCGTTAAAAAAAAGATCGAACATCAGTAAAATTCTGTACCATCAGGTATTACCATATGACACACCAAGATCCACCTATATTTATTACCTTCGGAAACCGCAAAGGAGGCGTTGGAAAAACAACCACAGTTATCAACCTTGCCAGTTTCCTTGCAAACCTTGGAAAGAAGATACTAATCATCGATGCCGACCCCCAATCGAACTGCTCTTCCATTCTTCTTGAAGATTTTAACGATCGGCTCGAACACTCTCTAATCGATGCCCTTGAAGCACCTGAAGGAGAGGGATTACTTTCCAGTCTTGCCTGTAAAACCTACCATCCGAGAATGCAGATTGTTCCCAATACAACAAAATGTATGCTCTGGGAAAGAAAAATTGCAAAAGAATCTGATGCTGTCCTTGGAATCAGACGCCTGATCAACCAGGACCCCAATCTCAATGAATATGATTTTGTCTTTTTTGATACACCGCCCAATCTTGGAGTTATGATGAATAATGCCCTTATGGCATCGGATTACGTTATCATCCCCATCCCACCCTCCGATCAATTTGCTCTTGACGGGCTTGCCGCCTACCTTGACCTGATTGGAGGCATCCGAAAACATAATAACAAACTCAAACTCCTGGCGATACTCATAACAAAATATGATCCTGATTGGGGAAATTCCACCAATAACCTCACTCAGATTCAAAAATATTTCACTCAGAGAGGGATAAGTATTTTCCGCACCCATATCCACAGCAGTCCAGAGATTGATATGGCCCATGTGGAAAGAAAACCAGTTATCGAATCAGCTCCCGACAGTAACGGTGCAAAAGAATACTCTATGCTGGGCCGGGAACTTCTTGAAATTTTCAATGTCATTTATGAAAAACGGTTTATTTAACTTCTTTCCTCCGAAGCGACCGATTTCACACGACCCTTTCCAGCAAGGTTTCCGGCATTGTTCTCCATATCTTCTTACTGGAAATTACGTTGGTGGCAAATGCCATTTTTTTACCTGATTACCACTGAAGCTCAGGTAAATGTAAAATGGAATTGTAGGAGGCCCGCCCTACGGGCGAGCTTACGCTTTATCCCAGTATTTTAATTGACTTAGTGATACTCTACAATCGCTCGGGGCAAGCTCCTACACCAAATATAGTTTAGCTGAGCTTTGATCCCCCCATCTCTCAAACTTGTTTTATGCACATCGCCGGAGATCTTGTAATTCGCGCCATTCAGGAGTACACTCCACACATAAGGCCAACAATCAAGAACACACTCCTATGATAGACGACATTAGAAGAACATACTACCGGTTGCTTAAAAACCTTGAATTCAATACATTCAGGTATTTATACTTCTCGTTCTCTGTGACAGACCGCCTCACAGGACTGGTTGGACCGCGAGGTGTTGGCAAAACGACTCTGTTATTACAATTCATAAAAAATAAAATAAACAACCCTCAGGATGCTTTTTATTTTTCTGCCGACCATATCTACTTCAATCAAAATAGTATCTGGAAGCTAGTTCAACAGCTCTATGACGAGGAAGATATAAAATTATTTTTTATCGATGAAATTCACAAATATCCAAACTGGAATCAGGAGTTAAAAAACATCTATGATGCCTTCCCTCAAATTAAAGTTGTTTTTTCAGGAAGCTCTAGTCTAGATTTAGTCGCAGGATCTTATGACCTTTCCAGGCGTGCAGTTATTCATTATATGAAAGGCTTTTCATTTCGTGAATATCTAAATTTTTCAACGGACTCCGACTACAAGACGGTACATTTCGACGATATAATTGAGAATCCAACAGGTATTGCTGCCGAATACTCCGATATCGCAAAGCTTAAAGGCCATTTCAAAGCATACCTTCACCATGGATATTATCCTTTTGTACTAGAAGCAGAATCAAAATTTTTTTCCAGACTAGACACAATAATCAACAAGACAATCTATGAAGACATAGCCAATTATTACAGTCTAAAAACCAACAATCTTCATTACTTTAAAAAGATACTAGCGTTTCTAGCCACTATTCCACCTGGTAAAACCAGTATTAATAACCTTGCAAAAAACCTGGGAATTGACAGCAAAACAACTCTTCATTACGTTCACATTTTGCACGATACAGGACTGGCACGAATACTCAACACCAACCAACGCGGCACAAAACTGCTAAGGGCGCCTGAAAAAATCTTCCTCGAAAACACAACATTACTGCAAGCACTCTGCAAAGGTCTTGGCCAACAGATTGATGTCGGAACCCAACGAGAGCTTGCCTTTGTCAATGCCTTAACAAGTGCTGGTAAAAAGATTTACTGCAGCAAAAAACATGGGGATTTCACCATTGATGATATTGTTTTTGAGATGGGTGGAAAAAACAAGACAAACAGACAAATTAGAAATGCTGACAAGCCAGCTTTTTTAGTGAAAGATGATATATTGTCAGGTGGAAAAAGAACTATTCCGTTATATCTTTTTGGATTTTTGTATTAAATATTTAAATTTTCAATGTCATTTATGAAAAACAGTTTATTTAGCTTTTTTTCTCCGAAGCGACTGATTTCACACTACCCTTTCCAGCAATGTTTCCTGCATTGTTCTCGATATCTTCTTACAGGAAATCACGTTGGTGGCAAATGCCATTTTTTTATGCTATACAGACAACTTAGACAAAATGTACTCCCAATCGTTTCATAATTTTTTCCAGAGATAGTCACCTGCTATCAGTTACTATGTCAATAGAAAATAAAAATTCAGCTGATATCTGCAACACCATCCATTCTGCTGACAGCATTGATCCTTTTGAAGGCCTGGATCTCAATGACATCTGTGTTTCCCCCGATCAACTAAATAACGCAGCAGCAAAGAAAGAGAAAGATGACAATCTCTTTAATCTCAATCCATTGGATGGAATTGATTTGAAGGATATGTCTGTCAATCCTGACACTATCCCCTTCAACCAGACTACAGTTGTCAACAAAACGCCGCTCCAGGATGATATAAATTTCACTCTTGTCCCGGGCAAAGAAAAGGAACCTCAGGATACCCAACAACAAAAAACAAAAAGAAGGGGTATCCGCTCCCTTTCAAACAATGTTCCCAGGCCTCCTGCAAGGCAGAAAAAAGTATTTATCAACCCGATTATTGAAAAAGCATATCTCTACGCAGAGCTCACTCAGATACGAGAAAAAGTATTTTCAAGTCTTGAACAATCCGGCGGCAACACTCTCCTTGTTGCCAGCCCTCACGACAACACCGGAAGCAGTCTTCTTACAGCAGCACTAGGTTACAACGCGGCCTGTTCCTGCCAGAAAAGAGTCCTTCTTATAGATTGTAATATGCGTCGTGCGGGGCTGCACGAGCTCTTTGATCTTCCGCAATCATATGGATTCACTGAACTTATCCGAGACGACATCCCCTGGCAGGCAGTTGTGAAAAAGACTGGAATTGAAAACCTGAGTGTTATCACTGCCGGTGAATCATGTGGGAATTTTTCAGACTATATTCGCTACTCACATATTCCCGAATTACTCCAGGAAATCAGACATCATTATGATTTGATTATTTTTGATACTTCTCCTGTTCTTGCACCCAATCGAAACAACGTCAATATTGTTTCCCTTACGTCCGAGGTGGACTATTTCCTTTTAATTACAAAACAATCCGGTACAACAAAGGATGATCTAAAAGAAACAAAGAATGTTATAGAAGCAGGCAATGGAAGAATTGACGGCATTGTTCTTAATGAACATTCTCCTGACAAAAAAACTTCTCCATATCCAAATTAATATTACGCGACTATATAAAAACAACAATGAACCCACATGCTCATCCCACCCCAATTGATCCACAATTTTTTATCGCCAAATATCTGACTCCTGTGTTGGAACATAAATGGATTGTTCTCTTATTCACACTTGTTGGTCTTGCAGTAGCTTTACCTGTAAGTTTTATTATCCAGCCCGAGTATAGCAGCACAGCCACCACTCAACTGGAAACGCCTCGGGCCCAAATGATTTCCAAAGTAACCGAGGAAATTGCTGCCAGAACCGGAGATAAGAACTACATAACAGCCGCAGTTGAACGAATGCACAGTACGGCGTTTCAAACAGAAGTTTTCAAGATTCTCCCCAAACAGCTACAAAATGACCTAAAAACCCCTCTTGGCGTTAAAGGACAATTAAAGGAAAAAGCATCACCTTATATAGATAAAGTTCTTAAAAAGGAACCAGTTGATCCGACAACACAGGCAACAATTACTCCTGGACGTTTAAATCAACTTAGAAATCGTGTTGAAATCAAAGGAGTTCCAAGGCAAGGTATAATCCAGATCACTGGCACAACCTATCAACAGGGAATGGCAACCGTTCTGGTCCAGAGTTATATTGATATCTGGGTTGCCATGAATATGGAAACAAATAAAAGCCTAATCCGTCACGAACTGAGCTTTACTGAAACACAGAAAGATGAGTACAACAAACAACTGAAAGATTCGGAAAAAGAACTTCGCCTTTTTAAACAAAAGTTTGAAATTCCTCCTGCACTCTCATCGGTTACAGATATGGAACTCCAGTCTCAGCTTGATGTGTTACAAAACAAAGTAGCTAATGCGAAGGTTCGTTATAAACGAATAGATGATATTTACCTGGATCTGGTCAGAAAAGAAAAATCAGTTGTAAACAATATCAAGGTAATTAATCCACCCCAACCACCTTTGGAACCATCGAAGAATATACGGTTTTTAATAATTCTCATCGGGCTGCTGGTTGGTGCTGTTACAGCAATTGCTCCAATTTTGATATGGGACTATTATCGAGGCAATATTCGTCATAAAAATGACATTTCCAGTGCAGTTGATATACCGATCATTGGAAAACTCCCTGTAATTAAATAAATCAAACAATGCTCTGTGACGTGATATAGAAAAAGTGGACACTTTCTTAAGGTTGGAATAATAATCTTTT
>CAZUPS010000084.1:0-8385 GCA_964621915.1 uncultured Desulfocapsa sp. | reverse complement strand
AGTTAGTGTACCATTCTTTCTGTAAATTCAAATAAAGCTTGGCAGTAGCAGGCCATTGCTTATCCTTACGAATTGTAATCATCACAAAACAATCAAAAGGAGAGAATACCCAATTTGACTTTGCAATGGAACTGTTGATTCAAAATGGACTTGACGGTATTGCGGACAGTATCACAATTATGATGAATTCAGCCATGCAGATTGTGGAGTATGGGGTCGGGCCACGATAACAAATTGATATCATAGTGAAATAACAAGCTACCGGTTGCGCAAGTAGTTGATATTACTAGGCCACATTTTCAATTTTGGGGCCACTTTGTCTTCTATTTTTTGATTTGAGAAGAGGAGATTCAGGGAAGACCTACCTGGACTTCACGCCCAAGACGATCAAGCAATTTTGATCAAGCTCTTCCTTGAGACAGCGAATATGCTCACTTATGGTGGGCTGGGACAGAAGCATCACCTCTGCCGCACGGGTAAAACTTTTCAACTCCATCACCTTACAAAAAACATCTAATCTTCTGATTTCCATAAGACCTCCCGTCTCTTAAATCTTTCTCGTAGAGAAAAATCTATCGATACGCTCATTGCCATAGATATTTCCGATTTGCATTATCACATATAGCAATATATCAATAGCTCATACTTTTCCAGTTCATATTCTATAAACATTCAAGGAGTTCCTATGAAAAGATTTAGCATCATCTCAATGGCCCTTATCTTTTTGCTTAACACGGCAGCAGTTTTTCAATCATATAATTACCTGAAGGCTGATGAATTCAAGGCATGGATCGAAGCCGACAAGCCAATGATCATTGTAGATATCCAGGTAAAAGAAGAATTTTCGGCTCACCATTTTGCAGGATCCATAGAAACAAATGCCTTTCCAGTAGACACAGATGCCCTGAAAAGCAAGATCCTCCCTGCTGTAGAAGCCTTTAAAAGGACGGGACATGATGTGGTTGTGATCTGCCCAAGAGGTGGTGGCGGTGCTAAGAAATGCTACTCATTTATGAAAAGCCAGGGTGTCCCTGAAGAAAAGATTACCATCCTAACAGGTGGAGTAGCTAAGTGGCCATACAGAGAAATGCTGGTGAGTACAAAATAGATCGCAACTATTCAACGGGGCAGAATATTACCCTGACTTCTGAACTGCAACTGTTCCGGAAACCAGCTATAAAAAGACAATAATGAAAAAAAACATGGAGTCTTCTCATAGCAATAGCTTTTCTTCGAGTATGGGGTCGGGCCACGATAACAAGTTGACATCATAGTTGAATGACAGATTGCTGGTTGCGCAAGTAGTTGATAATACTAGGCCACATTTTCGATTTTGGGGCCAAAATGAGCAATACTGGAATCAAACAGAATAAAGGGGTCTTGAAATGCCATTTTTATGTTTTTAAGGATTTACTTATGGTGCTGTAGTGCAGCCCAACAAACCGTTCATTTCAAGACCTGCCCCCAATGCACGGAAAGAGCAACGTCTCCTGTTTGTAGTAAATGAAGAGGAGCAAACCTAGATAGGTAACGAGGCTATATCAGATTATCCTAAAGAAAAGATTGTTCATGGCGTTTATTTGATCTTTAGCCAAGGGCTACATCGAGGGTCATCATTACAGCAAAACCCAGCATGACGCCGATAGTGGCAACATCGGAGTGTTTTTCGGCCTGGGATTCAGGGATGAGTTCCTCGGCAACCACATAGATCATAGATCCTGCGGCAAAGGACAGGGCGTAAGGGAGAATGGGCCGCATGGTGATGACGGCTAAGGCTCCAAGGACTCCAGCAACAGGCTCAACGATTCCTGAGAGTTGCCCATACCAAAAACTTTTAAAACGACTGAGTTCTTCTCTCCGCAGAGGGATCGAGACCGCAGCTCCTTCAGGGAAATTTTGAATACCAATACCAATGGCCAGGGCAATGGCTCCACCCATGGACGCCTCTGGAATCCCCGAGGCCACTGCGCCAAAGGCGACGCCTACGGCAAGCCCTTCAGGGATATTATGGATGGTGATGGCCAGCACCAGGAGGATACTGCGCTGCCAGCCTGTTTTAACCCCTTCAGCTTCATCGGTGGCAAAGCCCTGATGGAGGTGGGGTAAAAGTTTGTCGATACACCACAGAAAGGCTCCACCAGAAAGAAAACCAACAAGAGGAGGCAGCCAGTTGATCCCCCCAGACTGCTCTACCATACCAATGGCAGGGGCAAGGAGTGACCAGAAGCTTGCGGCAATCATCACCCCTGCCGCAAAGCCCAGCATTCCATCTAAGGTTTTACGGTTAATCTCTTTGAAGAAAAAGACCATGCCTGCCCCAAGGGCTGTCATCAGCCAAGTAAAGCAGGTGGCCAACAAGGCTTGGGTGATGGGGGAGAGGCTAAGGAATTGCTCCAGCATAGGGTTGATGCTCCAAGGGTTGATTTTAAAGATCTATAGGGGAGCGTACCATATTTTCACGGCTGGTGGTTGTCTAAAACGAATAGCGGAGTCCAGAAGATACGGTCGTTGTCACCGATTTAAGGATGCCGATTTAAGGATGGGGGCCAAAGGATGGGGTCGGGCCACGCTAACCATCTGATTTAATAAGAAAATGCTGACTCACGAGTTACGTAAGTACTTGATTTTACTAGGCCCCGAAGTCGTTTTTGGGGCCTAAATGGGCAATACAGGAATCAAACGGCAAAAATCGCCGAACAATTTAATAAACGCCGACCACATAAGTGGTTATTGTTCTGTGCAGTATATTGGTTATGGGGACATCATACTTAACTCTGTCATCTTTCAATAATTAAGTAAGGTATCCCCGGATTTGCTCAACAGGATCCACTGTGGGATCAATGCTACCGTCTGCAACCAATAAAGGGTTAGCATCCAAAAACATACAATCATTCACTATGCTGTTCGCGTCGCCACTCTGTGGGAGAGACACCGGTATGCTGCTTGAATATTTTCGAAAAATGGGCTGCCGAGCTGTATCCAGCCTGCTCTGCAACCGAGGCAACACGATTTTTCGGATCCCGCAGCAGATCCATGGCAATGCGCAATCTACGCAGCCGTTTATACTCACGCCAGCTTATTCCAATTCGCTGCATTTCCCGTTGTACAGAGCGTTTAGACATGGCAAGCTTCGCTGCGGCACCATCAAGACTTGCCGCTAAGAGCTCGCTGTCTGTGGGGAAGGCTGCATGCAGTTTTTGCAAAAATGCATCTTCAACCACCTGATCCTGCGTCTGCTTTCCGTGTGATTCATCCTGCAGACCAACAACCAGATGCTTCACCCGCTCAAAGACCCGCTCTCTATTAGCAATAAGTCCCTGAACACGAAGGAGTAACTCTTCATTGCTAAAGGGTTTTCCCATAAAGGAATCTGCTGAAAGTCCCAGTCCTGTGAGTCGCTGTTCCTCATTCCCGAGGGCGGTGAGAATAATCACCGGAATATGCGCAGTACGATCATCCTCCTTTAATCTCCTAGTAAGATCAAAGCCAGACTCCCCGGGCAGCATAAGATCCGTAACAACAAGATCAGGCATCTTCTCCACTGCCAGAATCCACCCCTGTTCCGCAGTGGATGTGGTCAGACAGGTCCAGTGAGGTGGAAAGAGGGTCGGCAGGAGTGTCAGCAGATCCGGGTCGTCTTCCACCAGTACAATGGTGTACGATTTTTCCTGCCCAGGAAAGGATCCCTGGAACTGCTCAACCTGGTCCCTGGGCTTTTCTGAAGCTTTTTCCGACAAACTCTGCTCACCCAAGGGAAGTGTTAGAAAAAAGTGTGCCCCAGTGGTATTCTCCGAGGTTTGTAACTGGATAGCGCCGCCGGCTGCCTCCGCTGCTTCACGGACAAAGGCCAGACCTATCCCCCATCCCTCAATTCCTGTACCGCTTCCACCTCGTGTAAACCAGTCAAAGATGTACTTTTCCTCGCCGGCAGGGATACCGCTGCCACTATCTTCCACTGTGAGGGAAAACAGGCCATTGGCAATGGTAGCCTGCAGCGATATACTATCCCCAGCCTTTGTGTACTTACAGGCATTCGAGAGAAGATTGGAAACCAGCATCAGAAAGGTCTCCCGAGGCATGGCAAGCCAGGTCTCTCCCACCTGCTCTGTGACGGTCATTGTCTTACCCTCTGTCTCGGCCTGCAGAACATAGGGAGACAAGGCCTCCGCAAGAGCAGACTGCACCTTGAAAGTTTCATTGTTCTGCTGTTTTTTTTCTTCTCGTCGACTCAGGTCAAGGATATTATCAAGTAGTTTCCCCAATCGCTGGGCACTCTTTCTGGCCATGGGTACCTTCGCCAAGGCCCCGGCTGCATCATGCTGTACGGATTCCAGAACCGAAATAATCACTGCCAGGGGGGTACGAATTTCATGGGAGACTGCCCGGAAAAGCCGTTCCCGTGTTATCATCAGGCGATCAAGCTGCTTGTTCTTGACTGCCAGATGCAGACTTGATTCTTCCAGTTCTACTGTCCGCTCTGCAACAAGGCGTTGCAGGTTTTCAGCACGGTTACGGAGACGGCGGCTATAGAGCATGACTCCCAGTACAACACAAGCTGCTGCCAGAAGTGTATAAAGTACATAAGCCTGCAAGCTTTGCCATGGCGGTGCAGTCACAACAAACATGACCGGAGTTGTCTCCACCTGCCATTGACCGTGTCGGTCTTCAGCACGAATCTGAAACATATAGCGACCAGGGGAAAGTCCGGAATAGACGGCATGACGCTGATTCCCCACACTGGTCCAATCATTATCTACACCCTGTAAAAAAGCATCATACCTGACCGCATCGTGGGTTCCGAAATGTAAGGCACTATACTCAAAGGCAATGTGATTATTCTGCCAACCCACCTCCACAGGTTCAGCCTGTACCAGGACGGGAGTTCGTTTTTCCTTTTCTTTATAGAGATAGGTCTGCAGCTGCAATGGCGGTGCTGGACGGGGCTGCTCAGGCCCCGGGGCGAGTTGTGGTGAAAACAGGGTGAATCCTGAGAGGGTACCAAATGCAAGACGTCCATCGGCGAGTTGGTGCCAGGCGTTAAAATTGAATTCGTTATCTGGCAGCCCATCAGAGCTATAGTAGCTTTCCACCTGCAAGCTCCGAGTGTCGATGCGTGCCAATCCACGTAAGGTACTCACCCACATATATTGGCCAGCCGCCAGGGCACAATAGGTCGCGTTACTTGGCAATCCATCCTCTTCACGAAGGATTATGGTTTTTTCTGTTTGCTGATCATAGATAGAAAGACCTCCTTCGGTGGCCATCCACATGCGACCTTGCGGATCTTCACCAAGACCACGCACCCCTTTTCCCGCAAGGATCAGTCCAGCCGCAGTATCCACAGGGTTATGGTGCCACACCCGGATAGGCACACCCTGTTTGTTGATCAGGAGAAGGCCCAGGCTGGTTCCAACCCAGATGTCTCCTTTGCTGTCTTCATAAAGGGCACGTATCCGCTGGTGAGGGAGAGAAAGGGGTGATTCTTTGTTCGGCATAAAATTGATAATCTTACCAGAGGCCGGGTCAAACCTGTTTAAGCCCTTGCTTGCGCCAAACCAAATATAGCCTTGCCTATCCTTCAACAGGAGCCTGACATAGGAGTGGGTTAGATGACTATCCTGATCGAGGAGATCAGTGATAGGAACAATTTTTCCAGTGGACAGTTCCAACCGGACCAGACCACTGCGTCGTGCCGCGATCCAAAGATGGTCGCCGTCGGCCAACAGGGCGCGAATATCATCTTTCCGTACCGCATCCCACAGTGTTGCGGGATGAACATTTTCCGGAATGTCATATTCATGGGTGTCCAGGTTTAACCGGGCAGGCCCCTTATTGGAACCAACCCAGAGACTCTTTTCACCCTCTGAAGCAAAAGACCATATAAGGTTCCCGGGCAAAGCGCCTGGATCATTTGGTCTGGCCCGATACGCACGAAAGGAGGGACTCGGATCAAACCAGCTGATACCTTGATCAAAGGTTCCCACCCAGACCTGACCATCCCGGGTACGGAGTATTTCCATTACAATGTCACTGGCAAGGGAATGAGGATCATCCATACGTTGTCGATAGAGTTCTGCCTTCCCTGTTATGGGGCTAAACAGGGCCAGCCCTCCATTCCAGGTGCCAACCCAGAGCCTGCCATCATCCGCATCCGTAATAGCCATAACATCATCTGCAGCCAGATCACTGTTTTTTGTATTGTAGTGCTTGAAGCTGACGCTATCGCCCTGGCGAAGCACTTGGACCAGGCCATGGTTTTGCCCCCCAGCCCAGAGCACCCCCTGTTGATCCACAGTAATCATATTAAAGGTATCATCTTCCAGGCCGAAATTCCCCGGCAGATACCAGGTAACTGTGTCATCTGCAGGCCAATATCGACCAATCCCCTTGCCCCGGGTGGAGAACCAGACTTCATCTCCCTGCAGCACGACTCCTGTAACCGAATTGTTCATGACTGAAGCATCCGGTAGCAGCAGAGGGACCCGTGTCAGGGTACCAGCCATCTCGAGGTCGTGACCAACTTGAGGACTTGTAATCTTCAGACGGTACAAACCAGAATCAGTCCCCAGCCAGAGCACATCCAGAGTCGGGTCAGGGCTAATAGACAAGATGTCAGCAGAGCCCAGTTCTTTGACTCGCACAACAGTATCTCTCTGCGGGTTGATGCTATTGAGACCACCCCTCATGGTTCCTGCCCAAATCCGGCCATCCCGGCTTTCGGCAAGAGCTGAAATATAATTATCAGAAAGCGTTTCCGGGTTGTCATATTGTTTGCGAAAAGAGCGCATAGTATAGCCGTCAAACCGAACAAGCCCGTCTTCTGTTCCTACCCAGACAAAACCATTCCTGTCCTGCAGCAACGCACGCGCCGTATTCTGAGGTAGTCCTTCGGAGGATGCTACAGTGTTAAAGGCAACTGGAGGGAGAGCGGAAAATGCTGAAGAGACCGAACAAAATAGCACAAACAATAAAATACGTAGAATCACAATTCATCCTCATACACAAAAAGAACAATATCGGTCGTGTGAACAAATTGATCAGACTACCGGAAAATACAGTTTCTCCATGAACCTTCTAACGCTTTTAAAAGGCTGAAAGGCAACAATTGGCGCAAAAGCTATCATATTTGGCGCAAAGCAGCATGGACTTATTTATTTGAAAACTTTATACTCTTTTTGCATCAAAGACAACTGCCGACATCCAGGTCATCCAGATTTCTCCGACTAGCTCAGAGAATAAAAACCATATCGGACTACCTTATGCCCACCCTTGATCTAGATCAACAAGAACTCTTTGAGGCCTCGCCACCTAACTACCTTTTTGTGGATGATGATATTCCAATTCTTACTCTTTTTAAAAATTTTTTTTCACACAAAGCATCAGTCGTTGTGGCAACTGACGGTAAAGATGCCTTGAACAAAATAGCTGCTCAATCCTTTGATGCTATAATTTCTGATGTAGATATGCCACTCTTAAACGGTATTGGTCTATTCAGGAGTCTCTATGCAAAAGATCCTTCAATCACCAAACGATTCCTATTCTGTACAGGCAATCCCTCTTCGGAGCTGACAGATTTTTGTTCCGGATATGGTATCCGATGCATCTGTAAACCAGTCAGTCTGGCTGCCTTACAGGAAGAACTTCTTCAACTCTGTAATGAGCTGCCGCCGATAGAGATAAAATGAGTACAAATCCATGACAGAACAACAGATGAAACGCCTGAATGGATACACCATTCACCTGGCCGAAGATGAGTTCCTTAACCAGCGCATGATCTCAGCTTTTCTTGAAGAGTGTGGCGCCTCTGTGACCTTGAGTGAAAATGGCAGGGAACTATTGGGGGCCGTGCAAAAAAATCGAGGAGACTGCATCCTCATGGATCTTCAGATGCCAGTGATGAATGGCCTGGATGCCACAAGAACAATTCGCGGCCTGGAGCAGAAGAACGACAAGTCTGTCCCCATCATTGCCCTGACCGCCCAGGATGCAGTAGATTTCGAGGAAAAATGTTTACTGGCGGGAATGGATGCCTATGCAACCAAACCGGTAATCATGGATCAACTCATCGATGTCATTCTCAGGCTCAACAAAACCGGGACAGTCAAGGCTGACAAGGATATTACAGCTTGCTAAGCATTCCAGTAGCGATTTCTTTGAGTTTTGTCAGGTCCTCCTGGACCGATGAGCTGTTTATCCGCACTGAAGAGAGGGTGAGCGATACTCCTCCTTTTTTAACATAGAGAATAGCTCTCCCCTCTTTTAAACCAAATTTGGGATTTGATTATGGGGACATCATACTTAACTCTGTCATCTTTCAACAATTAAATATGGTGTTTGAATGCATAAGTAAGGGAACAACAGAAAAAGAGACCTCCTGTGGTAGAA
>CAZUPS010000083.1:0-8611 GCA_964621915.1 uncultured Desulfocapsa sp. | reverse complement strand
ATATCCCAGCACCTACCCGTGTTAAGGCCATCGACATCCTGATTGAAAACTACTTCGTAAAAGAGAACGTAATCAACTCCGGATATCCTCTTGATATGCGTTATGCTGGCCCTCGTGAAGGTCTCCTTCATGCTACCTTCCGTCAGAACTATGGCGTTAACAACATGCTGATCGGTCGTGATCACGCTGGCGTTGGTGATTTCTATGGTCTGTTCGAAGCTCAGGACATCTTTGATCGCATCCCCCAGACCGGTGATGATTCAAAAGATCTTCTTTGCAAGCCAATGAAAATTGACTGGACCTTCTACTGCTCTGAGTGTGACGGAATGGCTTCTCTTCGTACCTGTTGTCATGACAAAGAGTCCCGTGTAATTCTTTCCGGTACCAAACTTCGTAAGGCCCTCTCTGATGGCGCTGAGATCGTAGACCATTTTGGTCGCGAGGAAGTTCTGGATCACCTGAAATTGTACTATGCAGGTTTGACCGAGAAAGTTGAAGTTAAAATGCAAAATGCAGCTTCTGGCGACTCTATGTAATTTGTCCGCCGGACTTGTATAGTCTTAAGAAGGGGAGATATCACTTAGGTGGTGTCTCCCCTTTTTTGTTCCTGATTACATAAAAGTTCAGCTTTTGCTATGCTGCGTGTAGGAGCCTGCCCCTGCGGGCGAATAGTAATAGTGTCAGAGGTCCTTATCGCCCGCAGGGGCAGACTCCTACAAGTGAATCTTTCCGTTACCTGAGCTTTAGAGGTAATCAGGTTTATCTCTGAAAATCTATAATTCCTGGTTGTTTTTATGTCTGAATATAATTTGACAGTAGGTCTTGGCGATCGTAGTTATCCCATCTTTATTGAAGATGGAATACTTGAAAATATTGGTGCTGATCTTGCCAAACGTGATATCGCCAGTCGTTATGTGGTTATATCCGATGACTATGTTGCCAGTCTTTATGGTTCTACACTTATGGCCTCTTTAAAAGATGCTGGTGTTGCTGCAGAACTGATCACCTTTCCAAGAGGTGAAGCTTCAAAAAATCTTCAGGTCTTTGCCGAGCTTTCTTCAAAACTTGCTCAAAAAGGCATGGATCGAAAATCAGGGCTTATTGCCCTTGGTGGAGGTGTTACTGGAGATCTTACCGGGTTTCTCGCAGCCAGCTATATGCGTGGTATTCCCTTTGTGCAGGTTCCAACCACGCTCTTATCTCAGGTGGATAGCTCTGTTGGCGGAAAGACCGGAGTTGATATTCCTGAAGGAAAAAACCTGGTTGGTGCGTTCTATCAGCCTAAAGCTGTTTATATTGACAGCACTGTACTCACAACACTTCCAGTTGAGGAGCTGCTCGGTGGAATCGCTGAAGTGATAAAGTATGGTGTTATTCGTGATTTTGGGTTTTATGGTTTTCTTGAAAGAAATCTTGATGCTATTCTTGCTTTACAGCCTGCAATTATCCAGGAAATGATCCGTACCTGTTGTGAGATAAAAGCCGATGTTGTGGCTCAGGATGAGCGGGAATCTGATCTGAGACGTATCCTGAATTTTGGTCATACCATAGGGCATGCCGTTGAAGCAGCATCCAATTTTAGTTTGATTCATGGTCACGCCGTTGCAATCGGTATGGTTGCAGCCCTTCGTCTGTCCGTATCGCTTGGGCTCTGTAAGCGTAAGGAGGCAGGACGTGTGGCAACACTTATTCATGCTTTTGGCTTGCCCACCGAGATTCCAGAGGGAATGGATACCAGTCGTATTAAATCCTATATAAAGAGTGATAAAAAAAGTATTGGCGGCTCAGTTTTTTATGTTTTGCCAACAGCCATTGGAGATGTTTTAATCACCAATGAAGTGACAGAAGAACAGGTTGATGCTGTTCTTAAACGATAACGATAAAACGCCAGCCCATCCCTTATGCCTATCTACGAATTCTATTGTGACAACTGCAATGTAGTTTTTAATTTCCTTTCCAGTCGAATCAATACCTCAACCCTTCCCGATTGTCCGCGTTGTGGTAAAAAAGAGATTAATCGTCAAATGTCCACCTTTGCCACTATTGGAAAAGCTACGGATGAGAGTGATGATATGATGGCAGGAATGGATGAAACAAAAATGGAAGAGGCCTTTGGTTCTCTGATGCAGGAAGCAGAAGGGATGAACGAGGATGATCCGCGGCAAATGGCCACCCTGATGCGTAAATTCACTGAAAAAACAGGCCTGAACCTTGGTGATACTATGGAAGACGCTATTTCCAGAATGGAAAAAGGGGAAGATCCGGATCAGATTGAAAAGGAAATGGGAGATACGCTTGATGGTGACGATCTCTTCTCCTTTGATGGAATAAAGAAGAAGGTACTTGGCGGATCTGGATCTGCTCCTGATCACGATGAAAAATTGTATAAATTATAACCTGATTACCACTGAAACTCAGCTTGTGTTGATTTGAAGTGTAGGAGCTCGCCCCTGCGAGCGAAAATTGCTCTTAATTTGACTCGTTTCGCTCGCAGGGGCGAGCTCCTACAGTTAGGTTTTTCAGTCAGCTGAGCTTTGATGGTAATCAAGAATTATAATGCCTGTTTTCCTGACATAGTACTATTCAATCTGGTGATTTTTTAATTTTTCCCACAGATTTTTTCTGCTGATTCCAAGAAGTTCGGATGTCTTCGTCTTATTGCCGTCACACTGGCCCAGTGCCCTTCGCAGGCATGCTTTTTCAGCAATCGCCATATTGTCAGAAAGGTTGAATCCCGCATCTTCACAACTCTCCATTGCGCAAAGTTCGGTCGGCAAGTCTTCCGGGTGGACCACGGGACCACTGCAGAGAACAGAGGCACGTTCCATAAGATTATGCAGTTCTCTCGCATTTCCCGGGAAGGAATAGCCTTCCAGGCAACGTAATGCTTCCTGTGAGAGAGAAAAAGGGGCATTATGAGGTGAAATAAACTCTTTCAGAAAATGGATGCATAGGTCTTGAATGTCCTCCTTGTGTTCCCGTAACGGTGGCATAAGTATTGGGATAACCTTCAGTCTGAATAGAAGGTCCTGCCTGAATCGTCCCTCGTTCACTTCCTCTTGCAAATCTTTGGATGTACAGGCCAGAACCCGCACATCTACATCAATGGTTTTACTGCCTCCAACCCGTTCAAATGCACCTTCTTGTAAAACGCGCAACAGTTTTGCCTGAAGCGGGCTTGGAAGATCGCCTAGCTCATCAAGCAGTAAGGTTCCATTGTCGGCAAGTTCAAATTTTCCCTTACGTTTTTTGTCTGCTCCGGTAAAGGCGCCCCGTTCATGACCAAACAGCTCAGATTCCATAAGACCATCGGGAATAGCTGCGCAGTTTATGGAGATAAAAGGTTTGTCACTGCGAAGGCTGGCCTTGTGTATTGCACGAGCCGCAAGTTCTTTTCCGGTTCCTGATTCTCCCGTTATCAGGATCGTTGCATTTGTCGGGGCGGCCTGGTCGATGATGGAATAAACCTGCTGCATCGCGGGCGCATTACCAATAAGAGCACGGTCAACGATACGACAATTCTCCTGAAGGGTTACCACCTGATCTTTGACCCGCTGAAAGTCGAGCAACCGGTTACATCTGATAATCAGATCATCCATATCAAACGGCTTCAGGATGTAATCCGATGCTCCCATGCGAAGACAGTCGAGTGCATCATTGACCGATCCGTAAGCAGTCATGATGATGATATCAGTTTCCGGCGAAAGTTCTTTGACTTTCTCAAGGAGTTTTAGACCGCTCATTTCCGGCATACGAATATCTGAAATAACAAGATGATAATCGTTTTTTTCCAGCATCGATACGCCATCGAGCCCATTCTCAACCTGGTCTATCTGCCAGTTAAACTGTCGTAATCTGTCATAGACAGAAATACGCATTATCTCATCGTCTTCAGCTAGAAGTATTTTGACCATAATACGTTATACCTCCATCACATTTTCTGGATGCTCAGGAATAGTGACAATAAATGTTGTTCCAACACCTTCTTTACTTTTAACTTCCACCGTTCCCTTCATCTTCCCTATAAGAGAGTAGGTAACAGAAAGGCCAAGGCCAGTTCCCACACCAACATCTTTAGTTGTGAAAAATGGATCGAAGATATGGCTGATGATATCTTTTGCAATCCCCATGCCTGTGTCTGAAAATGTAAAATGGAGTTGCTGTTCAATCATTTCGGAGCGGATATGCAGTGTACCACCATCGGGCATTGCCTGGATGGCATTAAGACCAAGGTTAACAAAGATCTGTTTCAGGGCTTCGGCATCAACATAGCACTCATGGTCAATTGTATTTTCCTGATGAATCTCCGTGTCCTTTAACTTGTAAGAGAGAAGCTCCAAACATTCGCCAAGAAGTGTTCCTACATTAATTTTACGCAGTTGCAGCGGTTCCTGTCTGCCAAAATTCAAGAGCTGACGCATGGTATGCTCAATTCGTTTGAGTCCCTTGTCAAGCAGAGGGAGATAGCGCTCACGCATTTCAATATCGTCCGGATTTTCCCCCATGGATTTGACAAGGTTGAGCATACCACCAAGGGGATTGTTCACTTCATGGGCAATGCCTGCTGAAAGAATACCCATGGACGCCATTTTTTCATTGAAAAGGGTCTGTTGTCTGGTTTTTTCAATCTCTGTCTGGTAGCGGACCAGACGGTGGCAGAGTTCTGAAAAGTGGTCACTGAGATGGCCGATTTCATCATTTCCGTAAGGGAGCAACAGGTTATCCGGTTCGGTTTCGGGAAAGGACTTTATTGCTGTAGAAAGCCTGTCCAGCCTGGAAACAACGAGAGTGTTGAACATAATAAGCAGGGTTATGGATACCAGTACAAAGCTAATCAGTCCTATGGTCAAGAGTGAGCGGTTATTGAGCCGCATTTTCTCATCTGCCCAGGCAATAGGAATGGTAATTGAGAGAGCCCCTCTAATATCACCTTGCTTGTAACCATGGCTGGCGTGGCATCCAAGGCATGAGTCTTTAACTTCAAGAGGGGCCATGTAGCGAACTACTCGTCCCTGTGGAGTGTTTTGAATCTCGATGGATTCAGCTGAACCATGGACAAAGTTGATCATACACAACTTTTCATAATCATCCGGAATGTTAGCAGGATTAACAGGTTGAAGGCTTGTTACCCTAAAACTTCCAAGCCCTTCAGTCTGAGAATATTCTGAGAGTTCTCGGGTAACCATCGCCGGATTACGCATCACATATTCATTTCCACTCTGGTCCCAAATGCTTGGCATATCAAGATATGGGTTGCTGTCTACATTCTCCTGTTTGATTACAAAAAGCCCATTATGTTCCGATACCCATTGTCTCGTTATAAGAATCTGATTGTACAGCATCCGTGCCTGCTGTTTGGCCTGTAAGATAATTAATTCATTATCAACAATGGATGTTCTGTATAAAAAAATCATATAAGAGACAGAAATTATAGCCCCGATGGCAACGATAAATTTACCACGAAGAGAAAATTTGGCTTCAAGCCATCTGTAAATGATTTTGTAATTAGTTATTATTTTCATAGGATACCATAGGAAAAACAGAAAATATGAAATAGTTGGTTTTTTACGCTACCAAAAGGTAACATTTTTTTTCGGAGCTGTCGAATATGTTAGGAAATTAGCTATTTAGTTTAATGCTTACTTGTTGTGCTTTTGTTACCAAATGGTATCGATTGCAGGTTGGGCTGTTACCTGAAGGTATCATCAAAATTAATGATTTAGGCTAAGCTGCTGATGTGTTGTTGATTATCATTTGGTATGCTAATTGCTAATGAGTATTGATGAGGATGTGTTTGACTTTCTGACAATTCGAGTGATACACTTTTTTTAAGTATGCATTTCTGGGGAGAAAGTCAAAAGATGAATAACCTAAGGGGAGGTCTAGGTGGAGAAGAAGTATAAATCAAGTGACTATGCACATGTCCTGAGATTAGCGGTGATTTTTATAGTCGCCGGTGTTTTGGCGGTATTTGCAAGGGGAATGTTCCTTCCCGATACAATGGGCCAGTATGGCCATTATCGTGGAAGTGATCTGGTGGATCAGCGCAATGTTGAGATTAGAAGCCATACCAATGAATCCTGTTATGAGTGTCATCGTCCAATCAGGCTTATCCATAAGGCTGGCGTTCATAAAACAGTATCCTGCGAGTTTTGCCATGGCCCTTACGCGGACCATATAACAGATGGCAAATATGTTGCGAAGATGCCGGTGACAAGAGGTATGGAAATTAAAACACTCTGTCTCCGTTGTCATAATCAGATTATTCGGGCACGTCCGGAGGAATCAATCAAGGTTGTTGCCATGCCGCAGCATCTTGAAGAGAAAAAAGTCAATATAGATCATAACTGTAATCAGTGTCATATGGTTCATGATCCGTTGCTCTGGATTAAAGCTGCCTATGACATGATGGGTATGGAGATGAAGGGGGATAAGAAGTAATGATTGATATAAAGAAAGAAATACAGAAAGACCGTCGTGCCTTCATCAAGAATGTCCTGAGTGGAACGATAGCTGGTTCTTTGCTTATGGTTATTCCAGCAGGAGCGGCACTTGACCAGGATTTGCCGGAACAACTTTCCGGTATACGAGGAGATGATTCTCCATTTACTAGTAAGAAATTTGCCTTTGTAGTTGATGTTACAGCCTGTATCGGCTGTGGATCCTGCTGTGTAGCAGATAAAAATGAATATAACGTACCCGACGGAAACTATCGCACCTGGGTTGAACGCTATGTTATCGACGATCATGATGACGTCTTTGTTGACTCTCCCAATGGTGGTCTTGACGGCTATACCAAGCCAAGAACAGATATTCCGTATCCGGTTCGAGATACTTTTTTCGTTCCTAAGCTTTGCAACATGTGCGAAAAGCCATCCTGTGTTCAGGTGTGTCCTGTTGGGGCAACATATAAGACAGAAGATGGATTTATTCTGATCGATAAAGATCGTTGTGTTGGTTGTGGCTATTGTATTCAGGCATGTCCCTATTCAGTTCGCTTCTTAAATCCCATCAGCCGAACTGCTGAGAAATGTACCTGGTGCTATTCACGTGTACGACAGGGCCTGTTGCCTGCCTGTGTAAATGTGTGTCCTGTACATGCGAGGAAATTTGGTGATCTGAACGATAAAACTTCTGAAGTGTACAAGATTTTACGTGAACCCCACGTGATTTCTGTACTTAAGCCAGGTATGGGGAACCAACCGGCGCTTCATTATCTTGGACTCAGAAGGGAGGTGGTCTAATGAGCGTAGCAGCCCATGGCGAGACTATCGCCGCAGTTTCAAATTATATTTTCCCTAATGATCTTCATGTTCACTGGAGCCTGATGATCGTACTGTATCCGTATATTACAGGGCTTGTGGCAGGTGCGTTTATCGTGTCATCCCTGTATCATGTGTTTCATATTAAAGCCTTAAAACCTGTTGCGAGGTTCTCGCTTCTTTTTGCACTTGCCTTTCTCATCTGCGCTACCTGGCCTCTGCTTAACCATCTAGGACGCCCGGAACGTGCAATGTCCATGATGCTGACTCCTAATCCAACATCTGCCATGGCAGGTTTTGGGTATATCTACTCGGCCTACTTTATTGTCCTGCTGCTTGAAATAATTTTCATTTTCAGGCCGGTTGCTGTGTCGCTTGGCGAAAAGGCAAAAGGTGGAATGAAGGTTCTCTATAGTGTGCTTGCCATTGGAAGTGACAATGTTTCAGCAAAAGCTATGAAACTTGATCATAAGATCATCGCTTTTCTTGCTGCTATTGGTATTCCCATGGCCTGCTTTCTTCATGGTTATGTAGGATTTATCTTTGGTGGGATTAAGGCAAATCCTCTCTGGGCAACACCACTTATGCCTCTTATTTTTCTTCTTTCTGCCTGTGTGTCTGGTATTGCAGGGATCATTGTTACCTATATCATGATCATGAAGTTTTCAGGAAAAGAGATCGATGTTGAATGTGTGCAAACGCTTATCAAGTTTCTCTGGGGATTCTTTATTCTTGATTTCACCTTCGAAATGCTTGAGCTATTTTCTCATTTCTATATGGCTACTCATCACTGGCATACTCTGGAAACGCTCTATTCAGGTCCGCTGTATATTACCTTTTGGGTACTACAAGTTGGAATCTTCTCTGTGATTCCTTTCTTCCTTCTCATGTTCATGAGCCTTATCCGTTTTAAGGATGGACTTTTGCTCTTCTTGGCACCCATTGTTTCAGTCATGATCCTTATTCAGGTACTTCTCATGCGTTGGAACGTTGTTGTTGGTGGACAGTTGATGTCTAAAAGTGAACGTGGAGCCACCGTATTCCATCCTATGTGGCTTGAGAAAGAAGGTATTCTTCCTGCAATTCTCATTATGATTGCGCCTGTGGTTATCCTCTGGATAATAGGCAAAATTTTACCATTCTGGCTGGATGATGAGGCTGCTGAAGCAGCATAGTTTAGGCGTGAGACATATCTGCTATTCCCTGGTTGCCTTCTCTATGACGGCGGCCAGGTATAAATAAAGTTGTTTTAAAGACAGGTTTTGTAAAAGCCGGAACTAACCGGCAAATTATTAATTTCGGTTCATCCGACTAAAGCGTACTTCGTTTCATGAAGGGCCATTATTTTC
>CAZUPS010000082.1:0-8722 GCA_964621915.1 uncultured Desulfocapsa sp. | reverse complement strand
ACACAGGAAATCTCCGTTTTCCTCTTGACTTTACTTATCATAGATGTCCCCGGAATGAGTATCCACTTCTTTCACTAACCATCTAGGATTAGCAATATACTTCTTCTCTCGGAATGTTTTGTTTTTCATGTCAAACAGTTACGTCAAGAAAATAACGAATGGACAGGTCTGTATTTGGCGAAAAATTCTTCAAATTCTAATCTTTCAAACCGTCGCCATGGCTTTTCATCTTTTTATTTGGTGAACTACCAAAAGAAAGAATTATCACTCCCAGAGCACCTGAAAGAAGCGATCCCAATATAATACCGAATTTTGCCAGTTCAATATGCTCTGGATTGCTGAAGGACAGGCCACCTATAAAAATAGACATGGTAAAACCTATCCCGGCAAGAACGCTGGCACCGGCGATATGGAGCCAGGTGACGTCTTTTGACAGTGGGGCACGCAGAATTTTCGAAGCGAGAAACGTAAAAAGAAAGATCCCTATCGGCTTACCCAAAAGAAGTCCAAAAACGACACCCAGAGTAACAGGGTGGGTGAGAGCTGCCACTACCTGCAGGTCGCTAAAGGTTACACCTGCATTGGCAAGAGCGAAAAGAGGAAGGATGAGCAACGCAACCCAACTGTTGAGGGAATGTTCAAGTCTCTGCAATGGGGTAAGAGTGTTGTGACAGGCCACCTCGATAGCCTGGACGGCACTCAGATGTGTCTGGTCAACAAGTATGGTGCGACCGCACATGCCATTTGGACATTCAATTTTCGCAACATAGGTTTCAACCTTCTCAATAAAGTTATCAGTGTTATGTCTCGCTATCGCCGGAATGAAAAAAGCAACCAGAACACCGGCTACGGTAGCATGAATGCCGGAACCAAGAATGGAAAACCAAACGCCAAATCCCAACAACGCATAGGGGAGGGTTTTATTTATTTTTAAAAAATTAATTATGCCTAAAGCCACTAGAAAACCAAGAGACACGAACAGGTACTGCCAATAGATTGTTTTAGTGTAAAAAAGGGCGATTACAAGTACCGCTCCGAGATCATCAACAATGGCCAGAGTAGAAAGAAATATTTTAATTCCAAAAGGAATCCTTTTGTCGACAAAAGAGAGCACTGCCAAAGCAAAAGCAATATCGGTTGCCATGGGAATTCCCCATCCGGCAGCCGCCTCCGAGCCACTGTTAAAAAACAGATAAATAAGTGCTGGAACAATCATGCCTCCCACAGCCGCAGCGACTGGAAGAACTGCACGACGTAATTGAGCAAGTTCGCCAATAAGAATTTCCCTTTTTATTTCAAGGCCAACGGTGAAAAAAAAGAGGGTCATGAGTGCTTCGTCTATCCAGTGTTGAATAGATTTGGTAATTGATAAAGAACCCAGGGAAAATGTTAGATCGGTGTGCCAGAAATGATGATAATTGCCTGGTGCTAGGTTTGCCCAGAGAAGAGCAACCAGAGCAGAGCACATAAGCAGGACACCACCGGTGGCAATTTTATTTAAAAAACGTTGATAGGGGCTGATAAGAAGCAAAAGCTTCAACGGCCTGCCGAGGGGAAAGGATATTAGTGACATTATATTGTACGCATGCAAATTATTGGTGGCTAATTTCGGGGCCCGCCAAAAGAGGTCAGTCTTCAGTGGCCCTAAGGACAACAAACAGAATTCAAAGGAGTTTTCTTAAACTCACTTAGAGGTCTACCGAAAAACAAGCAAAATTGCAATGCTCTTGCAATGCTTAGAATGAGCGTTACATGGCCAGCAGCAAAAAAATCAAGCCCTACGATCAGAATATAGTGAATTCCCATCGGCTCTTAAACTACTATGGTTGAATAACATTTGGTAATTCCGGGGGACATACCTATCTGTTTTTTTTCTTGCATCAATAATCATGTCGAGTTTACGCTAAATAGACATAGGTCGGTGTTTCGGGAATTATAGGTTCCTATGCTGAGTGAGGGTCTGTAGGCTTGGTTGTGTGAGGAGTATCTGGCTAAAGAAAAACTATTGTATGAGTATGTTATCGGTTAAGTTGTTTTCTCGTTTTGGGTCAAACCTGAATTTTAAGATCAGACAGACTACTTTGTAAGGAAAATAAATATTATGGGAAATCCATTTCAGGATCAGCTTTTAAAAGCCGGTCTGGTGAGTAAAAAACAGGCGAGCAAGGCGAAGCACCAAAAGCATCTTAATCGTAAGCAGAAGAAGGAAGATTCTTCTGCCGAGATCAGCAACAAGGTCAAAAAAGAACAGGCAACCCAGGCAGCACGTAGTCGTGAACTCAATCGTAAACATGCGGAAGAGAAGCAGCAACGCGAACAGAAAGCTCAGGTGAAACAGCTTATAGAGCAGAGCAAACTGGAACGTGATGAGTATGGCGAGGCGTATCATTTTGTGGATCAAACCAGAATTGAGCGGATCTTTGTCTCGGATGAGATGCTGGAGCAGCTGAGTTGCGGCCTGTTGGCAATCGTTAAGTTTGGGGATGGCTATGAGGTGCTTCCGGCAAAAGTCGCCCATCAGATAGCTGAGCGTGATACAGAGGTCGTCGTGAGTTTTCATAGTAAGAAGTAACCTGCTGCCCTACAATCCGCGTCAGTTTTTCAGGAAAGTATCCTTCCCAGACAATATCTTACTTGATTACCACTGAAACTCAGCTTGTGTTGATTTGATGGTAATCATGATATCTTAACAAAAGTTTACATATCTTTACTCGTAGTTAACAGCAGTTAGCCCCAGGCTATTGTATATTTTAAGTATAGCAGGGGGGAGCTGTTGGCCATTCCTGATTTTTGAAAAACCTCGAAATATTCAACAGGGAATTAATTATGAAACGAATATCTTTTTTTCTGTTACTTATTGGTTCAGTTGTCAATCTGAGTGGTTGTGGCATGGCAGTCCTAGGGATTGCGGATACAGCAATTGGAGGAAGCAGTGATCTCCTGATTATTGAACCTGTGCAGGATTTACGTTCTTATAAAGCTCTCACAATTGTCCCGTTTACAAGCTCGATAGGAGGGAATCTTGATACAGAGCTTCTTGTGTATCTAAACGATAAGATAGCTACCTATACTCTTCAAATGGAATCGGAAGATCTTCTGGAGAAACAACTTCTTCTCTCGGGGAGAATACTGCATTTAACGGATGGTATGTATGAGAAACAAATACTGTTACAACTGGAATTTAAGGATCAGATAACAGAGAAATCGCTTGGTTTGATAAATGTTATGGGCAGTGCAAACACTTTTCGTGGCCTTACTGCAGTGATAGATTCACTGGCGGATAGTGTGGCAGAACTTCTTACGGAGAATCATTTCTCTGGTAACAGATAGCTGAACGAAATACCAAAACTGTCAGGAGCGGTATGGCAGTTTTGGTGTTTCCCGGTTATCCGTGAAGGCCAAGGTAGGAACCGGCTCCTATCATAATTCCACCTGATGTACGATTCAGGCCTTTTACCGCCTTTGTGGAGGTAAAGAATCGACGGGCTGATGATGCACATATCGCAACCGCCATGAGACCAGCCATGAGTCCTGAGAATGTAATGGCTGAGGCCAGAGCAATATCAGCGGATGTCAGGCTGCCAAGATCCATAATGGATGGAAGAAAAGCGATATAAAAGAAGATTACTTTGGGGTTGGAGGCTGAGATTAAAAACCCCTGCAAGACACCTTTGGCTATGCTGAAAGAACTGTCTGTGATACCGCTCTGCAGAGATGTTTCGGGTGAGGCATTCCACATCTTCCAGCCCAGATAGAGAAGGTAGAAGGCACCAATAAAACGGATAACTATAAAGAGGCCGGCCCATTGCTCTGCAATAACGGCCAGGCCAAAGCATGCAAGGAGCAGGTAGATCACATCACTTATGGCCATACCCAGTGCCAGGCTGATACAGGGCTTGACTCCGGAGGAGAGGGATCTGGCTAGGAGAGCAAACACTCCCGGGCCGGGGGTAATGGCAAAAAGAAAAATAATGAACAAAAATGAAATTGCACTTTCTGGTGACATGGTAGATATCCTTTATATATTTATAATTTCTTTTCCTTATAAAGAAAAACTGGTGTTTTGCAAGGTTTCTTTAATCTGATTACTGTACTGATCTAACAGATCGGAAATGAGAATTTACAGAGACACAATGCTGTCCGTTTAGATTGTGCAATTTTTTAACCGTGGCAAAAGCATGCACTCTCAAGTAGAAAAGAGGGCATGCTCAATGTTATCGAAATTGTTGTTCCGGTATTCCTTGTTATCGGGCTTGGTTATGCTGTTCGCGAGCTGGGGCTTGTGGGAGGGGATTTTTTTACCCAGGTCAATAAGCTGGTCTACTATGTCTGTCTGCCCCTGCTTCTTGTCTATAAGATAGCCGGAGCGGATTTCTCCACCAGTTTCAACTTTAAGCTGGTTATCGCGACGAGTGGTGGGGTCGCCTGTTGTTTTGTTATTGCTTTTTTGTACGGGAAATGGCGCTCTTTTCCTGCTCCTGTTCTGGGGGCTTTTTGTCAGGGCTCATTTAGAGGAAATCTTGCCTATATAGGGCTGGCCATTATATTTAATGCCTACGGTGATATCGGTTTAACCAGGGCTGGGATTTTGCTTGGCTTTCTGGTTCCTATTCTCAATCTGTTTGCCATCTTAGCACTGATCCTACCGCGCCAGGAACAACAGACCAGTTTCAGGGAAGTTATACGGTTGATTATCAGTAATCCATTGATTATTGCTTCTCTGACCGGCCTGTTGTGGAGTTTTTTCCAAGTTCCCATTCCGGTTATTCTTGATCGGACACTAAATATCGTAACGGGAATGTCGCTCCCTCTGGCCCTGCTCTCTATTGGTGGCACTTTCTCTCTGGCAAGCTTAAAAGGTGATATTCCAAAAGCTGTGCTTGCCGCTGCAATGAAATTGTTCCTCCTGCCATTGATCACCGCAGCTTTAATGATTTCATTAAATATATCAGGAATAGATTTTGCCATAGGGTTGCTAATGGCCGGTGCTCCAACTGCAGTGGTTTCCTATATAATGGCTTCTCAGATGGGGGCCGATGGTGAGTTGGCCGGAACCATCGTGATGATAGCAACTGCTTTTTCATCAATCAGCTATACGGTGCTGCTGTTTTGTCTCAATCTGTACGGAATTTAAGGAGGCGGCCATGAAGCGTTTTATCCTCCTGCTTGCTTTGCTTACGGCTTTTCCACCCCTGGCCACGGATATGTATCTTGCCGCCACTCCTCATCTGGTGAAGATCTGGGACCAGCCACTTTCCATCATTAATCTGACCCTCACCCTGTTTTTTGTTACCTACTGCATTTCACTGCTTTTCTACGGCCCCTTATCCGATCGTTTTGGAAGAAAACCGCCACTGATTGGAGGATTGTTACTCTTTATTGTCGCGAGTATACTCTGTGCTTTCGCACAGAGTATCTGGATGCTTGTGGCTGCCCGTGTTATCCAGGCAATGGGTGCTGGTGCCGCATCTGCTATATCGCTTGCCATGGCAAGGGACAGGCTCGAGAGTGGGCAGCGGGAAAAGGTGTTGAGTCAGATCTCGGTGATTATGGCTCTTGCTCCCATGGTTGCTCCGCTGATTGGAAGCTTGATTATGGAGTGGCTCTCATGGCCATGGATTTTTATCAGTCAGGGGATAATTGGAATTGTGGCTCTTGCAGGTGTCTGGCTTACTCCGGAGACCCACGATGGTGAGAAAGGGACTTCAATTTCAGCCCTGTTCAGGAGTTACGGCCGCATTTTGACCAATTATCGCCTTGTGGGCCTTGTCTTTTGCAATGCTGTAACAAGTCTCCCCCTGTTTTCCTTTATTGCTGCCTCTTCTGGTATTTATATCAGCAGGTTTCAGATGGACGAGAGTCTCTTTGGCCTGTTTTTTGGGGCCAATGCCTTCTGCTTTATGATGGGTTCCATGATATGTATGCGGTTTGGAAAAAAGATCGGAACATTCCGGATGATTACTGCTGGCTATGCAGGCATAGGGATAGGCGGAATATGGATGCTTGCTACTCCCTTCAATGGCTGCTGGCAGCTCGCACTCCCCATGGGGCTGATTACCTTTTCTCTTGGAATGAGCCGTCCACCATCGAACAATCTGGTTCTTGAGCAGGTTACAACGGATGCCGGAACCGCTTCTTCCACCATGGTTTTTTCTTATTTTATTTTTGGTGCCATGGCCATGGCGGTGGTATCGCTCGACTGGGCGGATAAGATCACATTTATCGGCCTACTTGCCTGTGGTAGTGGGCTGCTTTCCTTTACTTTGTGGATCTTTTTAAAGAAATATCTGCGTGTTCCGTAAAGCAATAGAAGGGTGACGGGAAACCGTTTAAGTCACATTAGTTGCGATCAGTTTTTGAAACATGTTTCTGTCTGTCGGCAGAGGGAAGGCGTAAATCCATTGGGAACCCTTGGGTGGAGAGGATCAGTATTCGCAGTTCGTCATTGATGCGGACTGGGTTTGGCAGGATATGCCGTTGCAGAAGAATCTGGACCTGTTTGGGAGAGAGTTTCTTTTCGTTACAGTTTGGTTCAAGAACAAAAGTGCATCCCTCTTTCCATGCAGAGCAGCCGTAAGCCCTTTTGCCTTTAATGATCTCTTTGCCGCAGAGTGGGCAGGTTCCCCAGCGCTTGTGGTCAAGCTCGCTATTGCTGTTATCTTGAATCATAGTACGAATATAACTGCTGATCCCGTTCATGAAATCGTCGGGTTCAAGCTCACTGCGTTCAATCTGTTTGAGCTTTTCTTCCCACTCACCTGTCATCTCAGGTGATTTTAGTAACGGATCCCCGATAAGGGCGATCAGACAACGGCCCATATCGGTGCAGCGGAGTTGTTTTTTCTCACGCCGGATATAGTTACGGCGAAGCAGCGTTTCGATTATGGCAGCACGGGTTGCAGGGGTGCCTATGCCGCGCTCTTTAAGGGCTTCCCGCAGGGTGTCATCCTCAACAAACTTCCCGGCTGCCTCCATTGCACCAAGTAGTGAGTTTTCTGAAAAGTGATTGGGCGGCATGGTTTTTCCTTCCCGCAGGAAGGGTGCGTGTTCTCCCGTTTCACCTTTTTCAAATGCTGGGAGTGTCTGCCCATCTGCCGCTGCTTTCTTTTTCTTCGGGAAGAGTGCTGTCCAGCCGGGATCAACAACCTGAGTACCCTTCGCCTGAAATTCTACTGCATTGCTGGCACCGTCAACACTGGTGATGTTTTTAAGACAGAGGGGATAGAAGGCTGCAATAAACTGTGTTGTGATGGCATCATACACAAGCTGCTCGTTGGGGCCAAATCTTCTTGGAGTCATGCCCGTGGGGATAATGGCATGGTGATCGGTTACTTTTTTATCGTTAATAATTCGATTGCTAAAGGACAGTTTTGTAAGATCAAGCTTCTCTATCTGTTCCGGTCTGAGGGCTTTAAGCTGTTCCATGATCTTTGGAATACGAGGCTTCATATCCTCACTGAGATAGCGCGAGTCGGTTCGTGGATAGGTAACAAGCTTGGCTTCGTAGAGACTCTGGGTGGCCGTAAGGGTGTCGGCGGCCGATATTCCATGCAATTTGTTCAGTTCCCGCTGTAGGGTGGTCAGGTCAAAGAGCTGCGGGGGCTGTTCTTTTTTCTTTTTGGCCGTGATTGCAGTGATTACAAAGGGTTGATTTGTGATCTTCTCGAGCAGACCCTCCGCTTTTTCCGATTCTTGAAAGCGCTTTCCCTTATATTTAAAGACGACCTCCCGGTAGCGGGTGGTGAGTTCCCAGAATGGTTGAGGGCGAAATTGTAAAATGGTATCATCGCGTTCCACAATCATTGCCAAAACCGGTGTCTGGACCCGTCCAATGGTCCAGAGGACACGGTCGTTACCACCGCCGATCCGCCCATGACGGACGGTGTAGTATCGCGTGGCGTTCAGTCCCACAATCCAGTCGGATTCACTGCGACAGCGGGCAGCTGCGTAGAGTGGGTCGTAGTCATGGCCGTCCTGAAGATTTTTAAATGCTGTCTGGATCGCATCCGGGGTGAGTGAGTTCAGCCAGAGGCGGCGGATCGCCTTGTCTTCACAGTTACAGAGTGCCAGGATATAGCGGAAGATAAGTTCACCTTCGCGTCCTGCATCCGTTGCACAGACGATCTCGTCAGCCTGATCAAACAGAGTTTTAATAACCTGAAATTGTTCATCAACGCCCCGGTTGCTGATAAGCTTTAGTTTGAATTCTTCCGGGACAAAGGGCAGGGTGTCCAGTGACCAGCGCTTCATGGAAGGATCGTATTCACCCGGTTCCAGAAGGGTGACCAGATGTCCAAAGGCCCAGGTAACAGCGCAGCCGCGGCCTTCGATATAGCCTTTTTTAGCGGCTTTGATACCGAGTACACTGGCAATATCACGTGCCACCGATGGCTTTTCTGCAATAATTACTTTCATTCGAGGATTTACTCGCGATCTTTATTTTCATCTGGTAAAAAGGTTCCCTGACGTATCCCCTTTTAATACTGCAATCAGAGAAAAAAACACTATGAATGGCTCAAATCGCTCCGATATTAAAGCCGGGCTCAAGGTTTCCATAGTCCTCAAACAGGACCAGCGCTCCGGAAAACTCACCGAAGGTGTTGTAAAAGACATTCTGACAAACTCTTCAACTCATCCTCATGGAATTAAGGTGCGCTTGGAAAATGGCGCGGTTGGTCGGGTGAAAGTCATTGGTGGCTAAATGATCCCCTGGGAATTACTT
>CAZUPS010000081.1:0-8855 GCA_964621915.1 uncultured Desulfocapsa sp. | reverse complement strand
TTTCTTTTAGTTTCTATGCTTCTTATATAGCATCAACCATGCCACTTTATGTTTTCTTTTGTATGTTTTCTCTCCAAACAACCTATCCTAATGTATTTGCAGCTAAATTAACAACATCCTCGCCTAAACATCCCCGCCGCACTTTTGCTGTAGCAAAACGAGACGAAGAACAGTTGTGAGGTATTTAGTGGGAAAGTGTAGTTTTTCCTCAACAGATATGTTGCAGACTTTACGGATAGGTGTGGCAATGAAAGAATTGTTGCTCTTCAATCGTTTTGGCAGCCAGATGGAAATTGCTGGTAAGACAAAACAATTAAATATAAACATACAGCAACCACTCAATCATCTCCGGATGTACAACTCCCCCCCTAATACAGTTTCATAAAAAATATCATTTTCTCGGCTTTACCATACAGGAATCATTCACATTGCTAAAATGGACATATGTTCTGTTTGTTTTCAACACCTTCCCGACCAATAAGCATAAAACGTATGCCATTATAGTGAGATAAGAAGAACTAACGGGTGCAATATATTTTGCCCATTGGGTGCAAATAAACTTGCGCACCTAAGGATTCCATGCTATCAATAAATACATAGGGAAAAAATGTAGTACATTCCAGGCAGCATTGCTGTCCATTAGAATTTATAAAAATGGGGGAGATCGCATGAAGGTAAGAAAATTATTTTTAGGTTTAGGAATAATGGCAGGATTTGTAGCATTCACCTTTACAGCCAATCAAGCATTAGCGATTGAAGATGAGTGGACAGATTACGACCCTTGTGGCTGGAACGTGGAGCAGGATAATGAGGAGCAGGAACTTACCATTGCACAAATTAATGAAGATAAATGGACCGACCACGATCCATGCGGATGGAACGCAGAGCAAGAAGATGAACTGCAGGAACTTACCATTGCGCAAATTAATGAAGATAAATGGACCGACCATGATCCATGCGGATGGAACGCAGAGCAGGAAGATGAACTGCAGGAACTTACCATTGCGCAAATTAATGAAGACAAATGGACCGACCATGATCCATGCGGATGGAACGCGGAGCAGGAAGATGAACTGCAGGAACTTACCATTGCACAAATTAATGAAGATAAATGGACCGACCACGATCCATGCGGATGGGAGGTGGAACAAGAGACAATGACAACGGAAATCGCGGAAACATCCCGCCCCCTGTTCAACGATACTGATTACATGAATTAATCCAAAGAGGCTGCTTCAGGAAACTTTCTAAGCTAAGAATTTCACAAGGACTCTTTTCTATTGTGAAATTCTTAGCCTTATACCCCCAGGAATTAGATGGTACAACTTCTAACAGAACAGACATAAAAGAAGCGCAGTTGCCACCCCACCCCCACTTTTAGTCTCAGGTATTACAAAGGTTTTTCAGCTTTTTTGAGCCGTCCAAGAAGAGCATACAAGGCTTCCTAAAAATCTAAAGTTGAATTCCTTTAGGATAAGGCCAAGACAACACTTTTCCAATACGATTCTTTTTTTTTCAGATAGGGCGGAAAAAGAATCGAATTGAATTTGATTCCCTGGCCACTCTGATCAGGGATCTTTGGAAATCTGATCTTAACTGATCCTATTCCCGCTTACATCTCTCGCTATGTCAGATATCCATTACAGCAGGTGATGAGATGAATACCGAGTGCTCAAAAAATTTAAAATTATTTTTTATACTTATTACAAGCTAACCTTTGACAGAAACCAAAAGGCAGAAGCTGAGACCTGGTTATCGAATGATAGCTAATTTTTATTTGTAATATATTGAATAACAAAAAAAAACTCCTGTTTACCGAATATTAAATTCGATTAACAGGAGGTTCTGAATGCAGGGTTGATACCCCTTATTGACTACTCGTTATTTTGCAGCTGTAACCTTTGCAGGAGCCTTGTTTACATATTTAAAGAAAACTGGGAATGCTACGAAGAAGGCTACACAGAGCAGATATTCAATACCTTTGATGTGTGTGTAGTAATCAACCAGAGTATGCAGAGGTTTTACCATTCCGATTGATACCATGTATTGTCCTGCCAATTCACTTACTGACCAACCAACTGAAGAAAGTGCGCTTGTAAGAGCTGCGGCAACCCAGAGACACATTATTGAACCAGCTGCTAATATTATTCTTGATCCTGTTTTTGAAGTATTTTCTTTCATCGTATTATCCGTATTAATTGTTTGTCTTATTTGAATTTTATTAGCCAATAACTGCGGTTAAGTACCCTTTAACTACATTCAAAGGTCCCATGCTTACCAGTGCGCTTGTCAAACAGGCAAATCCCCAGATACCAACGAGAGCAGCCATGGTCATTCCTGCGCCTAAGGCAAACTTAGAAGTTTCGTATCCAGCTTCAACTTGAGTTCTAGTAGTTGTATTTGTATTAGTAGTCATGGTGTCCTCCATATAGGGTTGGTTTAACTTATCGTTTAGTTTGTATGCTTCTTATATAGCATCAACCATGCCACTTCACAGAACCTTATGCTTTTCCCATGAAAAACAACTCTACGTAGCTGGTTTAATGGTATTTTATATGCATTAACACCACATCCTCCACCTGCCACACTTTCGTTGTTACCAAGTGCAGCAAAAAGCACTTGTGAGGCATTTGGTCAGATTTGTGTAGTTTTCCTTCAACAGATATGTTGCAATCCTTGTGGATAGGTGTGGCGTTAGAGAAATTATGTGCTATTACTCTTCAAGACAGACTCAGAAAGTATCCTCAGCGAGCAAAAGATAAAAGAATCCTTGCTGTAGCAGATTTTTCAAGAACAGGGTACATTAGACAAGGCTAGGTGGAAGATTATCATCGACAAAGTGACGTCTCTAATCCCAGCCAGAACACAGCCACTTTTCTTCTACCTGCTATCTTTTTGTAAACGTGGGAAACCAAGGAGCCTCAATGTTTTTTAGAGTTATTGCTTTTCTTGTTGGACTTATAGCCATAATTTCAGGACTTCGAAATTATGACAGCGAGGTCGCCTCATCTCCCCTGCCATTAATTCTTGGCGGTCTAGTTATATTGATTGCAATATTCAACCTGGTCCCTCAGGTAAAACGATGTGTTTCCTGCCGCAAAAGAATTCCTGCTAAAGCAACTACATGTCCCTTCTGTAAAAAAGACCAGCCCTCCCAGAAATAATTTGGCGTTTTCCATCAGAACAATCACCGGCACCATCTTTTCTTTATTTCAATCTTCAAAAATACTATAAGCTTTGTAACTATTCAGAAGCACCCATTTTCGTCCGATCTGATCGCCTCATGTACAAAATCGTACACTACGACGACCAGCCAGAACGAAACTGGGCACTTCTGAACAGTTACGGTTCCAAGTTTACCCACGTTTTTAAGGTTACGCTGAATAGTTACTAAGCTTTAAACAATTCAGCCGATAAAAAAGTCTCCTTTGCGGGTACTTGTGTTTATTTTCAGTTAATAGGGAGCAGCAGCTCCCCTAAAACACTAAACAATCACTCGCACCTGACCGAAAAGAAAAAGAAAACTGAATTTTTCAGACGGATAATTATGCAATTTCTATCCAGAGTTACCAAAGAGCACTAAATGCAATTCTGTAAAGACTGCGGAGGAGTTCTCAATCTTTTTGGAAACGATACATCGGACCTTTGCTCGTCCTGTGTCCAACATAAAAAAGAACCGGAACCAATACGAGCGACTCCCCCACAGGAGGGTGATGAATTACTTGCAGAATCCATACTCTCAGTAAAAAATGGAAAAATCACCCTAAGCTCCAAGGAAGGCTGGCAACTCTGGAGTGCACCAATGGATAGCAAAACAACGCTTAAATCAATGCTGAAATCAGCAAAACTGATCTATAAAATCCGAAGTAAACGCAAAAAGAAACCCTGATTTTCTATTTTAAATAACTCTAACGACAACGACCAACGATGACAGTTACAATTTCAATAGGCTCAGGAAAAGGAGGTACTGGCAAAACAATGCTTATGTGCAACCTTGCTTTCCTCCTTGCGAAAAGAGGAAAAAAGGTCTGTCTTGTTGATCTGGATATCGGAGGAGCAGATGCCCATCTCCTCTTTGGACTCTTTGAGCCAAAACATTCACTCACCGATTTCCTGAGCCGGAAAGTCGAATCCCTGCAAGATGTTATTCATACCTTTTACGCATTCAATGGCCTGCAAATCATCCCTGGAACCGGAAATACACTGCAAACTGCCAATATGACCTTTCAGGAAAAACAACGATTACTGCGTAGTATATCAGCACTCGATGTGGATGTTGTGCTGATTGATGTCGGAGCAGGAACCAGCTACTATTCTCTCGACTTCTTTATGTTTAGTGACATACAGATCTGTGTAACCATCCCGGAGCCAACATCCATTATGGATTTCTACGGTTTCCTGCAACTTGCAACAATTCGTAAGGTATTAGGCAGTTTCCTCTCCCACAGTGAAGTCGGAAATACTCTCAAAAAACAAAACTTTTCGTCTCTTACAGAGGTTTTTAAACTTGCTGAAACAGCACAGGCTGGAGCAAGGGAGAAGGCACAAAATGCTTTGCACTATTTCCATCCTCTTCTGGTAATAAACAGGGATATTAAGAATACTAAGGTGAATAAGACCAAACTCAAACAACTTGTAGCCAAATACCTGGGAATTGATATTCCACTACTTGGCGAAATTCCTGAAGATCCAGCAATACGCGATTCCCTTAAAGCCTATATGCCAGTATGTGAACTCTCACCCAATGCTGAAGCTTCCCTCGCAATCGGCAAAATTGCTGACAAGATCGAAAAGATTATTGAGCTGTTTAAAACCCGTTCCACGGCATCTGCTAAATAATATTCCCTTTCTCCTCAGTATATTTTCATGAAATTCACGACAAATAGTGCTTTTTTTTAAAGCAACCTCGTTCACAGCTTGACAGAATATTATTTATTAAGTATTTTTCTTTGTTTTTCTTATTATATTTTATACGCTATTCCTTGTTGATGGACGCAGCTATACGTCACCAAGGGTTAAATATTATTTTTATTGGTATATTTTCAAGGCATTACCGATAATTAACACCAAAGTAAAACGACAACCATGTTTGACAATCTGACAGACCGGCTGGAAGGAGTATTCAAGAAACTTCGCGGTACCGGTAAACTCACCGAAGAGAATATCAAAGAATCCATGCGTGAAGTCCGCATGGCTCTCCTTGAGGCAGATGTTAATTTTCAAGTCGTTAAAGATTTTATTGCCAAGATTAGCGAAAAAGCTGTCGGCCTGGAAGTTACAAAAGCACTCTCCCCCGGACAACAGATTATAAAGATTGTTCACGATGAACTGGTTGAACTCCTTGGTGGTACCACAGAGCAGATTCGTCTCGATGGACGTCAGCCTGTAACTATTATGATGGCTGGTCTCCAGGGATCAGGTAAGACAACCACATCTGGTAAGCTTGCCAAGATGTTAAAGGATAAAGGCAGAAAGCCCTACCTTGTTCCTGCTGATATATATAGACCTGCTGCTATTGAGCAGCTCCAAGTGCTTGGCGAGAAACTGGATGTTCCTGTCCACCCTTCGACCACCGACATGAAACCGGTTGAAATTTGTCGTCAGGCAATGGTTGCCGCCAATAAGAATGGTTATGACACTCTGATTTTTGATACTGCAGGACGCCTGCATGTTGATGAAGGACTGATGGGTGAACTGAAGGAAATTCAGAGTGCAATACAACTCTCTGAAATCCTGTTTGTTGCTGACTCTATGACAGGCCAGGATGCAGTAACGGTCGCTGATAAGTTCAATCAGGACCTTGAGATCAGCGGCGTGGTTCTCACCAAGATGGAAGGTGACGCCCGTGGCGGTGCTGCTCTCTCTATTAAAAATGTTACCGGAAAGCCCATTAAATTTGTTGGTATCGGTGAAGGGCTAGATGCACTTGAGATTTTCCATCCGGATCGAATTGCTTCAAGAATTCTTGGTATGGGCGATGTGCTTACCCTTATCGAGAAAGCAGAAGCTGTAGTTGATAAAAAGAAAGCTGAAAAACTTGCTAAAAAGCTGAGACAATCCACCTTTACTCTGGAAGACTTTCTGGATCAGATTCAGCAGATCAAAAAGATGGGATCGCTTGATCAGATTATGGGAATGATCCCAGGGATCAACAAACTCAAGCAGTTAAAAGACGCTCCAAAGCCTGATGAGAAGGAGCTGGCCAAAACAGAGGCCATTATCCGCTCCATGACCAAAAAGGAACGGAAGAGTTATAAGATCATCAATGCCAGTCGCAGACAACGTATAGCGGCTGGATCTGGAACCACCGTTACAGAAGTAAACCGGGTAATTAAAAGCTACTCGGCCATGCTAAAAATGATGAAAAATATGCGCGGCAAGCCCGGTCTGGTGACGGGTAAGAAGCGGAGAAAAATGCCTAAAGGCATGCGAAGATAAAAAAGAATATGGCATAATGCCAGATTCATGGGATCAAATTACGTATCCCACATAAACCTGAGGAAAAATCCGGAATGGCAGTTAGAATTCGTTTAACAAGACTTGGCAGAAAGAAGAAACCTTTTTATCGTATTGTTGTCGCTGACGCAGAGTGTAAACGTGACGGAAAATTTCTTGATGTGATCGGAACCTACGATCCTCTCAAGGATCCCGTTGTAATCAAACTTGACAACACCAAGCTGCAGGATTGGCTCGGAAGAGGCGCTCTGCCTACAACAACTGTAAAGAGCATTCTTAAGAAAGCTCCTGCGGCCGAGTAAATTATTATGGAGGAACTGATTACCTTTATCGCCAAATCACTGGTGGATAACCCCGATGACGTGCAGGTAACTGTCACTGAAGAAGATGATACCATTCTTGTAGATCTGGCAGTTTCCAAAGACGACCTTGGAAAGGTGATCGGTAAACAGGGCAGAACAGCAAGGGCAATGCGCTCTCTGCTTTCTGCTGCTGCAGGAAAGGAAGATAAAAAGTCCCGGCTGAACATTCTGGAATAGTCCCCCTGAAATAATGGCAGACAGTTTTCCTTTTGAGGCCGAGACGTATGTGTTGATCGGTAAGGTAACGAAGGCTCACGGTATTAAAGGTGAGCTGAAGATACGTGCCTATTCCGGTGAATTACAAAGCATTACCCAGCACAAAGAGTTGATACTGGTCTCTAAAAATGGACACGTCTCTCCTGCTTTTCATGTCGTGCGAGCACGTACTGGAAACAAGGAAGCAATCGTCTCTCTTAAGGGAGTGACCGACCGGAACCAGTCCGAAGAACTCTGCGGTAAGGGCGTGCTGGTATTTAAAGAGAATCTTCCGGATCTTGACGCTGATGAGTTTTATCTTCATGAGCTTAAAGGGCTTCAGGTACAAACCGAAGACGGACAGGATATCGGAATAGTGATTGCTTTTTTTGATAACGGAGTGCAGGATATCCTCGTTGTCAAATCAGGCAAAAATGAAATTTTGATACCTCTTATTCCAGGGATGATCACTGAACGGAATACGAGCTGTTTGATTATAGCACCACCCCCGGGACTACTTGAGATAAATTCAGGGGATAGTGACAAGGGGGCTGCCCCCCATGATATTTGATATACTAACCATCTTTCCGGACCTGCTTGATTCACCACTGAGTGAAGCTATTATTCGCCGAGCCAGGGAAGCTGATCAGATTCAAATAGGCATTACCAATATTCGTGACTTTGCTACGGATAAACACTCCATGACCGATGATCGGCCATTTGGAGGTGGTGAGGGAATGGTTATGAAACCGGAACCACTCACCGCAGCTCTCGATGCTGTCAAAGATCAAAATGGAACGGGAAGAGTAGTACTTCTTACTCCACAGGGCAGACCGTACAATCAGAAAGTGGCACAAGAGCTCAGCCGGGAAGAACATCTTATCCTTGTCTGTGGTCGTTATGAAGGAGTGGATGAGCGCTTCAGAGCCGCAAGTATTGATGATGAGATTTCCATTGGGGACTACATTCTCACCGGTGGTGAACTTGCTGCAATGGTTATTATAGACTCGGTGACCAGATTGTTACCAGAGGTATTAGGGTGTGCAGATTCTGCCGAAAAAGATACATTCAGCAGGCGCTTACTGAAGCATCCACAATACACACGACCAAGAGTTTTTGAAGGCAATGCAATCCCTGATATTTTACTTTCAGGAGATCATGCCAAAATCGAGGAGTATCGCTTTTTAGAGTCCGTTACAAGAACTCTTGAGCGCAGACCCGATTTATTACAAAAAGAATTTGGATCATTTAGCAAAAAGGAAGCAAAACTGCTTCGCAGCAATCAGCTTTATGATCGTATTAAGGCATTACAAGAAGGGCAATGAATACAAACCAAAGTGGGTTAGATATTGTCCTTGTTCACCACCCCGTGGTCAATAAAATTGGAGAGATTATCGGATCGGCAGTAACCAATCTCGATATCCATGATATTGCACGAGCTGGTAAGACATACGGTGTTGACAATTACTATATTGTGACCCCCTATGAAGACCAGCATACACTGGTTACTGAAATACTCGAGCATTGGAAGAATGGCCACGGCGCTAAATACAATCCTACTCGTAAAGAAGCACTGGAACTTGTACAACTAGCAAGCAGCATTGAAGGTGTCATCGAGATGGTCACCGAAAAACGTGGCCACAGGCCGCTGTTGCTCACGACAAGTGCCAGATTGCAGGAAAAGACTTTAAGTTATAAAGATGTTCGTGCTAGAATAGGTTCCCGAGAGTCGATACTTCTTCTCTTTGGAACAGCACATGGACTTGCTCCGGAGGTTATGGAAATGACAGATTACTGTCTTCCACCCGTCGGAGCAAATACTGGCTATAATCATCTTTCTGT
>CAZUPS010000080.1:0-9502 GCA_964621915.1 uncultured Desulfocapsa sp. | reverse complement strand
GAAAATAATGGCCCTTCATGAAACGAAGTACGCTTTAGTCGGATGAACCGAAATTCATCTTCAGACGGGCCAGGAAGTCGGGGGATGTCCCTGAACCATCTGAAGACTTTGATCTGCCGTTCAGAAGCACGTTAGATCATTAGGGTGGTGAAATTACTATTCAGTACCAGAGATACTGTTGTTATTGGGATTCCTATCTTTAATCAAAACAGTGGCAGTAAACCGAGCCGCGTGATGAGGGAAAGTAAAATGAACTTTATATGTTTTCCCTGGCTTAAGCACAGGTACAGGCTGTGTCAGATTAAGCTTACCACGTTTAAAAACCACACTGCACCGTGGAGAAGTTGTATTACCAATATTCCCAACTATAAACTCAAGGGTCTTTTTGGTCGAATCCCCAGATCCTGAGTAACCAATCGTTCCTTTTCTTATGGCAAGGTCATAGTCCACTTTACCAGGTTGGGTAAGAAGGCTTTGAGCAGCGAAACTCTGGCTGGCAAAAAGACAAAAAAGGATAAGGCTGGCAATAATGATATTTGCTGTTTTCATGTTTTTTTCCTGTTGTTGGTTTGTGAAGTGATGAAATATCATCTTCTATATAATGATTGGTGCAGGTAATTAGGAAAATGGTTCAAAATAAAAATATTTTTCTGCTTTTTTATCATGTATCACATAACATGCTGAAAATGAAAGGGGTTATACGTGAAGTCGGTTTTCTGCTGTCTTTAAAGTGATAAAAGTTCACCTTCTGTCGGGGGGCACTAACTCGGATGTAACAGTGTGGGAAAAGTAAGAAACGACTATTGCCAATCTCAACCATTTAAGCAAAAATGTAATTTACGATTATTCCAAAGTATCTCCGATATCAGTCGTGTACCGATTTATAGAAGATATCATGATTTTTATATGAACACAAACCAGCGGATGTATATTACATATATATTTTATATTACATTCCCCAGGATGAGCCTTCTTTTTTTCGAGTATACCAAGGTAAATTTTCTATGAAAACAATGCAGGTAATTTATGAAGAACCCGAATTTGTCGTGGTAGTAAAGTCCAGTGGACTGCTCTCGGTTCCTGGGCGTGGTCCGGAAAACCTGGATTGTGTTAGCGAGCGGGTGAAAGCATTATATCCGGGCTGCATCGAACAGCCATCAGTCCACCGCCTGGATATGGATACCTCTGGGCTGTTGGTGATCGCTCGAACCAAAGAGGTACATCGTAATATCTCTATTCAGTTTCAGGAGCGCGAGGTAAACAAACGTTATATAGCCATTCTCGATGGAGAGTTAGATGGCGAGGAAGGTATCATCGAACTTCCATTCCGCCTCGATATTGACAATAGACCTCATCAGATTTACGATCCGATTCACGGAAAGGTTGGAATTACCCACTGGAAAAAACTTCTGCTAAAAGATGGCAAAACACGAATCGAGTTTAAGCCTATCACCGGAAGAACGCATCAGCTTAGGGTTCACGCCGCTTCCGAATACGGTCTTGGAATTCCTATTGTCGGCGATCCACTCTACGGAACTGGAACCGGCCCGGGATCACTAAAACTACATGCCTGTTATCTTTCCTTTGCTCATCCAAGGACTGGCGAGAGTCTCGAATTTAACTCGTCCCCTCTGTTCTAACTATTGTACCAGATCATAGTGTTGCCATGAAAAATATTGCCGCTATAAACCATCTGCTTGCTACACTTCCTAAAGATGCGACCTGCTACGGATATTGTACGGATTGTGATGAGGTGCATTATCTGACCGAGGGAAACAGCCGCAAATATGCTCTGGAGCTGATGACAGAACTCGAGCAGAGCAAACGGATTGACTTTCACACCCCAGATCCGGAGCCAACATTCTCCACAGACTGCCTCTGGGGAAAGAGAGGTGGACAGATGTTTGGTGTGTTGGAATGTGTCGATGGTGATGGTAATATTGTCGTGCTTCGTGCATTTTCAGGACAGTTCAACACATGCTGGCAAGCAGAGAGCTGGGTTCCACCGACTTTTGATTTGGATGGATACTATCATATTCTGCCAAAAATAAAGTCGTCGGTTCAGCAAATGACAGACGATATCAGGTCCTGCGAGCAAAAAGCAAATCAGTATAAACTGAAGTTTGAAGAAGCCATGCGGTCTGGTGGTCGTGCGGCACAAAAAGATTGCCGCAGGCAAATGCAGGAGGCATTTAAAACGCTCGACCTTTCAAGGAAAAACCGGAGAACATATTCCCAATCCATGATGTTTGTCGTTCAGGATCTGTATCAACTCCTAAACTTCAAAGGCAATCAACGTTCCATCCTGGATGTCTTTTATGAGGACCGGGGAATCCCCATCGGATCCGGCGACTGCTGCGCCCCAAAACTCCTCCACACCGCCGCCCAAAAAGGCATGACGCCTCTCGGACTGACCGAATTTTACTTTGGCAAAGAAAACAAATCTTCCACAAGGTTCCACAAAGAATTTTACCCTAGCTGCAAAAACAAATGCCAGCCAATTCTAGGCTACATGCTCTGCGGCCTTTAAGAAATACAAAATTACTTTTCGCTGGAACAGTAGCAGGGGGAAATAAGTTTCCAGATAAGTCCAAATTGACTTAGGTTCAACCTGGCAACATTAACCTCGATCCTCTTTCACAGATTATTGCAGTTCTGGAACAATCTTTAATCAAAACCAAAAAAAGCAGAACCACGTTTTGTTCTGCCTCTCTTCTTGTCGGTTGAAAAACTGACTGGCCTCTGTTACGCCAATTGAAATAACCAATCAACTAGAGTGATAATTGCTTTCATTTAATATCCATATTTCTATCCGGCATAGGGAGATACTACTGTATCCACACCCAACTCGTCGCCGATATCAGCCATAGCATTTTTCAGCTCAGAATATGATAGTTCCGGCGGAACGACAACAACCCCCGCCATTTTGAAGAGAGGCGTACCACTCATTGGTGCTTTGATCACATCGGTGTCCATAGTCTCAATATTGATATTACGTTTACTTAGATAATGGGTCAAGTCGTGGATAATTCCTTCGTGGTCGGCACCAGTCACCTCGACCTGATAGGGCAGCCAACCATTATATTCAACGGAAGTGCTTTGCCCTGTTTCGCGCATGGTCAATTGATAGCCTTCATCACGCAGATGGCGTATCCCATCACGCAGAGCGTCAAATTTGTCTTCCTGGACCGACACCATCATTAATATGGTAAATTCCCCTCCCAATCGCGCCATTCGGCTGGTTTCCACGTTGCCGTGATATTCTATCAGCAGTTTAGTAATGTCATTAACTATTCCAGGGTGATCCTGTCCGGATACAGTTACAACCAGATATTTTTGCATTATTTATCCTGTAATTTGGAAGATATTGGGTGGGGGAATCTCCTGATCTCCAGGTTCTTATTATTTCTAGTACCTGAGCTGCTCTCTGCAGTCGTTACCTCGTTTGTTGAAAAATGAGTAAAAGGAGACTCATTGGGCTGTCATATTGGCACTGCTTCCATGAGGTAGTAGGATACTACATTATAGTGCTACTATTCTATGCTGACACATGGCCTTTTAGTTATTTCCATTTTTTACTTAAAGTGCCTACGGTTGCATCTGCTCTAATTTTCTTTCCATTGGGTTTTACCAGTTTTACAGAACCTGAAGGAAGCCCATATTCTTTTTCGATAGTTTGTTGGATAGATCCAATAGAAGCGTCAGCACGAGCTTTTCTGTAACGCTTAGCCTTTTGGGATTTCTTATTGCTTTCAGACATTCCATATCTCCTGAACTTGTTAATATCGAAGCACTAATTTCCGACTAAATTCTTTGGTATAATCATAACAGAATATTCACCAAAAGCTGTCAAAGATAGTAGTACAGAAATATTTGAGGGATAATTGCACTTTCTTCATTCACAGTAACGCTCCGTTACACAAAACTGAAGCAGTAGCTTTCGTGACAATCAGTAGCCATATGAAGATCCATCACAGAACAAAATTTTCTTTTTCATTCTTCACATAAGCCTTAGGAAAAAAACCACACGGGTACCCACAAAAAAAAAGGCACTCACCGAGTTAACGATAAGTGCCTTAAATTGTTGGTACACTAGGCAGGATTCGAACCTGCGACCCCCTGATTCGTAGTCACTAGACTAGCAGTTTGCGCGACTTTCCCTTTGCTTCACAAAACACCACTAAACGCACCCAAAAACCCTATTACCATTGACATACACAGAATGACCCCCTATACTAACCTTCACAAGCCATCATTCAGTTTCACTTATTTTAATCGTTTTTAGCGTGCAAAATCCGTGCAAAATTTAATTTTGCACGCAAGAGGGAGAGTAGATGCCCAGAATCAAATTTAACGCGATGAAGATCAAGAGCTTAAAAGCTGGTTCTCGTTCTGTGGAATATTTTGAAGAGGGAAGAACACCAGGCAACGGTGCCTTCGGAATTAGGGTCAGCCCAAAAGGTAAGAAAGTCTGGTTTGTGATGTACGACAATGAGACCGGAGCAAGGACGCGTTTTACGCTTGGAGACTACCCTCAACTCTCTTTGAAGGATGCCAGCAAAAAAGCCAACAAGGCCATGGACAAGGTAAACAATGGCCAAGACCCACAGGCAAAAAAGCAAACGTTCAAGAAAGCTCCAACCATGACAGAGTTATGGGAAGAGTACCAAAAAGCTCTTGCCCGGCGAAACAAACCCAAGGCTCCAGCTACAATTCGAGAAGAGAAGCGCAGGTGGGAAAAAGTAATAGAACCCAACCTTGGCAGTACAAAAGTGGTAAGCATTAAACGCCCCCACATTGCCGCCTTGCTTAATGAGGTGGCCGACACCGCACCGGTCTCAGCAAACCGACTACACTCTCTACTATCCGTGATGTTTAAAACCGCTCTTGACCTTGGCTGGTTAGATGTTCACCCAATGTACATGATGAGCAAGCCAGGTGGGCAAGAAGTCTCTAGAAAGCGATACCTAGAAGACAAGGAAATAAAAATTATCTGGCCATATTTAGATAAGCTGCAGCCTAATTCTCGTGACATTCTCAAGCTCATCCTTCTAACTGCTCAGAGACCAGGGGAAATTATGGCTATGAAATGGGAAGACCTCAATCTTGACGAGGCTGTCTGGCGGCTAACAGAAAACAAAACAGACAGCACACACCTTGTTCCTTTATCAGATCCAGTGATTCAGATCATAAAAGAACGAAAAGAAGGTAAAGGGTACACCGAAAAACAAATGTGGATGACTGAAGCAGAGTTTGTTTTCCCAAGTAGATACAACAAGGCCAAGGGGGCAAAAAATGAACACGCCACAAGTACTAAGAATGCCAGAAACAAGGTAAAACAAGATTCAAGCATTACCGGATGGACTTCACACGATCTCCGACGAACGGCACGAACCATCATGAGTCGGTTAAAAATAAAACAACATGTCCGTGAACGTGTTTTAAACCATAGCCAAGGCGGTGTCGTCGGAGTGTACGATCAGTTTGACTACCTCTCTGAGAAACGAAACGCTTTAGACAAACTTGCTAGAGAGATATGTAAAATTGTGGGCAAACCTATAGCAACGACAAAGGTCATCAAGCTGAAAGCTGCATAACCGCTAACAACTGATACCGGCACACCTCTCCTTTCCTGCAATAAGCATCAGAGAATATGGATGCAGATGGGCAATCAACAAGACACACAAACAAAACAATATGCGAAAGCCACCAACACCTGAAGAGATAGAGGCGCACACGCTAAAGCAACTATCAGAGAACCCCACCCTAACAAGGGAACAGATAGAGAGTTGGGACAAGGTAGGAAGGCCAATGAAGAACGGTGAGTTTGCGGAAATGTTGGAAAAAAGCCGAGATGAGCCTGTTGCCTATTCAATCAACCCGGCGTGCCAGAAAATATTGAAAGCTGACTTAACGGCAAGCGAAAAAGTAACTGAGATGGTCAGTATTTACCTCCTAAGTTATCCCGATTTCACCCATCCAGGTGACAAAGAGTTTACGAAACACCCCTCATACCTTGCCTTGTGTCGCCCCATTAAATACTGGTTCTTCATACAGTGTGGCGGATATGTTGAGCTTTGGACACTAATGCTCGCCGCCGCAAAGGAGTGGTTCCCCGATAAAGAAAAAGCTAAGATGGGTCATGCTTTTTGTGTCCGCTTTGCAATCGAAGAGTGCACTTGGTGGGATGGATGGGACCCCATACAGCCCGTCCTTAAAGACTATTTAAAGTGGCGCTACGGCCGGTGACGTCTTTTTACTCACCTAGGGAACACAGACACTCCAGCATAGCACCGGCATGAAGGTACACGCACCTACCAGAGAACACCCTGAAGCAAGCTGCATTAATGATTCAAGCAGATTAGAAACGATGAACATAGACCACAAAACTAAAGATACATATCGGAGGAAATCTTGGCCCATCAACTACAAGCACAACTAAATAGGATCGAAGCAATGCTCCTGCAGCTATTGGCGTCACAACCCTTGCCAAGGCATACAGCATCAGAAGATGAAATATTCGAGGCTGGCATAGCGCAAGGCAAAAGCCTTGATGTGATAACCAGAGAGATCAACGAAATGAAAAAGGCAAAGAGGTTAGCAAACGCAGAGTAAACTCATTGAGACGCTTTTGTAAGAAGTATTTTGTTGATGGGCATTCTCGCCGACAAAACCACTTGTACTGCTAGCCATCATGGTGGCAGAGATAAGGTTCAGGTCGCCCGGCTATCAGGGCCATTCCTCGCCACCTCAAAGATGACTGGTGTGTTGAGTACGAACCAAACAAAATCTACTCAGTCTCTTGTTCCCCGACATTTAGGGAAAACAGAACATCCCCAGAATTGTTTTCCGGCATTCTTACCTTTTTTTGCCATCCGTAAAACCATTCCTCTTCCACACACTGGACACGAAGGAACACTCGGTACTTCATCGGGCATTTCAGAAGAAACAGGAGCTGTGGCGACAGCAACATCAGCAATCAACCTGGCCAACTGAATTCCATCAACCAGCTCAAGTGATTTGCCATCGGCAAATCGACCGGCATCCCGGGTAAACGTACCAGAAGTAATAATAATACCACCGGCAGCATGTTCTGCGGCCACAAGCCCGTACATTTCCCGAACAACCTTCACCCCAACCTTCTGAACCCGATACTGTTTACACTGCACCAGATAACGCTCCCCTCCCTTACTGATAACGAGGTCAATCCCACCATCTGGCCCGGCACCATCATTTTCCTTCACCCAATAGCCCTGACGTCGGTATGCTTCACCAACCAGTTCCTCAAAACGTTGCCAAGAGAGATCACGGATCGAATTAATATCCTGCTGAGCATCAAGCTGTTTTCGCTTACGCTGTGATTGTATCAGGGAAATTGGAGCTGGAAGCAAAAAGAGGAAGAATGCAATAGGTGCCAGTTGGGCAAGGCCGTTTGCAAATCCTGCAGCCAAAGGATTGATACTGCCCACAGCGGGTATAATTACAGTCATGGCAATATAAACCCCTATAGCTGTGAGAACGGAATAGTACCAAGGGAGTGTGGTGAGGATGTGGAGGATATTATCGGATTTTTTTGGCATGAGATTGATATATTCTGTTACTATAAAGGGGATATATTGACTTTCGAAACCAGAGATTCAGTAGTAGTTCTAAGTTCTGGACGATCTAAAATTGGTTAAGATTCGATTTTCCAATCCTAATCGTGTACTCTGAAACGAAGTCAAGAGTTAGTGGAAATATGTTGACTTTGGAGACAGCAAACAAGAGCCCCAAAAGGTGACCCCCTTTTTTCACGATAGCGCAGAAAATTGCCAAACAAACACGACAAAAAACAACTAATGAACAAACCAGCCGATATTCATGCGCCGCCCGACGGTGTGGAAAAGATAGATCCACCAGTGGAAACGCGGCACCAGGAGTTACCTTTTCAAGAGCTGACTTGGGAAAATTTTGAAAAACTATGCTTTAGATTAGCTGGCATGGAGTTCCAAGCAGAGGATTGGGTACGCTATGGTCGTCAGGGCCAAGCGCAGGGTGGAATAGATATCTTTGTTCGTAGAGTCGACAGCCACTATGACGCTTGGCAATGCAAACGTTACAAATCATTCACCGCTGCCAATGTTAAAAGTGCTGTGGATGTGTTTTTAGATGGTGAATGGGCGGATCGAACTAAAAGACTGCTACTATGCGTCACTGCTAGCCTTGATGACACAAAGATTCAAGACGCCATTGAAGTTCAAGCCCAGCGCCTTAGAAAGGAAGGTATAGTTTTTCATGTTTATGGTGCAGATAAACTTTCTGAGAAATTGAAACCATTTCCTGTTCTAGTAGATGATTTTTTTGGCCGCACGTGGGTAAAGGCTTTTTGTGGTGAGGATGCTGTCGCTGCTTTCGAAAAAATGCGCCACCGACTTGATGGGGTTGCCGTTTCTCGCTTCCGACGAGAACTTTTTAATTTTTACAGTGCCTATTTTCAAACATTGGATCGTGGACTAATCGGGTCCGCTACATCTGCACTGGATGCATCTGAACCTCCCTCTTTATTGAATCGTTTTGTCCTTCCAGACGTACTAATCCGAGAAACTCTCGGAAGTTATAATGCTGCTGGCACTAGGGCTGGTGAGCACCGTGATCCAGAAAGAACCCAGGCTGACCGACAAAAGGATGCTGGGGACCAAGATGAAGCAAGAAGACGTGGTGAAATGAAGCCATCTGAGCAGACATTACGCCGTACCTTAGGCGAGTGGCTGGCAGAAGGGCCGCATGCTGTTGTGCTCGGAAATGCGGGCTCCGGCAAGAGCACGCTTCTTCGTTGCTTGGCGCTTGATTTGCTGTCTGAACAGTCTTCGTTTCCTGAGTTGGCGAGTGCCTGGGGCCAACATCTTCCTATCCTAATTCCGTTCGCTCGCTGGACTCAGATGGTGGCGGATAAACCCAGCGGAGTTTCGCTAGAAGAAATGGTTTGCACGTGGCTCCAACGTTTTTCGGTATCCCCTGAACTACTTGATCTAGTACGTGAAGCACTACAGGATAAACGACTACTTCTGTTAATTGATGGTCTGGATGAGTGGGCTAATGAGACTGCTGCGCATACCGTATTGGCTCAGTTAGAAACCGTAGTAAGTACTCATAACATTGCGGCTGTATTGAGTGGTCGCCCACTCGGAGTGGCAAAACTCAGTAATCTTGGGCGATTCTGGCGTACCGCAACGTTAGCGCCATTAACACAGTTACAACAGCGGAGGCTTGCTCATATTTGGTTTACTGCCCCCAATATTTCACTCTCTGATGCCCCCAATCGCAGTGATTCGGAAGCAATAAAAACCTTTATAGATTGGCAGATTGAAAACTTCTTCAAAGATCTTCGAGACGGAGGACGGTTACACGAGTTGGCTGGGACACCATTGCTCTTAACTGGTCTTATTTCACTTCGTGTGCGACACGTAAAGAAGTGGTTCCCTTTGTTTGAACAGTATCTTCTGTTTTTAAGTGGATTCTCTGC
>CAZUPS010000079.1:0-10450 GCA_964621915.1 uncultured Desulfocapsa sp. | reverse complement strand
AAGCAGCAATGAAATGAACAAGCATTCAGTTAAGCGTTTATATATATAAATCTGTAGGGGGAAAAGTCAAGGGAAATCCTATTTGATAAACAAACTGTAATATTAGAGAGAAGCGTCCAATTTGTACGGCAACCCCTGCCAGTCAAGAATCTTCTGATCCGCCGTTACCAAAGTAGCAGAATGTTCAAGGGCTGTTGCAACAATCAAACGATCAGCTGGATCGCCATGCATCTGTTGTAGCTGACCTGCGCGAATTGCAATGCTGCCGTTTATTAATAATTCACGCAGACCATTCTGCAATAGCTCTATTCGCCATATATCAAGCTCCAGACTAATTGAAACTCTCTTTTTCTGCACCAGCATGGCAATTTCCCAAAAGCTGATTGAGGCGACAGCAAGCCTACCTGACAACAATGCATCATCAACCACACCCTTAGCAATCTGCCCAAGCTTGTTGTTTGCCTCATCAATCCAGATAAGAACATGAGTATCAAGGAGCACCATTATTCAGCATCCCATTTTTCGCCCACAGGAGCTACTAGATCATCATGACTGGTAACCTTCCCCACATGCAAACCAAAAAGTGTTTTGGGAACCTTTTTGTATGCTGTGAGAATTGAAACGGGCTTGCCATTTTTTGTGATAACTATTTCATCACCAGTCTCTTTTACTTGATCCATTAACGCAAGGCACTTTGCTTTAAATTCAGATGCTTTTATTGTTTGCATGGTGTTTTCTCCTTATACTCAGGCAACTACAGTAACTATAGTCACAACCATGGTCATGGTCAAGTTTTCAATCTTTAAAAAATCGCAAACGAAGTGCATTGGTCACAACCGAGACCGAACTGAGCGCCATAGCACCACCAGCTATCATAGGATTAAGAGCAGGACCACCAAATAATGTTAAAAAACCAGCTGCCACAGGAATCCCCACCACATTGTAACCAAAGGCCCAGAAGAGGTTCTGCCGGATATTTTGCATCACGGCATGGGACAGGCCAAGGGCTGTGATTACTCCATTTAGATTTCCCTTCATAATGACGATATCCCCGGATTCAATGGCTATATCAATCCCCGTGCCCATTGCAATACCGACATCGGCACGGGCAAGTGCCGGAGCATCATTGATACCGTCACCAACCATGGCAACTTTTAAGCCTTCAGACTGTAACTTTTCGATCACATCTAATTTTTTCTCCGGCAAAACCTCAGCAATCACGTCTTCAATACCAGCCTGCGCAGCAATTGCATCAGCTGTTATTCTCTGATCACCCGTCAGCATAATCAGACGCAGACCCATTTTCTTCATTTTCTGTACAGCTTCCGGTACCTCCTGTTTGAGTGTGTCGGCAACTGCTAAGATCGCTGTAAATTTGTTATCGACGGCCAGATACAGAACTGTTTTCCCCTGGCCTGAAAGAGCATCTGCATGCACAGCCATTTGATTGACAGGAATATTCTGATCTTTCAATAACTGTTTATTCCCAAGGAGTACTTTTTTACCTCCCACCTGCCCCTCTATTCCTTTTCCTTGTATAGCGTTAAAGGATTCCGGCTGAACAAGTGGCAATTTATTTCGTTTTGCATCAGCAACCAGTGCTTCAGCAAGAGGATGCTCTGAATTTTGTTCACAGGAAGCTGCAAGAAAAAGAAGTTCTTCCTTATCTGCCCCCTCCTCCACCACTAATATATCAGTGAGTTCCGGTTTCCCGTGGGTAAGCGTTCCTGTTTTGTCAAATACAAGCACCTCTGTTTTTTCAGCAAGTTCAAGTGCCTCACCACTTTTTATCAACACTCCAAGTTGAGCACCACGTCCTGTTCCCACCATGATTGACGTTGGTGTTGCCAGCCCCATGGCGCAGGGACAGGCAATAACCATCACAGCAATAAAGAACCTGAGTGCAGTTGAAAAATCAACATTCCCTATGAAATACCAGGCAAGCCCTGTAAGCACGGCAATGACCATAACCACCGGCACAAAATACAAACTGATCCGGTCTGCCATTCCGGCAATTGCGGCCTTTGAACCCTGTGCCTCCTGAACAAGCCGAACAATACGTGAAAGCGTTGTATCAGCGCCAACCTCTGTTGCCCGTACAGATAGAACACCATTCTTATTCAGCGTTCCACCGATAACGGTGTCACCTTCTTTTTTTGTTACCGGAATACTTTCACCGGTAAGCATGGATTCATCAACCACACTATGACCGCCTACAATAACACCATCCACCGGCAGTCTCTCGCCTGGACGAATTAGCAGAATATCATTTCCCTCTATCTCTTCAGCCGGGATCGTTTTCTGCTCCTGCTCCTTGCCATCACCAATAAGTAGTATCGCAGTTTCAGGAGTAAGCTGCATAAGCTTACTGATAGCATCGGAAGTGTGTGATTTTGAACGGGTCTCCATATATTTCCCTAAAGAGACAAGGGCTATCAAAACACCTGCAGACTCAAAATAGAGATCCATAACTTTCATCTGCACATCTATGCCAAGAAGGATCTCAACAAGATTCCAGGTGGAATAGATAAAAGCCGCACCCGTTCCAACTGCAATCAACGAATCCATATTGGGCACACGCCGAATAAGCGCCGGAATTCCATTGAGGTAAAAATTACGCCCCAGATACATGATGGCTAGAACAAGTACAAACTGAATAAGTGCAAAATTAGCAGGATGGGTATGTGGATTGATAATTTCAGGAAGTGGCAGCCCCATCATCTCCCCCATGGAGATGGTAAAGAGTGGGATTGCTAGAAGCATTGACAAAACCAGCTTCTTTTTCATTTGGGCTAAACGCTGTGCCGTCTCGGCTCGATTTTTCTCAAAAAGCTGTTGCGGCGCACTAATGGACTCAAGGCCAAACCCCAGACCACTAACACGCTCGGAAATATCCTCAAAACTATGGCTGGATTCATCCCATTGCAGTTCCATAGTTTCTGAGGCAAGATTGACCGAGGCCTTAGCAACACCCTCCAAACCACCGACAACCTTTTCGATACGACTGGAACATGCAGCGCAGTGCATCCCCTTTACGGATAAATTTAATTTTTTCATAGCTTCCACATCTTAAATATCGTTACAGCCCTTGAATTCCTGGCCGGAATGAATAAATACTCTTGATATGTGTTAAACAATAATTCAAGGATGGAGAAATACAATGACTACAGTCTTAATAAAAGGAATGAGTTGCCCCCACTGTGTGGCATCTACTAAAAAAGCTCTTGAGGAAATTTCTGGAATATCAAATGTGGATGTGAATCTTGAGAAAGCAGAGGCTAGCTATGACGGTGACGTGGAAAAGAGTGTGGTGAATGATGCTATTACTAAGATTGGGTTTGAGGTTGTGGAATGACCACTTGCCAATAAGGACCTTGAAAACCATTCCCCCTACACCATGGGAGAACGGAACGACTAGTTGGAAGTACTAATTACTATGCATTTTCTGTAAAGTAGGCCGTATCTCTTCCTTTCTCACGGCATCAAAGAGCACTACAACCCATGCCGGATCAATAAGGAGTTGTTCAATCCTGTCCTTCATCGGATCAATTAATTCTTGAATCCCGATTTGTCGGACCTTTTTAACTTTTTTACTGACACCGGGAACTTCTTTAATCTGTTTAAAGCGCAGTTTCTGTACCAGCAGAATGCCAGTCTCATCAAAATCATTCAACTCAATAAAACGAACTTCCACTCCTACCTGCTTGGCAAATATCAGTTGTACACCCACGTTCCCTCTCCTTTGTTAATTGTGACTCCGGTATTTTCCAGCAACACTAGCATAGCTTATGGTAATTGATCCACTTCTATTTTTTTTGTAAAAGAAAAAAAGGAACTATAAATTTTCTTATAGCTCCTTTTAACTATGACAAACCTTCCGTACCTCTTCTTCATAAGCTAAGACAGAAAATCACTTTCAAAAGAAATCAGTCTACCACTGCTATTGGAATTACTTTCAGCATTATAATGAGCATCAATTGGTATAAACACCATCTTTAAATTGAATACTTTTTTGTGACGATTTCTTTTCTGGAGTCTCATGGTCTTCCAGAGAATCATCAGTTTCCCCTCCGACGCCTCTCTGATCAAGTCGTACAGATGTTACAGTCATATCCGGCACAACATAATTAACTGTTACACTGTCTCCTTCCTTCAAGCTGTCTATATCAACAGTATTTTCTTCCATATCTTGACATTGTTCACTCCCTGTAAGAGTAAAGTCATTTCCATTTACTCGTAGAATACCGTCCAAATAGGATTCAATTTCACCGCTGTAAAATTCAATTAGCACCTCGCTCATATTCAATTTCACATCATCGGACATTTCCACTTCAGGTTCACCTTCGGACTGAGCAAATACATTCCCTCCAAAAATAAACAAACATCCTGCCACCAAAATACTAGCAATAGTCTTCCAACTTATATTTTTTTTCATTCCACTCTCCTTTCACCTTTTCACAAAAGAACTGGCCGTTAGGAAAGTTTCCCCCGACAGCCAGTCTTCTATTAAGTTCAGCCTACTGCTGCTTCCAGAACAATAACGATGTTCCTCCTGTCTGCACAGGCAAAGGTTTGATAGAAGGTTTATCATCCCCCTCATACGATATCACATAGGCAGTACCATCATCCAAAGTAACTTCCGGGGTAATCCCGGGACCAATTGGAATCCGCCGCCTGTTACTCGGCTGTATCGGTACACCATCCACATCATATTCAATGGTTCCGGTTGCCAGTGTTGTACTGTCACAGCTTGATATTTTAAGGCCGTAAAAATAGCTTTTACCCATGGCACAACCACCTTTAGGTGTGTACGAGGTGAAATACAAATACCCTCCAGCACCACTGGCAGCTGATAGTATTTTTTCCCCGGGATCTGTTACAACTAATTTATCACTACCATCAACACTGACTCTAGTCCCGCCGCCATCGATCAAATACCCATCGTTATCGTAACTGTAACTAGCAGTATCGACGAGACAAGTACCGTCGGCAGGATCAGGAATACACCCATTTTCATCGGTAACCCAAAGTGACAGATCAATTACATTATAAAATCCTGTATCGGCAACCTTTGTCCCAAGACTTCCGCCACCTCCCACACCGTACAAGCCATCATCCACAACAAGAAATAGAAATTCTCCACTATTGGCTACTACTGCGCCATCGGGATTCAACAAATGACCATTCCCATCAAGACTCCAGGGCTTGTCCTCATATGCCTCATCTTTCAGATAGGTTGCACGATCTATTAAATAAATATGACTATTCAGAAAAGTTTTTCCATCTTTTACCACTTGTGCTCCGGATGCATCTACAAGGAACCCGTTAGAGTCCAATGGTACTTGCAGTCCCAGACTAATCCGCCAGTTCATACGGAATTTTCCAGCTGCCCTTTCCGCAACCGTCCACGCTGGCGAATGCAGGTCATCATCTTCGCCATTAGTCCATGTTAAATCCTGCCACTCTCTATCTTCAAGCTCAAAATAGTAATCAATAATTGCCTTACCGGTAGCATCATTTGACACACTAGGATCCTTCTCACTCCCGGTCCCGATAAGGACATATCGCTTTACGCAGCCGGCAACATCCTTATTTACAATCCCGCCTTTTGAATATCATGAACAAAAGGAGCATGATAAATGGGACGCCCTTCTCCGGTATCAGGCACATACATCGTCTCCAATGAAACCGAAGTTGACCATGGAGGGCCATATATATCTCCGGTGCTAGGAGAAGCGGCATTGTTAAGATCACGTAAACGCCACATAGTTCCAGCTATATCACCAAAATAAGCAGCCTCAATAAAATCCCTCCATTCGTTATAATCTATTGCCGTACCATCAGGCAGTTTTGCGAGGTTCGTCCGATAATCCACAACCGTTCCGACTGAATCAGTTAAGTAACGCATGGTACGCAGGCCACTTGGTACATTATTGGCAGCTGCTCCTACTACAAATTCCTTGATAAGCATTCCATCGCTGGCATTAACAATATACAAACGATTTCCTTTATCACTATCGGGGGAGAAGCCACCACCGAAGAAAATAACACTGGTTTTCACACCATTAATCATTAACCGTCCAAAAGATGGCCGTGACCATGTCTGCCCAAGGTTTGAATCAGTAAACTCCCACATAGGCTGAGGATCATCAGGGTCAGTCACATCAATTACAGCATATCCTGTTCCACCTTTACGCTGCCCCGCAACCAGAATCGTTTTCCAACCGGTTCCGGCAAGGTCTGTTGAGGTATCAATATCAGCCACAGAAACCGTCAAATCCATTGTAAACCTATGACCATCACGAAATTCATGCAGCTTACCAAGAACAAAATTTGGCAAATATCCCCACAATTCCATACCACCGCTGACAGCGGCAACAGTATTACCAACGGTATCTACATATTCAGGCTTTCCAGTTTCAAATGCCTGAATAATACCACCATTTGTTCCCACATAAATAACGCCTCGTCTGCTTGCCTGTGCATTTTTAAAAACACAATAGCCATCCATATTATCCCAGACTTCCCCAGTCCCTGGATCTACACAATCACCATCTCCCGGAGCAGTGACAACAACCAGACCGGAATTATAAATATCAGCAAGTGGCCAGTTTTTATCTCGAGTTCCCACATACTTCGCGGCATCAAATCCTGGATGATGCACATAATTAACCACTGCTTTAGCATCATTAGTCTCATCTGCTGTACCGTTGCTATCTATATCTAATGCATCAGGGTTTACGAGCCCCTGCAGTGCAGCGACATTGTCAACACTGTCTGGTGCAAACAGTTCCCTGCTTCCGGCAACTGTAGTGTACAAAGTTCTTCTGACAACAGGACCATCTGGTGGAACACCAGGAACCATATTGTCCTCTGCAACCATACATCCGGAATCCGCATCACCTGGCTTGGATGGCGGATCATAGGTACCGCTGCACCCCGTCTTCCAATATGGTAATGCCCCTTTCAGAGCACCTTTTTTGTGTAAAAGTACTGTTCCATCAGCGTTGTACTCATCCTCAGGATACAATCCAATGGCATCAATATGACCACGCCACACGGGGTAATCAAAGGAGGCATAATAGAGAGCTGTTGAGGATGCCACACCTGGCTGGTTAGCTCCGAGAGCAGCTTTAGAACGTCCATATGTACCATCTGTAATATCCGATGCAATATCATCTGCAAGAATTGTAACCAGACTATCAACATCATTTGCAAAATAGGCCTTCGATGTTCCGCCGGCAACCGCAATGTCATTCAGTGTCTCTTGCGAATTTCCATCAAGTCCAAAGCCAATAACATAGACGTTTACAGGTGTCTTCACCCCATTAACAGTTATATTCTGTAAAGCCTGGGCTTGTGCAACCGGATCACCAACACTGGTGGTCTCAAGACCATCCGTCAACAGAATCACATAGTTATCACGACAATCACCTTGGGTATAGGTATCTGATTTTATATAGGACTCGTAATAGCGACGTGCGTTAGCCAACGTTGCCGCAAGGGGAGTACCATTACCAGTCTCTGCTGTACCAGCATTCACAGGCAGAGAGCCTGGATTGATGGGGGCCATGGTATGAACATATCTGGTATCACGCAAATATATTTGCCTGGACAGATTTAAAAAGCCCTGTATTCTAGTTACATTAACACCAGTAAGGTCATCACCTTTATCTTCAGCCGCATAGTCAACTACCGGTAAATCAACGAAGGCAATCTGATCATCGCCCTGATAATTGGCAAATTCACTCCCTGGTACTGAAGGAAAGTAATGCAAATCGTCATCGGGATCATCATCTCCCTTCTGTTTATCTTCCCTCCATGTGGTGGGATATCTGTTTGAATACACATAAATGAAATGGTCATCTGTCAGATAACTACCATCATCTTTTCTATACCTGTAATTGGTTAGCCAATCAGGATCTCTTGTTGTTCTTTGATAACTCCAGCCATGGGGATGATCATCATCGTTATCAATTCCCGGATAGCGAAAATATGAATAATCAAATATCACAGGTGTGAGTGTTCCAAGATCGCCATCGGTATTGATAACATCTGTGAGTTCACTTTCAAGTAAAGTCCATTCTCCAACCTCAGGATCTGGATTTGTGCAATTCCAGGTGCCGCCACAATACCCCCAATAAGGAGTCACATCATTCGTAATAGGATCGATATACCCCCGCGACTGTTTAACCGGAGGGGTGTCAGCAGTCACACGCACATCACCCCAGGTATCTACCCACGTTGTAGTTAGGTAAGCGGCCTTAGCAGCGGTCCCACCTGTTGTGTAAGTATATCCAGGGACATCAACACAAGCCGACGCACAACCTCCTGCAAGGACAGGAATCCAGCTCCCGTCGTTAGAGGGAGGATTATTTGCAGCACAGGTTCCATCCCTACTTCTTAGATCAAAGTTAGTATAACCCCATTGCGGGTCACCATAGGGATCCACACCGGCCAAATTTGCATCCGGAGCAAAACTTCTACGACTTTCAAGATAAACACGAACTCTACCTGGCAATGAGTCAGTTGGACTACAAGTAAGTTTCACCCTGTACGTAATTATCTGATCACTACAAACTTTAAACATATTACCATCTGAGCCATCATACCACGGACGATCAACTGCATCTCCGTTAGACTTATTCTTAAAATCGATCCCAAATTCGGTAAAATCGACCTCGAGGCCATCGGGAATAGCACCGTCAACACAACCAGTCGGTAAATACTCATCCGCAGTATGTTCAGACATAGTGTAATACGGAAAAAGATAGCGATCCGGAACAACGATCGTCTCTCCAGGAATAGCAGGAACGGCTGCAATTTTACGATAATATTTTGCTCGTACACGGGGTTGACGAGCCTGCAAGAATGTCGCAAACCCAATATTCATCAGGTAACGTTCCTTTATACATGCGCCACTAGCATCGGTTTCGTCACATGTCTTAATCGCATCGGAATCAAGAAATTTCTGTAACGCCAGTTTGGCCTGATACATCTTGGAATCCGGATGATTACCACCCTGAGCTAACTTTCCATCATCAGCCACACCAATTATCCTGTATCTACTGGTATAATCCAGGGGGTTTGTAAAGGCTTTACTAACTCTCCAATAGCCTGAAGTAGTACTGTACCAATCAATGATTCGTGTTTCCCCAGCATTCGTCCCTTGGTATACTTCCAGAGTTTTCCCTTTATAACTCTCGTTAAACTCTGTCAAACTCGGTATTGTTGACCAGTCAAAGTTACGATCATAGACATATCTGGCATCACTGGATGTACGAGTGACTTCACCAGGCGTTCCCGGCACAAGCGTATAGGTATAGGTCCGAGCCGGGTCATATTCGATATACCCATCAATGGCTTCATAAATTGTCCAGTATCGGGAAGAAGTGCTATAGTAATCCAAGGTTCGATACTGAACATTTTCCAGATCATCTTTAATTTCCACTTTCCAATATCTGTAGGTAGTATTGACCAGACTCCAGTCCACATTTGTGTCATAAATCCGATCATCACATTCCATACCTGCGCTACATGCATTGCTGGTATCTCGAATACGTGTTACAGAAGAACCGAGCGATGCCAAGCCAGGCAAATTCGGAGGAAGTTGGCCTGGAAGAATCAACACATTGCTGGAGGTAACATACTTTGAATCATCATAGATAATATTTCCACTTGCATCCTCACCAATACATTTATCCTCTTCGTCAGGATCCTTATCTTCATCGCAATCTTTATTAATTGTAACCCCACGACGCCAATACGTACTGGGTTCATACACATTCCCATCTTTTCGAAAATAGGGGGAATCCTGCATGGAATCAGAGTTATCAAATAATACCATTACATTGGGAGAGCCTGACTGACCGGCAAAAAAGGGAATGACATCATCAGCCGCCTGAACTGACATGGATCCCATACTCAGCAGTAAGGTAACCAACATGATACTCAGCAACCATTTGCAATCTGTTTTTGTTTTCATTATTTTCTCCATTAAATGGTTCATCAGTAACTTGTTGGATTACCAGGATTTACCGGACCACTACCGTAACCGACGCCAGCAACAATCCCCACAACGGTATTAGACCAATCGGCGCAAGACAAGACTTTCACTTCAAATGGTGTCGCATTGAGTCTTCGCAGATAATACAATTCCGTATCGGGAGTAGACGGGTCGTCATCAACATCATAGGTGACAAAAGATGCCATTCCTTGCAAATTATTACACGTTACAGGGTCCACAGGTTCTCCCAAAGCATCAAGTGCTACCCCAAATGCGGCGGGTAGCGAGCCACCATTGGGTCGATTATCTTCACCCAGCATGGCATTTATGGCAGCGTCAGAAAAAAAGAACTGGCGTTGATACTGCTTTTCATTGCCGGAAATCAGTATTTCAGGTTCATCCGACTGAAGCGTACTTTTGAAATAAGTTTTGCAAAAAAAGTGG
>CAZUPS010000078.1:0-10457 GCA_964621915.1 uncultured Desulfocapsa sp. | reverse complement strand
TTTTGGAATGCAAATTCCACCTAAGAGAGTGGTCCTAATATTGGGGTTAAGCGCACTTCTGACATAACCCTGATCATCAGGTTAGTATATAATGGAAATATGTTGACCGGGGTTCCTGTTTGTCCCTTGACACTTTTGGCCATCAACTGCTAATTGCAGCTAGAATTTGTGTTTTCTTCACTCTCTTTACCTCATTAGTGCGTGTTTTTTTTTACTTTTGACTGTAAAACTTCTTATGGGCGTTGATACTGAAAGTTATCTCACCATCGATGAAGTGGCTGAAAAATATTAAATACAAATGATAATCTCTGGATCTAAGATGATGTTTGCATAGGTTACAAGCTTGAAAACAGAAAAAGAAACCAGAAAAGATATCATCGATAAAAAACTGTCTCAGGCTGGGTGGAAAGTCAATGATCGCACCCAGGTTCTTGAAGAATTTGAAATCGAAGTCGGACCTCGAAACGAGACCCGAGAGCCTTCTTCTCCCTATCACAATCTCCAGTTCAGCGATTACGTCCTCTTGGGCAAAGATGCCAAGCCCCTTGCCGTTGTAGAAGCAAAAAAAACCAGCAAAGATGCCGCATTGGGCCGCGAACAGGCCAAACAGTATTGCATCAACATACAGAAGCAAAAGGGCGGTGAGCTTCCTTTCTGTTTCTATACCAATGGCCTTGAAACTTACTTTTGGGACCTGGATAACTCCCCCCCGCGCAAAGTGATTGGCTTTCCCACACGTGATGATCTCGAACGTTTCCAATACATTCGCCGCAACCGTAAACCACTGACACAGGAACTGATCAACATATCCATCGCGGGGCGTGATTATCAAATACGAGCCATTCGCGCCGTGCTGGAAGCCATCGAGCAGAAAAAGCGAGACTTCCTGCTGGTCATGGCCACAGGTACCGGCAAAACACGCATCTGCATTGCCATGGTCGATGCCCTCATGCGTGCAAGTCATGCCGAAAAGGTGCTGTTTCTGGTAGATCGTATCGCTCTCAGGGAACAGGCATTGGCTGCTTTCAAGGAGCACCTGCCCAATGAACCACGCTGGCCGAATGTGGGGGAAAAGCTCATTGCCAAAGATCGCCGTATCTATATCGCCACTTATCCCACCATGCTCAACATCATCCGTGATGAGTCTCAACAACTGTCACCACATTTTTTCGATTTTATCGTCATTGATGAGAGCCACCGCTCCATCTACAACACTTACGGCGAAATTCTCGACTATTTCAAATCCATCACCCTGGGACTGACGGCCACACCCACCGACATTATCGACCACAACACTTTCCGTCTCTTTCATTGCGAGAATGGCCTGCCTACTTTTGCCTACACCTTCGAAGAAGCCGTCAACAATGTGCCGCCCTTCCTGAGTAATTTTCAGGTAATGAAAATTCAGACCAAGTTTCAGATGGAGGGTATCAGCAAACGTACCATTTCGCTGGAGGATCAGAAAAAACTACTGCTGGAAGGCAAGGAGATAGAAGAGATCAACTTCGAAGGTTCACAACTGGAGAAGCATGTCATCAACAAGGGAACAAACACCCTGATCGTCAAGGAGTACATGGAAGAGTGCATCAAAGATCACAATGGGGTGCTTCCCGGCAAAACCATCTTTTTCTGTTCTTCAATACCTCATGCCCGGCGCATGGAAGATATCTTTGACAAGCTCTACCCTCAGTACAAAGGCGAACTGGCAAAGGTCCTGGTGTCGGACGACCCTCGAGTCTACGGTAAAGGGGGGCTGCTCGACCAGTTCACTAACAACGACATGCCTCGGGTAGCCATTAGCGTAGACATGCTCGACACCGGCATTGACGTACGTGAGATCGTCAATCTCGTCTTTGCCAAACCGGTTTATTCCTACACTAAGTTCTGGCAGATGATTGGTCGCGGCACCCGTCTATTGGAAGCCGACAAACCAAAACCCTGGTGTACCGAAAAAGACGTATTCCTGATTCTAGATTGCTGGGACAACTTTGAATATTTCAAGCACCAGCCCAAGGGCAAGGAGCTCAAACCGCAACTACCTTTGCCAGTGCGTCTGATTGCCCTGCGCCTCGACAAAATTGAAAAGGCCCTGGATAGCAATCACCATGAGATCGCAGAGCGCGAAATCACCAAACTGCGTAAACAAATCACCGAGCTGCCGCAAAGTTCCGTGGTGATCAAAGAGGCAGCTACCGTCCTTCATCGCCTTGAAGAAGAAAACTATTGGATCACCCTCAGTCATCAGAAACTTGAATTCCTGCGCTCCGAAATCAAGCCGCTGTTTCGCACAGTTTCCGAAGCCGACTTCAAGGCCATGCGTTTTGAAAAAGATCTGTTGGAATTCTCCCTGGCCCGCCTGAACGAAGAAAAGGAACGGGCCGACACCTTGAAAGAAGGTATTATCGAGCTGATCAGCGAACTGCCGCTCAGCGTCAACTTTGTCAAAACCCAAGAGCCGCTTATTCGCGCCGCCCAAAGCAACCACTACTGGGCCAAAATCGATGAAGACGCACTGGATGAACTGACAGCTAAGCTCGGCCCCCTGATGAAATTCCGCGAGCAAAACACCACCGGCACCGAACCTGTTCACCTCGACCTGATCGATACTCTGCACAACAAAGATTGGGTAGAGTTCGGTCCGCAACACGAGGCGGTGAGTATTACCCGCTACCGGGAAATGATTGAGGCCTTGATTGCGGAGCTGACCGAACACAACCCCATCCTGTCAAAAATCAAAAATGGGCATGAGATCAACCCGGCCGAGGCCGACGAACTGGCCGAACTGCTCCACGCCGAACACCCGCATATCACTGAAGATCTCTTGCGTCAGGTGTATAAAAACCGTAAAGCCCATTTCATCCAGTTTATTCACCACATTCTCGGGATCGAAATTCTGAAAAGCTTCCCTGAAACCGTGGTCGAAGCCTTCGAACAGTTCATTCAGCAGCACAGCAACCTCAGCAGCCGCCAGCTGGAGTTCCTCAACTTGCTGAAGAATTTCATTATCGAGCGAGAACGGGTGGAAAAGAGGGACCTCATTAACGCCCCCTTCACGGTGATCCATCCACAAGGTATTCGTGGCGTATTCAGTCCGACGGAGATTAACGAAATCTTGATGTTCACTGAAAGACTGGCGGCTTGATATTAACCACGAAAAACACGAAAAGGAATATAAATGCTGCAAAACAACCCAGAATTAAAAAGCAAAATCGACCAACTCTGGAACAAATTCTGGAGCGGTGGCATTTCCAACCCGCTCACCGCCATCGAACAGATCACCTACCTGTTGTTTATGAAACAGCTGGATGAGTTGGATCAGAAAAAGATGGCCGATGCCGATTTCACCGGCGAACACTACACGTCCAAATTCAGCGGCACCTGGATTCCACCGGAATATCGCGCTAAGATAAAAGACGACGACAGCCAAAGCGAGACCGACAAAAAGCTTGCCGACGGAAAATTGTATGAAATCGAAACGCGCACCCTGCGTTGGAGCGAATTCAAGCGCATGCAGGCCGAAGAAATGCTCCAGCATGTGCAGAACAAGGTTTTCCCTTTTCTTAAAGACCTCAACGGTTCGCAATCCAACTTCACCAAACACATGAAGAATGCTGTCTTCATTATCCCCAAACCCGCCCTGCTGGTGGAGGCGGTGAAAACCATCGATGAAATTTTTCAGGTGATGGAGAAGGACTCCCAGGAAAAGGGCCAGGCCTTTCAGGATATTCAGGGCGATGTCTATGAAATGCTGCTCTCGGAGATCGCCAGCGCCGGTAAAAATGGACAGTTCCGCACCCCGCGTCACATCATCAAGTTGATGGCCGAGTTGGTGCAGCCGCAACTGGGGCACCGCATCGCCGACCCGGCCTGCGGTTCAGGCGGATTCCTGCTTGGCGCTTACCAATATGTCGTCACCCAACTGGCCCTTAAGCATGGTTCAAAAGATCTACTCCCCGACGAAGACGGTTTTACCCGTACCTCCATTTCGGCAGGACTCAATGAAAAAGCCCAAGCGATCCTTAACAACTCACTTTTTGGCTACGATATCGACAGCACCATGGTGCGCCTGGGACTGATGAACATGATGATGCACGGCATCGACGAACCGCTGATCGACTATAAAGACACCCTGAGCAAGAGTTTCACCGAGGAATCTGAATACGACATCGTCATGGCCAACCCACCCTTTACCGGCAGCATCGACAAGGGCGACATTAACGAGAGCCTTTCGCTTTCCACCACCAAGACCGAGCTGCTCTTTGTCGAAAATATCTACCGACTGCTGAAAAAAGGCGGCACCGCCTGCGTTATCGTTCCCCAGGGGGTTCTGTTCGGCTCCGGCAAAGCTTTCAAGAGCCTACGCCAGTTGCTGGTGGAGCGCTGTGACCTGAAAGCCGTCATCAGCATGCCCAGCGGCGTCTTTAAGCCTTACGCCGGGGTGAGCACCGCCATTTTGCTTTTTACCAAGGTTTGGGGGCCGAAAGATAAAGTTAGTCAACCGGCCACCGAACAGGTCTGGTTCTATGAAATGGCTGCCGATGGCTATTCGCTGGACGACAAGCGCGCCAAGCAGGACGGCTATGGCGACCTGCAGGATATTATCGCCAAATTCCATGGCCGGAATAATAAAATCGAGGCAGACCGCACGCAAAAATATTTTATGGTTCCCCGTCCTGAGATCGAGGCCGAGGGCTATGATCTCTCCCTGAGCCGCTATAAAGAGGATGTATTTGAAGAGATTGAATATGAGAAGCCGGATGTGATTCTGCAGAAACTTATTGCCAGTGAAGTGGGTGATACAGTGGATGACGCTGATCTGGTTACTATTCAGGGTGGGATTGTGCGGGAGTTGCTTGAATTGCGGGAGATGATTGGGTGAACCACGAAACACACGAAAAACACGAAATGGAAACATCCAAGGGTGAAATGCTCCTCTATCAGGCTGATGATGGCCGGATCAGGCTGGATGTCCGGCTGCAAGATGAAACGGTTTGGCTGACTCAGCCATTGATGGCCCAGTTGTTTCAGACCACTCAGCAGAACGTCAGTCAGCATATTCATAACATTTACGAGGAAGACGAGTTGCATCAGGACGCAACTCACAAGAAATTCTTGTCAGTTCGCCAGGAGGGTGCCAGGCAGGTCCAGCGAAACCTGGATTTTTACAATCTGGATATGATTATCTCGGTTGGATATCGGATCAAGAGTGTTGTGGCCACCCGTTTCCGCATCTGGGCCACCCAGCGGTTGAAGGAATACCTCGTCAAAGGTTTTACCATGGATGACGAGCGCCTCAAGGAGGCCGGCAACAGCCGCTACTTTGAAGAGTTGCTGGCCCGCATCCGTGATATCCGCTCCTCGGAAAAGATCTTCTGGCGGAAGGTTTTGGATATTTATGCCACGAGCATTGACTACAATCCCCGTTCCGACAGCTCCAAACTGTTTTTTCAGCAGGTGCAGAATAAAATGCACTGGGCTGCCCATGGCCATACCGCTGCCGAGTTAATCTATCAACGGGCCGATGCCGGTCAGCCTAACATGGGCGTTACCAATCAGCCGGGCAACAAACTGCTGAAACGCGACGTGGAAGTGGCCAAGAACTACTTGAACGAAGAAGAATTGAATATTCTCAACCGGATGGTGACCGCCTATCTCGAAATGGCGGAGTTGCAGGCCTTGAACCGCACCCCCATGGCCATGCAGGACTGGATTGAGCGGTTGCATCAATTCTTGTCCATGACTGGGCGGGAATTGCTGACTCATGCTGGAACGATCAGTCATGATGCAGCCATGGGAAAAGCGCATGAAGAGTATGAGAAATTTCGGTTGATGCAATTGGAAGAGCCGACTGAGGTGGAACGGCATTTTGTTGAGGCGGAGGAAGAGTTGTTGCGGATTGAGAAGAGGCGAAAGAATGAGTAACCACGAAAAGGTAAGGCAGTTGACCGAGGTGCAGAGCTGGATTGAGCTGGAGATGCGGGGGATAGTTGGATGAGTTGGAATCATCGTTCATTAGGAACCCTACTGGAAAAATCCGGTTCAGATCGAGCTGGCAAACATGATTACCCCGTTTTGTCGATTACGATGAAACACGGTCTGGTTGATCAATCGGTGAAGTTCAAAAAAAGAGTAGCTAGTCAAGATACGACTAAATATCGCGTTGCATACAAAAATGAGTTAGTTGTTGGTTTTCCCATCGATGAAGGCGTCTTGGGGTTTCAAACCAAGTATTCTGCAGGGATAGTGAGCCCTGCCTATAATATTTGGCAACTGAAGGACAAATCTGAAACGCACATTCCTTACCTGGAACGATATCTACGTTCACCGCAAGCCAGACGCCTCTATGCGTCAAAAATGCAAGGAGCTGTTGCACGCAGACGCAGTCTAACAAAAAGCGATTTCTTGAAATTACAAATCCCATTCCCGCCACTTGATGACCAAATCCACATTGCCCATTTGCTCAGCAAAGTGGAAGGGCTGATTGCCCAGCGCAAACAAAACCTGCATCAACTTGACGACCTGCTCAAAAGCGTCTTTCTCGAGATGTTTGGTGCCCCGGTGCGAAATGAGAAGGGATGGGAACACAAACCTTGTAACAAGGTCGTCATAAACATCCAGTCTGGTACAAGTTATGGAGGTGAAGAAAAAGAAGACTTAGAGAATGATGAATATGGTGTTCTCAAAATCAGCTCGGTCACTCCAGGCTGGTTTAATTCTACTGAATTTAAGGCAGTTAAAAAGTCTGTGATCAATAAGCCGTTAAAATTTGTACAGCAAGGTGACTTCTTGTTCAGTCGTGCAAATACAATTGAGCTAGTTGCAGCATGCTGCATAGTAGAAGGTGACCACCCCAACCTATTCATTCCAGATAAGCTTTGGCTATTGTCTTTTGCGGAAGTTGTAACACCTCAATACTTTAACTTTTTGCTGAAGAATGAAAGTTTCCGGAATTTAGTCAGAAAAAAAGCCAGCGGCGGACATGATTCAATGCTAAATATTTCAATGAAAAAATTCCGTTCATTGAGCATTCCGGTGCCTCCCTTAAAGCTTCAAAACCAATTCGCCACCATCGTCGAAAAGGTCGAAAGCGTCAAATTCCAATACCAGAAAAGCCTCACCGAACTGGATAACCTCTATGGCGCATTAAGCCAGAAGGCGTTCAAGGGCGAGCTGGATTTAAGCAACGTGCCTATTCATCATGAAATTGAGGTTCATGATATTGTGCAGGCACAGGATGTTGTATCTCCAACCCTCGTTGTAGAAGAGGATCAAAAATTAGAATTTACTCTTGAGAGATTTCAACAAATAATTTCACAGGAATTATTGGCCAAGTTCACTTTTGAAGATCTCAGAAACGCCATCGGTGACAATGATTTTGATTTCAACAAAATCAAAGAATTTATGGGTAAATGTCTCCAGGGGGCAAAACCATTTCTTACGCAAGGATTTGAAAGTCAAAAAGATCGTCATGCAGACGTCAAAGAAGACATGAAGAGGATAACCTTCCAGGTTAACAGATGAAGTTACATCGTCTCAAAATACTAAGCGAGTTCAGGGGACTATCTCCAGGATTTGAGGTTTTATTTAATCCCTCCGAGCAACAGAACTCTCTATTGGAACCTATCTGCTTTGTTGGGCTCAATGGGTCCGGGAAATCAAATGTTCTGGAAGTACTTTCTGAAATATTTTTTTATCTGGAAACCTATCATCTTGCTGAGCAAAAGGCTTTATCTGATTTTGAAACAAAATTTGGTTTTGAAATTGAGTATTCGCTGCCCAAGTTAACTTTTGATATGGCCAGAGTCAAATGGGAAGAACTTACCGCTATCTGGGAAAAGAATGATGGTGACCCGGTTTTTAGAATTATTAAAAAGAAAGATAAATTTCCTGAAATTTCTGCCAAGTTTGGCGACAAAAGGATATCACTCAAGAATATCGACAATAATAGAAATATAGCTGTTCTTCCTGCACGAATAATTGGCTATTCTTCAGGAATGAACGAGTTGATCAGTAATCCTTTTGTCAAAATGGATTTCAGCTATTATGAAGCTTTTGATAAATTGTCAGGCGAGTCGAGTTTTTCTGGCCTTGAAATGAATCGAATGTTTTTTATGGACTATGATTCTAACAAGCTTGTCACGATATGCAATTTCTTGTTCGACGAAAAGGATTTTGATCCTGCCAGTTTTAATAGCGGCTTCAGTGATGGCTTTGATGCTAAGGACTTTGGCGGGAAAAATTTATCCCCGATAAAAGATGAATTAGGAATAGGTGACCTTTATTCTTTCTCTATCGCTGTGCAGCTGCGAGACAATAATAACAATCCAATAGAAATCCCATCGGAGCTTTATCTAACGATTGAAAATTTGAAAAATTGCGCTACTTGCTTTGACGAAAAAAATAAAGAAACCTCAAGAGGTGAAATAAGAAATATCTATTTCTATTTTTGGGTCAACAAAGCTACCAAGCAAGCATTCCGCCATTATTTCAAAACCGCTGCAAATCTCTACAAACAACTCTATTTCCTTCGCCTCCTAAACCTATCCTTAATAGGGCAAGATTTACGGAAGAAAATTAAAAATGCCGGACTTGGGGTGAATATTTCTGCCATGCTGCCAAAGTACGAAGAAAACCGACTGGCTTTCATGGTGAACGATATTGCTTTCAAAAAGAAAGGCGTCAAATACCCTGTTTTTTACAAACAACTTTCTGACGGAGAGCATCAGCTATTGCATATTCTTGGCACCATGCTATTGATGGACACCCCCGGGACTTTATTTATCCTCGACGAACCAGAAACCCACTTCAATCCAGAATGGCGTGCCCAATTTGTGAACTTGCTCAACAAGTGCATCAATGAAAATTCAAGGGAGCAAGAGATCATGCTAACCTCGCACTCTCCGTTTATTGTTTCCGACTGCAAGCCGGATAAAGTTTTTAGTTTTTATCGGGGGAAGGAAAATAAAGTTTCATACAAACAGCCGGATTTCAACACATATGGGGCATCCGTTAATCTGATTACGATGAAGATATTTGGAAAAAAAGAAACAATTTCCGGCATGGCTCAATCGGAGTTTGAAGAGATAGTCAGCCGCTATGAACGAGGAGAAATAAATAAGAACCAAGCTGTAGAAGAAGTCAGCAAGTTTGGGGACTCCATTGAAAAGACCTTGTTCCTGAGTAATTTAAACAATTCTATCAAAAAATAGATGCTTTTTAGGTACGAATATATACATCACGATTTTGAAAAACTTCATGAGTTTTTCAAGCATACTGTTCTGGAAGTGTGGTGCAAGCCGGATGGCGCTTTTGATATAGAGAAGCTTCATGAAGATTTTCGTCCAATTGTGAATAAGATGAAAATCCGGTTATTGAAACCAATTCAAGAAATTTATGACATCTGCTTAACGCTAAATGCTGGGCAGTTGGCAAAAATCACAGAAGCTTTTAATGTTAACAACTCTATCGAAGAATTATGTGAAGGAAGGAAAGAACCGATTCTCTATGAGGAAATTAAAGCTATAAATGTTGACCTTGAGAAGAAATTAAAGGTTTTTTGTTATTCCCTATATGAATATGTTTCTAGGAAAGCAACTTTCTGTAAATGCTATAAATCCATTAATGAATTCTATCACGAATTTGTTGCTCATAATAGTAAGGGTAAGTGCCCTTTTTGTGGTTTAGTTGACTTGAAATCAAACTTGCGAACTAGCCGTGATGCTTTTGATCATTATATGCCCAAGAATGATTTCCCATTTAATACTGTTAATCTACAAAACTTGGCGCCTGCCTGCCATGACTGTAACTCTGATTGTAAAAAGGAAGATATTCCAATAAAGGATGCCGAGGGCAATAAACGAAAGGCCTACTTCCCGTATTCAACCGATGAGCCTGATGTTGAGATAAGTATAGACATAATCTCGTTGCATCCCACAGACCCCCAAAAGAATGAAGTCACCATAAATTTAACTTCAGCGACAGCCCAGGAGCAAGTTGATACCTGGCGCGATCTGTATAATATTGACGAAAAATATAATGATAAATGTTGCAGTGCGGATAGTAAATATTGGCTTATGCAGGCCTTAGAGGAAGCAACGGTGAATGTCGAAACTGGTAACAATTTTTTAAGCAAGCAGCTTACGATACGAAAAGAATACCCTTTTCAAGAGCTAAATTTCTTAAAAGTTCCTTTCATCGAGGCATGTCAGCGGGCAAGGATTATTTTGTGATATTTTTCTATAATATTGGATTGATAGAATGAACGAAAGCCATCCCTTTTCAATACGCATATTTGTAGCAAATGGCGATCCTGATGGATTGCGTATCATTGAGCGCTCCAACTGGAACGGAAGAGCTATGGTCTTCCCACGCCCATTACTGCCGGAAGTAAAAAAACGCGAGGAATTTGGGTTCATCCGACTAAAGCGTACTTCGTTTCATGAAGGGCCATTATTTTC
>CAZUPS010000077.1:0-10733 GCA_964621915.1 uncultured Desulfocapsa sp. | reverse complement strand
AACAAACAATCCACCACAGGAGATCATCATGGCTGCTATCACAATTAACGACTTGCAAGTAAATCAGGAACTCGACAATAACGCTCTCGAGAACATTCTCGGTGGACGTTGGGTAACCAGGCGCTACACCAGAACTTACGTTCGTTACTACCGTAGAGTTATTCGATACCGTCGCGTTTATCGTCGCACTTACTATCGCCGAGTTTGGGTTAACAGTCGTCGCTGGTAGAAAACAGATAGAAAACACTAAAAAACTACATCATACAATTTATCACTGGAGAATATCATGGCTGCTATTGCAATTAACGATCTGGAAAAAAACCAAGCTCTCGACCACAAAGCTCTCGAAAATATCCTTGGTGGATACTGGGTAACCAGGCGTTACACCAGAACATATGTACGCTACTACAGAAGAGTCATTCGATACCGTCGCGTTTACCGTCGTACCTACTATCGCAGAGTCTGGGTTAACAGCAGACGCTGGTAGACAGTAAAAGTATCACACCTATTCTCCTTTAAGTGATATCTTACAGGTACTGACACACATCTCGGTACTTGGCAGTAAGCAGGTGGCTTCAACGGTTAGCTCTTGACCGTTGAAGCCACCTTTTTTTATGGCTACCGCTCCCCTAAAAGATCATTACACCTTACACCAGCACCCGCCTCCCTGTTTCCACCAAATAACGAAATTCAGCATTTAGTGTTTGGTACACAGAAACTGTGTTCCAAACAATTTGGTATTTACTGTCACCAAAAAAAACAACAACCGGGATTCGCCTTTCAATGGGACGCAATATCAACCACTTACCAAAATCCACAAAAACAAACATACTTTCTGGCACGCTGAATGCAATGTAAGAAACAACTAAACGAACAAAACGTTCCGAACCAACAACCCAACCACAGGAGACCATCATGGCTGCTATCACAATCAACGATCTGGAAATGAATCAGGAACTCGACAACTCTGCTCTCGAAAATATTCTCGGTGGACGCTGGATAACCAGACGCTACACCAGAACTTATGTTCGTTACTATCGAAGAGTCATTCGATACCGTCGCGTTTACCGTCGTACTTACTATCGCAGGACCTGGGTTCGATAACAACTGAGGCTACCAGCAGGAAGTAACAGTATCACATTCTTCTCCTTCAGTGATACCTACCAGGTGAGCCAATGATCAAATTTGATCATTGGCTCACCTTTTTTTATGCAGCAACATATACGCCCTACTCTCCCTCACGCCCTAAAAGCTGCGCAAGGTGCAGCACCATCACATCACTTTCTGCCGCTGCAAGCCCTTGACGCCATTGTATAAGGCAGCCGGAGCAGGTACTTGTAACCACATCCGGACCCAAAGCCAGAACATCTTGAACCAGCTTGTCACGAATGGATGCCGAAATAACCGGATGCGCTATATGAAAAAGCCCTCCCTGCCCGCAGCATCGTGGTCCGTCAGGGAGCTCAAGAAGCTCAAGCCCCTGCTTTCTGTGTAATTGCTGCCTTGCCCTATCCACGTCCTCCACACCATGACGAAGATGACAGGGGTCATGATAAAACACTCGCAAACGTTCACCCTGTATTACAACAGGTGTATTACGTTGAGAATTTTGCTGTTCAAGAAATGCGCTCAGCTCCACGAATCGTACAGCTACCTTCTCGGAACGTGACCGCCACAAGGCATCATCTTCAAAAAGTTCAGGATAGGTTTTCAGGTGAGCGTAGCAGGAGGCGCAGGAAACCAGAATCGGCCCCTCTGTAGTTTCCAGAACTTCAATATTTTTTCGGGCGTTTTTTCTGGCGCCCTTGCTATCCCCAGCCGCCTGAGCAGCCACCCCACAGCAGACCAGATCCTCTGAGTAATCCAGCACAAAGGAATCATTTGCCAGCAAGGATCTGCAGGAATCAAGGATATCCGGAAAAAGATACCGCGCCGAACAGCCAGGAAACCAGGTAAGCCTTTTTCCCTGAGAGCCCGCCTCTTGTTGTGTGTGGTCTGCAGTTACGGCAAAATCATCCTCCTGAAACATTGCCAAGCGCAGCCTCAGCCCTGACTCCTTAGGAAGTCTGGCACCCAGTATTTTGCCACAGGCTTTCCCTAAAACACGAAAGCCCGCTAAACTTCCAGGGTAATCCAGAAGTTTACGGGCCAAATATTTTTCATATGCATGAGGACCGGAAAGTGCAGCAAAACTATTCCTTGCAACAATCAGCTCCTTACTTATATCAATATGTCGTGGACAGACAGCAGTACAGGCACCACACAACAAACAGGCTGAAAAAATATCAACAAAAACGCTACTACTCTCTGCAAGCCCGAAGGTGTCAAGCAGATGTAGTTTTCCGCGTGCACTATGCCCCTCCCTCCCGCTTGTTCGAAAAACCGGACAAACGGTGGAACAGGCTCCGCATTTTGCGCACTCTGACACTCTTACCTCTATTTACCCCAGAGCAGATAGGCCTTGATAAACATATCTAAATTTCCATCAAGCACGGCATCCACGTTACCCATCTCAACCTCTGTCCGATGGTCTTTAATCAATCGGTAGGGTTGCAGAACATAGGAACGGATCTGGCTGCCCCATGAAATCTCTTTCTTATCGCCATGCAGCCCTTCCTGCTGCTCTGCCTGCCGTTTTTTCTCCAGTTCGTAGAGACGGGACGCCAGCATTTTCATCGCCATATCCTTGTTTCGATGCTGAGAACGTTCATTCTGACATTGAGCCACTGTTCCCGTTGGCATATGGGTAATACGGATAGCAGAGTCAGTTTTATTTACATGCTGACCACCTGAGCCACTGGCCCGATAGGTATCTATGCGTAAATCCTTATCATCGATTTCGACCTCAATATTATCGTCAAGCTCGGGCATAACCATAACCGAGGCAAAAGAAGTGTGACGTCTGCCGCTTGCATCAAAGGGAGAAATCCGGACAAGGCGGTGGATACCAAGCTCTGAGCGCAGATAGCCGTAGCCAAACCGCCCTTTCACTATAAAGGTCACACTCTTGGTTCCAGCCTCGTCTCCTGCAAGGATATCCAGGATATTAGCCTTAAAGCCCTTAGCTTCTGCCCAGCGAAGATACATTCGCAGTAATATTCCTACCCAATCCTGAGCCTCGGTACCACCTGCTCCTGCATGAATAGAAACGATCGCATTGGAAACATCATGTTCACCGGAGAACATACATTCCAGCTCAGCGAGATCAAGAGCCGTTTCCATCTCAGGAAGAGACGCGGCCACTTCATTCTCCGTATCACTATCTTTTTCCTCGGTCGCCATCTCCAACAGAAGATCGGCCTCATCGAGCGCATCCCAACGATCTTCCCAGCCTTTTATCGTATCTTGAAGTTTTCCCAGTTCTTTCTGAACCCTTTTGGCCGTATCAGCATCATCCCAGAATCCAGGCATAAGAGTCTGCTGTTCAAGATTTTCAAGATCATTCTTTAGTCGAGCTAAGTCAAAGATGCTCCTTCAAGGCCAGCATTCGACCTTTCAGATCCTGCAGTTTTTGCTTCGAAACTGCAGCTCCCGTTTCTGTTGACATGATTAGTGCTCCAGAGTGTAATTATTTTAAAATTTCCTGCGCCTGGATGCAATTAATCCGCCCAGACCCGTCAATAGTAGGCACGCAGGGGCAAAAAGATAGCCGCCTCGCACAAAAAGTGTTCGTTCTTCCATAAGTGCCAGTCGTTCCGTGGCCTCCCAGGGAACAAACAGCGATGAAACCTGCAGTAAACGTCCCATGGGATCAACAAATCCTGAGAAACCGGTATTAGCAGATCGAACAATTGAACGCCGTGTTTCAACTGCCCGCAATATGGTCATTGTCAGGGTTTGACGAGGTGCATTGGACTCTCCATACCAGGCATCATTGGTTATATTAACCAGTACATTCGCGCCCGCATCCACCCATTTTCTGGAAATTTCTTCAAATATGGATTCGAAGCAGATTAATACTCCAATACGCGCCGTCTTACAAGAAGGAGGATTTGCAATCTCTCCACGAGTAAAGTTACCTACAGCTTCAACTAATGGGGCAATAAAAGGCAGGAATTTCTTAAAGGGAACATATTCGCCAAAGGGTACCAGATGGCTCTTGGAAGTGCGGGAAACAATCCTTCCCTCTTCATTAAAGAGGAGGCTTGAATTAAAGTATCTCACGTCGCCAGACTGGCCCCCACCTCTCTCATACCAGGGTGATCCGGTTAACAACATCACCTGTTCATCTCTCACAAGATCTTCAATTGGTATCAGCAGAGGATGATTGATCGGGAAAAACGGCAGAGTAGTCTCTGGCCAAACGATCAGATCCGGGTGAAGAACACCTCCCGTCAGTTTCCTGCTCTGCTCCACATAGCCCTGAACGGTTGTTCCCTGTCTTGCAGGATTCCACTTCTGTCCCTGCTCAATGTTTCCCTGAACCACTCCAACAGTAAGTGTCTCTGCAGAAAGAAGAGCAGTCTCAACCTGCCGCCAGCGCCAACCGGAATAGGAGAGAACAATCAAACATAAAAGGCAAACAGGGGCAATCAATCGCACAACAGGCAATTTGACTGCGCGATTCAGTACCAAAAAAGCTAAAAGAGAATTCAGCAAAAGGATAAGAAACGTAAGACCATAAACACCCCAGACGTCTGCAGACTGTAATAAAACAGGAACATTCACCAGCCCATACCCAAGATCCATCCAGGGGAAGCCTGAAAACAGAAAGGAACGCAGATAGTCAAGCCCCACCCAGGCCGCCGGAAAAAGCCAAACACTCAGATACATAGAAAAACGCTGATGTAAAAAACGGGCAACAAGGACAAAAACAAGCAGATACCCAGCCATATAGAGGCAGAGCAGTAAAAGCGCAGGAACAGACACAAACAACGGCAAACCGCCATACTGCCCCAGCACAAAAACAATCCAGTAGAGTTGCAGCAAATAATGCCCGACACCTGTTATCAGAGCACATTGTACAGCCTGCTTCAGACTTACCCTGCAAATATGTACAATAAATGGCACACAGGCAACAACAAGCAAAGGCCAGATTCCGACATCAAGTGCCAGCCAGAGCAACACAACAGTAAAGCTACTCACCAGTACCGTGGTACGGCTGGGATATTTCATCAGCCCTTATCCCCTGCGGGAGGAAGAGGAAAGCGTGCCACACGCAGCAGATCAATCTGGCGTTTCGTGGCACCGAGCACTGTAAACCTCAAGCCCGCAGCATCCACCGTATCTCCAACCACAGCCAGGCGACCAAGCAGGAAGACCACAAAACCGCCGATGGACTCATAGCTGCCCTCGGCCATTTCCACATCAAAATGCTCTTCAATAACCTCGATATCCGCCTGAGCCTTTACCTGAACACTGTTTTCATCGATTTCCTGGAGCAAACTCCTGTCCACATCATACTCATCATCTATTTCTCCAACGATCTCCTCCAGAATATCTTCCAGAGTAACAAGACCACGTACAGCGCCAAACTCATCGGCCACAATCGCAACATGGACCTTCTGCTTTTGAAACTCGCGTAAAAGATCCACAATAGGCTTATCTTCTGCAATCACCCAGGGAGGATTTAAGAAGTCGGCAAGCTCTTTCCCATTATCACTTCTAGCGCATATCTGCAGCAAATCTTTAGCATGCACGATTCCAACTATATTATCGGCATTTTCCTCGTAGATAGGAATTCGGGTAAAACCCCTTTCGATAACCATATCCACCAGTTCATTCATTTCGATGTTTACCTCAGCACTCACCATCTCCGTGGATGGCGTCATCACTTCACCCACCAGCGTATCATGAAAGTCAAAAATAGAATTGATCATCCGTTCTTCGAGTGAGGAAATCAGTCCCTGTTCCTCCCCCTCTTCAAGAAGATCCTGGATCTCCTGTTCAAGGTCTTCCGTGGTTTCAGGAGATCGCCCAAACGGCAATAGGGATACTAAACGAAGCAACAAATTCTTTTTTTCCACCGGAACAGGCAGTTCTTCTCTTTTTTCTTTTGTCATATGTGTTGTATAAACGGTCAATGGGTATTGTTAGGAAGCAGTGATGAAATATTACCTTTTTTCTTTTCTAATTGCCAGCGTATGACTATAGTAGACACGATTCAGGAGTGTTGCCAAGAAAAGATTGTTTAATTCAATTAAACGATCATATAAATATCTTAACAATAGCATTACGATGCAGCTGAAAAGCATTTTCTCTGCATCTGTCTCACGATAAGAGGATTAAATTGGACGGAAAAGTTCTTATTGCAAACAGGGGCGAAATCGCCATCCGGATCATGGAGGCCTGTAAAGACTTAGATCTTGACTATGTTGTTGTCTACACCGATACAGACAAAGATTCCGAGCATGTTCAACGAAACAACACCAGTGGCCCAAAGCAGAACGCATGGCGTATCAACAGCTATACGGAACCAAATGATCTCTTTGCAGTCGCCACCCATACACGCTGCACTGCGATCCATCCCGGATACGGATTCTTTTCCGAGGACTTTCGCTTTGCCAGACGAGCAACGATTCGTGATCACTCACTTATTTTTATTGGCCCCAACTGGGAAGTTATCAAAAACCTTGGCGATAAAATTAACACCAAAAAAGTTGCCAACGAGTTAAACATCCCAACTATTCCCGGTACCGACAGCCCCATCTACAACGAAATGGAGGCTGAAGAAATTGCTTTCCACCTGCTCGAAAGCCAGAAACTGCAGGAAATTGAGCGCCCTTCCATTCTGATCAAAGCAGCAGCCGGCGGTGGCGGCATGGGAATTGAAGAAGTTACTGAGATTGCAGAGTTTCGCCGGATCTATCGTCAGGTACAGAGCTATGCAAAACGTCAGTTTGGGGATGGTGGAGTACTGATCGAGCAATGCCTTACCGACTACAACCACCTTGAAGTACAGCTTCTCTGTTCCAGACATGGTGAGCGTATCCATTTCGGTTCTAGAAACTGTACCATTCAGTCCACGGGACGCCAAAAACGAGTGGAAGCCGCACCCGGCTTTCATGCATCCTGTTTTGAATACGACTTTGATGAGAAAAAAGTTCTCGATATGATCGTCGAATATTCCCTTAAACTGGCAGCTCATGTCCGTTATGACAATGTTGGTACCTGGGAATGGATTGTTTCACGCACGGGTCAGCCATATCTGCTTGAGGTAAACACCAGGATTCAGGTTGAGAATGATGTCTCTGCCAGAATCAGTTATCTCGACGGCAAACACCCCAATCTGATTCGGGAGCAGATCAGACTAGCCCTTGGAGAAGAGATCGGCTACAAGCAAAACAATGTTGAATTCAAAGGGGCTTCCATAGAACTGCGTATTGTTGCAGAGGACACCAGACGAGGTTTTGCTCCATGGATTGGAACCATCACCGAATTTTCTTTTCCACAGCATGACTGGTCGGTTGTGTATACCCACGTGCCCTTTGACCGCCCCTATACCATTCCCAGTGATTATGATCCCAACCTGGCACTCGCCCTTGTGTGGGGCGAAAACATGGATGAGGCCAAAAAGCGGGCTGCCCGTTTTATAGACGAAGTCCGCATCAAGGGAGTGGATTCCCAGGGCGGCTCCATTGTCACAAATCTTGACTATTTAAAAACTAACCTGAACCGGCTGTTGACCTTCTAATAAGCATCACAAGACTCTAAACGTACCGGGACATCACCATATGATAGAACTACTCAAAGCGCTCCAGAAGATAGAAGAGCGTATCAATTATCTAATACAAATCAAAGACTTCAGCAATTGGGGAAATCTCTTCGGATTCCAGGAAACCTGCACTACTTTAAAGCAAAACCCCTACGAATACCATGAAGATCAATTCGCCATGGAGATCCGAAAGCTTGATGAATCCATCGCCTTTCTGGAGGAACGAGCCGAAGAGCAACTTACCCCCATGGAGCGAGTTCGTATTGTACGAACAGTTCAGCGATTCAGCCTCAAAGATATCCTTGAGAATGTGTACGAGGACTATACTGAGCTTGGCGGCCAGGATGAAGCTAATATCGATCCTGCCATGGTCTGTGCCAAGGCAACTATCGTCCGAAAAATCAAAGGAAAGCCATACACGGCAACGGTTATGGTCATCGGACAGGAAACCGGTCACGGTGAAGAATTCCGGAATGGTGGCTCCTGTAAGCCAGAGGGAAATGAAAAAGCTCTGCGCTATATGAAGGTTGCCGAAACAGAAGGGATTCCCATCCATTTTTATGTCTTTACTCCGGGCTCCTTTCCCATCGAGGAATACCCTGGGGCTGCCCAGCAGATCGCACGAAACATCTACGCAATGACAAAACTGCGGGTTCCAATGGTCTCCCTTATCTCAGAGGGTGGATCAGGTGGTGCCGAGGCCATCGGTCTTTCAGATTTTCGTCTTATGTGTTCCCACGGGTATTATTCAGTGATCTCTCCTGAAGGAGCTGCGGCTATTGAAGGAAGAATCAGAGAAGGTGAGAAAGTTCCCAAAGAGTTGATAGAGGTGTGCGCCGAACGTCTGAAGCTTACGGCACGAGACAACCGCTCCATGGGTACCATTGATGCCATTGTCAAAGAACCGCCCCTTGGTGCACGACACGATGACTTTGCTTTTTTTGCCCAGATTCGTTCCGAAATCACCAGGGCAACGGATAAGGTTGTGCTCAGCGCAAAAAGCTTTAAAGCCTTCCGCGACTGGGAAAATAAGAGAAGAAAACAGAAGACAGAACGAAAAGATATGGCAGTTGATATCCCATGGGATCTGAACTCCGACGAACAGTACAGACTCCTGCAGCTCCGTTCAAAAAAATATCGGGATATGGGCATGATTGGGTTTGGCGGCCACCCTGCCCCCACTGAAACATTTTTTAAACAGTTTCAGGAAAAAAGTGAGCGGGTCTACTACAATCTGCGCTACGATGTATTAAAAAATTCCCAAAAACAGATCAAAAAAGCAGTACGAGATATGTCCGGTGAAGGTTCAGTTATCCTCAAGCGGCTCTCTACTCCGCTAAATACGGTAAAGGATTTCTTTGCCAAAGAGGGAAGCAAACAAGGGCCACCACTGCGCATCACTCACAACACTACAATACCAATACCGCAAACACAGCCTGTCCGGGACCCGCTTGAACTCACCGACACCTACACAAGCCCGCGAGCCAATGAAGACAGGACTGTCACCTGCCCAAACAGCGGCACCCACGGCTGCAAGGATCTCTGGATCCCTGATCTCTATGGTGAATTTGGCGGAGTTTGTGAAAACTGCGGTCACCATTTCCCCCTTGAATATAAGTGGTATCTGCACAACATCTTTGACCCGGATTCCATCTACTTCTTTAATATGGACATCACTTCCGGAAACCCTCTGGGGTATAAGGGTTTTGATGCACGACTCAACGACTCCAAGAAAAAAACCGGTCGCAACGCAGGAAACATGACCTTTAGTGCCAAGGTTATGGATATTAAAATTGTTGTCTCCATGCTATATCAGGATTTCCGCAGTGGTACAGTCGGGTCTGCAGAGGGAGAAAAATTTGTCCAGGCATGCGAGCTTGCCACCAGAAAAAAACGTCCCCTGCTCTCCTATGTCCACACCACTGGTGGTATCAGAATCCAGGAAGGAACTCTTGGCGTTACCCAAATGCCAAAATGCACCATGGCAGTCCGCGAATATATTGATGCCGGTGGCCTGTATATCGTCGTCTACGATAACAACTCGTACGCAGGCCCCGTTGCCAGTTTCTTAGGCTGCTCGCCCTACCAGTTTGCAATCCGCTCAAGCCGTGTGGGTTTTGCAGGGATCCGGGTTATCCGGGAAACCACGGGAATAGATATTGCACCCGATTACCATTCTGCTCGCAATGCATTAAAACGCGGCCATATTCAAGGAATCTGGGATCGTCGGGATTTCCGTCGTAACCTTCACAAATCTCTTATGACCATGGGAAGTCATAATCTCTATTATAGATAGCGCTCTTACAAACTATCCACCATCGCCAATAAGCCACCATCCGGAATAGCAACACGTTCCAGTTGGTGGTTTTTTTATGCCCACCCCTAACCAACTCCAACCTTCTTTTTTTAAAGGCTCCCCTAAACTTTTAGCGCCTAACAGCCGATATAATACCATAGTTGTTCATACATACATTCTCAGGGATCGAGGAGGCGAAGTATGACCATTTGGCAATTTTCCATACAAGACAGGGACGTTAATTACGGGAAACGGAAGCGTAAATTATTGACAAAAAAGGGATGCAACGAACCCTTTAAAGATCGATTCTGGTGTCCTAAAAAAAACTGGTTTATGACAGAGACCTGCCCTTTTATAAACAAACGGGAGTGTGAAAATTTTTCCAGTATGAGTGGGGAAAAGCTCTCTCGTATGGAGATAAAAGCACTCGATAAAACTAGGAAATAATTAAATATCCAACCAGCAGGTCCGGGTTCTTCCCGACCTGCTCTTGCAATTCCGAATCCCTCCAAGCTGGACCGTAAGCATTTCTTTTTATACGCCTTCTTTTCTTAATCATAGCAGTGGCAATCTATCAGCCGATGCAACCGACGACTAAACAAGATGCCCCCCCCCACTGGAACCAGTCGCCAAATATATTGAACATTCAGTCAACAGGGATACTTTTTATCGTCACTTATTACAGTTGACAAAAATCAAATGAAATGCGAAAAAGTAACAGACAAATAAAGGTTCATCCGACTAAAGCGTACTTCGTTTCATGAAGGGCCATTATTTTCAGCT
>CAZUPS010000076.1:0-11784 GCA_964621915.1 uncultured Desulfocapsa sp. | reverse complement strand
ATTTCGTTCGCCGGCTTGAAATGCTACGGTATTCGCTTTTGAGGTCATTTTAATAAGTGAAAGGTTAAAGGTGTAGAAACTGAAGGGTGACCGAAAGTTAACAAAACAAAGTTACTGGCTTAGGGTGTAGTTGGCAAGCAGTGAATCCTTCCAATAAGGATTGTCTGGATTAGAAAAGAAATCCTTAAATAATGCAAGAGACTGCTGCCGCAGAATATGTGGGGTGATGCTAATCTCCATTGCGGCATAAAGAGGGTTGAGCTGTTTGAGAGGGAGATTGCTGCCGCCTCCCATCACATCCTCATAGGCATACACAATGTTTCGGATACCGTTCAATATCATGGTGGAATAGCACATAAGGCAGGGTTCCATGGTGGAATAAACCACTAACTCGGCAGCATTAATTTTTGTATCGGAAGCAAGATACTTTCGCAGGGCTAACATCTCAGCATGATCGATTTCATTGACTGTATCCAGGCCACGACTATGCGATCTCTGACCACTTGCTATCACCGTGCCTTCATAGACAAAAACTGCGCCCACGGGAAATTCACCCAAAGCGAGTGCCTCTTTTGCCTGATCAAGGGCAATTTGCATATATTTTTCGTGATTCATCAGCCCATTCTCACAATTTTCGTCCAAATCGCAAAACGGATTTTGCTATGGAGATACCAGTCTGTTCCTGAACAAAATCATGCCCTTTATCAAAAAATGGCAGATACACAAGTTCAGTTTCCTGCACCAGAAAACTTATATTGGGTAGGTGTGGCAGTAGTTTACTTTTATTGAGCGCAGCCCCGGCCAGAATACTCTTTAAGGACTGAACTGCCTCCTTTCTCTGCAAAGTAACCGGATGCATTCTTTTTTGCATTACTCTTTCACCGCCTGATATCTTTGCCTGCCTCAGTGTAATATTCTTTCCCAATCGTAAAAAAGTAGAGGGGCGAAGCTTAAAGGCCGGCACCCAGAAGACAAGTTCCATCTCAGTATGTTTTTCCATAACGACCAGAGGCTGATTAGTCAGTCGCAGGAAATCAGCAAATGTTTCCAGTTCTGAATTTTTCGAGCGAACCCGCAGCTTCCAGAACGGTAGATAATACATAGAGTTATTCGTTGAAGCAATACAACTCCACTTGGTGGAAGAAAAACGTCCCTGCCTCTCCTCCCAGGATGAATGACAATTATAACAGCTCAACACCAGACTGTCCTGCTCTCCAGAAAGCGAGTCACCACATTGAGGGCACAGTGTTGCCAGAAAATGCGGTTTCCATTTTGAGCGATAAGTGATGCCACTTTTCCGCAATTTTGCAGGAGAACCACCCCTTGCTAGAGGCCTGTTTGTAACCCCGTCGTACAGGACCTCATCCTCTATATAAAGAGGCAGATAAATACAACTCAAGGTCTCACCGATAAAGGCCCGATTATAAAATGGGGCACGTATTGTATCGGAATCAATCTCCGTCAGCAATGCTGCTCGTTCAAGCAGTGTCCTGGCTTTCACAGTCTGAGGAAGGAAGGTGCCGTTATTCTCTTCTGTTACAAGCGTTACAACCATTGCCTGTGGTCTCAGGCCAAGAGATGGTGGGAGAGCACGACCATTCATGCCCCTTTGGGTGGTATCTACTACTTTATATTTTTGATGTTTTCCTTTGCAGTAGAAAATATTGCCTTTAAAACGGAGATAGGGAGCATACAGTATCTCGCTACGATCGATATGCGCCGGAACTTTATCGGGGAGAACAAAACGAAGTGGTCCTCTGGTTACCATAAAGTTTTTCACTTCACAATATGGGCAGCGAATCAGTCTGTCTGCTTCGTGAAGTTCTATCCTGGCACCGCAGGAAGGACAGTTTTGATGGATTGTTAGATCCATGGATGATCAGGTGGGTTTACTTGATATTTCATTTTTGTGTTCGCGCTATTGTCAGATGAAGAAATTACAGTTCTTTGAATACGATAATATCCATATGTTCTTAACTGATGGTAATGGAGCTAAAATGAAGCTAAAATGAAGCTTTTCAGCAAGCTGCGCAACAGGCAGCAGCGAAAAAATAAAAACGAAAACTAAGGCCAAAGCGTCATAAACCTTCACATGCAAATTTCTAACCGAACACTACTGGATAATATCAGGAGAAGTAGCAATAATATGATCGGTGAGTTGTTTCATCTGTACAAGTAGCTTCCTTCCAAGTTCGATACGTTTCAGAACCTCTTCAGAATTGTTCAGTCCGAGGGTTTGCAGCAGTTCTTGTGCATGACCAAGGTGTTCCAGCTGCTGTTCGGCAGGAGCATCAACCTGAATAGCTGCACATGAAATCATCATAAAAAGGGTGATCCAGAATACTGACTCCCTGTACCCGTTTTCATTGAACATTTCAATCGTACCCTCAACCAGATACGGACGCACACAAGCCTTAAGCTTGTGATCAAAGGGGATGGGTGTTTTTTGGATGGTGAGGGCATAGTCAAATGCCTCTGTTGTTTTTGAGAGCAACTCCTCAGCTTCAGTTGGAGTTATATTTTTAGATCCAAGCAGCTGATGAAGCTTTTCGAAGATCTCTTTTTCCTCATCAAGTTGAATGATGTTCCGCAATTGTAGCATATTTCGACGGTGTGTCAGCGGGGTAAGCCGGGCAATGGTCAGTGTTGCTATCAGATACATATTGAGCTCTCCGAGCGCAAAAAGGGTATGCGTTGTATCTGCTGCCCGAGTCAGGGCCTCAAAGGATTTCTCTGCATAAGCAAGCATCTCATCACGCCGGGCAGTAACCCATTGCCGCCGGGGATACTCTTTTTGTATCTCCCGAGTCAAGCGAGTCAGTTTCCCGCTGGGATCCAACAAAATACTATGATCGGCGGCAAAGATTGAGGCGTTGCAGCCATCTGCCAGTAACTCCTCAGCCGATTCGTAACGATTGACAGGGGCAAGGATGGCTTCCATAATGAGCCCTTCGTAGTTGGAATCATCAATCTCCTGATCGCTAATGGAGTCAAGAACTATACCAAGATCTACATCTCGGTAAGCAGCAAAGGGGGCAGCAGGGTCCATGTGGTGTAGAGAACCAACAAGGTGAGCACCAACAAAGTCGGATCGGCTACCATACTTGTCGTCAACCCATTGACGGGCGATATCTATCACTTGAGCAACGGTCCGTTCAGTTGTCATATTGGTTCTCCTGATGTTCTTTTGGTGATGGGGGCGGGATCTCGTGACGTGACATAGCATATATGGCAAAGAGTGCCATCCATATTGAACAGCAGCCAAAGAGCCATGAAAATGCATGGGGTGGAAAGAGAAGACTGCCGCTCTGTACCGCTGGCTCTACGACGTGCTTGACTCCGCCCACGAGATTGAAAAATTCACCAGCCAGTGTTGATCCAAGCGCAGAGCCGGCCATAAGGTTTACTGAGAGCAGCCCGGCCACAGATGCCTGATGGTCACGACCGATGCTGTGCAGACAGCTGTTGGTGTTGCCTGCACTGAAAAATGTACTTCCGCAGCCAATCAATGCCTGCAGGACAACGATGCCGATGATATAAAAAGTGTGCATTGATGAATTGTCCAGATGTGTCGGCAGAGCTATATATCCGCTAAGACCGAGAGTCATCAATGCAAGTCCGGTGGCGATGGTTTTCTGCATCCCCCAACGATCGGACAAGCCGCCGGCAAAGGGCCCGATAATTCCCATACTGATAGCACCTGCGGCCAGAACAAGTCCGGCTTTTGCAGGTGAAAGCATTAAAACGCTCTGCAGGTAGAAGGGAATGATAAAATTCGTCACCCCCATAAGAATGCGCACGGAAAATGCGTTAAGAAAATTGTAGCCGAGAGGGCTGATACGCAGCAGCTGCAAATGGAGAAAGCTTTCTTCCCGGTGGAGCTCATGACGAAGCCAGCCAGCGATAGTGAGAATCCCGACAACAGAGATACCAAGAGAGAGCATTATTGGGTCATCTGAACCACTGAGCCAGTGATTAACCATCCATACCAGAGAGCCGAACCCGGCTCCCATCCAGAGCATTCCCCGCCAGTCAAAGAGCAGCTCTTTGTTGCCATTGCTTTCGATTTCAGCACGTTTCAACATAATGCTATTCCAGATGAGTGCCACTACACCAATTGGAAAACTGATAAGGAAGATGGCTCGCCAGCTCCAGACATGGATGAGAACACCACCAATACCAAGCCCGGAGAGAATACCAAGGGCAAAGGTTGTACCGGCAAAGCCAAGGGCACGGCCGTGCATTTCTCGAGGAAAAGCGCGGAGGACAATCACCTTGTTCAGGGAGAGAATCAGCGAGGCACCCATTGCTGCAATCACTCGCAGAACAATAAGAGATGGAAGGTCCCAGGCAAGGCCGCATGATCCGGAAGCCAGGCTAAAAATGATCAGCCCGGTAAAAAACATACGCTGTATTCCAAAACGTCTTCCCAGCCAGGCTGATACAGGAAGGGTCAGTGCTGCTGTCGCAGTGTAGCAGATGGCCACCCACTTGACTTCTGACAGGGTTAAATGCAGTTGTTGTCGAATCACCGGCAGAGCAAGGTTCACCACTCCGCTATCAAAGGTGCACATGAATACACAGAGTTGCAGACCGATAAGCATGGTCCAATAAAATGAACTGGAGTGTTTTGCGGTTTGCTGGGTCATTAGGCTAAGGCGTGTTGTTGAAGAGAGGGGCTCAATCTCTTATGTCTGGAGAGGTTATGAGTGTTTTTTCCACATACTGACACAGGTCGTTGAAGAACACTTCACACTCCTTGGTACGCTCTGCACGGCCCTTTTCACTGTCAATACCGAGAGCATGCAGAAACTGACCTGTCTTTGCCATGGCAATCGGTTTTTCATCTTCATTGCCGTCATTCTGGATGACCATGGAAGCAATAATATAAAAACGTGCAATCCAAAACATAGCTTCTCGGTATCCTCCTTCGCGGAATATTTCCCTAGTACCTTCGATGAGATAGGGGCGGATAAACGGTTCTAGTTTGTAGGCATAAAGCATGGGGGTTTTGAAAATTTTCACTGCTCGGTCAAATGCAGAAACTGCATCTTCAAGAAATTGCTCAGCCTGCACCTTGCTGATTTCGTGTACCCCTGTTGCTTTCAAATAGCTTGTAAATAACTGGTCATCACCAGCCTTGTGCAGAATATTACGTAACTGCAGGGGTCCCCTTCTATGGGTCGGCGGCTGGAGATGAACAGCAGTCAGGGCACAGGTGGTAAACATGACATACCGGCCAAAGTTGAACATGAAGTCAGCGAGTGTAGCCGATTGTTTCATGTTGATAAGATTTTCACGGACATTTTCAATCTCCTTTTCGCAACGGGCCCGGACCCATTTACGTCGTGAGAAGTCTGTTTTGACTTGCGTATGGAGGGTCGTAAGAAATCCGTCAGGGTCGAGTAGGACACTGTCGGCTGCAAAGTTGTCGGCATGCGTACAGTCGGAGAGAATTTTTTCGGCACTGCTTAACAAGTGGGGATTCACACTGATCACTTCAACGATGTATCCATTGACATCCTGCTCCGAATTTTTACGGTCTTCCACATTGGTGGTGATCACACCGATATCGATATCACGGTATTCTGGAAAGGGCGCATCAGAAGACATGTGATTAATGGAACCAATGATGTAGGCCCCCTTGAACCCCGGGTCATCGGCAAAATTGTTTTGAATATGGTTTCGGGCCATTTCAATAATCTGATGAATGCTTTTCGTGTTAGATGTCATCTGTTCTCCCTGTGCCATTCCAGGTTAACTGTAGCACTCATAATTATACTGGTTCTTCATTTCCTGGGTGAACGTGTTAGTCAACAGAGAAATAACCAGGTTGTTGACTTGCTCACGATCAAAATCCACAAAAATATTGTGAGCTGAATCACCAAAAATAAACCGCTGAAACGGCATGTCGCAAGATTGTATAAAATCTTCTATTGCAGGGTTATTGACGGTAATGTCATGTTTTCCATACATCAGAGTCAAACGCTTATACATCATTTTATCGAGTTTGATTTCAGTCTGTGCCTGCAGCATGGCAAAAAGCAGTCGTATCGGAACAATTAGATATTGGAAATACTGGTAGGTGCTCTTTGTGTCCATTGTATCGGCCGGACCGGATCGACCACTGCGGGACAATTTTGGAATCATGGGTATCTGCCAGGATATATAGGTGGAGAGAAGCTTGTTTTTAATAACACGAGAATAAAATCTATGTTGTTTCTGCGGAAAGAGTGCCGGTGCAGAAATCATCAGTTCATGGACAGGACGGTGCTCGGCCAGATAGCAGGCAAGCATCCCACCCATGGAATGGCCAATAACTGAAATCGTTTTATAACGATCGGCAAATAGATCATAAATATCAATAACCTGCCGGAACCATTCTTCTTTGTGAATAGAAAGGATTGGGTTTTGCCTGATCAGACCGAAACCAGTAAGAAGAGGAGCATAAAAATCAACATGTTCTTCCTGAAGGCGGTTGGCCAGAATGTTCCAGTCCATTGAGGAAGTGGTGAAGCCGTGCAGCAGCAAGACTATATGCTCAGACTTCTCTTCGGAACAGTAACTTATTTGCTTACACTCCCGGTAGCGGTTGAGTTGCTTCTCTGAAGAAAATTTACTTGATGTGCGGGTGACAACCCAACGGCCAAAAAAGAAAAGCAGGCCGCGAACAAGATGGGCGGTGGCATAGCTGAGGAGGAGAGCGAAAACAATGTGAACGATAAAAAAATCATGCAGCGTTTCTATACCCAGGTCAAGCAATAGGACAACAATAAAGAACAATAGGTACAACGGGGCGATAATCACTGTCCTGTGTAGAAATTTTATTGTCCGTACAGCAGGCATTATGTGGTTTCTCTCATTACTTTCATTAATTGCAGGAAAAAAAGACGATTGGTAATGAATCACTTCCATGAGCAGATATGCACCATACAGAAACATCCTACAAAGTTTATCTTGAATTTAAACTTTTTACAAGACTGCTGCCAATTGTCGGTACTCATTCTGTTTACTTCTTTCCCAAGGATAGGATATTGCCTCGGAATAACACGAAAGCAAATCTGATTATGTCTATTATTGCTTTACGGGTTTATTACGAGTGGGTGCGACCTTCCTGCTTTTGGGCAATTCCTATTCCTCAGGTACTGCTTTTGCTACTTTTTTTTATAACCTGCCACCACATTGGTTACAAAACATGGCTCCTGGCAGATTCTCTTCGTGACACTCTGGACAAACTATCACCTTCGGTTTTTCGCTCGTTGAATGACCGCACTTGGAACAAAACTTCGCACTTGGGACCAGATTCTTTCCGCAATTTACACACTGACTGAGAACGAGTTGCTGATGACCGCACAGTGGACAGAATCTAGCATCGGCTGCAATCCTGTTTTGACAATCGGGACAGATAATTTTCCCTAGTGCAGGAGTTTCAGGAGCACTTGTTGGTGCTACCGAACCCGCTGCAAACATCGATGGCAGCATCATTCCCATCCCGAGCCCCATTCCGGCACCAGCCTCTCCCTGATTTTCTGCCGCCTTCTCCATGGCCATAGCTGCCTTCATTTTTACAAATTTATCCATATCATTGATAACACTCAGCCTGCTTTTATCATCTATAGCCTTCTGAACCTCTTCAGGCGGTGTAATGGAAGTGATATAGAGATGGCTCAGATGTAGACCAAAGTGGGCAAAATCACCAACAAGCCGTTTTTGCAGCTCAATGGAGAGTTCATCAAACTGACCTGCGAGCTCAAGTATGGTGTTGAGAGTTTCACCAAGATAGTCGTTAAAACGGGAGACAATTACCTGTTTGAGATATCCTGCAATATCTCCTGTAGTAAATTTCCCCATGGTTCCAACCAGCGAATTAATAAAGAGTACCGGCTGCACAATCTGAATATTAAAGATACCATGGGCCCGAAGCCTGATCAATCCGAGTTCGCTATCTTTAAAGGCTACGGGGCTCATGGTGCCCCATTTCAGACTGGTAAAATATTTTAGATTGGCCATGTATACTTCAGCCCGTAAAGGACTGTTGCCACGCCATGGAATAGAAAGGATTTTAGTAAGAATCGGTAGGTTACCGGTTTTGAGAGTATGCCTGCCCGCAGCAAAGGCGTCACAGGCTTTACCCTTATAGAAGAGGACAGCTGCTTGACTTTCTCGTACCGTGAGTTGAGCGCCCCACTTAATCTCACCGGAGCCATTCTCAGGAAGACGATGTACCAGTTCCTGACCGGTCTCATCAAACCACTCAATATTTTCAAGAAAAACTGCGCTGTCGAACCTATTCATTTTTTTCTCCTTTGAAGCACCTGAGTTCATTGCATCTTTACATATCGGAATTATAGTACACCAAGGCCCTAGACAAAAGGAAAATTCACGGAGATATTAGAGAAATGAAACTCAAAGATGAGTGGGATATTGATTCTGCAATGAAAGTTTTACAGCATCCAACGGTTGATGCTAAACTCTGGTCGGAAGCTGTGGAGTGGTTGTTACTGTACGGTTCGCCAGAAATACGGGAGATACTTCTCAACTCTTCAGGAACCGCAACCCATGAGTGTTTTCCCGACTTGCAGGCAAAAGGATACGCGGCAGATGGTCAGCCCTGTTACAACGTAGATGACCTTGCCAAAAGCCTCAACGTCAGTGAAGATGAGGCACGTGCAATGATTCTGGAAAAAGAAAAAAACCAGGAAATCCATCATTTTATAGATGAAGAAGACACCATGAAAGTACAGTAGGACAGCACCGGAATAAACCAGGTACGTCCTATTTGTTATTCACTTTTCTCACTGGAAGCACACGTGCATCAACTGTTGACATGGGATAGCCCCAATCTTTGTTGGCATACTCAAAGTCATACCTTCCCACCCGTGGGCCATTGGTATCAACGGCCCACTGACAGCAGGCAGTGATTTTCACCTGTTTCTGAATATAGTAGTCACTTGAATTTGCAGCCTCCAGACTATACAGAGTTGCCAATTCGTCCCGTGTTGGCATCCGCCAATCCTGATATCCGCCAAGGCTCAGTTGCGCACAGTACTCTTTAGCTGCAGGCCAGCTGATATCAGTAGCATTGTCCTGCACCGGCCACATCAACCCGGTTTTCGTATCAATCAATACTGTATTATCGCCCTGGATAATAAAACGGCTCTCCACGGCTGCTGAACTCTGTGAAAGAACAAGCGTCACAGCAAGGGCAATGACCAGTTGAATAACCTTCATACGACACTCCTTTTCAAAATACAGGAGGCTTTTCGAGAATAGATGTTTCGTTCAAAATCGAAGAATTCTCGAAAAATAAGCGCAGCCATATACATAATATTGCGAGCATTATTTTTGGATAATTCTGAAGAGTTTGGGCGAAAGGGCATTCTCGGGCAGCCTCCTAGAACCAGGGATCCTCAAACTCTTCAGTAGTACGATCAACGATGGTACTTGTCTGAAAGTCCATCTCCTCCGTATGACCATCATGGAAAATAACCTTCATATGCGTCTTAAATGGCAACTGAGGCGCGGATCCCTCTGAGACGATAATATCTGGATTATTCAGCCACTTTTTTACGTTAGTGAGCATTACTTCAATGGTAATATGATCGCCATCGGTTTCAATTTTCTTGATAGTACCCACCGGATCTTCCACTTCAAGTTTCAAAACATAGATCTTATTTGCATATTGATTGAGTATCGCACTTCCCTTCACACTCGAAAATGATATATCACGGCTCTTTGGTACATCTGTTAACTCGGTAATCTGATATTGAATTTTTGGAAAATTATCCCCAAGGGTTGTTCCCTGGTGCACAAACTCTACCTGCACACCCTTTGCAGGGTTTCCTGAAAACTGAACAAGAGTTTTATTTTCGCTCTTTAAAGGATCTGGAAGAATTTTGAATCCTCCTTTTTCACCTTCTGGCAGCCATTTCCAGCTTGCAGACCCATTTATCGGCCATTCAACACCACTCACCACAAGCGTGCCATCAGCAAGCAGATCCAGGGTGGCAAACTTGTCACTGTTTAAAATAATTCGTTTATTCGTAAGTATATGCTTAATCTTTGCAGGTCCCGACGAAAAATCCACCTGATTGTAAACCAAAACTCCTAAAGCACACACAATCGCAACTGCCAGCGCTCTGCACACATATTTCCTTAGAGTTTGGAAACCTGGGAAAATTGACTTAACAAGAGGAGCATCAAAGGAAAGGGCCCGACCCATTTTTGTACAGGCAACCACACAATCACCGCAGTTACTGCATTCTGTTTCCAATGCATTTGTTAAGGTTTTTGGTTTTAGAGTGAGACTGCAGGCCATATCACATCTTTCATATCCGGGTTTGCAGATACATTTCTCCTCTGAAAAAACCACCTTCATCCTTTTAGAACTGATAATTTTAGTAAGAACAATAAGAACAGCCTGGGGACAAATATACCGGCACCAGAGACGCTTACCAGCAACAAACTCTACAAATAACAGACCAAATAGAAAGAGATAACAAAGTGATATAAAATCCTGCCCAAAATAGTATTGAAAGAACCTGGCATACCAGGCAGCAGTTGAGAGCTGATTTAAGACAGGAGTAGTGGACAGCATAAAGAACCCGATAAATCCCAATACAAAAATAGCGATTTTAAACGGAAAACCATTTTTGTATAAAGGCAGTCCTTTGTACTTTTTAGGAAATATCTTACGACTAAATCTTTGGGTCCATTCAGAAAACAACCCATAGGGACAAATCCAGGAGCAGAATACCGTTCCAAGAGTGAATGCAAGAAGAATGGGAAGTAAGGTTCCAATAAAGTTATCGAGGGTAAAATACCAGTTTTTAATAGTCAGCTGTAAAACAGCGAGTGGATCAGCAAATGGTATACCAAAAGCATGAAAAGATAGAAAATTACCGTACACCATTGAGTAGCGAGAACGATTAAGAAGTGGAATAAAAATAAAGGCAAGAGCTACAAAAATCTGAAATGCCCTCCTGTAGGTTTTGAGATTTGCCTTTTTCATTATGCTCCTCCCTTATTCCCTTTATTTTTATGCTGAAATCTGGTTGGAGTGACAACTATGGCATCTGCTGGACACACATGCTCACATAACCCACAACCGGCGCATTCATCTGTGATAACTGGATATTCACCTCTTTCTAGAACCATTGCCTTCCATTTAATGGGGCAGCGTTCATAACAACTTCTACACAGCAACCCCTCTAACCAGGTGGTACATTTCGTACGATCGAGCTCCGCAAATCCCATACGAACATCATAAATATCAACATCATGAAGTGCATCGGAGGGACAGATAGCAGAACACCGCATACAGAGATAACAAGGGGCTTTTTTAGGATCAATTTCAGGCGTTCCCGCCATAAAGATATTAAATCCTCGTCGCATTTTGATACAATCAAAAATACAGACCTGAGCACATTGCCCACATTGCAGACAACGGGCTAGAAACTCCTTTTCACTTCTCGCTCCCGGCGGACGAAGAAAATTATTTGATCCTGCCATACTTGCCACCTCCAGCCATCCAAACCACCACGTTGTGGGTATATGCCTATAAAAAACCGCTTAAAAAGCCCACCCGCCGATACCTGTTAAGGTGATCAATGGGTGGGCAGATTACGGACTCTCAATCGTCCAGTCTTGGTTCCATCTTCATATGCTGAGTTGCAGAGAGACTTGTCGTGAGTTTTCCATCTTCATCAATCTCATCTTCAATGGTCAAATAAGGTTCATCCGACTGAAGCGTACTTTTGAAATAAGTTTTGCAAAAAAAGTGGA
>CAZUPS010000075.1:0-11933 GCA_964621915.1 uncultured Desulfocapsa sp. | reverse complement strand
TAATAAATTAATAAGTTACACTATCTGTCTTGGTGGACGTTGGGACAGCAGTGATTTTTAGTATTTATACGGAGCACAAAAATGGAAGAGAGAAAGGATGTTGTGATTATTGGTGCGGGCCCTGCTGGAATTCAGGCTGCGATACATTCAGTTCGTAAGAAATGTGATGTACTTCTTCTTGGAAGAATTGAAAGAAGTGCGCTGTTTTCGGCTCATGTCGAGAATTATGCCTGTGTTGAAGGCGTTAAGACTGGTGAAGAACTTTTAGTCGCTGGTATGGATCAGGTGCAGCGTTTTGGGGCATCTGTAATGGAAGATGATGTCTTGAAGGTTCAACAGGATGACGATGGCTTTGTGGTTGAACTTGAAAGCGGAGTGACCATTTTGACAAGAACCCTTATCTTTGCAAACGGGACCTCGAGAAAAAACTCAAGGTTCCTGGAGAAAAAGAATTCTTTGGAAGAGGCGTCTCATACTGTGTGGACTGCGATGCTAATTTTTTTAGAAATACTACGGTGGCTGTTATCGGTAACGCTAGTGCTGCCATTGATGGGGCACTCACTTTAACCGGATATGCGAGCAAGGTCTATCTGATCAACAGGGAACTTGTCGCTTCTCCTGAGTTAATTGTCAAACTTAAAGAGTCAAGTGTTGAGACTGTGAGTGGTACATGGGTAGCAGAAATAGCAGGCGAAGATGGCGTACAGTCTCTTGTTTTGGAGAATGGTGAAAAGTTACCACTCGATGGCGTATTTATAGAGCTTGGAGCAAAGGGTGCGATGGAGCTTGCTCTTGAACTTGGTATTCAACTCGATCTTGATACCATGAGCCATATCGATACGAATAAAAAAACAGAGACCAATGTTGCCGGGGTCTATGCTGCCGGCGATATTACAGGCCATCCGTATCAGATGGCAAAGGCAGTGGGGGAAGGTTGTATTGCCGGGATGGAAGCTGCAAATTTTGCTAAAAAACAGAAGAGAAACAAGACGGATTAGGCACAAGAAGGTATTGGAATAGCCATGGATAGAACAGTCATGGCTATTTTTGTTTTAATGATTCCAAAAAATCCTCGGAAAGAGTTCCATCTAAGGCTTTAATCTTTTCTTCTAACTCCTCACTAAGAGCTACACGTCCCGCCACTACACAGCCGCGTCTCCCCGGAACACATTCTCCGTGCAGGCGTTTACATTTATCTTCTACAATATCATAGTTTTTACAATGAAAGGTCATGGCGTCAGTAACGTGTTTCGGTTATTTTTTAGAGTAAATTATTTGTTTTCAGGTCCTGAACAAATAGATTGATCAGTTCTTGATAATATTTTCTTGTCATAACGGGATCTATGGATTCTGAGCGTGCCGTCCAGATAAGTTTTTCCGTTGCAACTTCGTAGAGGCTTGTCTCGAGTATAATCTTGGTGGTATTTATATAATTTCCAGGTGAATAAATGAAACCATGTATGTAAGGATAATATCCGTAGAAACTTATCGGATTTGCATAGCTGTTGGTTCCAACTATTAAATTATCAGGCTGGTAAAAACTTTTTTCGTTCTCATTCACGAGATGGGTTATCAGGATTGTTTTAGCACCACTTTTTTTAACAACTGCTCGCAGGGCTTCTTCTGTGGGTTCAATGCTACTCTTACTAATGGTGTAACTGGCGATTGCCTGTGCACCTGATTTTTTGAAAGTATCAACAAAGGTGTCTTCGTAGATTCTACGTTTTGTTTCATCTTTTGCAACACCTACTACCAGAATTTTGGAAATAGGGGCTTTGGCAAATGATGGGTCGGCTTGACTTGAAAGGAGTCTGCTGGATGAACAGCTATTCAAGAGTGTACAAAACAGAAAAAGAGTTATTAGTTGTATGGTTTTCATTGTGTTTCCAGAATTTTTTCGTCTGTGTGTAGTTAGCTGTTTATTCAATGATTGTTGGGCGATTTGTGAATGTCATGTTGCTTGATCGTAGCAATATAATCCACACTCAAAATAAAGGATTTACGCCCCGTGGAAAGCACGTGGACAATATCAGAAATGACAATCATCCGCAATCTATAAAAAAAGGCGTTATGATCTTGCCATGGAAAAGGGGATTCATAGTTAAGTCACCTGTCTATTATCCCACCTTTCACCATTTATTGAGCAGAGGCTTTGTCTTTTTTTGAAAAATTCAAGACATCGGTGGAGAGACCGACGATGTGTAGGTTGCCCAGTTTTTTGTAACTTTGTAGTATTCGAAGGTGCCGCTGGTAATTATTGTTCTATGCAAAATTACCATTCGTTAATAGAGGAGTGATTGTTTAGCTTGCGATGATAAAACAGATTCAGATTCTACCATCAACTTAACGACATCTTTCATCTTTGTTTTCGCCTGCCAGCCCAATTTATAATTAGCTTTAGTTGGGTTTCCGCAACTGAAATTTATGTCGGTTGGCCTTAAGAGTTGAGGGGATGTATCAACATGATCAATCCAGTTTAATCCTAAGGAATCGAAGGTTGTTTCAACAAAATCTTTTAGACTACTTACTGTCTTCGTGGCAATAACAAAATCATCAGCTTCTTCCTGCTGTAACATTAACCACATTGCCTCAACGTATTCTGGAGCCCATCCCCAATCACGCATAATATCAATATTTCCTAATGCTAATCTTTCATTACTCCCTTGAGCGATACGGCAGGCTGTCGAGATAATTTTTTTTGTGACAAAACGGGTAGGCCTCAATGGTGACTCATGATTGAATAAGATACCGTTACAAGCAAAAAGTTTATATGCTTCTCTGTAGTTATTGACCAACCAAAAGGCGGATGATTTAGCAATAGCATAGGGGCTGCGGGGTTGGAATGGAGTTGACTCGTCAGCACCTCCGCATTGAGTATTTCCAAAACACTCGCTTGATCCGGCATTATAAAATTTGACAGGAAGGTCGAGAAAACGAATTGCCTCGAGTAGGTTCAAGGTGCCAGTATTATTACTTTCCAGAGTTTCAACGGGTTGTTCAAAGGAAAGACCAACAGAGCTTTGCCCTGCTAAATTATAAATTTCATCAGGTGCAACATTTTTCAGAACATTGACTACACTGCGAAAATCATTAATAGCCATTGATAATGTTTCAACATCATCTTTTATATCAAGTGAGGACAGGTTAAGGAAAAAATTGATATATGAATCTCTTGATGTACCATAAACTTCATATCCCTTCTGTAGGAGCAACCGTGCCAGGTACGCCCCATCCTGTCCAGATACCCCACAAATCAAAGCTTTCATAATACACTCTCACGTGGTCTTGACGGTTTTATCTTTCAGGGAGCGATAGCATTCATCACTCTCTTCAGCGACGCGTTCAATCGCAAATTGCTTCTTTTATTCTATTCCCTTCTGGGCCTCTTGCAAAAAAAACCAAGGAAAATGCAATGAAACTCAACAACAAGATATCATGGTTAATGGGTCGTGTCCAAAAAAGTTTATTCCTTCACCTGGACTTCTGAATAAGCCTACGTATCATCAATAGTATTTTTTTTATGAAAGATGTATCTGTGGGTTTTTGAATTGTAACGGAAAAGAATACTAAAGGTGGGCCAGGAGAGGAAAAAAATGATGGAAACGAAAAAGGCGATTCAAGCTAACAGCCTGAATCGCCTCGGATTTCAATGGGGTGAGTGATGGGACTTGAACCCACGACCTCCTGGGCCACAACCAGGTGCTACCACCAACTGAGCTACACCCACCACCTAAAATTCGCTGTTTTTTATACCCTTTGTTAGAATATTTGGCAAGAATTAAATTTTATAATTCAGCCTTACAGTGCATACATTTTTTTGCCTGGGCTTTAATAAGCTCGGCACAATAGGGACATTCTTTCTGGAAATTATCTTTTAAAAGTTTAGTTATCACCATGTTACACTTTTGATCATACTCCGTTTTACGGAAGGTATGGTTGCGGATGGCGTCGATACAGGAAAGATCATTAAGCTGGACTAAAAGCATAATAGCCCTTTCTCGTGCTTCTGATTTAGCGGATTCATCGAGAATCAAAGTTAAAACAGGACTAAGATCCTTGTTTTCCACACAGGTATCAAGTGCAGCTATCGCTTCTTGTTCTATCTTGTAGCGATCGTGTTGTGCTCGCATTTCGTCAGGATCGATAATGGAACCCGTGAAGGCGATTTTAGAAGCCACCATCATCACATTTTGTTCCTTGGAACCTGGTAACTGCATACTTCTGAAGGTAGCCTTGTGCCCATAATTAACTTCAACTTTATCCCATCCTCCTGAAAAAGTTGGACAGTCATCGTTGAGACAGATAAAGAGAACCTCAGAACCCCAGCCAAGCCCATCTCCGACATGAACTGGAGGTGCTTCGCAGCAGATCATTTTGGTGTCGCAATCTGGACAGATATGCACTTCTTCAAGAACACTTAAATTTTGAATAACCATTTGTACTCCTAATTAAAATTATATCATCCGCTATTGAACGGCTGAAGATTTTGAATTTTGAAAACTATCTGGTACTGCACACTGTGTCCCTTCTGACCGAAGGAGAGATGGACCTCAGCCGCCTCCTTTAGAACCCATGAAAACATAAAAAAGAGCCCAGGCTGATATAACAATGATTAACAGCGTTTTATTGCCTGGATCTTTTTTTTGCTGAGTCTTGTCAGGCGTTTCTTTTTTTGAATGCTGTTCCATAAAGCTATTTCCCACTCTTTGTTAAAACTGAATCAACAGCTCTGGAACGTTTCATATGCTCGGCAAGGAATTCTGGAGAGAGATGAGATCTACTGTTTTCTATAAGATCACACAGTTCTGGTATTTTTTGTTTTTCAGCCAAATCTACCACCTGGAGCAGGTTCTCTGCAAAGCTTCGTACAATCTTTCTCCCATCTCCACCGGTTGCCATAATTTCAGCATAGGTTCTTGGGTTTTGATTATGGATTCTGGCCATGGCAAGGATCCCATACAGAGAGGTGAGGGTGGAATGAGTGCCTATGTCAGCACAGGCGATTGTGTGTTGTTTAAGGGTCATTGCAAGCGCTGTGGAAATGGTTGTTGGCAACTTTTGGCCAACACCCATTAGTAAATCATGTTTAGCTGGGGTATCGTGAGAAATATCAGCGCCATGTTTATATAAAAATGCCTCAAATTCTGAACAAAAAGAACCACTGCGCGAGGTACGTACCACAGAGGCATTTTTGTCTTTCATGGTCTGTGCCTGTGGCCCCCATAGATTATGGACCAGCATAAGTTCCACGCCATGGCTTGTGTTTTCTGCTGCAGCAAGGAGGGTTTGTTCAGATTCACCTGCAAGAAGGATAAGAGCCTGTCCATCACGTAAAAGCGGTCCATATTGTTTAATGGTGTTAACCGTCACAGAAATTGGGACACAAATTATGACAACATCAACATCGGGGATCATCTCTTCGGGAGATTGGATTGTTGACCTTCCGGTCATGATGGATTGATAGCCCTCATTTTCAAGGCGATCGGCAAACCACTCACTCATGGCACCAGTACCGATAAATCCAAAAGAGTTTATTTTCTTGACCCGCATATCAACACGGGGGAAAGACCCAAGAAGACGAAGACTGTTTTCCTCCTGAATAACATCCTCTTCAACTGTTTTCAGGGCTTCTTGAAGAAGCTCATTGCCAACATGTCCTTCAATCTCAAGATAGATCTGCAGCTTCTGGGTTTTAATATCATTTTCAGAACGAAGATCTAGAATATTTATGCCACGTTTTGTAAACTCACCAAGAATATCGACAAGCATTCCAACGCGATCTTTTAACGGACGGGTAATGACGGCTGTGGCATCATAACCGGTGGAACCACTCAAGTTCTCGCCAAGAATGGCAAAGCGCGTTCGGTTATGGGCTGCAATCTCCCGATCGAGAATCTCAAACCCATATTCCAACAGCAATTCTTCGGAATCGACGATGCCATAATCAAAGCGATTATTCTCCTGAATATCCTTCATAGCTACACCAATATCAGGTACCGACAGAAGGGTGGCCTCGGGGTAATGTTCGCCGATATAATCTTCACACTGTTTAAAGACAGAACCGCGTCCTATTATTTTCGAAGGAGCAGCTTTGGTCGAATCATGTTTAAGGCAGCCAAAGGAAAGATGAATAGGGAGTACCAGATTATCAACCCAGTATCCTTCTGTCAGGAGTTCAAGAAGACGGAAGTATTCTTTAATTTCACCTTCTCGTGTATTGTAAATAGGGACAAATGCGAAATCCACCTCTTCTTTGAGAAATGCATTGATTATGTCGGGAATACGGTTATAAAGAAGAATCTTAGCATCTGGAGAATATTGGCGTGCTGCCCTATAACCGTCTGAACCCTGTGGTCCTAAAGTTGCTATACTGATCATTGTTTATTGATAGTGAATGGTATATGAAAGTATTTAATTTATTCCTACCTCCGAAGAATAGGCACTTTACCTTGTTTAGGCAAGCTATCCCATAGAAAAAATGGTTGTGCAATTATCAAACAGTAAGAAGAAATCCATATCTGAGTATCTGCAAGCCCTCAAAAATTCCCCCAAATATGGCCCACAGGTAGTCTGTCATAAAACTTTTCCCAAAGAAGATGGGAAATTTATTGAATTCCCCGCTTCAATCCCAAATCAGCTGATCCAGTGTCTTAAGCAACAGGGCATAGAAAAGCTCTATATTCATCAGGGACGTGCATACAAACTGATTAAAACCGGTACCAATGTCCTTGTGGCAACTCCTACATCATCCGGCAAAAGTCTTATCTACAACCTTCCAGTGCTTGAACAGCTACTCAGCGATGAGCCGGGTAAGGCATTGTACCTTTTCCCTTTAAAGGCACTTGCTCAGGATCAACTACGAGTTATACAGAAGTTTGAAAAAATATTTGTAAAAAAGAAGCCTGCCAAAGGAGTTGATCTTGCTGCAATATACGATGGAGACACCTCCGCCTGGCACCGTCGCAAAATCAAAGAAAACCCGCCTGATATAATTATTACTAATCCCGATATGCTTCATCTTTCATTTCTTCCGTATCATCAGCAGTGGGCACATTTTTTTAAGAAGCTTCAATATATTGTGATCGATGAGGTACATATTTACAGAGGAATCTTTGGCACTCATATGTCATGGGTTCTGCGACGGTTACAACGGTTACTCAAAATCTATGGTGTTCAGCCCATCTTTATTCTTCTTTCGGCAACCATTGGAAACCCGGAACAATTCGGTGAGAAGCTCATAGGAAAACCGGTTGCCAGCATTACAAGCAGCAATGCTCCACGATCTAAACGGAATATGGTATTTCTTAATCCATGGAACAGTGCTGCTCATACTGTAAGCCAATTACTTGAAGCCTCTCTAAAGAGGGGACTGCGTACTATTGTATATACCGGGTCCCGTAAAATGGCCGAACTTATAACGATGAGGACAAAGACAAAACTTGGGCATTTAGCACCTTTGTTAAGCTCTTATCGATCCGGGTTTCTCCCTGAAGAGAGACGTGTTATAGAAAAAGATCTCAGTTCCGGGAAATTGCTTGGAGTGATTTCAACTTCGGCTCTTGAACTCGGAATTGATATTGGGAACCTTGATATCTGTATTCTTGCCGGATATCCTGGATCAATAATGGCTACCTGGCAACGTGGCGGGAGAGTTGGCAGAGGAGGGAGGGAGTCTGCTATTATACTTGTGGCTCAGGAAGATGCACTTGATCAGTATTTTATGCAGAATCATACTGATTTTTTTCAAAGACCGATGGAGTCAGCTATTGTAAACCCTTTTAATCAGGAAATTATGGACCAGCATCTTCACTGTGCTGCTGCTGAACTCTCAATTCACAGAGATGAATTGAGAGAATTTCCATTGGTTATACAAACAGCTGTGCAACGTTTGACCTGGAAGACCATACTCCTTCAGGCGGGCAATGGTGAAGAGTGGTTTGCTACACGGAAATTTCCGCAACGTCTGGTGAGTCTTAGGGGGAGTGGCAAGCAGTTACAGATAATCAGCAGGGACAATGGAGAAATCCTTGGCACCATAGATTCAGGGCGGGCACTCAAAGAATGCCATCCCGGGGCAGTTTATCTGCATTCAGCCCATACATGGCTGGTGCATACGTGTGATATTGAAAATCATGAAATTATAGTCTCTCTTTTTGACGGGAATTATTATACACGAGTAATAAGTGAGAAACATACTGATATTTTAGAAGTCTATTCCAGTAAAAAACACTCCGGATATATGGTGAGTCTTGGAAAGCTGCTGGTACGTGAAAAAATAACGGGTTATCAGAAACGGAACAACCGCAACAATAAACTTATTTCTACAACACAACTCGATCTTCCCGAACAATACCTTGAAACCGTAGGGGTCTGGCTTGAGATCCCGGACAAAACTAAAAATCAAATGGAAGAGAGGCAGCTTCACTTTATGGGTGCAATTCATGCTCTTGAACATGCAATGATAGGTATACTTCCGCTTCTTGTTCTCTGTGACAGGAACGATATCGGAGGGATATCCTGTCCTGTTCATAATCAAACGCCTGGTGCCGCAGTTTTTATTTATGATGGCTATACAGGTGGAACTGGTCTTTGCAGTGATGCATTTGATCGAATAGAGGAGTTGTTGTTTCAGACTCGTAAAACAGTTGCTTCCTGTGGCTGTGAAAATGGTTGTCCATCCTGTGTCCATTCACCGAAATGCGGTTCCGGGAACAGGCCCATTGATAAGGCTGCATGCATTGTTCTGAACAATTTGCTCCAAAAACAAAACGGTGAATTCTTTCAAAATGAAAAGAATAAAAGCCTGCTGATAATAGGGGAGCGGCAAGAGGGTAAAACGATCTGTCATAAGTCACCAGCATCAGTACTTCCCGCACATTACGGTGTCTTTGATCTGGAGACAAAATATTCAGCCAACGATGTCGGTGGTTGGCAAAATGCCTGTAACATGGGGCTCTCGGTTGCCGTTGTTTATGATTCCATTCTAGATGAGTATGTCAGTTACCAGGAAAACGAAGTTCACAATTTAATCGACCATCTGCTGCGACTTGATCTTGTTATCGGTTTTAATAACCGCAGGTTTGATAATAGCGTACTGGAAGGATATAGTAGAAGGGATCTTAACGGTATGAAGGTGCTGGATCTTCTTGAAATTGTAAAAGAACGGCTTGGCTATCGTTTGAGCCTGGATAGACTTGCAACACACACCCTTGGAACGAAAAAATCAGCGGATGGACTGCAGGCTCTTCAGTGGTATAAACAGGGGGATATGAAACGGCTTACTCAATACTGCAGAAAGGATGTAGCGATTACCAGGGATTTACTTTTCCATGGATTGGAAAAAGGTTTTTTTCTTTTTGAGAATAAAGCCGGGAAGGTGGTTCGCCTGCCAATTGATCTTGCTTCCAGAATAGAAAAGGTCTGTACATAAAAAGAGTGCGATACTCTTTTTTATTTAGCAGAAGAATATCGCACTTGTATTAGAAATGAAAGGGAGTATCAGGGCCAAAGCAATGGGCTATAAATCCATCCGGTCGCGCCTTGACTGTGACGAACTTTTACCCACTTTCCCTTGGTAGAAACCTTGGTGAGAACCACACCGCGATCAACGGTGGCAACTATAGATGCTGTCGTGTTTGGTTGTGATCTCATGTTAATGGATTTTTTTCCATTAACAATTACGGTTGTTCCGGGAACTACAAGCGGTGAATATATCCAACCGGTGTCATTTTCAAAGTCGCTGATTTTAAGCCAGTCACCTTTGGTTTGGACCACTTTTAAGGGATAGCCCTTAAACAATTCCATGGAAACCGGGAACGACGTTGCAGGGCCGCTTCTCACATTAACATTATCTTTTTTGACACTTACAGTCTGGGCAGAGCAGATGCTGGCGGTGAGAAGGAATGCAAATGAAACAATGGTGCATCTAAATAGACGTGAAGGGAAATTCATAATAATCCTGATAGGTGAAAATGGTTATTGTAATTAACTTTACAACTGTTGCTAAAGTTATCTATACTAAAAAAAAAATCATTGTACCACTGCTTTTTATCGTCAAAGATGATGGGCCATTTCTTTTTTTAGAACCAAAAAAATAACCAGCTATCATTGTGGTGCCTTTTGTCCCCATTAGACTAAAAAAATAAACAGACACTCTTTTGATATTAAAAACTTCGGAGCTTCGACACTAATGAAGGGTCTTTTATCTACTTTTTCTACCATTCAGATACTTTTGCTGAGCATCGTGTTTTTAACAGCAATTCCTGACACTCCATTTGCTGCCGAGACACTGATGTCAACCGCCCAGAAATATTACTATGGAAAAGGGGCTCCAAAAAATCTTCGTAAAGCATTTAGACTCTATTTGATGGCTGCTGAAAAAGGGGATGTTGATGCAATGTTTATTGTTGGTGGCATGTATATAAAAGGAATGGGAACCAACCCAAATTCTGCTGAGGCGTTTAAGTGGCTGTATCATGCAGCGATTAAGGGTCGTAGTTCAAAAGAGTCAGAAAGAATACTTGCTCAGTATTTTATTACAGGACAGAATGTGCCGCAAAATTATGACGAGGCGATGCACTGGTACGAGCTTGCAGCAAAAGGTGGCGATTCCGAGTCACAGAGTGAACTGGGCTATCTTTATTTCACAGGGAAATTAGGAGAAAAAGATTATAATAAGGCAGCGTACTGGTTTGAAGAGGCAGCAAGAGACGGCTATTCCCTTGCGCAATATAATATGGGAATCCTCTGGTATACTGGTAACGGGGTTACAGGTGTAGATATGATTAAAGCTTACGCCTGGTTCAGCGTAGCAGCTACAAATGGTCATCAAAGTGCTGTGGCTGCCAAGAACTTCCTTAACACGACCCTGAGTAGTAATGAGCTGAAGGAAGCTCAAGATGAATCAGTAGAGCTCTTTAGAGAGATTAAAAATCTGTAGTAATTGAAAATACCAGTCTGTATTATTCCCCTTCGGGCGGGTTCATTGAAAGAACAAAACTGAAGACTATTTTTCCATCCTCGCTATTTTCAGCCCAGATAATGCTGTTATGATCTCTGAGTATCTGTTTGGATATGGCAAGACCGAGCCCTGTACCACCAGCGCCTGTATTTGTGGTGGTGGATTGAATAAATTTGTCAAAAATAGTACTCAACTCATTTTCTGGTATAGCGATTCCGTTGTTTAATACACTTATTTGCTGTTGTGGTGGCTTGTCTGTATAGAGAAGTTCCGTACAGCGTATATAGATGACACTGTTTGTATTACTGAACTTGACAGCATTAAAAAGCAAATTTCTTAGTACCTGGGAAATTTTTTCCTTATCACAGAAAGTTGTAACCTTTGGCTGGGAACATTCGATTTCAAACTGCAGCCCTTTTTCTGCAGCATTTGCTTGTATTTCCATAACAATCTGATGGATTCTTGGCAGAAGGTCATTGGTTGCCATATGGTAGCGCATTTTCCCAACCTCCAATTTTGAAAAATCAAGAACATTATCCAGTAAATTCATTAGCCTGGTTCCAGATTCCTGAATCATTGCGAAGTATTCATGGAATTTGTGTCGTGGTAAGGTTTTGAAACGTTTTGTTCCGAGCCGTGTATAGCCTAAAATGCCATGGATCGGTGTGCGGATCTCATGGGACATATTAGCGAGAAATTCTGATTTTGCGCGGTTCGCTGCGGTGGTGGCCCTCATGGCTTTAACCTGAAAGGTGATATCTCGAACCGTTGCAATAATCACATAATCCTCGGCCCATAAACTTTTTTTCAGGTTTACCTGAACAGTTGAGTATTCGCCACTCTCATTTATCTTTGTTATCCATTCGAATTCCTGCTCATTACCTGAAAGAGCTTCGTTCCATATAGCAGCAAGATCAATATTTTTGGTTCATCCGACTGAAGCGTACTTTTGAAATAAGTTTTGCAAAAAAAG
>CAZUPS010000074.1:0-12294 GCA_964621915.1 uncultured Desulfocapsa sp. | reverse complement strand
GCAATAAACACAAAAACAAAACTGGGAGAAAGAATCCATTATTCAGCGTTGAAAGTTCTCTCACGACTCAATGCTGCCCAGGAGTCAGTGCATCTTGATCAAGTCAGAAAAGTAAAAAAAGAAGTGCTCGAAGGAGGACTTGATCAAGCTGGTATTGTTTTAGTGGAAGCTGCAAAAACTGATAAATCGAGCAACTATGTTAAAGATATTCTTCGCACCATTGGGGGAAAACAACATCCAAATGGCAAAGAAGGAATTGATAAAGATAGTTTGGATAACTTCACCAAAGAATGCAGAACCTACATTGACTGGATGCTTCAAGCTGGAAAAGTGAATGGCGATGTCATCACAGAAATCCTGCCCCTTGGCAAAAACACTGCCGAAGGATATGCACTGTTTCATTCTCTCGTTAAAAAGTTGATCCAATATTTTCTCCTTTGCGACATCAAACGGCTCAATCCACAACTCCTTGCCCGTGCTCTTGAAACACCGGAGGGGAATATTGCCATTAACCTTATAGATATTGAAGAGGCGGAATCATATCTGAAAAACGCGCCGCTTAGCTTTTTAGATGGTGAGGGGATGCTTGATTTAACCGGTGAAATGAACCCTTATTTTGACGAAAAGATCAAAGAATTGACCAAAAAAGTAATCCGACCTCTGCTTGGAGAAGATGTACAGAGTATCAACAAGCAGTCATTTCAAAAACTGCAGGAAATTTTTTACCCCTTCAAGCAATGGACTGATAGAAAGCCTGAGGTGCGTGTCGATATCATTGAAGCAGAAATACTGCAGGAATACCTGATAGATCCAGCCTATCATCAGATTCTTGAAGAGCTTATCGAAGAGAGCCACAGAACAGCCTTTGTCCTTGGTAATCTTAAAGAACTTGAGCGTCTGCTGCTTTATCAGGCATACATGTTGCCGCTGGTGAACAGCTTTGTCAGTTTCCCTAAACTCTATCTCCCTGAGGAGCGAGCACTGTTTGAGGAAGGTACACTGATCATGGATGGTCGACACTTTACGCTGGCAGTATACGTAGGGGACAGAAAGCATCATATTGAAACCTGTAAAAGCAGCAATATTTTTGTTATCTACTGCGAACTCTTTGGGCCAGGCGATGAAAAAATATGTGAAATTGCAGTGCCGGTTACTTCCGGTAGCCGAGGAAACATTCACCTGAATAAATGGGGAATCTTTAACGATATTAACGGCATTGAACTGCACGCCAAAGTAGTCGATATTGTCGAAAACTCCATTAGTATCACCGAGGCGATGGTTGATCCTTTTATGCGGATCAATCGTGCTTTCTTCTCGCGTCTGGAAGAATTTTCTTCCAAAGCTGAAGAACGAATATTCAACAACGACTTAAAAGCAAAGGATAAGAAAAAAAAGGATGGTACTTCTGCAGGACTGCTTGCAGGAGGAGGTTTCGCTGTGGCGGCCCTTGGTTCTTCATTTGCCTTTATCACTAAAACCCTTGCAGGTTTACAAATAAAGACGGTGATTTTTGCATTGCTTATTCTCGCCGCCCTGATAGCCATACCAGCTGGAATTGCCGCTTATTACAAACTGAGCAGAAGGGATCTAAGTACCATCCTTGAAGGATCTGGATGGGGACTCAATTCCAGAATGAAGCTTACTAAAGATCAGGCAAGATATTTCACTTGTCGACCGAGTCTTACAAAAAAGTAGCTATTCAGCGTGCTGTTAAAGCATATGTTTTCGAACTCATCAGAGAAGAAGGTTTGTTTTTGGCTTTGTTTAAGGTGTTCATGCAACTATGATATGTTTTTGTGTAAACGTAACCCCATACAAAAGAATAATCGCCACCGATATCAAGATACCCAGTGCGACAAAATCAAGAACCCTGCCTTCCATTTTGAACCTCCTTAATGGACTGAATCTTAGTAAAGTAAATGCCTTCCCTGATCTTGCACATCATTATATTATTATATGCTTATTGGGACACTGGAATAGTCAAAACAGGTGCAGCATTCTGATTTACCGAACCTGAGATACTCATTGACCAGAAAATTCGCAGGAGTCTAAATACAGCCTTTGTCTGTTGATCAGTTCTAGGGATATAAAACCAGTGTCCTTCGTACTTAACTGCCGTCGAGATTAATTCAGGCTTCTCTTTGGATGAAACAATTCGTAATCCTTCGCCCGGCAAGCCCATCGGGGGATATTTTATATCCAGACCAGCAAGAGCATGTTCTTTGGGGATTTCAACAGCAGCTCTTAAAATCTCAATTAAATCCCACGTGGAGCGAGTCGAGATTCCAACTCCCCAGCTGTTTTGGGAATTGATAGCAAAATAGACCGGTAATATTATTTCTTTTGATACATCCAACGGCGTTGGCAAATCCAGTAACTCAAGAAATTCAAAAACTTGCTTTACGTAACTCTTTTGATAATTGTTCAACACAAAATCAAACTCGATCTCTTCTTTCTGGTCGTGCACCAAATAGAGAACCCCCGCCTGATGCAACACCTTGAACAATTTTATAAAACGAATAAATTGTTGATCTCTCTTTGGGAATGGTTCGTACAAAAAAACGGGATTCTGCAAACCATTTACCCGGTCAACCAGCAAGGTGAACAAATCGTCAGTATTACCTATGGTTCGAATTGCCATTAAAAATAAATCTAATGGTATTGGTGACAAGAGCTGCCTAATATAGTGTTCACCCTGGACCGGCATGTAGGTAATCGTAGGGTTCTCCTCATATGCCAACCCAGCGCTGAATGGAACAAGATTCTTTTCGTAATTCACCGAGGAACCGTATCCAATATCTACGGTTGCACTGGATTTGAAACGGACATTTGCGGCAATTGAGTTAACCGCCAGAAGTGTACTAGTTTCACCGTAACGTTCTTTGACTATCGCAAGTAACAGCTGTTCGTCTTCGGTCTTGTTGATGGCTTCATTGTACGCTGCCCTTCCCATACTGATAGACGTCGGCCCAACCCTTGAACAGCCGGAAAACACAACCAGGATCAAGCCTAGAGCTGTTAGGGAAATTATCTGCTTAAGTATCTTTCCACTCAATCGCATGGAACGATCACTACGAGTAATATTCATATTTCGCTCTACTGAGTTCTATTTTCAATTGCTGTTAGCACCCCACGACTCTGTCTATGAGAAGGTGTAGACAAAAATCCGACAGGCTCCCTCCAACTACCAGTAAAGTACCGATTGCCATTGTTATTGATCATGCTTAATTTTCACCTTTTCTTTAAGCATTGCCCTGTTTTCATGAGATATTTTCCGAAGTCTTGTTTCGTAATCTTCAGGAAATCGATATGTTTTCGCCACTTCCTTGTTCCAATACTCCTCCAATCCACGTTCTAGAGGGTCAAGGTTGAAAAGAAGCAGCATAAGAACATCCATGCTGACCCAGGAATTATTGTACCAGGAATCGTGAGCCCTTCCGAGATTGAGGGCGGCTGAGTCTCCAACGTCAAGGACATTGAGATATGGGGTATTCATCGCATCAAGAAATAATTGACGTTCGTTTTCATTCAGTTCGGTACCATCAGGTCGACCAAGTCTTGAAACACCATTTTGCATGGCTGAAAGCCTGAGAACAGCGTCATTCCTGTTGAAATTTACGGTTGTCCTTTTTACAATATCCTTAAATTTTAAATATCGTTCTACAAATGGCTTGAAGGCGGTATCCGGGGATGCAAAGTATACTTCCCCTATGCGCAATCTCTTCCGCAAACTCTCACTCGATTCGTCAGGATATAAATCCCGTAAGTATGCGAGCCCTGGTGCTGCCACCTGTGCTCCTGCACTATACGCTAAGATGTTGATGCTTCGTGCCTTTGAGTGCGTCGCCAGGAGTTCGATCATTTCCGCAAAAGCAGGTATTGTTTTTTTGGCGTGAAGGACGTCAGTTTTGTATTTGAAGAGATTTTCAGCAGATGGCCATGAAAACGTCAAAACGACTGTGTTGTGACCCGTAAAATGAAAAAATTGAGCTCCCTGGGCTGTAGCTCTATAAAAGTTACAGTTTGCACCGTGAACATATATAAGAATGTCTTTGTCTAATGTTTTGTCAAGAATTGTGTTTAGCTCATAAAAGTAACCAGCTTCCTGAGGAGAGATTTCTTCAACATCATGACTTATATCGTGTGACACTATTTCACGGGTATATTCACTATGTAACAACAGATCCTTCGAACGATCAGTTCTTATAGATTCTTCAAAGAATTCATCCCAGCTCATACCTTCATCGCCAACACGGTGGACTGTCCAACCCAACCTAATTGTGTCAGAGGGAAAAATACTGTACCTCTCTGATGAGTCGTCTAGTTCAAGAGGCTTGCGGTTCGTTGCATACAGGGTGTACAGAAAATTTTCGTCCTGCAGATCAGTGGTATGTCCAAATAATTCACTTTCTGGCTCTATACCAAAAGGTGATGGCATCAGATAGACTTTTGGTTGGCATCCGGTTAGAAAAAGGAAACACGGTAGCAATAGGAAAAAGTACCTTTTAAAATTTGCAATCATAAGTGCTCTCATCCTGGTTGTATTTATCATTTTGGAAGTTATTAAATGCCACATGATATGAACCTAGTATGACCTGCTATCGTGGGGTCTGTTCTTCCCGATATCGGTAGTGGTGCTCGTCTGCACTAACGACAGTTATAATTTTTGATACAAGAGATCAGCAGATTATAAGCTCATGGCAAAGGAAAGCATCAGATGATCCCCTTCAATTCGGTTCTCTGCATGAAACTCGTGAAGCCATTTGGCAATAAATGATATATCTTTTCCTGCTATCTTTGTGCTCCACAAAAGTGCAGGACCGATTCCTGTAGCTTCCCCTTTAAAATCTCCCAGCAATGCTCCATCGCCACTATCGCCGGTGAGCTGTTTCAGATAAAAACCCTGTAACCCGATTGCCCAGGTTTCACTGAGAAATTGGTTAATCATGTAATCAATATGGAGCTCTTGTCCTGTCTGGTAATCTGTGTCTGAGTTTTCTGTGTTGTAGGTGTGACCAATGTTTATAGAGTAATCTTGACCTGTTTCCAAGTTGAGATACGTTACCGCAACATTGGAATCAAAGGTCCAGTAATTGAGGCTTGTATTGACGAGATCAGCACTGTTGTAGCTTCCAGTCGGCGTAATGACTGACTCTGTAAAGGTAAAATGAAAATCATTATGATTCCAGAAAAGTACGGCAGGAATAAATACTATGTCCCCAAGACCGAAAACATCTTCCTGCACTCTGCTCTCACGATTTGCAACGCGTAACCCGGATTCTATATCAATATAAGAGAATGGAATGAAAGTACCAAATGCGTAATGTGCTCCTAATATCTCCATATCAGTCGTGTAAAGGATCGTGAGGAAATCCATGACAAATCCCAGTTCCGCATCCACCTCAACCTGCCCGGAACGAACCGATCTACCACTATCAGCGTTGTGAAAATAAACATCATTTCGAATCGTTAACTTCGTTGGGGGTTCAACAGCAGCAGCAAAATCACCGTAGGTGCCAGGTACATAATTGCTGTAGCCGCCTTCAGCTGCTATCACAGAGGTTACGGCGAAGACTGACAAAACAATAAAGAGTATCAAAGTGAAAGTTTGTTGCTTCTTTGAAATGACTCGAGAACCAGTTAGTAAACAATGCAGCAATTTCATTCCCCCGCTCCCCTTTAATTTAAGCCAAATATGTGTTGACCTGTCACTACATGTCTCACACGTGTGCAAATTACCTGGAATCTCCAAGGGTTTTTTAAAGCAGTTACCCTGGCAACCGTAGCCATTACATTAATGGCTACACCATGTTTCTGTATGAGCTTCAACCTGATCTTGCCATAAAAAAGTGAAATCGAAGTTAAGCCGATTTGCATTTATTGCGGTGTACTTCCTTGTGTTTATTGGCTGGCTTGTCCATTTGTAATGCCCAGTTAATCGCATCTAGTAGTGCCGGACCGTCAACAGGTTTACGAAAGAAACCTGTTGCCTTCAGGATTTTTGCCTTATCCCTTGTTTCAGGATCGTCATCACCTGTAACAACAATAATTGGCATACAAATGCGGCGTGTGTTGAGTTCTTTCTGTATTTCGTCAGTCAACATCCCCGGCATTCTTATGTCCAACACCAAGCATCCTGTTAAACCTGATGCGGCGTCGACAAAAAAGTCATTTACTGATGCAAAGTCCCGGACATCATAGCCTGCTTTACGCAAAAGACGTGCAAGGCCTTTCCTGGCTGAAGAATCATTATCTATTAGAAAAACACACTTAGGATCTGTCATATAATTTTACCTCTTAATAATACAATTATATTCGCAGACAGAGAGAGGTCGCAATTACACCTTAGTGGTATGTGGTGGGTAGGGATAAAAAGAAGCGGCCAGCTACAATGGCCAGTAAAAAAGTTACGTTCGGTTAGTGGCGGGTGATATACCACCTTTTTCGCATAGGCGGACAAGTTCAGCAACAGAAACGATTTCCAGTTTATGCATTACACGACCTCGGTGGACCTTGACCGTTTCCTCGGAAATATTCAGTTCAAATGCGATCTGTTTGTTCAGCATTCCCGTGATCACATAGGTCATTATTTCATGCTCACGGGGAGTAAGCCTCTTGAAATACTCACGAAGGGCATTATTCTCGATCCGTTCAGCGCATTTCTTTGAGGCTCTGTCCAGCGACAGGCGGATGGCCTCCAGCAGGTCGTCACGGTCAACGGGTTTGGTCAGAAAATCCACTGCGCCTTTTTTCATGGCCTGGGCCGTAGTCGGGACATCTCCATGCCCAGAAAGAAAAATGATCGGCATACTGTCTTCGGTCTTGCTTAATTTTTCCTGGAGCTCTGGACCGGTCATATCCGGCATTCTGACGTCCAGTATAATACAGCCCGGACCGTCAGTTTTTCCAAAGTCCAGAAAGTCTCGGGCAGAAGTAAACGTTTCAACATTAAAACCTGCTGTACGCACAAGACGTGAAATTCCTTTGCTGACAGACGGATCATCGTCGATAACAAAAATTGTTGGCTGCATCATGCTTTCTCCTGTTCTTTCCAAACTGGGAGTGAAATTCCTACGCGGGCACCACCTGTAGAGATATTCTCCGCCCACATTTTTCCGCCGTGTGCTTCGATAATCGAATTGCTGATTGCCAATCCCATACCTGTACCACCCGATTTCCAGGTCACCAGGGGTTCGAAGATATCGTCGATCTTATCGGGATCGATACCAGGGCCACTATCCTCGACCCATGCCTTGGCTTTGTTTTCGTCGAATGCAGTCACGATATTGAGTCGACGTTTATCCCGAGGAATGCCACCCATGGCCTGATTACCATTCATGATGAGGTTGACCAGAACCTGCTGGATCTGGATCTTATTCCCTTGCAGTATGGGAATAGATGAGTCTTTCTTTACTGTAACTTGTACATTCTCTTTGACGAATTCGCTATTGATCAACTTGATTGTTTCGTCAACAATAGTGTTGAGGTCGATGGGCTTGTGCTTACCCTGTTGTTCCCGGTACAGTTCCCTGAGATTGTGTATCACTTCCCCGGCGCGTTTTGTATCTGCAACTATATCGGTAAAGATATCTGCCAGTTCATTGTTATCATACTCGCCATTTTGGACCATGATCTCACCAGCCTGGGCATTACTGAGAATACCGGTAAGGGGTTGATTGATTTCATGAGCTATTGATCCGGTTAATTGTCCCATTCTTGTTGTACGACCAATCCGGGCCATTATTTCCTGCTGTCTGTTCGCCTCCTCTTCTTTCTTCTTGAGAGCAGAGACGTCCACGTAGGTATTCACGATGAACTCGATTTCATGTTTCTCATTCCTGATGGGATTCAGGTGGCATTGTATCCAGGCTCGTTTCGCATCCAGGCCTTCAATGTTGAATTCCTCAGCTGTCTGCTGCGCGTTGTATTCAACGGGGGGCAGGACCATATTCTCGCCGGCGAATCCTTTCATTATCAGCTCGTCCACTCCGAGATCTTTGTTCTGATCATCATCAAGCATGTTGTATTTTTCCATCACCTCTGCGGCCTCTTTCTCGTTAACTCCCCAGAGTATTCTCCACGCGGAATTCACCTGCACTATCTTCCCTTCCTGCGTCAGCAGCTCCATGGCCAGCGGAGACTGTTCCATCAGGCTCCGAAAGCGCAGTTCACTCTTCCGAAGCTCTTCCGCAACTGACTTGCGATCTGTGATGTCGGTTATGGAGCCCGACATTCGTACGGCCTTACCGGATTCGTCCCATAGGGCTTGCCCGCGGGCATAAAACCACAGGTACTCTCCTGATTTGCTTTGAAGGCGAAAATCGATGCGATAGAGAGCACCATCCTCTAGATGTTCTTCGTTGGCCACCCGAACTGTTTGCACATCATCGGGGTGCAACCTGTTAAAGAAGTCATCCGTTGATTCCCAAGGTTCTTCGACTCCGTAGCCAAGAAGTTGCTTGAAACGGCTGGAATAATACACCATGCCGGAGTTGATGTCCCAGTCCCAGATTCCAGCATCGGAGCCGGCAACTGCTAGTTTGTAACGCTCCTCACTCTGCTGCAGTTCTTTTTCGTTCCTATCTTTCTCGGTTACATCTCGCGATGTCCCCCACATTCTCAGTAATTTTCCGTCTTCAATTACTCCAAGAATATTTGAAAGCATAATTCGCTTCTCGCCAGCTGAGCCATACGCCGTTGACACAAAGTCTGCGACATTGAATTTTTCCCGGATAATATTTTTCACATAGGCGACGTTGTCCGGGTTTGTTCGGGGCTGAAAATTATCCAGCCGCATTCCCATCAATTCCTCGCCTTTTTCATAGCCGAGCATGCGTGCAATCGTATCATTGGCCTCTGATACAAATGCCCTTTCATACAACAGGTGCAACTGATCTTCAACCGGCAGATCCATTGGTAAAGGCGGTTCAAGATCATAGGCCCAGATACCCTCACCACTTTTTTTGACAAATGTATAGTATTTATCTTCTGCCATTTGGTGCTCGAATATTTCTGTTTCCAGTTCAACCTGATTTCCTCGCAGTCTGTGCTCAGCTGTTTTTCGTTTTCTAATATTTACGAAGAGAAATAATACTAATAATGCCTCGGCTACCAGTAGTAAAATCCCGCCCATGATTTGCCATTTAAATATTTCAAAATAATTATCCGATCTATTCTGAATTATAGTGTCCGGGGGCAGCTTGCCCGGATCAATACCCCATTTTTTCAACTCGCTCCATTGATAAATATATTCTACATAAGGAAGAGCAGGTTTTATTGTATCAATTGACTCTCCCTGGAAAACTCTCTTGACAATATCAAGAGACATAGTGGCTGAAGCCCTGGTCGTTGTCACTCTTCCTCCTAAAATTCCGATATCCAGGGCATGCAGATCCAGCCAGGAAAGTACGGGACGATTGGAACGTTCTCCTATCGATTTACTAAAGTCGCGAGTGATAACCGCTTTTCCCTTAAAATCCAGTGAATACGTCAGGTAATAGACAAATGAGTCATCAGGGAGTTGTTCAAGACGCCTTAAGAGTTCCTCAACATTGAGATCATCAAGATAATGAAACGAAACACGATCTCTAAAATCTTTGGTTTCATCGCGAAACATGGATACCAGTCGCCTGTCCATCAGGCCATTTCCCGCCACCACATAGATGTCTTTTGTATCAGGCAATAAAGTAAGAGCGTGTTCTATATTGTTTTTGAATTCAAATGCGAATGGCAGTACCACCGAATGAGGGACATCATCGAAGCCTGAGTGAGTCGGGAGGACAAATATTTTAGGGATATCAGGGAATAAATCATTCTCAAGGATAAATTTGATTGTCGAGGCAAAGGTTATGATGATGATATCAGGGGGCGAGCTCGCATATTTATGCTTGAGTTCCTTTTTGACAATTTCCTGATAGTTCACATCTTTAAACTGCAGCAAATCCAGGTGCTCAATCTCAATATTCGCTAGAGATAAATCATTTGCTTGCAACGCGTCAGTAAAGTAACGGTTGAACAACACATTCCAGGGTCTCTTGGCTTTTAAAGTATGCAGCACAAGTATCTTTTTTATACGAGGAGTTACCTGTTGCGCTTTAGAATCACCTAACTCTTGTTGATATCTGGACACTTCAGCAGCCTGTTGCCCGAAACTTAATGAAATATAGCTGCTCATACCTGCTGCCAGAAGGATAACCGCCAACAATGGCACAAGTACAATGAACTTGAGGGTTAATCTTGGTTTGGTCATAATGAGTTGTGCTTGGAAGGCCTCTTGATAGGGACTGAATGGAAGATATCAGTTAGAATCTCAAAGGAAATTGTCGAGTTACCCTGACGAATAATATCATTTTGTACAGATGCCATTAAAAAACCAGGTGACCTGACGCCGCCTCTTTCGAGGCATACTCCAGAATCACAGCAGGTGCTGGCTATAATTGTCACATGATCCCTGTTCACATGACCCTGGTAAAGGTTGTTCTTTGCTTTTTCGTAGAACGTCCTTTTATACCTGAAACTTCCATCATTATGTTTCTCATTTGCAACCATTCCTCAGTGTCTCACAAGTACGGCTGTTCTTTCAAGGACTGAAAAGTTTCATCTAACTGGTTTTGAAGTTCTGTGCTTTTGAAAAAATATCCCATTTCGTTGTTGTAGATCCTTGAACGGGAATCAACAGGCTTTGCCGGCATCTCTAACCTCCTGTTTTCGGATAGCACATTCGGTAAACAGGAGGGTTTTCATTTTGCGCTTATAAAAAGGAAAATCCAGACACCCCGCCATGATAAAAATAACAGAATAGGATTTATCAATTGTTGAAAAACCACAGGTTAGGGTGTTTCCTGATTCCCTCTCCACCATTACCTACTTCCTGATAAGGTTCCCGCACGATATACGTAACAAACTCCCCACCAACCAAAGTTAAAATATTTCCACTTGACTCTGAGCCTACGGCCAAAATTAAGATCGAAAAAATTCACCTTAACCAATTAACAACTGACCGTAAAGGTAACAACCTGCTATTCTGTAGGAAATCATGAACTGTATTTGAGTATCAAGGTGATATTGACAGGTCATGGGTATGTTCAGTTTATGACTTCATATAAACACCCATGGCCAGCGCCACAATCAAACCCCACCTCAAATATTCTAAGATTGAATCAACAGGTTTTTTAGGGTATATATTAACTTCTGATTTGAAAGAAAAATAATTCAGTATTTACCATATAAGTTACATTTACCGAAAGATCGTAGGCATGTGGCACGACGTCTTTTGATGAGGAAAGGGCAGGCAGTTATGAATCAAGAAGAAATTGTTGATTACTGGAAAATTGAAGCTGACGAATCATTGAAGGTTGCCACCCATCTTTTCGATAAAAAAGATTACTCATACGCCCTGTTTTTTGGTCATTTGGCGGTGGAAAAAATATTAAAAGCAATTTTTGTACAGAATGTAAGTCCAAATGTTCCTCGTACACACAACCTGCCCAGACTAGCCAAAGCCGCGCAAGTCCCAGTAACAGAACAACAAGAATATGATTTAGTGCGTATAACAGCATTTAATCTTGAGGCTCGGTATCCTGATTATAAAAGAGAATTCAGGAAAAAATGCACAGCTGAATTTAGCACAACTGAAACTCAAAAAATCAAAGAGGTTTTCTCATGGCTGAAATCGATGCTGTAGTTATGAAAAATGCGCGACTATTCCTTGAGAAGCTTCGTAACAAGGGTATCATTATTAGTAAGGCATATATTTTTGGATCCTATGCCAATGGTAAGGCAGATAAATGGAGTGATATTGATATTGCTGTTGTCTCCCCGAACATAAGCGAAGATCGTTTTGAGGAGCGGGTAAGGCTCACCAAACTTGCAATCTCCGTTGATGATCGCCTGGAGCCATTGCCATTTAACGATGAAACCTTCAGTGATGATGATCCGTTTGTGCAGAAGATTAAAAATGAAGGTTTGATGGTAAATTAGGAGAGTCAACTCTGATAATTGCTGACACTTCTGGTGGAGATTTGGCGAAGGAAAAGAATCAAAATCATAGAAAATGTTCCAACGCCTTCCATTAAAGTCTAGCCCATTCTCCTTCTATCACTTCACTTTTTACTTATATCACTATCGCGGCTCCGTTAAAGATGAAAACCAAGCTGTCCTCCATTAATTTGCTTACCGAACTCGGTAAGAAAGAAAATAGAAGTTTTCTTGCGGAATTTACTGACGTAAAATACAGCAAAAAAAGTGGTTCATCCGACTGAAGCGTACTTTTGAAATAAGTTTTGCAAAAAAAGT
>CAZUPS010000073.1:0-14349 GCA_964621915.1 uncultured Desulfocapsa sp. | reverse complement strand
CCCCTGCAGCAAAATCGCGTTCATATGGAATCGCGGCTTCTCAAATATTTCCTGGTCCTCCGCTACCCTATGCGCCCATCGGTGTATACAATGCTGAACTTGTTAAACAATTAAGCGCTGAAATGAAGGCTAAGATAAAGACTTACTGAACAAGGACCCGTGTTTTTTAGGTGAAAATGAGGAGGGCTAAAAGTAGGGATTAGCGCGAGTATGGGGTCGGGTCTTGAAATGCAATATTGGACGTCCCGTATTAAAAAGTAACACACGAATATGTTGCATTTAAAGACCTGCCCCTCCCTTTTTTCGATTGATATGCTCTAAATGAGTCAAACGAAGAGAAAGCCTCTTTTTAACCTTTTCGTTTTTTCTATTAAATATTCTTCAGGTTTTATCGATAAATTATTATCGAACATAAACCAAACCACTGCAATGCAGTGGATATCGAAGAAACACAAGGAGCTCTGCATGGCACTATCAGCTGTCTCAAACGGCGTATTGGCCCAAAGTAACATCTCTCATCAGAAAACTGAAAAGGACAGATCCAATACCTCTTCAGAGAGCAATCTTTCTGGAAATAAATTTGACGACAATGTTACACTCGGCCAATCAAAAAAGACGAATGCCTCTTCAAAGGTGATTGACGAAAAAACAGCGGAGAAGCTCCTGTCTCAGACCATGAAATCGATTCTTGCCCAGAGTAAAACAGCCATATCTGCCCAAGCCAACACCGTCCCCGAGGCGGCACAAGAAGTTCTTACCGAGAATTAAGGCAAGCCCCTCCTACGTTCTGTGATTGGCGAGAATCAACCCCGGGAGTTGTCGCCTACCATACTATCCGCTTCTATTTTGTAGGTATTACTTTACCTATCTAATCCACGTTTGTATAGAATAGTCCTATTGGATGAGTTGCAACATAATAGGGGACCCTCTCTTTTTTTTCTCTAACAAAAAACACTAAACATAAAAGACCACACAATTCTTCACGGCTTATTTAATACACTCTGGAGGCAATATGGCTGCAAATGACAGAAAAAATCTGAAAATGAATACCTATGACGATCTTTACGGTAATGAAATGTCTGATACCGGGCTTTCTAAAAACACATTTCCAACCTCTGAAAATGACCCACGCAGGATTTATACAGCAGTGCATGACGAGTTGATGCTAGACGGCAATGCACGTCAGAATCTGGCAACGTTTTGCCAGACCTGGGAAGAGCCTGAAGTACATAAGTTGATGGATGAGTGCATAGACAAGAACATGGTCGATAAGGATGAATATCCGCAGACGGCGGAGATTGAGGCCCGCTGTGTTCGTATGCTCGCAGATCTTTGGAATTCTCCTGCTAAAGCAGACAAGGCAGTAGGAACCTCGACCACCGGTTCAAGTGAGGCAGCAATGCTTGGCGGCATGGCAATGAAACGTCGTTGGGAGGCGAGGCGAAAAGCTGAAGGCAAACCAATCGATAAGCCGAATATGATCTCTGGACCGGTACAGATCTGCTGGCATAAATTCACCCGTTACTGGGATATCGAACATCGTGAGATACCGATGGAGAATGGTCGCCTGTTGATGACTGCAGAAGAAGTTTTAGCACGATGTGACGAGAACACCATTGGGGTGGTACCAACATTGGGAATTACCTTTACTGGTCAGTATGAACCAGTAAAGGGGATTGCCAAGGCTCTTGACGCATTCCAGGAAAAAACTGGCATCGATATCCCCATCCACGTTGATGGAGCAAGCGGCGGTTTTCTCGCGCCATTCTGTGCGCCTGAACTGGTATGGGATTTTCGTCTGCCACGAGTGAAGTCAATTAATTCTTCTGGGCATAAATTCGGTCTGTCCCCTTTGGGGGTCGGATGGGTTGTTTGGCGCGAACCTCAGGATCTTCCCGAGGAGTTGGTCTTCTGGGTCAACTATCTGGGTGGAAACATGCGTGATATTGCGCTCAATTTCTCCCGTCCTGGAGGCCAGGTTGTCTGCCAGTATTACAATTTTCTACGGCTGGGTCGAGAGGGATACAGCAAGATTCATGGTGCCTGTTATAAAACAGCCCAATACCTCGCTGCTGAAATTGAAAAGTTGGGGCCGTTTGAAATTATCTATAATGGCAGTGAAGGCAATGGCATCCCCGCGCTCTGCTGGAAAATGAAAGATGGTATTGATGCAGGTTTTAGTCTGTTTGATTTTGCTGATCGCTTACGAAACAGCGGCTGGCAAGTCCCTGCCTATGCTTTACCAGCAAACTGCCAGGATCTAGCGATACAACGAATACTGGTGCGCCACGGGGTAAGCCGTGATCTTGCCAGTCTGCTTCTTAAAGATATGCAGGCGGCACTTGATTACCTTGCGAAGCACCGGATGCAGCAACCACTAACGAGTGAGGATGCTTCCGGTTTTCATCACTGATCGCTGCAGAACGCTTAATTATAAGTGATGGGAAAGCACGTGAATCACACTAATAAGACCTCTAACTCACCAGTACATATCGGACTCGACTGGGCCTGGCCCTTTATCTCTCAACAGGTATTGCTATGGCCCACTGGCGAGCGAACTTTAGTCACTTTATGAAAAAATGCATGTTGTCCTCTTCGCTTTTGCTGGTGATGTCTTTCGGCATGATTACGTATATAGACTGTGCATCGTTAATTTCAGTTTTGTTTTTGTTACGTATATTCAGGAAACATATTATCCTCTGATAATCCTTCAAACCATAACCCTTCCAGATCACATCTCAATGAAGTATCGAGATAAGCACAAGACAAACTGTATTTAAGTCTCCTGTGTGAAATCACCCAACAAATCTGAAGAAATGGCAAATTGCCTGGCAGTTAGCACACATTCCATGCTACATCTCTTGAATTAAACCCTCAACATGTTGAGCTGATAGTGTTATACTCTATAATTGGTTAACAAATACCACTGTTCCCTCTTTCAAATTTGATCAGATTTAATTATTTTAGAGCACTGTTTTTTATTTTTTTTGACAGACACCTTTCAAAGGTTGAGATATGAAATTTTTAAACCTGGGTTCAATAAATAAGAATCTAACTTTACTGGTAATGCTTGCAGTTCTACCGGCCTTGGCTATTCTTCTTTATACTGGTATTGAGCAGCGGCGACATTCCATAAAAAATGCCAAGCATGATCTAATGATTCTGACTCATGGTATGGCCGAAGTTCAGCAGAATATAACCAAATCTACCAAGCAAATTCTTTCCACCCTGTCCCTATTGCCAGCAATTCAGGATTTGGACATCAAGGCCAGCAGTGAAATTTTTCGGGCCGTACTTGAGCAAAATCCTACCTATCAAAATATCACGTTAACGGATTCCAATGGGGATGTCTTAGCTTCGGGTATACCCTTTGGTGGAAAAAATCTCAGGGATCGTAAACATGTTCGTGAGGCCTTGGACAAGAAAGACTTTGCCGTTGGGGAATATATAGTAACCAGGGTTGGGAAAAAGGCTCCCGCATTGGCTTTTGCTTACCCAGTGCTCGACAAAAAGGGTAGTCCCATAGCCGTTTTGACCACGGCCCTCAGTCTAGATCGTTTTTCTCGCTTCTATAACGCTTCGCACCTTCCGGAAAAATCCTTTGTAGCAGTCACTGATCACCAGGGAATCCGCCTGTTTTTTTATCCTCAAAACAGAAAAACAAACCCCGTCGGTAAACCGATTCAAGCCAAGTCCTGGGGAATAGCCAGTAAAGCGCAGGAACCGGGAATGTTTATCGGCGAAGGCTCAGATGGCGTACGCCGAATATTTGCCTTCGAAAAAGTTCGTTATACCCCTGAAGCTTCTCCTTATATCTATGTGTGGGCTGGTGTTCCCGAAGACTATATCTTGAAACCCGCAAACGCTGCCCTAATCAGGAACCTACTTCTCATGTTCCTCGTTACGGTTATTTCCCTTTTAATTTCATGGGCGATTGGCAAAAACACATTAATCTCCCCTATAAAAAATCTTGTGACCATGGCACAAAAATTTGCCGAGGGGAATCTTGAGGCTCGCGATGAACAGGTTAACAAATCCGACGAGTTTTGGACCCTGACCAAGGCTTTTCATGATATGGCCGAGAACCTGCTAGTCGGTCAGAAGGCGCTGAAAGAAAATGAAGCACGTTTTCGTCTACTTATGGATAGCCTTGATTCGCTTATCTATGTTGCCGACATGAGCACATATGAGGTCTTGTTCATTAACGAATATGGACGAAAAATATTTGGTGATATTACCGGAAAAATTTGTTGGCAGAGCGTACAAGATGGGCAGAGCGGGCCTTGCTCTTTCTGCACCAACAAATATCTTTTGGACGGAAAAGGTAAACCCGGAGAAACATACACCTGGGAATTTCAAAATCCTGTAACCAGGCAATGGTTTTACACACATGACAGGGCAATAACTTGGGTTGATGGTCGGATAGTTCGGCTTCAAGTTGCCACAGACATTTCGGAAAGAAAACGGACCGAAAACAGACTGTCTGAAGAAACAGAACGCCTGGCTGTGACATTAAAAAGTATAGGCGATGGAGTCATCACCACTGATACTCATGGTAATATCGTTTTGATGAATAAAATTGCAGAAGAACTTACGGGGTGGTCACAAGAAGAAGCCCTTATGAAACCATCAACTGAAGTCTTTCACATAATCAATGAAAAGACCAGGGAGCGCTGTGATAACCCTGTTAAAAAAGTACTTTCCTCAGGTAGTATTATCGGTCTTGCGAGCCACACTGTCCTTATCGCCAAAGATACTACAGAAAAGAATATTGCTGATAGTGGGGCGCCGATTCGAGACAAGGAGAGCCGAATTATTGGTGTGGTATTAGTATTTCGTGATGTAACCCAATCAAAAAAAATGGAAGAGGAGCTACTCAAGGTTAAAAAGCTTGAATCTGTCGCAGTATTGGCAGGTGGTATTGCCCATGATTTTAACAATATATTGACAGCTATGTTGGGCAATATTGATTTGGCTTTGCTAGATACGAATTTGGGAATTGAAACGAAGAAGCTTTTGGTTGAAGCTCATAAGGCTTCAATTAGGGCCAAAGATCTTACTCAGCAACTCCTCACCTTTTCAAAAGGTGGGGAGCCTATTAAGGAGGCAAGTGCAATTCCTGAAGTTATCGAGGACTCTGCTGAATTTATTCTTCATGGAAGTAATGTTGTCTGTCAGTATACTATTTCTGAAAACCTTTGGCTTGTCGACATAGATAAGGGACAGATGAGTCAGGTTATTCAAAATCTTATTCTCAATGCTAAACATGCTATGCCGGAAGGCGGTATTATTCATATTACCTGTGAAAATGTTGATTCATTAATAGATGAAAGTGCTTTTCTTTCCCATCAAGAAAAGCATATCAAAATCACCATTACTGATAGTGGCATTGGTATTCCTGCAAATGCTCTTGATAAGATTTTTGACCCATATTTCTCTACCAAGCAGGAAGGAAGTGGTTTAGGGCTGGCTATAAGTCATTCTATAATAACAAAACATAATGGCCACCTTTCAGTGGAGTCAACTCCTGGTGTCGGAACGACCTTTGCCATAGACCTCCCTGTATCGGCAGATTCTAAAGAGAAAGAACAGAGAGTAGAAAGCGTAGAAGAGACTAAAGGCACCGCTAAAATTATGGTCATGGATGATGAGGAACTGGTTCGAGAGGTCGCTCAATCCATGCTTAGCGTGATGGGCCATGATGTTGTGTTGGCTGAGGACGGCACAGAGGCGGTCAAATTATACAAGGAACATAGTAATACAGGCAACCCGATTGATATCGTCATTATGGATCTGACCATTCCCGGTGGCATGGGCGGCAAGGATGCCATCAATGAGATTCTTGCTTTTGACCCGGACGCCAAAGCAATAGTCTCAAGCGGTTATTCGAATGATCAAATTATGGCGAATAGTCAAGACTATGGTTTTTACGCTGCTATTGTGAAACCTTATCAACTCAAAGAACTCACCAAAGTCATTAACCGAGTTATGGCTTAAAATCTCCGATACATTAGGTGCTGGTAATCTTGTTCTTTGTCAATCATTACTGCTTTAGGTAAGTTCTTCATAAAATTCGGTTGCTGGAACATAGTATGTCTACTGATAATATGCTGATCCCCATACCAAAGATAGGGATTGGTTTAGTTGGTATCAGCTAATTGTAAAATCTGCTGCGCCCTGAAAGAAGTACCCTTGGTGTAGCACAACTCCTGCATCTGTCTGCTTCCGGCAACGCGCGTAAAAAAGACCTCCCGCCACGGCAAGCATCACCCCGCAGGGTCAGTTCCAGGCTACCTTCCGTACTTATCCAGTGTTCATTTTGTTGAGGCCGCTTGGTTGCTTTTGATTAGCCACAGCTCAGCTACGCCTCACTCCACGAAAACTTAAAAAACCAAACAAGACACTCAGTCAGGTGATGAAGAAGACGTTCTGCTACCTTCCTCTCAATCATCAACAAAAAACAATCATTTATATAGTTGGTGCTATTTCACTATTGAGGGGGATTTTTATTCTTTGGGAAGGTTAATTGGACCCCTCTCACAGATGTCGCCATTTGGGGAAAATGAGCATCAAGATAAAAACCATATTTGCATACATCTCACTAGGTACTACATTGTAGTCAGCGGTGTAGGCTTTTGAATGTAAAAATCCAGAAAAAATATAGAAGAAAGATTAAGAAAAATTAAGCATGCTCAGGAAGTTAGTAGATTAAAGTGATCTCAAAATCACTCCTGCTAACCGCTTAGAACAGGTAGCGATCACGAGAAAAATGCAGCATAGTAGTTTCTCATTAAATAAATAAGAAGAGGATTGAGTATGGAAGATAGCAAACTGTTTGAGTCGCTCGCAATTGGAGAACTTCATCTGAAAAACCGAATAGCTATGGCGCCAATGACAAGGGGCCGTGCTGGAAATGATCGTGTTCCTGATGATCTTATGGCTGAGTATTATTTACAGAGAGCCGGTGCTGGTTTATTGATAACCGAGGCGACAGTCATTTCGGAACAGGGCGTTGGGTGGATTGATTCCCCAGGAATTTTTACCGATGCAATGGTCGAGGGCTGGAAAAAAGTTACGGAAAAAGTCAAACCAACCGGGACTCCTATCTTTTTACAGCTTTGGCATTGCGGCAGAGCATCGCACAGTGATTTCCATGATGGTAATCTTCCTGTTTCTGCTTCTGCAGTGAAGTTAAAAGGAGACAATATCCACACGCCTCTTGGCAGCAAGCCCTACGAAACGCCGCGTCCGCTGACTGTTGATGAAATCAGGGGAACAGTAAATGATTATCGAAAAGCTGCGGAAAATGCAAAAGCTGCGGGCTTTTCAGGTGTAGAGGTACATGGCGCGAATGGCTATTTGATTAATCAGTTCCTTGACGCCACTACGAATCATCGGGATGACCAATATGGTGGCAGCTTTGAAAACCGGTTCCGTTTTTTTAGAGAGGTGCTGGAAGCGGTTCTTGAGGTATGGTCGCCAGATCAGGTTGGGGTTCGTATCTCACCAAACGGGGTCTTTAATGATATGGGCTGTGATGATTATCGGGAATTGTTTCTGTATGTCACCAAAGAGGTAAACAAACTAAAACTCGGTTATCTTCATATTATGGATGGCTTGGCTTTTGGTTTTCACGAAAAAGGTGATCCGATGACCCTGGCAGAATTTCGCCCCCTTTTCCAAGGTGTAATTATTGGGAACTGCGGCTATAGCAAGGAGACCGCTGAAGAGAGCATTGCCGAGGGCAATGCCGACATTATAGCGATTGGCCGGCCCTTTATAACAAATCCTGATTTGCCCGAAAGATATAGGAATAACTGGCCTTTGAATCCTGCTGAGGACATGTCGCTCTGGTATACATCTGGCCCTGAGGGGTATACGGATTATGAACCGTATAAATCATAAACTCCTGAATGGAGTAAATTATAAGTCTTGGAACAATAGTGTTACTAAATATAAAAGGAGTCATCATGAAAGAACGAAAGGAAGCAGCAACATTTATGGGAAATCCACTGACTCTGGTGGGAGATGAAATCAAGGTAGGGGATAAGGCTCCAGATTTTACCCTTCTTAAAAACGATCTGTCACCAGCAACCATGACTGATTTTGCCGGGAAAGTCCTGATTCTGACCCTGGTACCCTCGCTTGATACTCCCGTCTGCGACACCGAGACCCGGCGTTTCAACAGTGAGGCGGCTGCCCTTGGAGAGGATGTTACAATGGGTTGTGATATGGAGGTTCTACGGAACTATGCCTCCGCGTAGCGGCTTCGTCCAACTCTTATGTCAATCCGATCCTATCAAAAAATGGTGATAAAAAAATCATTTCATGGCAGTCAACTGGTATATACGATGACGCCGATGTAACAACACATATGATGATCTCAATAGGGGAGGACATCACTGAGCGCACGCAGACCGAGGAGAAGGAACGTGCATCACAGGATTTTTTGGATAAAATCCTCAATAACATAGGTGACCCAGTATTCGTAAAGGATGGCCGACATAGGTTTACTCTCGTTAATGATGCTTTTTGTTCCATTTTAGGCCTGCCTAGGGATGAGGTAATCGGCAAAACATTATCCGAAGATTTGCCTCCAGACGAAATGGAACACTTTGTGAAAATTGACAGGCAAGTTTTGACAGACGGGCAGGAGAATTTATGCGAGGAGTTACTTACAGTTAAAAGCAGAGAAACATTAACGATTGTAACAAAGAAGACCCGCTATGTAAGCGAAAATGGCGATAAGTTCCTTGTTGGTGTGATTCGTGACATCACCGAACGCAAGCAGGCAGAAGAAGAACGTAGAAAATTGGAAACCCAACTGCAGCACTCTCAGAAAATGGAAGCCATTGGTACGCTGGCCGGTGGTATTGCTCATGATTTTAACAACATCCTCTCGGCCATCTTGGGCTATTCGCAATTGGTCAAAAATGAGCTTCCTGACGGCAGCCCTGCGGACAAAGATATCGATATAGTTATCCAGTCAAGCATCAGGGCTGCTGAGCTTGTCAAACAGATTCTCACCTTCAGCCGTAAAACAGAGCATCAGCTGCAATCCCTTACTCCGCATCCAATTATCAAAGAAGCACTTCAAATGCTGCGATCTACTTTACCTACCACTATTGAAATAAAACAGGATATCGACAAAGAATGTGGGAATATTAAAGCAGATCCGACAAATATCCATCAGATTATGGTCAATCTCTGCTCTAATGCTCTCCACGCCATGGACCAGCAAAAGGGAACTTTGACAGTGAGATTGTCTCGCGAACACCTTGAGACTGAGGACGTTGAAGCATACAAGAATGTCTCTGCCGGTTCCTTTGTTGTGCTTTCTGTCAGTGACACTGGCAATGGCATGGATACAAAAACCATGCAGAGGATTTTTGAACCCTATTTCACCACCAAAGAAGTAGGAAAAGGTTCAGGTATCGGCCTTGCTGTTATTCACGGTATTGTCCTGGACTACAAAGGATTCGTCAGGGTTGTGAGCACACCAGACCAGGGGAGCACCTTTTATGTCTATCTCCCTCTATTGGAAGAAAATACAGCCGATAAAGATGGTCAGGTAACGGCACAAAAGATTGAAGTATCATTGCCTCAGGGCAGTGGGCAGATTATTGTTGTTGATGACGAAAAGCTGCTCGTCCAGATAAACAAAAAACGCCTAGAGTATGCCGGGTATACCATCACGGCAGCGACTAACAGCGAAGAAGCCCTGGAGAAAATACGTGCTCATCCAGAACAGTTTGATCTGCTTATTACGGATCAGACCATGCCGAATATGAGTGGTGTGGAACTGACCAGAGAAGTGCTTAATAAAATATGAGGTCATCAGGAAACATCTTGGCCTGTTTCACCAATATTCTTCTTAATCTCCTGAATTCAACCTCTTAAAGTTAATGGTGCACTTAGAAGTTGAATTCACCGTTCCAAGTAAATCAAACCGGAACAGACCACTGTTAATGTGCGAATGGCCAGTGGAAATCTCTCAATATTGTTCCCCCTCTACCTTTACACTACCGTGAGCCTAAAGAGTAGATAGACACACGGACAGATGGGTCAAATAAATGCTTGATTTCCAAGTGAGTTTCGACTCTACCTGTCATTTTTGGGCCTGCTATGCTATCTCAGCCAATTTTCAGAAACAATCTTCAATCACGTCAGATCCCAAAACAATCACACTTACAATTATTTTCTTGAAGCTATCTGGATTTAAAAAAATTACTCCTTCAAAAATTCTGCAAGTCCCTCACTGTCATAGAAGGCTTTCTCGAAAAACAGGCCTGCGCCCGGTGCAGTGTGATGAGATGGTGAAACATCAGAATGGTCTTCGAGCATATCTTGAACACTCTCATTCGTTAAGCGGCAACATCCGACCTCGACCATAACTCCAACCATCCGTCGAACCATATGCCAGAGAAAATGAGACCCGACAACCCGGATCTTGAGAATTTCATTCTCTGTAAAAACCTCAACTTTATGAATCAATACCTTGGTTGATTTTTTCAACTCCTTTTTTTCGGCAAAAGCGGCAAAATCATGCATGCCTGTCATCAGCAACCCGGCATGCTGCATAGCAGGCAGATCCAACTCAGCTTGCACCCACCAGTCATACCGTTTGCCAAAGGCCTATTTTTCTGTTCGAAGATGATATATATAGCTTCTTGCTATACAGTTATGACGTGCATGAAAACGTAAGCCCGCCGCCTCAACAGACTTTACGGCAATATCTTTAGGCAGAGTCTCATTGAGTTTTCTTGCAACTTCATGCGGCCCCATATCAGCTGCAACCTCAAGATGGGCCACATATTCAAGAGCATGAACTCCTGAATCGGTTCGACCACAGCCTTGAAGATCCATCGGGACTTTACCAAAAACACGCACAGCACCCTTCAGCACATCCCCCTGTACAGTCCTGGCATCCACTTGTTTCTGCCAGCCGCTGAAATTGGTTCCGTCATACTCAAGTATAAGTCTATAGCGGCGTCGTTTGTCTTTTTTACTCATAATTAGGGTCTCGCTTACTATTAATATTTCCATCTCCGAGGTTAATTTAGCCCAATCGGCCTCTAGTCAACCTTACTGTGAGTCTCAAGAGAAGATAGATACAATAATACAACAAAAATAACTCTATAACATCTATTGGTGCCAACATTCCTGGCACAGATTACGGAAATATTTCACTTCCGGCAACCAGTGTCAGCGAATTCGGCTTTGGAAACGTCCAATACCAGGCACTGACTCCAGGGGGGGGGGGGACATTGACAAACTAGCTCGTTTAGGAAAAATGCCTGTATATTTTAAGTTGCAGGGATTTAGAAATGTGAAAAATCCTGAAGGCGTTTCTGAATGGAGTCTGCAGTTCACCATAACATTTTTGTTTCCCAAATAAGGTCAGGCAAAAGCAGGCAATCGTCCCAATTGTAGAGTGAGGATTGAGCCCCTCCCCCTTCACTTATCTTGACATAAAGATTCTTCATGTCTACATATATTTATATGGCGATTTCAATAAAGCTCTTAAAACACTGTTTGGATAGTAGTCATGGATAGAATTGACCATCTTTTGAAGCAATGGAAAAAGGAAAGGCCTGACCTCGATGCCACACCAGTTGGGATACTTGGAAGATTGATGATTCTGAATAGATTAGCAGAACGTGGAGTTGAAAAAGTTTTGCAACCTCACAACCTCACAATTCAGGAGTTCGATGTCCTTGCTATATTGAGACGTTGTGGCCCGCCTTTCCGAAGATCTGTCGGTGTCCTTTGTTCCTATTCATTACTCTCTAGTGGGGCTATGACCAATCGGGTCGACCGGCTTGAAAAAAAAGGGTTCATTCGGCGTGAGAAAAACCCTGAAGATAGAAGAGGAGTACTTGTAGCCCTGACATCAACTGGCCATGCTCTTATTGATAAGCTACTCGTTGAGCGTCTTCAGGAAGCACACGAACGCGTATCAGTGTTGTCCTCGAAAGAGCAAAGACAACTCGAGACTCTCCTCACCCAATTCTTGGCAGCTCTACAGGAGAAGGAGAATGCCTGAAGGAATGATCACTATCAATGCTCAAAGAAGGTGTCGTCAAATCGATCTAGGAGCTTGTCCGAGAATGTCCTTTTGCCCAAACTCTTTAGAATTGTCAAAAAATAATGCTCGCAATATCAAACATATGGCTGTGCTTATTTTTAGAAAATTCTTCGACTTTGAACCAAATACCTATTCTCGGACAGGCTCCTAGGCAACTAGCAATTTTTCACTAAAAAATCAGTATATGCCATGTCATCGGCTTATAAGGAGAATCAAATGAAAATTATTATTGCAGGAGCATCTGGTAAAATCGGAACGGAGGTCTTTAATTCGCTAAAGGGTAAACACGATATCATTCGTGTTGGTTTTCGCAATGGAGATATAACATGCGACTACACAGATCCTGACTCAGTAAACAGTATGCTTCAGAAGGTTGGCCAATTTGACGCATTGATCTCAGTTATAGGGAATGATTCTGTTTTTAAACCATATGAATCACTGAATGACGAAGATTACACTTATGGGTTCGAGAGAAAATTCCTTGGCCAAGTGCGATTTGTAAAATTAGGTGAACCATTTATTAACGATAATGGGGTGTTTGTTCTTACTAGTGGATTCCTCAGTCACTACCCTAACCCAGCATCAATTGCCACAGGACCATTGAATGCCGCCATTGATACTTTTGTTAGCAATACAGCTCCTGCCCTGCAACGTGGAATCCGCCTAAACGTGGTCAGCCCAGCTCCCGTTGTTAACCCGGGACAGACAGGCTTGGGGCTTGTAACAGCTAAAGAAACAGCACAGTATTATGTGGATGCTGTGGAGGGTTCGCTTTCAGGTAAGATCTTGAGAGCATGGGGTGGCTTGCCGCTTCCAGCAGAAAACAATTCTTGATCGACGATAACTGTTTTTGGTTAAACACCAAGGAGTTGCTTCTAAGGTAGGCCCTGTAATTTGAGAATAAAAGAATAGGTGCATGTTGTAGCAAGTTTTCCTCGATGCATAGTGCATGATACTCATATTAGGAGTACGTAATGATTTCAAAAATTGATACGAAAGTTGTTGTAGCAAAAGATTTGCAAGAACTATTGTCCGCAAAGTCTGATATGGTTGTGGTTGATTTATTGCCTCCAGATCATTTCAGTAAGGTACATATTCCAAATGCTGAAAATGCCTGTGTTTTCTTTGTCTCTTTTTTAGAGGATCTCGCCGCTGTTGTTCCAGACAAGCTCTCCCCAGTTGTGGTTTATGGTTCAAGTATACGTAGCCGGGATAGTGCAATAGCCGTTGAGAAAATGGCTAGAGCTGGGTACCAGAATATTCATTATCTCGAGGGGGGATTAGAGGGATGGCGTGAGGCTGGGTTTGCTCTGGATGGTGACGCAGTAAATCTTCCAGATGATCCCCAAACTACACTATCTCTTCACGATGGAAAATATATTGCTCAATCGACATCAAGCCAGGTTGAATGGGTTGGCCGCAACCCTAATTCGCGCCACATGGGAACTGTTGACATCGCACAAGGCGTTGTGGAAATTGTAGATGGAAAAATCTCAGGACTGATTGAAGTTGACATGAATAGCATCCATAATACAAATTTAGAAGGTGATGAATTACAACCCGTCTTGGAAGCTCATCTTCAGTCTGATGACTTTTTCTTCACCCAAATGTTTCCCAAAGCAATTTTTGATTTCAAGGGAGCTAAGCTTAATGAATTAGGTGGGTTAACTGCTCCCAATTTTCAGATGAAAGGTCAACTGACTTTGCGCGGTATTACGGCACCTCTCGAATTTAACACAGTTGTCAGCAGCATTGATGCTGATTCCATAGCCTTGGAAGCCCATTTCGATATTGATCGAACCTGTTGGGATATAATTTATGGATCAACACGTTTTTTCGAGCATTTGGGGATGCATAAAGTTTTTGATCTGGTCAGTCTGCAACTCAATATTGTTGCGACTCGATAAATCAGAAACGGGTAATATTGCCACACAATACATAGGAGACATCTCAGTCTGGAATGCTAGTTCAATTGCTATAGGTGCACTTAGCGATCTTAATATATTTGTAGAGAGGAAAAAACTCTGACGGCATGTCAGTAAACGACGAGTAGATCCCAATTGTGTCTAATTAAAGTAGATAGCAGCCTGCTGAGAGGGGCGACAGTTGACCAACACAAACCCACAAAGTGATTTCGAACACACAATAATCTCAAACCAACGAAAAGAAATGGAGGCAAAATGAGCATCAAAAATGATTTGCTAAAAGTCACTAATGTCCCAACGTTTAATCGAACAATTTCAACTGTATAACGTTAGGAG
>CAZUPS010000072.1:0-15877 GCA_964621915.1 uncultured Desulfocapsa sp. | reverse complement strand
AAGCTGAAAATAATGGCCCTTCATGAAACGAAGTACGCTTTAGTCGGATGAACCTAAAATGGTCATTGAACAACGGTGAAAGAATAGAATCCGAGAATGGATGTCCCAGGATTTACACAGGACGGAATAAGTAATGGCGGAATGAGTAATGGGGGCGGACCAAGCTATCAGTCTGAATTACTGTTATTTAAGTCAATAAAATAGATATTGTCAGGCCTTAGACTGCTCTTTTTACCCTCAAAAAGTGTTTTGTAAGAAGCCGAAGCCTCCTTCAATACGGTCCCTAATTTCTTAGAAGGGTCTTTTTAGGGTGAAAAAGGAGCTTCTAAGGGGAAGAAACGGGTGTTTTCTAGTTGCCTTGGTCCGACCCTATCGTCGCTGGCAAATCTTCACAGCCCGGCTTTTTGGATGCGATAAAATTCTGTTGGGACTACCATGCTGTAAGTTGCTGTTTTTTTGGAGTGAATTGTTTCAATGCTCAATGTTTAGCGATTTACTATACTGATTAAATATTTTTTGGGCAAGTTTAACACCACTTATCCCTTTGTTAGTAATTTTAAATTCAATGTCTGCAGTAAATGAATCTATAAAAAGTTTTGATGTTACGATATCTTCCCAAATATCAGGCATTGGCGTAATAAAAATCCCTTCAATGTATCTTTCCTTGTTTCGTTTTAATCCGTTCAGTTTCTTTTCAATATGTTCAAGTACTTCAGTCTTTAGTTCGTCAAAAAAATGATTTCCATTGATCTTTAGGGAATTATTTTCTACAAACGAGTTAACAAATTTTTGCAAACCATCATCAATTAATGTTTCATTTTCAATGATGTTTGCAAGTTTATTAACAACAGTTTCATAGGTCTTTTTCCTTGTATTTCTTTTATTATCTAAGTGTGGTTTTATTTCCCTTCTTTCATTTTCAGGCATCCAATATCCTAGACATGTTTCAACACTATTTGCCTTTATTGTTGAAGCACCTTCATTCTCTTGAGAATCTTTTAACCCCTTATCAAGTGCTTCAAGTTCCTTTTTGATGCCAGCAATTTCTGAGATATTTATAGAAATTGTAGATTCAAGATCTGCATATTCGAAACGCGTATTTTCATTGATACTTTGCGCAAAACTGCGCAATTCTTTATTTGTAAAATTTAATTGCAACTTTACCTCTGGTTTATATACTAAAAATCCTGAAGAGATGTAGCTTTTTAGGTCAATATTATGTTTTCCTATATTTGACAAAGGCATTTTGCTAAATATATTGTATGAATATTCATTACCTGTAAGGATCTTCAGATAGTCTCTTATCTGATCTTTAGTTTCTGTATCCAGTATTTCTAGTAATATTTCTTCATTGTGTTTAAAGCCATTTTTACTTAAATTTGAACTTCCAACAAAGCAGATTGCCCCATCAATTCTTTTGTTGATTCCGAAATAAATTTTAGAGTGTAGTAATGGGAATTTATGGAAAAGAAAAATCTTTCTATTTCGTTTTCTTTTTAATGATGAGAATTCATATTTTAATTCAGCCAGTTGAAGTTTCTTTTTTTCATTGGAACCAGTTATGGAGCTAAATACCATTTGAATCTTTTGTTTGCTGTTGAATCGGAGAAATTCTTTTATTGTTTCATTGCTATAGTATGCAGAAACAATGAATATGTTTGAAAATGAGTCTAATCGTTTTAATATCGATCTTGTGGATAATTTTTTAAACGAATTATCATTTGTTGATAGGCGTGTACTGTAAAGCATAGGCTTTCCCCGTTAACTAATGATTAAGATGAGACTTCAAAATAATTTTAACATTACATCTATTTTTGATGGATAATATTGACGATCGTTAATGCAATCTCCCGTCAAACCTCCAATTGTTCATACAGTCGGCGGCTCTCGTCTTCAGTTACCTGAACTCCAAGTTCGCCGACAAGTATTTGCTTGAGTTGTTCTGAATCGCCGATTTCCAGACTCCGAGTACTAGATTTTGTAATGATCCAATATTGCAAATCAACCAAGGACCGAGTTTCATTCTCTTGAATAAGTGATGCTACCAAATGATTCACGAAGTGAGCATCGGGGTGTCGGTGTGAGAAGAAATGCCCCACTTCGCAATCCGCTTGATCATAACGCGCTAACTCGAAACGATAGAGAGAGAAAAAATCACCATCCTTGAAAACCTGCATGTGATACTCACCGAGGCGACGCTCTGCAATGCGGAAATTATTTTCACCATCTTTAAACTCGACTTCTGACATGGGGACTGGAAGCCTAGGTCCAAGAAAACCAAACCCTACATCCAGCACATATTGTTGACCTTCATATTCGATCATCGTGATTCGATGTGTTAACCCAGGGTGAGTATCCTGGTTATGAATTATACGCCCTAAAAAGAGCTTCGGTGAAAACCCGAGCTCCTCTAAAACTCCATATAGCAAGCCATTCTGTTCAAAGCAATATCCGCCACGTCGCTCTACAACAATTCGATGATATAGCGAGTCAAAATCCAGTGGCAAGTCATCACCGAGTTGACATCCTACGCTGCTGAAAGTAAAAGTCGCAACATGCCGTGTAACAACATCACTCAGAAACTCGAAATTCAATTCGCGATCATGCAAATTAAGGGTTTGCAGATAATTTTGCACCATTTCAAGCCGTCCCATCACCTTCTCCACTTTATTTCTCAATATTGATAAGTATAGTTCTTACAATTAAAGCTATTATTCCAACTATTTTTATAAAATCAATCTGCTTTACAGGCATGTTAAACCAGCCAAAATGACTGGCAACAACTGCAAGCAAAAGTTGTCCACTTTTACTTGACCACGTCATTCCGTTATCATATCAAAGACATATCGTGGCCGACTCCATCCTTTTGATCTACTGTAACGTGTTCCATTTTTTCTCCTCAAGTTTGAATTAATTAAAATTGTTCATGACCATGAGGAGGAAGAATTACACTGTTAAGCTATAGACGGGTCAATAGTTTTTTTTAGATAATGATCGGAAATGGTGAATTTTGAAACATAACGTATGGGTGAGCGGCGGCGGTTACGCCGTCCGCTCCACCCGATTTGTTATAGCCTTTCTCACAGAACAACAAGTCTAAATATTATTCTATACCTGCTATTCGTGCAGTATTGTTAGGATAGGAAATTTCACGTAATTCTTGTGGAATCTCCAGCATATCCATTAGATATTCCTACTTATTATTTCTTAAAACACAGCCATGAAGGATATGTAATATTAAATCGTATTGCAACTGAACGAAAAAGAAAAATAAATACAATACACAGAGGAATTACAAAAAGAGAATGATGTGTCATATAATCAAGACCCACATAAAGAATCGTACCTATAAGTACAGGAGTGGCATACAGCTCTTTACTCAACAATAATGTAGGCCGTCCTGTAAGTATATCTCGCAGAATACTCCCGAAAATTGCAGTAATAACTCCCATGATCACAGCAATATAAGGAGGATGTCCAAGAGACATTGTTTTTTGCGTTGCAACTATAGAAAACAAGGCTATTCCCAATGCATCTAAATATAGAAACATTGAATATAAATTTGAAAAATACCGACCTCCTCCAAATGAAACGAGAGAAGCTATTAAAGCAGTCCATAAAAACATTGGATCAGAAATCCAGAAAACAGGATATGAACCCAGAATAATGTCACGGATCGTCCCACCGCCAAGAGCAGTAACAAGACCAAGAAAAACAATACTAAAAAGATCCAGTTCTTTTTCTTTCGTTGCAATAACACCTGTGATTGCAAAAACAGCAATACTGAACATCCCGAGATAATATATCATACTATAATTCACTTATATAACGTCCCGTATCACTGGAAACAAGCGGGTTTACCGACCAACGTGACACGAAGATAGGAGTTTAAATTTAACTGGAAATTTGGCCTGAAAACCGCTGTGCTTGTTTTCCAGTGTATACATTTGTGTACGCCCGGCATGGGCGTGAACTCATGGGGTTAAAGTCCCCTGTAAGTGTTCCATGTAACGTTGTGAAAGTAACATAAATTACTAGCCGATGGCAAGGGCGTTACCGTGAGGTAGAGTCCGGAGGAAGCCTAAGTGCAAAGATGTGGGGTGACGAACAGAAATATCATATAAGGCCGAGTCTCTGGGTAAGTCAGCACAACATGATTAAGCCCAGGAACAGGAGATACGGTAAATGATACGTTCGCACATCGGAAGTTTACGTCATTTCACCCCTCAAGGGGGTACTGAAGAGAGTCCAGGAGATCTGTATTCCATGCAGTATGAAATTATTTCCAGTGAAACTACCGGTGGGGTTCCGGTATACAAACATCCTGGCACAGACAAGGAATGTCCTGCCTTGTCTGTGAAATACGAAACAAAGAAGGCAGACAGGAAATGAGGAAATACGGCGCCACGCTGAGCAATTGGAATGGAGTGAATACAGAAGTCAGCAGAAGCCATAGTAGCCAAACGCCAAGGGTAATGCCTTGGACAAGGTGAAGGGCTGAACTTTAAGGAGAGTAAAAGGCCGCCAATGGCCCTGGATATACGTTGAATCCGAATGGAGGAGTAATGTTCAGGCGTTAATTGGCGAAACCACCTCAGGATTTTATGTTCGGTTACGGCCCGACAACCTTAAGGAAACGCTCCGTGCGCGCCCTGAAAGAAGTGCCCTTGGGGTAGAGCCGCATGCGGGGTGTTGTGGGGGCTGGGGGAGGAAATCCCCCGGCTACCCGATTAACCCAATAATTATTTCCGTTTTCTCGCCTTTTTGTAGACAGTATTTTTTTCTCGCTTACCAATAGCAATTACGAAAACATACAGTTCATTATCAATAACTTCGTAGACCAATCTGTAACCACTATTCCTGAGTTTGATTTTGTAGTGGTTTTCAAACCCTGACAGCTTACTACTTTGAATATGAGGATCTGACAGTCTCTGCTGGAGCTTTTTCTTGAATTGCTTCTGGATGGTATTGTCTAGTTTCTTCCATTCCTTGAGTGCGGTTGGGAGAAGTTTTAATTTATAGCTCATCTAGAGTGACTTCCACTGCTGAAATTTTTTCATTTTGACGCTCATGAACCAGTAAACCCAATTGGTAGTCTTCAATTTTTTCAAGCAGTACTTCGTATGTTTCAGCGGGGATTAAATAGGCTGTTGGTTTGTTATGATTAAGGATTGCTATTGGCTCACCATCTGATTGGTCTATGAGCGCGGAAGGATTTTTTTTTAATTCAGAGATACTTGCTGAGCAACTTGCCAATACGGATTCCATAATTTCACCTTGGTTGAGGGCTTATTTAAAACCTCTTTTATGGTCTCACTATAGGTCTTTTAATTGGTGTAGGCAAGATGTTTTATCAATGGTTAACGTTTGAGCTCAGGGGCCGGCGGGATTTATAGCACTGAGGGGTCGGGGTCGTCGGGGTCGCGTCGGGGTCGGGGTCGGACCAAGGTATCATGCTGAATTACCGGCATTTAAGTCAATGGGATAGCTGCTATTTGGCCTTAGAGTACTCTTTTTACCCTCAAAAAGTGTATTATAAGGGGCTGGAGCCTCCTTCAGAACTGTTCCCTCCTTCTCTGAAACGACTGAGCGCCCCTTAGCTCGTAAGCCAAGTTGCTGCTGTATCTTTTCTATGAAACAATCGCTGCCAATCGCAATGGATTCACTCCAAAGACCCTTTCTTTTCTTTGCGTCAGCCCGTAACTCTACATCCACCCAATGCCTGTGCTCCTGCCGGAAATGCTCTTGATGGTCTGTGGGAAAAAGATCCAGTAGAGCCTTCCTATCAATCACTGCATATCGTTCTGGTGGATTCTGGATTTCATTGAATCCGCTTAACCTATATTCAGAGGGATGTCTCACCACTCCCGCCCTCACCATGTTGAGATCGATATAGACAATACATTTTACGAGATGCTCATCCGTTTCCACCGCAGTGGCATGGTATCTGTCTTCCCAGAAGGCTCCTTTTCGCTTTTTGCGCACGTTAAACTCCTGGGCGGTTCTTCCTGCAATCAACTGCAGGCTCTTGGCAATAACGTCCTCTTCAGTATCGACAACCAAAAGGTGAATATGATTCGAGGTCGCGATATAGTCGAGAACACACAACCCATAACGCTTTTTAGCCTCAAAAAGCCAGTGACGCCAACGTTTCCTGTCTTTTTCAAAATTGAGTAGGAACTCCTGCTTATGGCACCTGTGGGTGATGTGCCAGACGCATCCAGGTATGTAGTGTCTGTGAGCTCTTGGCATAAACAGTTTTGGGTTTAGTTTTTTGTTCCAGTAAACTTTAATCCCTTAGAAGGTTCTTTTTGGGGTAAAAAAGAATCTTCTAAGGGCAGAAAACGGGTGTTTTTGTGTATACTTTAACGATAGAACAGCCTGTTATCTTGGTCCGACCCCTTTCCCCCACGCTTCAGAATCAAAGAGCATTGGATGGATCTTTTTTTCACTCCCTAGTGATAAGATGGATGTCTTGCTTTGGCTTGGCCAGAGTAACTCGATCATTATTAAAGAACAGGATGATAGATCAGAAGGTGATGGGAAGAGACAGTAACGACCGCCGTTAAGAATAAATTTGTACTGCATTGCTTCATGGAAGAGCTTCTAAACCTATTCTAGCATTAATAGAATTCTGGTCACAACGCCATCCGTTGCACCGCTTATTCCATCCTGCTCACTCTCTATATGGCGATAGTTCATGTTGAGGCAAAATACAGGAGTTAGCCACCAGTTGACACCAAGTGAAGCAATCCACATGTCCCCTCCATCAATGATGCCATCGGCCAGGTTTAATGTGGAGTAGCGTCCACCGATTTCCCAGGCTCCCATCCCATCTTGGTGCATTGTTTTTGCAACGGGAACATTGCCAAATGTCCCATTTCTTTTATTGTAAGGACGCATTTCACCGGTAACAACCCATGATGCAGTGACGTGATACCCGTTAAACGATGGATCACCAAGATCTCTGTTTGTCACATTGCTTTGCATATACTCGGAAGCAAGCCAGAATGGCCCCCTGCGCCAGGAAAGTTCAAGGTTCAGGGTCTCTGTTCTGTCTGCGTCATGGATGCCCGTATTCACAAACAGTGGTAACTTGTTCATCTCCGGCTCAGTAGCGAAGCGAAAGCCCTCTTTTGCGTCAGAATAGCGATACCCCACACCCAGGTGCAACAGGTTGCTTTCATCCTGACTGACCAGCGGCACCCAGGTAAATCGCCCGATAAACTGACTGGCAGTCTCTTCAAAGTCCTGATTTGTATCAAACCAGTCATTAAATGCTCCAACGGCCCAAGTCGTATAGGTGTCGGCATTTCTCCCGCTCCATACAATGCCAACATTTCTTGCGGGCAACAGGGCATCCGATAGTGCACTGCGTTCCTGCATTGGTTCAAAGACCATGGGCATGAGACGGTCCATGGATATGGGCTCTTTCTGTTTACCAATGCTTATGGTGGTGTTTTTCGATGATGGCACGTCAATTCGGTAATCATAAAAAACAATTGTATCAAGATCTTCTGTCTCAAATCCCTTATCAAAGGCATTCGATGCAATAGTAAAGTTATAGACCCAGGGATTACTGAAGTTCAATGTTCCCATAACACCAAGACGAAGCGCCCTGATTTCACCGCCTTCAAACTCATTCAGATCACCATACAAACTCTGGCTGCCTCTATCCTGTGATAGCCAGGATGTTCTGTCCAGTGCCAAGGCGCCTGTGAAAATACCGGAGATATATTTACTCTCCCAACGATTCCACCTGCTGCTGTCCTCATAATTTGTAGGTACAGCCATGGATGGTGGAGTATAGGCCAGCCAACTACTCTCTGCCACCTTTTCATCGGGGTCTTTCTCATCTTTAATTGTCAGATTATTTCTTTGAATCACACCCTTATAAAGGGCAAACACAGCATATCGGTTAGTGTCGAGCATTACCTTGAAATCATCACGCGGATCTTTTGCAAAAATCATAAAACTGGAAAGTGTGCCGGGTTGTAGCTTGCCCATTAGTACACCCTCATTGGCATCAACCACTAGGTCCATATCTTCTCGGGCAATGGGATCATGGGTCACCAGACTGAGTTTTTTATCCTCAATCAGAATTTCAACAATTTGATCTTGTTTTTCATCAGTCAGATCTATCATTGTCACATTCCGAATGATTATCCTTTTGTACTTTGCTGCCTGGGTTTCTGGAATGAACAGGAAAAGGGTGGATATCAGGAAAATGAGTAAAATTACCAGGCCTGGGGATATGATTGGCTTTACGTTTATCCACCCTACATTTTTCATGAATTGAGACGACGGCATTGTTTTTACCAGCCTTATTTAGGAAACAGAAACTTTACGGCGAATTGCAGGCTCCACTCGGGAGCGCCCTCAGGCTTTTCAACATTGCCAAAGCCTTGCAGTTTAAAATCAACCGGTTGTTTACCAAAACGGGCGAGTTTACCGATACCACCGCCCAAAGGCACCGTCCATTGTTGTCCGCTGGGTTTTTCCCAGTCGGCTGTCATGATGGGTGTGGAGGTGAGATACCAGCCATTGCTCAGGTTGTAGTTGACGAAATACTGAAAGGTGAATTTATTGACGTCAGGCTCGTCACTGGGCCCTGCAAAAGACCACATGTTCTGCACCAATGCACCAACAACCCAGTCCCCGGGCATTGTCAGTGCCAGAACAGCCACGCCCCCAGACCATTTGTCTGAACCAAGTCTGTTGGAATTGGAAGGGAAATCAAAAACAGGCCCGCCGCCCCAGATGACTTTTCCGGGAGCTGCCGGGGTGAGCAGTGCCTGGTACTGGATGTTTCCTAAGCCGGATTCGCTGATACTGGATGTCGGAAGTGAAATGTTTCCATAATCTACCCCAGGAGTATTGGCATCAATCCCAATAAACGGAACGATAAAACGGTTGATCAGGGTGACATTGCCGAGCCCCAACGGATAGACCGGCTTCAATACCAGCGCGTCTGCACTTGAATCATTGGCCATACCGTCATAATGCCAGTATTCGATGGGAAAGCTGATAATATTACCCACCGGATTTTGGGATTTTTTCGCCAGATCCTCCTTTTCACCTGCAGAGGCAAAGGTGGCTAAAAGAACCATTAACAGTAGCGCAAGTACTGACTTACTGAATTTTGTTCCAATCATAAAAAGACTCCCTTACACTCAAGTTGGCGGAAAGCTAAGCCACAGGTTCGCTTACAAATGAAAAGCAAGTCCGAACAAAGGCCCATGGGTAATGGTATCATAGGTGAAGCGTTCGGGTGTGCCTACGGAACCACTGCTGTAGTCAACTGACAAAACACGATATTGAAAAACCAATGACAAATAATCCGTGGCGTCCCAAGCGAATCCACCCTGCAGATTCCAGGTAAAGTCAGAAGCGATTCCAAAACCGCCGATATCACCTTTGACCATGAGACGCCAATTGTCAGCAATTTGCGGCATCCAATGCACTCCAATAACTGGATCAATCCAATCCGCTCTGTTTTTCACCTTCTGGACACCAGAGACATTGACATCAACGTCCATATCCCACCAGCGGACGCCTCCGTAAAAATCAAGCGATCCACTTTCCATTGTAAGCCGGTATGCACCGAATCCTTCAAAAATTCCTTGGTAAATGTCAGCTCCCAGAGTGTTCAGACCAGCAGGCTCGGTTAGCTCTCCACTCAGATCCATAAAATTGTACGCCATTATAACTCCATAGCCGCTTTCATGGCGCGCCTCCAATTGAATCATTGCACCAAGCTCAAGAGTGTTCAAAATGTCGGTTGTTCCGACGTCGATATTGGCATCTTCCAAGCGACCAACAGAGGTGTCACCGGTAATATTTGGTAAAAGCGCGTAGGGAGCTATAACAAAGTCCCATTTTTCCCCGGCAACGCTTAGTGCCGGAGAGAGGCACGTCAACACAAAAAAGCCGCAGAAAATCTGTACTATTTTTTTCATTTGTCACTCCTTTTATTGCCTTGGAAATTTCCCTTCCGATTTCCAATTGGTCTTTTTAGTGCACCAGTTTAAATTGCGGTTCTATTTTAGTATATAGCGGTCGCCAGAGCCAAGCGTTGTTTGTTTAAGTCGTCGTTTTTCCAGTATTTTGTCCCCTGAATGGTGGCCTGCAGCGCCAACCCGTTTTCAGTTAATTGATAAAGCTTTATGCCAGGAGCCACATCAATTGCTGCTGCTAGAGCGTCACCTTTACCATCAGACTTGGCAGCAGCATCTGCCTGTGCACCAGCCTGCCAGCCTGTGGTTACAAAATTATCAAAGGCTTCCTGGGTGGAAAAAACAAATATTCCACGGAAGTCTTTTACCCCCAGCCCTATTCCCACACCGGCGGAGAACATTTTCATAAAAGTATCTTTGGCGGTTTTTTTATCATGTGCGACACCGCTGCCATTTCCTGTCGATACTACCAGCAGGTTGATGCCAACATTGTCAAATACGGCATACCCTGCAGAATTTTCGATCGCCTCTTTTGCACCTGGCAATTGTTTATACAGATCATTTAAGGTGACTTGACGCATTTTAAGAATTTCTTTTCGCTTTTCTTCGGATGTTTGATTTCCTCCGAAAAATCCTGTTAACAAAAAGAACGAACAAAGTACAAAGATGATGGGAAATATTTTCTTGTTCTTCATTGAGATGCCTCCTCAAGTTTAGGGGATATGGGCTTCATTTCGTTATGAAGTTAACTTTTCGGTTCAGCGGCTGCGTATAGTATTCGTCCACTGTACTTCTGTCAGTTCAACCGGTTCCTTTTACCAGCCATCCAAGCATAAGTAGTCCCACGGACGCAATCCAGCTACCAGTGATCCGGATCGCTACCCGTGTCCAGGCTGCCTGGAGAGAAATAACAAAGGCAGATGCTATGGCGATCAGGACAAACAGTGTAGCAGTGATACCTAGCAGGCCCGAAAGTCCCGGACCACCTTCCATGGTAATACCGTTATGAAAACCGTGTATTATGCCGACAACTATGACCAATACGGTAATAATATTGTTTGGAAGGCGTAAATCAGCAGCGACGAGAGCACCCAGAATCAGAAACGAGAGCATTGGCAGAGGAATGATCGGTGCACTGTTAACGATAAGTCCGACAAAACCTCCTACCAGCCAGGCAAGGGGAAAGAAGAACATCGCCCGCCTCCCCGGAGCTTTTCCACGTAGGCCGGCATACAGTGCAACAGCCATTGTCGGTATCAGATCCTCAGGTGTCAACAACAGGTGTCCAATACCATCATAGACCGGGCCCATGCCAGTTGTTACGAGGTGAGCTGAGGCATCTAACGGGTTGAGTAACTCTGCTGATGAAGCTATACCGAAAAATAGCAGTGCTATTATTGATTGATACCCTTTCATGCTACCGCCTGCCACAGAAAGAAAATACCCATTGCTGCTATTAATGCTCCGGAACCACGCAGCACGAGCTTGCCCAAGGGCCAACGATTAATCAGGCCGATGACGATGCCGACCCCGTGTAAACATCCGGTGGCGAAGACAAAACCCATGCTATAAAGAATCCCGCTTTGGCCGGGCGGCAGCTCAGTACCATGGGCATGGCCATGAAAAATCGCAAAACAGCCGACAAGGGTTGCCGCAACTATCAATTTTGTGCGTATCTCTCCAAGAACCATAATTCCCAGCACGATCGCGGAGACCGCTATGCCAATTTCAATGCCTGGCAAAGGAATACCGAGTAATCCCATCATGGCCCCGAATGACATTACCAGGGGAAAGATAATCGGGAGAGTCCACATCGCAGGGTTACCAAGTTGCGCACCCCAAAGCCCAACGGCAATCATGGCTAAAACATGGTCAAGCCCGGACCAGGGATGTCCAAATCCGGTCAAAAAACTTACAGCCTGGCCCTGTTGAACATGGGCATGAGCAGGCGAGGTGAAGGCAAAAAAGCCCACCAGTACCGATAGCCATACAAGCGAATCCAAATGTCTCATTTTCTTTTTCATTTGAAAAGGCCTCCAAAGAGAATAACGGTGCGCTGAATAGTCCAATATGCACCCAGGCTACCTACTGTATAACCAGGTATTGCCAGAGCCCACCGTGGCCAACGAACTTCAAGAGTCCTAAACGACCAAGCCAGTGCCAGGGCTATGAAGACAAAGGCGAGTTGTCCAAATTCTACACCGACATTAAAACTCAGTAGAGCCCAGGGAAGTTCAGCTTTAGGCATCCCGGTTGTGGAGAGACCACTTGCAAACCCGAAGCCGTGGAGCAGGCCGAATACAAAGGCAACGATCCAGGGATAGCGAATGGTAAGACTGGTCTCACCCCGCCAGGAACGGACGATTTCCGGTCCCAGGAAAAGTATGCTGAGAGCAACAGCGGCATTCAGGGGCGGCAAAGGAATACTTGCAAAACCGAGGGTGGCAAGGGCGAGGGTAATGCTGTGGGCAATAGTAAAGGAAGTGATAGTCTTGATCAGCATCATCCTGCTCTTCACAATGAGCAGCAGACCGAGTACGAAGAGGAGATGGTCAACACCGAGAAGAATATGGTAAAAGCCAAGACCGATATATTCCCCTGCTGTAGCATACCATGACCGTTCACCCCGCAATTCAACAAAAGGTCTGGTTGGCCGGACTACTGCAGTCATTATAGTCGAATCAAGCCGGGTCAGTCGTACATATACATCTGTTATGGTGGATTCAAGCCCAGGGAACCGGAGAATGTCCCCCTCGATGCTCTTTTGGTCAACTTTAACCACCCAGCGGAATATGATCGAATCTGTCATGCGGCGCTCTGTTGGCTGGACAATGTTCTTCCATTTTTCAGGCATCTGCAAGTGGGCGGGGTGCGGTTTACCGTAATAGATAGGTGCCTTCCAGGTCACATCATACCTGTCCGATGCCAGTTGTTTTATTTCCAGCGTGCCCGGTTGGGATTCGTGGGCAAAGGTCGGTACTATAGAGCATGCAATAAACAGGAACGATATCAGAAACCAGGAGAAACGCATTATTGCTGTTTCTCCTGAGCTGCCGGTGCTGTTGACACTGCCTGGCTAGTTTTCACTCCATTTTCGGAACGTTCAAATTCAACGGTGTATTTTTTACGTAACTCCTTATAGATGTTTTCTTTGAGTTCCTTTTTGTTAGCGGCGCTCCATTCCCATTCAATGGTTCCCCTGATTTTATCCAACTGTGGTAGACTGCCTGCAACATAATCGGAGACAAAAATCAGGTGCAGGCCGTACCCAGACTGAATGGGACCAGTCCATTGTCCAGGGGTAAGTTTTAATAACTCAAGGCTGAATGGTTTCCCAAATAACTTTGCAATTTCGCTTACACGAGTAAGGGTAAATGATTTTGGTTGCATCAACCTGTCCCCTAATGAATCCGGATCAGTTCTATTTCCTTCATCCAATAATAGTGACAGGATTCGTTCTGCCTCATCTTCTGCGGCGATGCCGCGATGAGCTATATCAACAAAGATGTGGCGAAACGCTATTTGTGGTTCAGTTATAAACTTTTCAGAATTATTATCCAGAAATTGTTGAAGCTGGTCATCTGTGGGAACTGCAATTCCAGCCAGCTCATCACTCATCAAATCCATTTTTTGTCTCAGGCGGTTACGAATGACTGAGTCATTCTTATCAAACCCAAGTGCCAACGCTTCCCGGTATAGTATCTCTTCGCGCAGATAATTATCTATGAGCCCCTGTTCTTCCTCTTTGGATGGCGTTCGTTGTCGAGTCCTGGCATAATTTGCCTTCAGAAATGCAATCTGACCATCTGTAATAATGATCTGGCTAGATTGTGAATCAGCCGGATCATCATAGACCTTGAAAATCAGAAACAATACTGCACCAATTAGTAAAAAGTGAAACAGGGGCTCTTTTATAAATGCTTTCATCTGCGAAGTGGCCCTGTTAAGGCGTGTACCAGATAGGCGAAGAGTAGGCTCGTTCCTGCTGGATAAGCTTTGCTTCCTTTGGTATCTTCGCACCAAGGCGTACCTTGTCATACAGCACCCAGCGTGGTGTCGGAATCTCCAGAATTCGAGTGTAATAGAAGGCCGTTACGGCTGGGTCAAAGTCTGGATCAGTCCAAATCGCACTTAGCTCAGCAGCTCCGATGGTGTTAGTCCAGGTTGCTGCCTCCGTATCAACGGTATTACCAACTGGTGTCTTGCAGCGCCCATCCTCAGCGATAGAGCGACCATCTGAAACAGCTACATCATAAATACGTTCATGGGTTTTACCATCTTTGTCAAGCCAGCCTTTGATAATCTGGACACGGTCAAGATTGGCACCAATAGGATCACGCAACGCTATGATCATAAAGTTTGGTCCCTTGTCTGCGGAGGATTTGCTAAGGTTTCCGCCCATGGGAACGCCCTTCTTATAGCCTATGAAGGCAGGAGTACGGCTTCGCAGATCATCATCCTCAAACTCCCACCCACCGAAAAATCGTACCAGCATACGGGGACCAGTAGTGGCGTAAGTCTCTTTGCGCTCCATGGCGTCAAAAATTGCCTCACGTGTATTCTCAATGGCCCATACACCTTGATAGCCAGAGGCTGACAATTCATAGCCTTCAATGGCGCCTAGCTTTGATTTTACAAAGGGATGCGCCACCCGTGTTGCTGATGGCTCTACGCTGGTGGATTTACCGAAGAAGTTGTCTTCCTCGGCAGTGGCGAGAGAAGTGTGGCTATCCGTGGCACCAATCATACCAAATTTGTAGGGATTTGTTCCGAGTTGTTGCTCAAGAACGAGGCCATTCTTCAGTGCCTCACGTGCATATTCCCGCTTCAACATATCGGGAGTCTTGAGTTGGGTGAGATCGAGATTTCCCTTGGCCAAAGTTTCATGATCGGCAAACTCGTCGCTGGGTGACAGTGAGGGATGTGTTTCGCCATCACCTTTTATCTGGGTAACTTCATAGAGAGGTTCCCATTTGGCACGCAGTTCCACATAGTTTTTATCGACCTTACCACCGGCATAGGTGTCGACCATGGGGAACATCCAGCCGTTAGAAAGGTTACCATTATGAGCGATTGCAAAAGTCTGGCCACCTGTTTTGGTTTTGTAGTCGGCTAGCCATTGATAGAGATCCAGGGGATCCGTGGTGCCCAACGGTGGTTGAGTGGTCAGCGGAATCACCATACGAGCACGGACACCATCGTCACGTAAGATCACGTTGCGATGCAGGTTGAAGCCTTTAGGGACTGAGGTCCATTCGAAGCCGATCAGCGCCGTGAACCTGCCCGGCTCATTAAAACGATCCGCTGTTCTGGTTATGTCATCCCAGATACTATTATAAATTGAAGAACCGGGAGAATATTGACTGACAAGCTCTTCCGGTATAGTCATCTGTGAAAAGTTGGTGATCAGGTCAAAAGCAGCTTTTCCTGCAGCCTCACCCCCTTTGCAAAACCTTCAGCCCATTCTTTACCTTTCGGAATTGCCATAACATTAGGTGCTCCACGCTGGATATCAGTTGCAACACCCATCATGTCAGAATGGTCGGTGATTACCAGCCAGTCCAGTGGGCGACTCAGCTTTACTGGTAGCCCTGTCGACGATTTGATTTCTTCACCACGAGCAAGCCGATATGCTTCTTCGTGACCGAGTGTATTGCCAAACAAGCCAGCATCTAGCGATAGCCCTGTGTGCAAGTGGGTATCACCCCAATAGACCTGACTAGGGAAGTTTCGCTGGGCATAGGGCGAATAGGCCTTACCGGGATAGAGTCCACTAAGGACTTCAGGGTCAGGATTTCCAAAATCCATTGCTATTGCTACCCCTGATAATGGCAGTAACATCGATGATAGAAATAATACTTTTAGCCACTGCTGTCCCAACGTCCACCAAGACAGATAGTGTAACTTATTAATTTATTAAA
>CAZUPS010000071.1:0-16189 GCA_964621915.1 uncultured Desulfocapsa sp. | reverse complement strand
GCTGAAAATAATGGCCCTTCATGAAACGAAGTACGCTTTAGTCGGATGAACCAAAGTTTCTTCAAGGAGGAGGGGGAGATGGCTGTCCTTAAGGATATAAAATATTTGTATAATATCAGAGAGTGCGTGCTGGATGACTACTGTTTGCTGGATGATATCCAGCTCCGGGGCTGATCGTGCTGAATTTTTTCTTTGTACGGAAGCACTTTGGTATGCTTTTTCACGAATTTGATTTCGTACGATAAAATTTTTCAGAGTGGCGATATGGTGCTCATGGATATACCGTACGCCTTCATTAAGTTCGTTGAGCCTGGTATTAACAATCTTACGAAGCTTGACTCCGGCAATCTTGTTGTTGTGCAGACTCAGAAGAATGGTATCCCGGGCGAGCAGGATTTCGCTGGGTCTGGAGTTATGGCAGCTGTTGCATCGGTTGTAGAGTTCCTTGTAGTTCCTTTGAAGCTTGGTAAATTTTAAAGGGTCACCCAGAGCTGAATGCTCGACTGCCAGATTTCCCGTGAAATGGTTGTTGGTTTCAACAAATTGGGCGTATGTCTGTTCCAGTTGAATAACAGTTTGTTTGGTGTAATAGTTTCCAAGCATCAGTGCAAAGATGATGCTGAGAAGAAGTAGCATCAGGTGGAGCTTTGCGCGGATACTTTTGAACATTATTCAATCACCTGCCGGGGTTACTTCTTCAACGGGATAATTTGCCTTTAGCCAGTTACGCATACCGTATTTTAGGCTCAAAATTTTTGTTTTTCCAAACTGTGATAAATACCTGATAAGGAATTCATCCCTGTTCCCGGTTTCAGAGATTGATAGGGTCAGCCCGTCGTCTGGAATGGATTGAATTAGCTTTTCATTATCTATAAAATCATCAAGTACTGCCTTAATGGTTTTGCATGTTGTCTTTATCTGGTATTTGTCAGCACCTTTTTTATCGATGATATTTTGATTGGTCCGAAAGTCTATAAGGGTCAAAATAGGGCGGCCTGCAGCATCAACACAGTTTTTTGTGTCAGCATCCATCACTATTGCCATAAGCTCATCAACATCTATGGCATTGATCTTTGTCTTCGGCAAAGGACTGATTGAGTGGATGCTGTTACCAGCTTTTATCCAGTCTTTGAGGCCACCATTGTAGATTTTGATATTTGGAAAACCCATCTGCTTAATGGCAACTGCCATTTTATAGGAGTAAACTCACCGGTAGCCCATTCAGTAGGGAATAATCAGTTTGTTGATATCACTTCCAAGCAGTGACGTGAAATCGTAGAAGTTATTGAGTGGGATATTTACAGATCCCGGGATAGATGCGTCTCTGTGGATCATCTCATCAAGTGCATTAACGAGAATAAAATCGATCTTTGCATTCTTCCGATCATCAAGTAACTGCTGCATCTCACTGGTAGTTATTATTTCAAAACGTTCAAGGGCAAAACAGGTGAAAGGGGAAGCCAGGAGAAGAGTGAAAGCCATAAAAAATATTTTTTTCATAACGTAGTGTATCCTGCAAAGTATGAAAAGAGAGAGGCGGTGCAACAATCACCGTACACTCTAATATGCTAGCATAAATTGATGCTAGCTACAAATTGAAATGCAGGCCTGGTGGTATCTTGTGGTGATGATTACAACATTGTAATGGTTGTGCAATGCTGCTGTAATCTTTCTGTGCTATTGTTTTCCATAGTAACAATAGAAAAACATCTTTTAAGACAGGGAGTCCTGTATGAATGAACAAAATGTAAGTATTGAAACACCAACACCTGTCCCTCTTGGATCGAATGCAGTGCAACGAGAGGGGTACACTTCAATTCAGGCAATCAATGAGTCGGTTGCCGCAAGCTCAGCATGGGTTGGACTGCTGCGTCGGGAGATGGCAAAGTCCATTATAGGCCAGGAACACTTGGTTGAACGTCTGCTTGTCGGTCTGCTCACCGGGGGCCATATCCTTCTGGAAGGGTTGCCTGGGCTCGCGAAAACCCTTGCTGTGAAAACCCTTGCGATGACAGTGAGTGCTGATTTTCAACGTATTCAGTTTACTCCCGATATGCTCCCTGCTGATATAATCGGAACGCAGATTTATAACCCCAAGGATACTCTTTTTGAGGTCAAAAAGGGCCCGATCTTCTCATCTCTTATACTGGCCGATGAGATCAACCGGGCACCTGCCAAAGTGCAGTCTGCCATGCTTGAGGCCATGCAGGAAAAGCAGGTCACCATCGGTGATGAGACCTTTATCCTTCCTGAGTTATTTCTGGTGCTTGCCACCCAGAATCCAATTGAACAGGAAGGAACCTATCCACTGCCTGAGGCTCAGATTGATAGATTTATGCTAAAGGTGGTTATCGATTATCCATCCATGACCCAGGAACGTATGATCCTCGATGCAGTCGATCATACCGATTCCAGGGTTGAGGTAAATCCTGTTGTCGGACCAGATGATATTCTGGGTGCACGCAGGGTGGTGGATAGTATCTATATGGATGATAAGATAAAGGATTATATCGTTTCACTGGTTTGTGCCACCCGTGATCCCAAGAGCTTTCAGCTTGACCTTCATGACTATATTGAGACGGGAGCATCTCCTAGGGCAACCATCAACCTGAAAGCGGTTTCCAGGGCCCTGGCCTTTTTGGCTGGTCGTGGTTACGTGACCCCGGATGATGTGAAATCTGCTGCAATGGATGTGATGCGGCATCGTATCCGTATCAGCTATGAGGCAGAGGCGGAAGCTGTTACAACGGAAGATATTATTCGTAAAATTCTAGATACGGTTCCTGTTCCGTAAGGTTGATATGGAAGAGCAAGTTACCAGGGAAATCTTGAAAAAAGTTCGTCAGGTAGAGGTCAGAACCAGCAGATTGGTTAACGATACTCTGGCTGGAAGTTACCAGTCCGTCTTTAAGGGGCGTGGTATGAATTTTGACGAGGTACGGGAGTATGTACCAGGAGATGAAATTCGAACAATTGACTGGAACGTCACCGCACGAACGGGTGTACCTCATATAAAGAAGTTCACCGAAGAGCGGGAACTCACCATTATGCTGCTGATAGATATTTCAGGTTCCGGGGATTTTGGTTCAGCTGCAAGCTCCAAGCGTGAAATTATGGCTGAGATCGGTTCGGTACTGGCTTTTTCAGCTGTACGCAACAATGACAAGGTCGGACTGGTGCTGTTTTCGGACTTTGTGGAGTTGTATATCCCTCCCAAAAAAGGACGTTCCCATATTCTAAGGCTTATCAGGGAGATTTTGTTTTTTCAGCCCCAGGGACGAAAAACCGATCTGATTGTACCCCTTGATTTTGTAAATGATGTTGCCAAACGTAAATGTGTAACTTTTCTTATCTCTGATTTTTGTCTGCCGGGGGACTTTGAAGAAGCTCTGGCGCGGCTGCAGCCAAAATTACAGGTGAGCAATCGTCGCCATGATTTAATAGCCATGATTATTTCAGATCCGCGTGAGCATGCTCTTCCCGATGTGGGCTGGCTGACCATCGAAGACGCAGAAAGTGGTGCTCAGGTGGAACTTGATACCTCCGACCCTTCTGTTCGCAGAGGGTATGCAGAGCTTGCCACTGCCAGAAAACAAATACTTCACAAGACTATTCGTTCGGCAGGTGTTGATCTTCTGGATCTGTTAACTGATCAGTCCTATGTGCCACCATTGCTGAATTTTTTTGGTAATAGAAGGCGGAGGATCAGCAAATGAATCAGGATCAATTACAACTGCGCGATATTCATCCTCCGGTGATGCTGCCGGAAGATCCAAATTATGCACTGTTTATTGGCGGAATAGCTGCTTTCCTGATTGTGGTTGCTTTTCTCTTTTGGTTTTTTCGTTTGCGAAAAAAAGGAGTTATCCTTCCCGTTCCCCATGAAATGGCCCTGGCTGATCTACAGCATGCAAGAACTATAATGAACACTAAACAGGCCTTGTTGTATGCTCAGGACGTCTCGGACATTTTGCGCCGCTATATTGAAGAACGATTTCATATCCAGACAACCAGACAGACCACGGATGAGTTTTTTAATCATCTAACAGCAAATATTGGCATTACTCAGATAACGTTTTCGGAGAAGCATTACAGCAGCCTTCGAGAATGTCTTAGCAGTTGTGATATGGCAAAATTTGCCCGTCGTACCCCGGGTTTGAATGGCATGGAAAAAATGGAAGCAGCAATAAAAGATTTTATTGAATCCACTGCAGGGGGAAAATAGAAGAATGCGATTTTTACATCCGGAATTTCTCTGGCTCCTCTCTTTACTGCCTCTCCTTGCCATTCTTCGCGGCAGACGCGGTGCAGCTCCGGCACTTGTGTTCTCTTCCACGTCCATTGCGGCGACTTTGGCAGAAGGGCGGAAAACGGGGCCTGGCAGAATAATTGCTGCCCTTCGTTTTTTAGGGATTGCTTGTCTGATTCTTGCCTTTGCACGACCTCAGCTTGGAAATACCACTACAGAAATTGAGGCAAGTGGTATTGACATCTTGCTGGCCGTAGATGTGTCAGGATCCATGGAAGCGCTGGATTTCACATTGAAAGGAAAGTCTGCAAACAGGCTTGATGTTGTGAAATCTGTTATGGACACCTTTATTATGGAGCGGCCCAATGATCGTATTGGTCTACTTGCATTTAGTGGGCGTCCTTATATGGTAAGTCCTCTTACCCTCGATCATAACTGGCTTACGCAGCGTCTGGACTCGCTTTCTATTGGTATGATTGAGGATGGTACCGCTATCGGCTCTGCCATTGGCAGCGGTTTGAACCGGTTGCGTGATCGTGATGCTAAATCACGAATTATGATTTTACTTACCGATGGAATGAATAATGCCGGAACTGTACCGCCGCTGGTTGCAGCGGAGGCTGCCGAGACACTTGGTATAAAGATATATACAATTGGTGCAGGAACCAGAGGGGAAGCTCCGATGCCGATGCGGGACAGGTTTGGTCGAAAACGTCTGGTGCGGGTTAAGGTTGATATTGATGAAAAAACTTTGGGAACGGTGGCGGAGATGACGGGAGGGCAATATTTCAGAGCTACCGATACGAAATCGCTCGAGAAGGTCTACGAAGAAATTAACACCATGGAGACCACCACCAAAAATATTAAGAAGTTTGAAAATTATCGGGAACTCTATTCCTGGTTTGTCTTTGCGGCACTGTTATTTCTCGGTTCTGAGATTGTTGTTGGAAGGAGGCGTTTACCATGAGTGAAATGATCACATTTGGCACTCCTTTCTGGTTTGTTATCGGGGCGGCAGTTATTGTGCTGCTGATTCTTCTCTACCAGAGAATGGGGCGAAAAAGACAACTCGAGCTGCAGAAATTTGTATCTGCTCATCTGCTTGGAAAATTATGCGGAAATGTTTCTCCTGATCGGCGGCTTATAAAAAAAGTCCTTCTTCTTGCAGCGATTGCCTGCTGTTTTGTCGCACTTGCCAGGCCCCAGTATGGTTTTCAGTGGATTGATGTAAAACGTAAAGGAATTGATATTCTCTTTGCTGTGGATACTTCAAAAAGTATGTTGGCAGAAGATATCAGTCCCAATCGTCTTGAGCGGGCAAAATTTGCCATTCTGGATTTTATCGGCCAGTTGGAGGGAGACAGAGTTGGGCTTATGCCTTTTGCGGGTGCCGCCTTTCTTATGTGTCCGATGACGATAGATTATAACGCCTTTGAGAGTTCTCTTGGGGCAATTGATACAACCATTATTCCAAAGGGTGGAACCGATCTGGCCGCAGCAATAAGTGAAGCGGAAGCAACTCTCTCCAATGAGGCAAATCATAAAATTCTGGTGCTTATCACCGATGGTGAAAATCTTCAGGGGGATGTTTTACAAGCGGCAAAAGATGCAGCGGAAAAAGGAATGACCATTTACACCGTTGGAGTGGGGTCCAGTGAAGGTGAATTGATTCCTTTTAACCGGGAGGGAAAGAGTGGTTTTGTGAAGGATGAATCCGGGAATTTTATTACATCCAGGCTTGATGAAACCATGCTCACCAAAATTGCAGAACTAAGCGGTGGGCTCTATGTACCGCTTGGGAGTACCGGAGAAGGCTTGCAGACGATATATCAAAAAAAATTAGTCCTTATTCCAAAGGAAGAGCTGGCGGAAAAACGTCATAAGGTTGCTCTTGAACGATTTGTATGGCCGTTGGGGGGGGCCATTGTGTTACTTATGTTTGAATTTTTGCTTGGAGGTCGAAAATCCACGCGAAGTTTCCGAATTCCCTTTATAAAAACAGCGGGTCGTCGAAAAAAACAGCATAGTATCCCTGCTTTGTTACTATTTTTAGGTATGAGTTCTTTTCTTTTAGTTCCGCAGGCAGAGGCCTCAAAGGGAGAAGATGCCTATGGTAACGGAGATTTTCTTAATGCGTCAGCATTCTATGATGAACAGCTACAGGAATCCCCTGGGGACGCCAGATTGCACTATAACTACGGAACAGCAGCATATAAGAATAATATGTTTGAGGATGCGGTTAAAGCCTTTAACGAAGCATTAAAAAGCGATGACCTAACGCTGCAGCAGAAGGCCTATTATAATCGTGGCAATGCTCTGTTTCAGAGAGGGAATGAAACATTGCAGGCCGATCCTCAGCATAGTATTGAGATGTGGTCGGAGGCCGTGGCCTCCTATGATGGTGCTCTACAACTTGATTCACTTGATGAGGACGCCAGCTATAATCTTGAACGTGTAAAGCAGAAGCTCGACGAATTGAAAAAACAGCAGCAGGATCAGGAAAAAAAGGATCAGGAACAGAAGAAGGAGCAGCAGGAAAAGAAAGATAAGGGCGATAAGGACGATAAGGGCGACCAGAGTAAAAATAAGGACTCATCGGATAAAGATTCTGAAAAAGAGGATTCTCAGGGAGATAAAGAGCAGCAACAAAAGTCTGAACCTGAAGAGAATGACGGAGACAACAGCAAAAAGCAGGACCAAAAGGAAAATTCTGCAGGAAAAGAAGAGCCGCAAGAAGAGGGACAGGCAGCTGAGCAGGAACAACGCGATTCTGCCGAACAGCGGGAAGAGCAGAAGGCAGCGGCCAGAGATCAGGAGCGCAGGGATCAGGGGAAGATGACCGAAGAAGAGGCAAAGCAGCTGCTGAACAGCTTAAAAGATGAGACGGGTGAGCTGAATTTTATTCCGACGGCAATTTCCGATGGCAACAGAGATCAGAAAATAATAAAGGATTGGTAATGAAGAGCAGAAAATATTTTCCAGACACCAGAACTGTTCGGAACGCAGCAGCGTTGTTATTTCTTTTATTTTCTTTTTTTGTGACCCAACCTGCCTATGCGGCAGTGGAGGCGTCGGCAACGTTAAATGCGAAGAGCTTTCCGCTCGATCGGGCAGCAGCACTTACAATTACGGTATCGGGAGCGCGCTCATCGGAGCCGCAGATGCCTCAGGTTGACGGGCTTCGCTTTCATCAACGTGGGCAGTCCAGTCAGATGAATTATATTAATGGAGACTACACCGCCTCGGTTTCATCTGTATTTCTGGTGGAGGCATTGCGAGTTGGTGATTTTACTATTCCGGCCATCGAGATTGTTACAAACGATGGAACTGTAATGACACAGCCCATTGCCTTTGAAGTAACAGCTTCTCAATCTGTTGTTGTGCAGCCACAGAATGCATCCGGATCCTCTCCTGCCGCAAGGCTCCGTTCTGGAGAAGCGGATAAGGTGGCCTTTCTTCGGGTAATACCTGCAAAAGAAAAAAGCTATAGTGGTGAGGTTGTTCCGGTGGAGATAAAAGTCTATTTTCGCGATGGCATTAAGGCAAATCTGAATAGTCTTCCTCAGCTTCAGGGAGAGGGGTTTGTGCTTCAGCAGTTGGAACGAGAGCCGGAGAAGACACGAGAAGTTGTTAATAACAGCCGTTATACGGTGTTGTCCTGGCAATCGGTACTTTCAGGAATTAAGGAAGGGACTCATCGGGTGAGTGTTGATCTTGCGGCGACCCTTTTGTTGCCGCAACAGCAGCGTAATCCTTTTGGCAATCATGGTCTAGGTGGTGATCCGTTTTTTAATAATTTTTTCTCTTCCTACCATGAAAAAGAGGTGCAGATTGCAAGCCCTGAGCTTGATTTGACTGTGCTGCCTCTTCCGGTGGATGGAAAACCTGAAGGATTTACCGGGGCAATTGGTGAATTTCATTTGGATGTCAGGGCAACTCCACTTGAGCTCGCACCCGGCGATCCCATTACTCTTACTATGACGGTGAGTGGCCATGGGAATTTTGATCGGGTACAGTCGCCAAAGATGCAGAGCGAAAAGGGCTGGAAAACCTATACCCCGTCATCTGAATTATTAAACGATGGCGACGCTGGTCGGGGCAAGAAGGTCTTTGAACAGGCACTTGTAGTGAAAGATCCTCTTATAAGAGAAATCCCTGGTATCAACTTTAGCTATTTCGATCCGGTTGCCGCACAATATAAGACACTGACTGCAGCTTCTATTCCTCTTGCGATTCAAGGGGGAGCAGTAGCGAGCACAACAGCTTTACCGGTCAAAGAGGAAAGAACTCAGGAAACAAAGAGTGCTGTTGCTATAGATACAGTGCAGGAACCAGAAGTCCCAATGAGTACGCTTGCTCCATTGCAGTTGAGTCCAGGCAGTCTCAATCAGGAGTTAACACCACTGTTTGCAAAACAATGGTTTGAGTTGCTGGCCGGGCTGTTTGTTCTTTTGCTGTTTGTGGCAATTATCGTAAAGGCAAGGGCCGTGCGGTATGCAAACAACCCGCGTCTGCAACGAGATCAGGCCATGAAACATCTGTTGGCTCTGCGTCTTAAAGAAATCGATCAAACGCTTGTGGAAAATGATACGAGGAGATTTCTGACAGCCTGTCGAAGGGCTATTCAGGAACAGCTGGGGCTGGTTTGGGAAACAGAAGCCGGGGCAATAACATATGCCGATCTTCAGGTACGGCTGGTTGCAGATTCACCACTTTTGCCGGTATTTAGAGCTGCCGATGAAAGTGCATATGGCGGTCAGGAGCTGAGTGCGCAGCAGATGAAAGAATTTGCGAAGAGTGTGAAAAAAGAACTGGAAGGACTGCTATGAAGGGATTTTTGTTAAACGTTGTCTTTGTTTGCAGTGTGTTCCTGCTGGGAGTATCCCCAGTATGTGCTGACAAGCCGGATCTGTCAATACCGTTTCAGGATGCTGTCTCCTCCTATAACAGGGGGGAGTACCAGGCGGCTATTCAGGGGTTTGAGTTGCTCACTGGCAGTGGAAAGTCGGCACCACTCTTTTACAATCTTGCAAACAGCTATGCTCAGGCAGGGCAGAGCGGCAGAGCTATTTTGAATTATGAACGGGCACTGCGACTGGCATCAGGTGATTCTGATATTCGAGGGAATCTTGAACTGGTACGCAGAGATAAAGGCTTGTTTCAGGAAGAGCAGTCTTTTGTGCAGCGATGCATTACTTTCTTGAGTTTAAACCAGTGGGTGGGTTTGACTGCAACTGCTGCTGTTTTGTTTGCAGTGGTTTTGCTGCAGCCTTCTGTTCTGCGCTTAAAGCCGTCAACACGCCGTGGTCTTGCTGTTTGCTGCCTGTGTGTACTAACGGTAGCAGGAATTGGTGCAATAGGGCAATATAAGCATTGGCACGACGGGGTGGTTGTGGTGGCGGATGCACGGCTCAGGGTCTCACCTTTTGAATCTGCTGCATCCATTGGTACAATTCAAGAGGGGCGGTTACTGCACCCTGGAAAAGTACATAATGAGTATGTGCTGGTTGTGGACGAAGCAGGACGCAGCGGCTGGCTGGCAAAAAAATCCTATGAGTCTATTGCCATTCCTTGAGTTTACCGCTGATAAAATCAATTACCAGCTGATGCTCTTCCTTTCCTTTTCCTGCCACTGTAATTGGCGGACCAAAACAAAAGTGTGTCGAAACCTGGGGGTGGATTCGCCCCAGATCTTTGATGAGTTTTCCATTTGTCCAGGCATCGGTCTTTAGAGCAAGAGGTACCACTGGAACACCTGCTTTTGCAGCAAGTTTTACTCCGATACTGTTAAACTGCTTCGGGATAAAATTGGTTCCCCTGGTGGTCTGGGGAAAGACCAGGACAGATATCCCCTGTTCCAATCGTTTTTGTCCTTCAGTAAAGACCTTTTTCAGGTCTTCCCTGGCATTCGTTCTTCCAAGGGCAATGGGGTTACGCGAGCGCATCACATGCTTAAAAACCGGGTAGTCCAGCAGGCTTTTTTTGATGATAAAGGTCAGTGGTATTTCCTGCGCAACCATACCCGGAGTGAGTACGGTATCCATCATACTGACATGGTTTCCCACGATAACACAGGGCGAGTTGAGTTCCTGTAAATGGTTTATTCCATCTATGGATATCTGCAGACCTGTTCGCTCCAGAGCTTTGAGCACATTATAGCTTGATTTCCTCCATGCCTCGTCGGTATAGGCACCACGTTTTGCTTTACGACTGGCAGCATAAACGGTAGCAAGAAAATTTGTGTAAAATGAGATGGATGGGAACAGTCTGCCAAAAAAGGAGCTGGCGTTTGCAGGGGTGTGATAGCTGTTGTTTGTGTATTTTAATCGTTCCATATCTGTATCTTTGGTGGATTGAATAATTGTAACGTCTTACAACAAGAATACAATGAACGAAGGCTGAGAACAAGAAGAATAGGATGAGTGTATTTTATCATAGTATGATTGAGCGAAATAGAGAAACAGCGAGTGAAAGAGGAACTTTAGCATAAGTGATTTTTCAAACTCAAAGGTTCAATTAATGTGAATGTACGACATCACTGAGCGTGTCCTTTACCCATTTGTTGAGGCTTTTACCCGCATGAGCGGCAGTTGCAGCAATCTTGCCATGTAGGGAAGAATCAACGCGAACCATAAATTTACCGGAAAATGGTTTATTGGGTTCTCTTCCAGATTTTTCGCAGCTTTCAAGGTAAAAATCAACTGCTTCAAGAAAAGCTTCTTTTAATTCAGTAACCGATTCACCATGAAAACCAACCGTATCTCGAATACCGATAATATTACCAAAAAGAATATTATCCTCGGGGTCAAATTCAATTTTTGCTGTGTAGCCCTTGTAGTTTAGTGTGTTCATAGTATCACTCCTGCTCTGTTCAAAAAGTCTAAAGCATTTCTCACTTGATATCGTTTCGCTTCTTTTCCGGGATGGGGACGATGAAAATCGCCTTTTTCATTGTTTAGGACAAAGGACACTCGCGAGCCATTACCTTCAATAAGAGTTGCACCTAATGCAATGAATAACGATTCGATTTTCCGCCATTCAAGATTGCCAGAGGTGGGAGTCTTGAATATGGCCTCTAACGTTTTTCGATGTTTACTATTCATACTATTAATGATACTGAAATGTAGTGTCAAGGTCAAGGGGGATTGTTGACAATAGAAATGGTGCGAGGTGGGGCTTTATCTCTCTTCTGCTTTTTGAGCACAGACGATACAGGTCAAAAGGCTGGGATCAAACTCCAGTCGTTTTATAGCGATATCTTCGTCGCAAAGAATACAATAGCCATATTCCTCTGATTCTATGCGCTTGAGTGCCGTGATAATACGTTGTCGTTCAACGTCCATAAGGCGATCCGATGCTTTGGACATTGCCTGTTGCTGCATGGCATCCATTCGGGACAGACGGCCGACTCGTGCCTGATCAAGCTCAACTGGATCTGTGTCTTTCTTTTTTTTCTCTTGAATTGCCAGGATGTCCTGGTAGCGTTCCTGAAGGCGTTTCTTGAAATGGGGTAGATTTATCTCATCACTCATTTTTTCTTGTCTCTCAAAGGGGGCTTGGGGATACTGTGCAGATCGCGCATGACCAGGGAACAGATTATAAAAACTAAACCAGCATAAAGAAGGGTATGGCTTCGAGTGGTGCTTATTATTCCGTTGAAATATAGTTTCCAAATTCTTCTAAAACAGATTTCATGGGAATGGCAAATCCAATACCTTCAGTATCCCGGATAATCATGGTATTTACTCCGAGCACTTTTCCAGTTTCGTCCACCAGTGGCCCGCCACTGTTTCCAGGGTTGATGGGAGCATCGGTCTGGATAAAAGGTTCGTCGTTATATCTTCTGTAGCCGGAGATGATTCCTGCAGTTACGGTATGTCGCAGGCCATGAGGGTTACCCACGGTGTACACTTTTTGGCCTTGATCCCTTGGACCGCTGGATACGGTGAGATAGGGGGAGCCAAAGGCATTGATGGAGACAAGAGCCAGGTCATGGCGATCACTGATTGTTACAGAACTCACGGGCCAGGTGCTGCCGTCTATAAGTATTACTTCAACGTCATCGGTGGGGGAGGCAGTTTCGATATCGGATATTTTATCCAGTAGTTGCTGGTGTAAGGTTTGGTATTTTACATACTCCTGTTCCCGTGTTCTGATGTCTTCCAGTACCTGCTGGCGCATCTCCTGGTCTCGTATCTGGGAAACCTTACTTCTTAAATATGCTATTCTCTTCCGTTCACTGGTCAGGAGTTTTGCTCCTTTGTCTGCGTTTGCAGTAAGTGCGTTCAGCTCTTTCTCCTGCATTTGGAGTACATGTTTATTGGTAATAATAAGACCATTATCCGATACAAAAAAACCGGAGCCGCTCCCCCAGCTGGTTTTGATAAATACTGTGGCATTGCGTGCTTTTTCGATATCAGAGTGTGCAGGATAACTTTCATTGAGCTGTCCTGCCAGTCCTTCAAGTGAGTCGTTGTCATTCTGTTGGAGGGGTTGGTTGTTTACAGCTTTTGGTCTGTTAACCGGTTCTGTTCGCTTTTGTTTGCTGACTGTGTTTTGCCGAGAATACTCGGCAGCAGAGTTGATCTGGGAGACAGGGCTTTTTGAATCATTTCCAAGATAGGAGAAGGCGCCACCAGCTATCGTCAGTCCAATGAGTAATCCAACTACCACTCCGGAGAGTGAGTTTTTCTTTTCCTGAGCACGTTCCTGCTGAGCTGTTTTTTTATCGGTAAGGCGCTGTTGTCGGAGTTTGTATTTTTTGAAGATAATGCCACAGCGCTCGCATTCAAGATTGCTTGTCTGTTTGTTCCCACAGCTTGGACACTGCATGTTGCCACCTTTATAAAAAAATATTTCAACAAAATCTTATAGTCACGTATCTCATGTTACACCAAACGGATAAGAGCTACAAATAATGCTTTTGTTGTGCAGGTGATGTCCGAAGATAATAATCATAGTCTCCACCATACAACCGCATCTCTCCATGATCAATTTCCATCACATGATCGACCAGTGAATGGAGAAAATGGCGATCATGGCTTACAAGAATAACAGTACCTGTGAACTTTCGGAGCGCTCCAAGGAGAATATCCCGAGATTGCATATCGAGATGGTTGGTGGGTTCATCAAGGATCAAAAAGTTGAGAGGACGGGCCAGCAGGGTGGCAAGCACAACGCGACTTTTTTCTCCACCTGAGAGCAGGGATATACGTTTGTCAGCATCTTCCCCCTGAAAAAGGAATGCACCACACAGGTTGCGGATTGTCCCGATATGGGCCTGTGGAATAACTTCCTGTATGGTTTCAAATACTGTTCTCTCACCATCGAGCACATCCATTGAGTGCTGGCTAAAGTAACCGATAGCTACTCCTGCACCGATTTTTACAGTGCCGTTACTGGGTTCGGCTTCTCCAGCCACTATTTTTAGAAATGTTGATTTTCCGGCCCCGTTTACTCCGACCACTGCAATCTTTTCCTGCCGTCTGATCATACCGCTTATGCCACTGAAAACTTCTTTTGTATCACCCTTTTCAAGGGGCCACGATTTCGCCAGGCCCTCCATGGCCACCACATCGTCTCCGCTGCGGGGAGGTTCTCCAAAGCTGAATCGCATGGTTTTTTGTTCCGGTGGCAGTTCGATACGCTCGATCTTCTCCAGCTTTTTGATGCGCGATTGTACCTGGGCTGCGTGGGAAACCCGGGAGGCAAATTTGGCAATAAAATCTTCCTCTTTAGCCAGCATTTCTTGCTGGCGACGGTAACTGGCTCGAAGATTTTTTCGACGGATTTCCCTTTCCTCGATATAGAAATCGAAGTTTCCGCCATAGGTGGTAATAGTTTTGTTCGCCACTTCGGTGATTCTGCTAACAATGGAATTCATAAAGGTTCGATCGTGGCTCGTCATAAGGAGAGCACCTTTGAATTCTTCCTTAAGCCACTCTTCAAGCCATAATATGGATTCGATATCGAGATGGTTTGTTGGCTCATCAAGGAGCAGCACGTCGGGGTTGATGGTAAGAATTTTTGCCAGAGCAATACGCATTTTCCAGCCACCACTAAATGATTCCACTGGAAGATTAAACTCATCTGGCCCGATTCCAAGCCCGGTGAGTACTGATTTGGCCCGGGTCTCAAGGTCGTAGCCGCCTCGATGCTCAAACTCTTCCTGAGCATCTCCATAGCGCTCAAGAAGGGCGGCAAGTTCATTGTCTGCCATGGGTTCCGCCATGGCAGTTTCCATTTCAGAAATCTGTTCGGCAAGCACCATAACTTCAGCTACGGCAGACATGGTCTCTTCCAGTGCGGAGCGTCCAGCCATATCTCCAACGTCCTGGGAAAAATAGCCGATGACTGTTTTTTTGGAGCAGGCAATTTCGCCCTTATCAGCTTCTTCCTCTCCTGTTATCAGACGGAATATAGTACTTTTTCCGGCACCGTTTGGGCCAACGAGTCCGGTTCGTATACCGGGGAGGATCTGCAGGCTGGATTGTGTGAAGAGTATCTGGCTGCCGTACTGTTTGGAAATATTACTCAAATGGATCATGGAGAGTCTCGGGCTAAAGAAAAACTATTGTATGATTCTGTTATCGGTTACGTTGTTGTCTGGTTTTGGGTCAACCCTCACTATTCAGTGAGATACTGTAACTTGACAAATCTCGGATGTAACTGTTCAGGCGTGCTTCATATTTGGTCATTTCGGAGTCTCGTGCCTCGCTTACCTGTGCTGTGCAGCATATTATGTATACGTAAGCAGTGCAAAATGGGCAAAGATGGAGTGCAGCTGAATAGTTACGGTCAAACCTGAATTTTTAGATCAGATAGACTACTTTGTAAGGAAAATAAATACCATGGGAAATCCATTTTAAGCTCAGCTTTTGAAAGCTGTCTGGTGAGTAAAAAAACAGGCGGCTCAGGCAGTGAGGAGCCTTGCTGAAGACGATAAGCTAATGGAATGTTTCTTTGATGTTGCCAGACAGGCTGGGGAAAAATCGTCCCGTGACTTTTGCAGAGGTTCAAGAGGAGATTTTAAGTCGCTTTGCAGTAAATTTTATTATGGAGAAATCAATGTCAACATGTCGTAGACCACTGCTGGTTAATAGCTCAATTATTGGTATGTTGCTATTTATACTGTTTGTTCAGGCGCCCTGTTTGTCTGCCGCTGGCAATGAAAACCCGGCCATAGAAGGTGATCCGATGATTAAAATTACTACTTTGCCGATAAAGCAGAACCTGAAAGAGGTTATGGCCGCAATCAGCTCAGATGTTTCACGAGACACCGGCCTTCCCGAAACATTTGTGACCTATTACTGGCAAACGTTTGTTGAAATTTATTGTCCTGGCTGTGAAAAAGCCAACATAAAAAAGCCTGTTTTTGTAGATTTTTATGTCCCTGCCTTTATAACGGAAGATGAAAGAAAAAGGATAATGATCAGCCTGGCCACTGCCATTGAAAAATATACTGACTATTCCCGGAAAGATATATTTATGCATACTCACATTGCCGAGAAAAGTCAGTTGTTTATTATGGGGGATATTGTTACGGACTGGAGCCAGGTCGGTGGGCCTTCTGATGTAAAAAATGTGGAACTGGAATAGATAGTTTCTGGGGGGGGCTTGGGTAGCATAATTCGGGGGGATATCAATAGGGATTTATTTGGACGTTTGTTATGTCTCCTTTGCTGCAATAAATGGTAAGTTGGTGATAAGGAAATGTGTTGGCTTGGTCAATTCGATTTTATTACGTATATAGACTGTACATCGACTCATAACTGTTCCAAGCGATCCTTCCAGCTAGATTCAAGCTCTCAACTACGACTATACCCCTAGAAACAGCCTTGCATCAATACTCATGTCGAGTTTACTCTAAAGATAGGGAGGTATGATGTTTGAATGCATAAGTAAGGGAACAACAGAAAAAGAGACCTCCTGTGGTAGAAT
>CAZUPS010000070.1:0-17057 GCA_964621915.1 uncultured Desulfocapsa sp. | reverse complement strand
AAGGTAGCAGATTAACCACTTATAGGCTTGTTCAAATTATTGGGGCCACTTCTATGAGCCATGTGGGAATTATGGTTGGAGCTATGGATAAAGCTGTAGAGTTTTATACTAAGGCACTAGGTCTTGAAATAGTCATGAACAAGTCTGAAGCGATGGAAGAGCGGGAAACAGCAATCGGTAGAATGTGTATTGCAGTATTTGGAACTGGTTTCAAAGGGTTTAACATCGCTCACCTTCTGACTAAAGACGGTATCGGGTTCGAGTTGTTTGAAATGAAAGAAAGAGAAGAGAAGCATAATGTCGACTTCACAAAAATCGGTATCTTCCATTTTTGTTTAGAAACAGATGATTTCCAAGGAGTTATTGAGAAGGTAGAACAATACGGAGGAAAAGCAAGAATGGACATTATGAGATATCATCCTGAAGATGAGAGTAAACCCTACAAAATGGTCTATTTAGAAGATCCATTTGGAAACCTTTTTGAACTCTATTCCCATTCATATCGAGAAACATATTCTTCTGAATATGAATAAAAGACACGATTAATCTATAATCAATCACTTGACTGGACGGTGTGTCGCCGCCAGTCAGTTCAACCGTTATTCGCGACACGATGTCGCGTTTTTTTATATGTAATTCCGCACGGATAGATTGTACGCAGTCACCCGGCCTGTTCCTTCTAAGTCGTTAGCCTCGGTGAATCGCATATATTTTAGAGTGTGAGAATTCGATTAACTCTCCTTGGTCTATTATGAGTTCCATGTCACGTTCTGGGCCTTTATAGATGTGGTCTGTTGCTGCTCCATGGTATGTATTTCCGAAATTCGTGCTGGAATGAACTTCTATTGTTAGATATTGTGAAAAATCAGTTTCAACACCTACAACCTCACCATTGTCAGGTAGCCTAGACATATTAACCATTCCGCTTCCCGCACCGACGATCATCACACGCGTCTTACGTTCTCTTAGAATTGAATCTATATTTCTATACGTCACTGCTTGGCTCTCTTGGATCAAACATGATCAATTATTGCTCATGCCTGGTTAATTGGATGGAAGGATGGAATGGTTACCGGTCACGAAATATTCCGTGTATTTTAGAGTATGAAAACGCTATTACTGCACCATTGTCAATAAATATATTAGTACCGAGAGGATCTGCTTCACCGATCGACTATATAGGATCGCGCAGCAATTCCTATGTTGCATATAGGAAATATCTATACCTATACAACGTGTTGTATAGGTTATGTTTTCTCTTGACAGGCAATTAAAAAAATGTTCCGGTAACACAAATGTTAATAAGGTGTTACTGGCCCCGCGAACAGGGAAATGGAAATAGGTTTTTGCCGGAAGGTGTTAATGCCTTTTTTTTGCTCAATGGGTAACACGAAATGACAATATGTATTACCGATTGGGTAAGTTTACCTGATTTTAAGGCTTCGATCCCGCTCAGGTCAGCAGTATTGTTACTTGTGAAACGAAGAATGAACAAAGGAGAGTATAAATGATTCGAAAAATGATAGTTACAGGATGTATGGCAGCTGTAGTGCTGGGGACTGCCGATCAGGCGATGGCCCATTTCGGCATGGTGATTCCATCGGAAAACATTGTCACTCAGCAGAAAAAATCGGTGGAGCTACAGCTCTCCTTTTCTCATCCTTTTGAAGGACATGGCATGGATTTGGTAACGCCTGAAAAATTCTATGTCATCAAAGATGGCAAAGAAACAAATCTCCTGGATTCCCTGACAAAATCTATGGTTATGGACCACAAGGCCTGGCAAACCAGTTACCAGGTAAAGCGCCCAGGGGTCTATCATTTTGCCATGGAACCAAAGCCGTACTGGGAGCCAAGTGAGGATGTCGCCATTATTCACTACACCAAAACCATAGTTGCAGCCTTTGGTGGTGATGAGGGCTGGGATGAGCCAATTGGCTACCCACCGAGATCGTTCCTCTTCTCAGACCCTTTGGGAATTATGCAGGTAATACCTTCACTGGGCAGGTGTTGATGAATGGAAAGCCCGTTGCGGGTGCCGAAGTGGAGGTGGAATTCTACAATGAGGAGGGCTCTCTTGTGGCTCCCTCCGATTATCATATCACTCAAGTAGTTCTTGCAGGTGACAATGGAATCTTCTCTTTTACGTGTCCTACAGCGGGATGGTGGGGTTTTGCGGCACTGAGTGAGGCCGATTACACCTTAAATAATCCCCAGGGAGAGGCTAAGGGTGTGGAGTTGGGCGCGGTGCTGTGGGTGTATATGGATGCATATCGATCTAAATGATCCCATTGTGAATGGTTTGCTTCCTGAAATGCCACTATCAAGATGTACCCAAGGTACTGACGATATAAACAGGCCATTTGTACTTTTTACTGCGTATCTGGTAATCTCTCCAGATACGCAGTAAAAAATTTGATCTTCCCTTATTGCTGCTTTTCTTTCTCAGCCTGTGCCTCAGCGTATGCCGTTGCTGCGCATTCGTTCTTGCCAAGATCAAGCTCTTCCTGTCTATCAATGTCGTACTGTTCGGTATTTGCGTTTGCAAGACGAATGAGCGCATATTCCGACGGTTGCTCACGCATATTACCTTTGATATATTGGATAAAATCTGTTTCATCCATGGAAAAAATATCCTTATTTCGATCTTTCACCTGTTTGAATGTCAGACAGAAGATAAGATCCTCATTCGCTTCATCCCAATTCATGTAGTGCCCAGGCAGTACAAGGAGTGATTCGTCAAGTTTTGCAACTTTTTGCAGAGTGTTAAAGAGAAGTATTGCCCATTGCTCCACCTGGCCGCCGAGGTCTGGTCGTCCAATCGACTGGATGAAAACGGTATCTCCTGAAATCATATAGGCCTTATCGACAATAAGGGTCAGAGAGCCGGGAGTATGACCCGGGGTAAAGAGGAGTTTGATTTCGGGTCCTCCATTACTGAATGCATATATCTTTTTATCGACTGCCGCGATATGGCCCGCCTTTGTTCCGTCAAAATCAACTCCTCCGATAAATTCAGCACCGGTTTGTTCCGCAAGTTGACGGGAGCCAGCAATATAATCGGCCTGGAGGTGGGTCTCAAATGTTCTGGTGATTTTGCAGTTGTTGCTCTTTGCAAAATCCATATAGAACTCAATATTTCGACTGGGATCAACCAGCATCATTTCACCGCCTGAGGCAATACCGTAACTGCAGGAGGCCTTTCCAGGGCGGATAAACTGGTAGAGTGTATAGTCATCACTTTCTTTTATTGTTCGTGGGACAAGGAGATTTCCCCAGGTTTTAATCCCCCCTGTGAGATAGCGCACATCTTCAAAACCATGTTTCACAAGAATCTCACCCACATATTTTGCAGATCCCTCTTGGGCGCAGACGATACGTATGGCTCGTCCTTTTGGAACCTTGGCTACGCTTTCCTCTTCAATCTCCATAAAATCGTAGTAGGAGACATTTTCCATATCAAAGGAATAGGGAGATTCAACCTGAAAACGACTGAAATCTTTTTCGTTTCGAACATCAAGAACCAGAATGTCTTCTTTTTCGGTAAACCATTGGAACAGGTCTTTTGCTTCATATGAAGAGAGTGTCATGAAAATCTCCTTTTAACAGTAGTAAAATTTATGAAAAATATAGGATAGGTGATTTTTTTTAAAAAGAAGTTTATCACACAGATGCTTGCATCACAATATGAAAAATCATTGTACAGTAAGAATTATTATCCGGGTATGAGGGTGCAGCTAAAGAACATGATCTGTAAGAAAAAAGAGATTTATGGTTGTTTCTTCTGGTGAAATGTAATTTTTGTAGAGTTAAATACCGCCTGGAAATAGATTGATGTTGGTGAGATGGCCACTCCGCCCGCAACGGACCATCCGTTTTTAAGGTATTTTTGAACTTCAAATTCAAGTTTTTGGGGTGAATCACTCTTTAGTATTTTATACATATTGCATTTTATGTTCCATATCCCGTACCGCAACCGGTATCAGGTAGTGTTTGAGCGGGTAGTATCAATATCAGTGTTGAAGCGAAAACAGAGGTGATCCATATGTCAAAATTCATCATTAAGATCTATCGTTTAGCGTTTAATGCTTCTCGTACCACACGGCTGAATTCATTTATTGAGTAAGGTTTTTTGATAAATCCACTGGCTCCAAGTTGTAGTGCTGCCTTCACATCTGCACTTTCAGAGAAACCACTGGCAATGATTGCCTTCTGCTGGGGATACAGCTTAAGTATCTCTCCATATGCTTGTTGTCCGTTCATACCGGGTTCCATTAACATATCCATCACAATCAAATCGACAGTATTTTCTTTTACAAATTTCACGGCTAACTCACCGGAGCAAACCGAATCAACATTGTAACCAAGAGATTGTAGCATTTGACTGGCTATATCCCGAAGTTGCGGCTCGTCATCCACAACCAGTATGTGCTCACCATGACCTCTTGGAGCTTCCTGCAGCCCATCGTCAATTTGAATAACATTTTCTTCACTGCTGACCGGGAAGTAGAGTTGAAAACATGTCCCTTTAGAACTGCTTTCCACGACGACCTTGCCCTCATGTTCCTCCATGGTGTTCCAGATCACGGTAAGCCCCAGGCCGGTTCCACTCCGGCCCATCACCTTTTTGGTGTAAAATGGCTCAAAAATATGATCCAGATCCTCATCACAGATCCCGGTTCCGCTGTCCCGCACACTCAGTACAACATATTCGCCAGCACGTATCTTATGTCTATCCGCTTCAAGCTCATTTATATAGTGATTGTAGGTGGAGACCAGGATTTCTTCTGCTCCGACAATAGCTTCTGCAGCATTAGTCACCAGATTCATCAAACTTTTCTTGATATGGACGGATGAGCAGACAATGGTGGAATGAGTTGCTTCCAGTTGTTGCTGACAGCTAACATCGGGATACAGCGATCGTAAGGTTTTGCATTCAGGAGAACTCAAATACTCCTTCACCAGCAGGTTCAGATCCTGCGGTTCCTTGGCTCTGGCAACACCCCTGGCTACGGTGAGTAGATCTTCAACTACAGCAGCAGCCCTCTTGCCTGATTCCTGAATGGCTTCAAGGGATTCTCTTAGCTCACTGTCCTTTGGTAATTGTAACAGGAGTATTTCTGGATAGGAGACTATTCCCGATAGAATATTATTCAGATCATGGGCCACGCCTCCAGCGAGTAGACCAAGTGCTTCCATCTTTTGGGCACGCTGCAGTTTTTGTTCAAGGATCTTTTTCTCATGTTCCATCTGTCGTTGTTGGGTAATCTCCTGCATTACCTCTAGCTTACAGGGGACACCGTCAACATCGACATAGGGCACGGCAATCATTTTGAAAGAACGATCATTACCCAATTTGGCGTCATAATGGACTCTCTGCTGTTGCCCTAATACCTCTTCTATTCGGCAATGAGAACAGGGGGAATCATAACCGCCTACATCACGATAGCAGAGTCCTCCTACCTCCTTCCCAAAACTGTCTGCCATGGACTCATTCATATAGCGAATACGATATTCACTATCAACCACAAAGATCAGTAAGCCGGAACGATTAATGGCATCAAGCAAAGAACGTTGTCGTCCTTCACTTTCAATGAGTTGGCCTTGCTGAGTTACAATGCTCCTGTCAATACGACGCAGCATGATATAAAAGAAGATAAACAAGGTGCTTAACAGGAGAAATGCCAGGGTTGCAGTTATTACAACAAGTCGAAAAAATGCTGCATTACTCTCTGTGATATCAAGAAATACAAGCAAATCTCCAATCTCTGCACCGGATACATCCTGTAGAGAATGGGAAAATATTCTCCATAATCTGTTGTCGATCACCAACTTTTCTGTCAACTTACGATGTACGTGCCCTTTGCTGCCATGGATAAAGGGATCGATTACTGCCGGAAACCGGGGTAGAGAATAATATACCAAAACTTCATCCTTATACCTGTCCCAGTTGGATTCTCTTCCGAGCATTTTCATGCCATCCTGCCATTTGTGTCGATCCAGTACATTTTTTCGAATGGAAACTGCCAGCTCAACGCCCAGTCGTTTTTGGATAAATTTCAGTATGCTTTCAATTTCCTGTCCCAGTTCCAGGTATCCAATAAGGGTATCTTCCACATACACCGGTTGAACCACCCGCAGCGTGAAGGTACCCAGAGGACCAAGTTCAATCCCGTGAGCTGTCTTCCCACTCCGTTCCGCCTCCAGAGCAGTAAAACGGTTGATAACATCGCCGTGCACCGTTGGTTTGTGGAGGCGTAATAAGTTTACCCGGTTGGGAAGGTGGAAGTAAAAATGAGTAATGGTGTACTCTTTTTGAAGTTTACGGAAAATCGGTCCGTACAGTGCAAGTAATTGTTCACGATCCATAGTCTGTAGAGCTTCATAGAGACGACTTTCTTGAAGAAGAACATCTTCCAAGGCATTAAGCATATGGCTTTTTCTTATCAGGGAAAACTCCAGACTATGAGTCGCATCTTCCACTATACGTTGGCTGAAGCGGTTTGTTTCCTGTTGATTGGAAAGCAGCAGAGCCGTCGAGAGGGCGATGACCAGAAGCAGAACAATTACACAGAGAGGAATCATCAGGCGATAAAAGATCGGCCGGTTGCGCTGAAAGGGTTTTGCAGTATTTTTATTGTGAGAAGCAGTTTGCATACGAGGGGCCTATCTTAAATTTTGCTATGAAAATTACCTACATTTAAAGGGTATCATTTTCGAAAGTCAGATAAAAGGGTTTTCGACATATAAATATGGGAGCTTTCTCGTGTAGAGCCTGAACTGACTATGACTAGTTATGGCGAACGATAATTGTTACCAGCATGGAAGCATAGCTTCGTTTCAGCACTTCTTCTAGCGAATAAGTGTTGAGCCGGCATTGGATCGAAGATGCCATTGCACAAGAAAGTCAGTAACACACTGGAAAATTGGTTGGCCCTGAAGAAGGGGGAGTTGTTCTTTTATGGAATGTATGGCAAATTATGATGTTTTTTAGCAATTACTTTTTTTTCAGGTACTCATAAACCGGATGAACCTCTTTTATCAAAGGACATACAGCGTCTAAAAAATGGAAAATTTTATTCTTATCTTTATCTGCCTTGCTGCAGGAATGGGCTTTAATAAACTGGCTGGTTTTGATGACAAAGCACCTTTGGCTCTCAATTTATACGTTATCTGGCTTGCCCTTCCGGCGCTGATTCTGCGTCAGGTATCCATGCTTTCTTTTTCTACGGACCTTGTGGTTTTACTTGTTATCCCCTGGTTGATGACGGCTCTGGGAGCAGTGCTGGTGTTTATTACCAGTCGAGTTCTGGGCTGGTCAAGGGAAGTTACTGCGGTACTTCTGCTTACCGTGCCTCTTGGGAATACTTCATTCCTGGGCATTCCGATGATTGAGGCATTCTGGGGAACGGAAATGGTTTCCTACGGAATTATTTATGATCAATTCGGGTCATTTCTGGCCCTTTCAAGCTATGGCTCTTTTATACTTGCACTGTATAGTAAGCAGAAGCAACAGAGTGCAGCGAATATTCTAAAAAAAGTTCTCACCTTTCCTCCATTTATCGCTCTTCTCCTGGCTCTTATTCTGACGAAACCTCTGCAACAGCCTGCAATTGCAAATTGTCTGGAGCTGATTGCCTCTTCTCTGGTACCCGTGGTGATGTTCGCCATTGGTTTACAGTTGAAGATTAAACTGCCACAGGGGCAGGTTCTTCCTTTCTGTTGCGGGTTGAGTATAAAGCTGTTGGTTGCCCCTTTTGCAGCTCTTTTACTCTGCCATTTTGCAGGTCTTGAAGGTCCTGCGGCACGGATTGCAGTTTTCCAGGCAGGGATGCCACCTATGGTGACGGCAGGTGCAATGGCTATGAGTGCTGGATTTGCTCCAAGACTGACAGCGGCACTCGTGGGATGGGGGATTCTTTTTTCCTTTGTTACTCTTTACTTACTCTCTCTCTTTCTTTAGATCGTTTTTTGGCGGCTTGGATCTGGAAAGGCTCAAGCGTCCCCCAATGGATGCCAGAATAATTACAGCCATTCCAAGGAGTACCTGGGATGATACCGCTGTCCCATGAACCAGAGCCACCAGCAGTACCGAAAGGGGAGGTGCGAGGTAGCTTAAGAATCCGATAATAACCATATTCCCTTTGGTGACCGCGCGGTTCCATAAAAAGAAAGAGAGGCCCAGTGGAATACAGCCAAGATAAATAGCTGCTCCCAGTGATTTTGAGGATGGCATCTGGTGGGGCATGGTAAGTGCGTAGAGTATGCCTGAAAGGACGGCTGCAAGTATGGTGAAGGTAGTCATCGGTTCTTTTTGTATCTTTACATGAGCCAGGGCCACAGAAAAGCTTGACCAGATAAGGCCGCAGGCAAGTGCCAGAAAGTAGCCCTGCATATAATTACTGTCAAAGCTGAGTTCTCTGCCCGATGCAATAACAAGTCCCGCTCCGATCATCCCGACAAGGGCGGTAATCATGATGGAGAGTTTCAGCTTTTTATAAAGAATTACTGAAGAAAAAACCACTATCCAGAATGACCAGGTCATGGCCAGTATTCCACCTTCAGCCAGTGGTGCGCGGCTGAGCGCCATATAATAAACGTAATGGTAAATAAAAATTCCCCAGACGCCCAGGGAAAGAGCTTTCAGATCTGGAATAAAAAGAGTGAAGGAACGTGTTGAAATGATGTCCTGCACATAGAGAAAGAGAGCTGCACTGGTGAAGCTGAAGAACATCAGTTCTTCCGTTGACAGTTCGGCCAGTCCCGAACCGGTTGCTGCCGGAAGACTTGCCCAGCAGAGGATAGCCCCCATTGCGTAGAGATAATATTTCATAGTAAGATGAGGCACATCTGAACAGTTACAGTTTAGTGTCTTTCCAATTTTCAGGTACTCGCTGAATGGTTACCTAAAAAGTTAAGTTTTTTTTCTGCCGGCCCAACTCTGGAAGATAATACTGCCAATAATCAGGCTCAGTCCGATAAAGGTCGCGGGGTGTATCGCTTCTTTCACCACAAAATTCAGGATAAGAAGCGAAAAAAATGGTGTTATATAGATCAGATTGCCAATTTTTGCTGCCGATGAGGTTAACTGCAGGGCTGTAAGCCATAGGGCAAAGGTGATACTCATCTCAAACAGGCCGATATAGATAAGTGGGCCCCAGGCTCGGCTGACCGGAATCGTAAAACCCTCGCTCAACAGACAAAACAGCGTACTATAGATCATCCCAAAGAAAAAACCGGTAAAGAGCTTAACCACGGGATCAAGCCCGTCTTTTGCATTGAAGAGCCAGTAGGAGGCCCAGATAAGGGTTGAACCTGCTGCCAGAAATACACCAAGGCTACTAACATCTCCAAAGCCGAGGAGTTTTCCTTTTGTGGAAATAACTACGGCTCCGGTAAAGCTGATTACAACTGCAAGGAGTTGACTTTTGCTGAGTGTTTGTCCAAGGATGGGGACCGAAAGCAGGGTAAGAACAAGCGGCCAGCCATAGTTCAGGCTCATGGCAATCTGGCCGGGCAGGATCGCATAGGCTTTAAACAGAATTACATAGTAGAGAAAGGGGTTGAGAAACCCAAGGAGTGCAGCCCGGATCAGACTTTTAGGACTGTTCTGCAGGAGCAGAGCAATCTTGCCCTGAAAGCAGAGAATAACAAACAGGGCAAGGGTTGAAAACAGTGTGGAATAAAAAAGCAGTGTTGCAGGTGTAACATCGCGCAGAGCTATTTTAAAGGCAGAGGCTGCTGTTGCCCAGAAGGTTACGACCATCAGGGTCAGAATGTATGCCTTTGTCTGCTTTGTCACGTAAAACTCATTACAATATTACATCAGAGGAAATTATTCAGCGTCTTCTCGAAATTAGGTTAAACTCGAACATGTAACACATGTAACTGTTTAGCAGTACTCCAAATTTTTTCATTTTGGGCTTTGAAGCATACTTGTGCTATGCGAGAAGGCCAAAATGGACGTAGTTGGAGTGCTGCTGAATAGTTACCATCAGAGAAGGTCACCCCGGTCACCAAGATTCCCATATCTGTGATAATTATTACAGATTGATTGCTGTCTGAAGTAGTGCAGTAATTCCAGACGGCCTTCCATATATACCGGGCTTCTTGAAATAAAAAAACCGTTTTTTGCAGCTTCCTGAAAAAGCTCTTCAGGAACCCTCTCAGGTGCTGCATAGCGGATACGTTCTGTATCCTGCAGTTTCTGAATTAGGTCCTGATCACTTTCAAAAAGTACCCTGCCATTCTGGAGTAATTCCTGGCCATAGCGTCCTTCAAGAAAGGTGGTCACCGTGTTGCTTAGCTCCTCTGGGATACTGACAGAAAACTCACATCCCGCTACCCGTGCGGCAGCAATTCGTGCCAGTGTCTCAAACAGTGAATCATCTTTATGGAGACGAATCCGCATGCGCTTGATTGGCAGATAGCGAAGAATATTGTCCTGACCGCGCAGGTGGAAGTAGTCTTCCTGTTTTCCAAATTTTTGTTCCATTTGATACAGATAGCTTTTTATTGCCAGGACGGTTTTTGCTATATCTCCATCATATTCTGCAAATGCGTTCCAGTTTTGCATGATATCCCACTTGTTGGCCAGGCGGAGAAGATCGCTTTCTTGACTAATGACTCCCGTCGGAGGATTGGCATATTCTTCAAACTCCATAAACTGGGAGACATAATCCGGGCTACCCGCTTTAATGCCAGGGCCGATGGCAGATTTTCCCATACCGCCAAAGGGTTGTCTGAGAGTAATGGCTCCAGTTGTTCCCCGGTTGATATAGAGATTTCCGGCTCGAATCTTGTCCTGCCACTGTTTCTGTTCTTGCTGGTCCAGACTTTCCAGACCACTGGTGAGACCAAATCCCGTCTGATTAACAAGTTGTATGGCGTGATCAAGATCGTCGGCGCACATAACTCCAAGTAGCGGGCCGAAAAATTCTGTCATATGATCATAACTACCAGGTTGCACGCCATATTTAATTCCAGGTGACCAGAGCTGCGGGTTTTCATCCTGCAAGGCAGGTTGTAAGGCCCACTCTTCCGTCTTCTGAAGTTCATTAAAACCACGCTGCAAATCACCGGTTGGAGGCTTGATAAGGGTGCCCAGTTTATTGGAGAAATCCCAGGCAGACCCTACATGGAGACTTTTTGCCGCATCGACGAGCTGTTGTCTGAAATGGGGATCGTTATAGATACTTTTTTCAAGAATAAGCAGGGAGGTGGCGCTGCACTTCTGCCCTGAGTTTCCAAAGGCTGAAGCGATTACGTTTTTAATAGCCTGATCCCGATCAGCCATATCGGTGACAATTGTTGCATTTTTGCCGCCGGTCTCCGCTGCAAGATAGATTCCAGGAGACTGCTTTAGGATAGACAGCCCGGTATCCGTTCCTCCGGTGAGAATAATAAAGTCAATTTCCGGGTTAGCGGTCAACGATGGCCCGATATCCCTTCCAGAACAGGGAATAAACTGAAGCGTGTTCTTTGAAATACCTGCGTCCCAGAAACATTGACACAGCTGCCAGGCAACAAGCACTGCGTCCGATGAAGGCTTGAATAGAACGGTGTTTCCAGCCGCAAGGGCAGCAGCGACTCCGCCGCAGGGGATGGCTACAGGAAAGTTCCAGGGCGAAATAACCAGGCCAACACCTTTTCCTTTGACCCGGATATTGGAGTTTGTTTCATACTGCTGTACGGAATAGGGGTAAAATTCTGTGAAATCAATGGCTTCAGAAACTTCGACGTCGGCCTCTGTAAAGACCTTGCCGGTTTCAGCAGCTGCTGTCCCGAGGAGATCACCACGTTTTTTTCGCAGCTCCATGGCTACTTTTGCAAGGATTTCATGGCGTTCTTTGGCGCTTTTCAGCCGCCAACCGTCAGGGTCCTGTCTTGCTGTAAGAACGGCAGAGTCAATATCTTCTTTTGTTGCCAGTGTAAATCTGGCAGCACATATTTGCTCCGCATGTTGATTGGGATCCATGGCGTCGCAGGTTTTTCTCTCATCAAATATTTCACGGCCACTGATTACAAGGGGGAGTCTAAATGGTGCATCGCTACTTTTCTGCATCCATTTGCTGCGAATACCTTCCGCCCATTTTCTATTGGCTGCAAGTGACCAGTCAGTATCCGGTTCGTTTGTGAAATGGTTCTGATAGAAACTGGATATTTGTACAGGGAAGGTTTCGGTGTTTCTATCCTGAGTACGGTTTGCTCCCATACTTGCCTGGTCTAACCCGTCACAGGATGTTGAAAAACTCTTCTCCAGAAAATCCCACTCGGAAGAGTTCACTACAAGTCCCGGGGCGTAGCGAAGAAAATTTTCCTCAGCCGTGTTTTCATCAAGTCTGCGAATCAGATAGGCAATAGCATTGATAAATTCATCCTTTGTTGCCACAGGGGCATAAAGAAGTACGTCTCCGGCTGTTTCCTGCAATGCCCGGCGGACATGATCGGCCATACCTTCAAGCATCTCGAAGTAAAAGTAGTCGGTTACACTGTTTTCTTTTGCGAGCACTGCCGCATAGGCAAGTTCAAAGAGGTTGTGGGAGGCTATCCCTAAATTGACGGCACGAATATTCTCCTTTTCCATACCATAGGCGACCATTCGTTTATAGTTGGCATCCACTTCAAGTTTGTTGTCATAGGGGGCAAGTGGCCAGTTAAAGAGTGAAGACTCCAGTTTTTCCATCTCCATATTGGCCCCTTTCACGATGCGCAGCTTGATGGGGGCGCCCCCTTGGGCTACTCGTTGCCGTGCCCACTCGGTCAGCTTTTGCTGCAGGGGATAGGAATCCGGAAGATAGGCCTGGAGAACAATCCCGGCTGAAAGATCCTTAAATTCATCCTGCTCCAGGGTAGTCATAAAGAGTTGCAGAGTGATTTCCAGATCCCGGTATTCCTCCATATCAAGATTGACAAATTTTGCTGTTTTTGAACCATCATTTTGAATAAAATAATGATTCCTGGCTGCACGATAGATTCTGCTCAGTCGTTCACCGAGCGTTGCCACGGTCTGATCAAAGGCAAGAGAACTGATCTGGGAATAGAGGGTGGATATCTTAATAGAAATATATTCGATATCGGGATCTTCCATATCATGAAGATAGCTTGCCATTCGCTTGTCTGCCTGTTCTTCGCCAAGCACAGCCTCACCAAGATGGTTGATGTTCATCCGGATCTGTTGCTTGCGGCGGCGATGGAGATGAGCACGCAGGGCTTTTTCTTCTCCAGGGATAATGGCGCGGCTGCTACTGCTGCGCATCTGCTCAATCATTTTTGGCACAGCAAAGGTGGGGAAGTGGGTGCCAATGCCAACAAACATCTGGATTAATAATTTTTCAACGTTCCCAAAAAAGTTGGGAAGTCCATATTCTTCGAGCAGGATCGCAATCTGTTTTGCCACCCGCTCGGGATCGCTAGGGCGAAAACTCTGATCAATTATTTTAGTCAGGAGGATTTTATCTGCCGGATTGTTCAACAGGCCGGTCATCTGCTGCTGAATTTTTTCTTCCTCGGAGGTTATCAGTTCGTTTGCTCTGTTCTGCCATGATCTGGCGAGTTGTATAGCCTCTTCTCTGATCGTGGATTCCCGTGTTGTCTGCATACTCTCTCCTGCATAAGATGAATTGGGATCTATTACTGAACTGCTCTCTATGTCTTAGTTCTCAGTTTCGATTCTGTACAATTAAATCGTACTCGTGATGAATTTTATTTGGGTATTTGTCGATTCACCTTTACCTTGCTCGATGAATTTGCTTGACTACTAAGGTAGTTCTGTTATTCACAAGAATTGATGCACTGACCGAGTAAATGAACTCTTCGGGGATTTGTAACGTCTAGCTGTGCAAGGATGTTAGGATGTTTCCGGCGTGTTAAACTCCGTTGTAAAAAACGGAATAACCAGAAATTGGAGAAAAAATGCAAACAAAAAAGATAAGTGCACTTGTTGGTGCAACGCTTGCCGGCATGCTGATGCTGAGTCAGGCAAATGCCGCTGATTTGAAGATCGGAATCATGGTACCAACCACCGGTTCCGAGGCAACAGCCGGAAAAGATATGGAAAATTCCATTAAGCTTGCTGCCGAGGAAATTAATAAGGCAGGTGGTGTATTGGGTATGAATATTGTCACTATTACCGGTGATGATGGCTGCGATCCTCAGATGGCAACCTCTGCTGCTTCAAAACTGGTTTCAAGTGATGTTGTTGGTGTTGTTGGCGGCTATTGCTCCGGTGCAACCCTTCCAACCCTTAAGATTTATGGTGATGCCGGAACTCCTTTTGTTGTGGCTGCAGCAAACTCCACCAAGCTGATTGATGCCAATCCCGGAACATCTTTCCAGATCAACTCCACTGGTTTTGATCAGGTGAAAAGTGCTGTGGATTTGTTTCAGGCCAAAGGTATCAAAAAACTGGCCATTGTTCATCAGGGTGATGGTTACTCCGAGGATCTTGCTAAACTGACCAAGGAAAAATGGACTGCAATGGGCCTTGAAGTTGTTGCCTATGAAGTTGTTAATAAAGGCGAGCAGGATCAGTCTTCCCTTGTTACCAAAATTAAATCTAAAGCTCCTGACGCTGTTTTCTGGACTGCCTACTACTCCGATGGCGCCTTACTGATTAAGCAACTTCGTCAGGCTGGTTTTCGTAACCTGATTGCAGTAGGGGATGGTTCCAACTCTCCAAAACTTCTTGAGATTGCAGGAAAGGCTTCAGAGGGTGTTTTCTGTTTCTCCAACCCAGCTGCTGATTATCTGCCAGCTGCCAAGGCTTATACCGCAAGCTATAAGGCAAATTACAAGCAGGCTCCCGATGCATACGGACCACTTGCCTATGATGGTATGAAACTGATGGCAGATGCTATCACCCGTGCCGGTTCCACTGATAAAGCTGCTATTGTTAAGGCTTTGAAAGAAACCAGTGCATTTACCGGTATCACCGGTGCTGTTTCTTTTACCGATAAAAACACTCTGGCAAAAAGCAACTTTGTTGTACTTGTTGCTAAAGATGGAAAATGGACGTTGAATAAGTAAGTAAACGCTTCATAGTTAGACTTAAAAAATCGGGCTTCTGCAAATTGCGGGAGCCCGATTTTTTTTGGTTTGAGCTAGCCGTATCTTTTTAATGGAAAAAGGATTTATTATCTTTTCTTTAGCTCGGAGTGAAGGATAATAAGTTGTAGATCTTTTAATAAAAAAAATCATCGAATTATCTGGCTCGTGACAGTATGCTCGATATGGGTATATACAAGAAATGCTTAGCCAGCCTATGCACAGAGAAAACAGACATTTGTTTACCTGTTATCAACTGATCCATGGTGCTAAGCAGCCACCCGCATATTGCCCCAACAAGCAGTTGATCGTAGCTCATAAGGTCCATAGTTCAGAATTTTATGTTGAAAAATTCGGTGGTTGGGGCCGGGTCACACAAAGGCAACTAGAAAACGCTGGTTATACTGTCACAGGAACTAACAGCAGCAGGGAGGCCCTGAAAAACATCCAGGATAACCCGGAACAATTTGATCTGCTTATCACTGATCAGACCATGCCCGGGCTTACCGGTGTGGAGTTGGCCAAGGCCGTGATGAAACTGAACCCAGGTTTACCAATCATCCTCTTTACCGGGCATAGTAATGTTGTCTCTAAAGAAGAAAGTCTGGCCATGGGTATCAGGAAATTTATCAAAAAACCAGTTGTCAATGATGAGTTGATGATCGCTGTACAATCAGTTTTTGGGGATGATTGAAGCATTCTCTTCTTGTTCTTTTCCCTCTAACATCAGGAGATGTGCATTCAAGATGCTCCATGTATACTCTTCCGCTCGCTTTTCAATAGAGCACAGTATTTGATTCAATCTAACCGGCAGTATGGCAAGGAGATACTGTTCATCTATGGGAAAAGAAGTAAGCCGTCCGAGCTAGCACTGACTATGCTTCTCCCTTGATATTGCCCGATCGAAGATATTAATATATAAACAGTACTCCAACTTGAGGTGTCTCTTGTTTTCGGATACACCATTTTACTGGGAAAAGCCAAATAGAGGTGTGCAAGGGCAATATTTACCACTCCTGGACGGAGGAAGGTTTTGATCCTTCCTGAATCCTCTCAGATCCAAAAAATGTATCGACGATTCTTGATCACGAATTAAGAATTAAGCAAAGTCTCCCTGGCACTGATACGTCTCCTTTATCAGATCACTCCTTCCGTTTACCACTAAGCCCCATTACCACATAGATGGTGATCATAAGAGGATATACATACAAGCCTTCTATAAAGCGGCCCTGGTAAAAAAGGTACATACTGAACAGCAGACTTAGGATTAACAATAATAGCAAAATTTTGGCCAATAGGCGGTTCATGGGTACTCCTTCGGTGTTTCAAGATAAGTTTGTAAATGGGCTAAGGCTGTGGGGATGGTCCCCCCCCCAGTCCTTGCGAACATTGCATATCCCCTGTCAATTCAATTGCATAAGCACTGGCAATGTTAAGCACTCCGAAGTAAGTGTGCTGTTTACCTTCTTCCTGATTCTTCTCGAAACCAGTGAGTGAGTGAGTGGGGCTCAACTATCTGAAACACCAAATCTTAAAAGCAACACTATCAATCTCAAGTTTGCTTGGACAAACAAGAAATTGTAACTGGCAAAAGGAAGCTTCACTTGCTTTTAATGATGATTGAATCACTTTAATACATCCCTAACGGCTCGACCAAGGTGAGCTATTGAATAAGGTTTTTTGATGAACTCCCCAGCCCCGAGTTGCAGAGCCGCTTTAACATCATCACTTTCAGAAAACCCACTGACAATGATTGCCTTCTGGTTGGGATACAACTTAATTATTTCTTCATACGTTTGACGTCCGTTCATACCCGGTTCCATCAGCATATCTACTACGATTAAGTCAACAGGCTTTTCCTTTATAAATTTGATGGCCAATTCACCAGAACAAACTGAATCAACAACGTAGCCTAAAGTTAGTAACATTTGACAGGCAATGTCCCTTAGTTGCGGTTCATCAGAAGTGGTTCCCTTTGTTTGAACAGTATCTTCTGTTTTTAAGTGGATTCT
>CAZUPS010000069.1:0-17176 GCA_964621915.1 uncultured Desulfocapsa sp. | reverse complement strand
TTATAAACGAACTATGGGCAAACACTGATCCTTTAACAATAAATGAAGCGTCAGCATTATGGATTAACGAATCCCCGCATCTATTATCATTGGATCCTGACGACGCCAAGCATACTACCGAGACCCACCACAACAAAAGAAATCTTGAGAAAATTAGACTGGAGCTATGCTTAGCAGTCAGCCGATACTGGAACAAAGATGAAGGAAAACTCAAGATCTCAGAAGCCCAAACGCTCAAACCAACGTCGTTCTTCCCATCCTATGATACCGATGAGGACGGACGACCCACTGGTCAAACCAATGAAGCGTACCCCGCCCCAGACAGGACAACCGTTTCAAGAGAGAATCTTGCACGGTGGGCAATGGACAATAAACACAACCCTAGTTTCCTGAAAGAAGAAATAGACGACCTTCTGCCATTTAAAGACAGACATCCAGAAACCCCACCTTACCTGAACCCTGAACACGAACACTATAGCATTGCACTTGCCGTAGCTGTCGAGGCATGGCTGCATCTTTTCGATGAGAACAACCTGAAAGATGGCTCCTCCCCTAAAAGTCAACTTGCGGGACACATACGCAAGCAGAAAATCAAAGGATTCACAAGCACGAGAATTGACGACATAGCCTCCATAGCGAACCCACAACAAAAAGGAGGTTGCCCCAAGTCATCTTGAAAAAATCCACTCCAACCTTGCTCAACGCTGACGATTGCACTTTTTCGCCTTCGTATCAAACAAAACCTACCCTTACCAAACACACGCAAAATCGAACCGTTAACAAAACATAACCTACCTTACCCCCTAACCTCGCTTCTGTTCACTCTCCTCTTTCTGTTTTACCGTCAAGACAGATCACAAAGACACCCAAATCAACACCCACAGACAGGAGAAACAAATGAAACACTCAACAGAATTACTCACCCGCAGTCAGCTTGCAAAAAGATGGAATTGTTCAGTGCGCAAAATTGATCGCATGAGAGATCTTGGAATTATTCCATGGATAGACTTATCGGCAGGGAAAGGGAGCAGAGCAACCGTCCGATTCAAAAACACCACTATACTGGAATTTGAGACAGAAAATTCAAAGTCAATTGACACATCAGCATCAGCTTGAGAGGGACAAGCAATGGATTCTACAGGAGCTAATAGTTATCCCCCTCTTTTCACAATTCAGTCTCAATGCACTGAAATACACATAGATAAAGCACAGGTAACAATAGATAGAATAGTACTTACAACTTTTTACTTACCCTTTAAAACTTTAGATAACGCATTACATGCTATATCAACAAACAAAAAGGATACGGGCACAAGGAACAGGAACGGAACAATAAACCCACATGAACGAATCAAGACTTATTCCCTGCAAGGGAAAAGGTTATCTGTTCCATATGACACCTATCACGACAGTAATGAGCCTCAAAGGTTATTTATTACCCTTGATGAACCAGACGGCATAATGATGGAAGCTGTTAATAAAATATTTCTTTCTTTTAACATTGTCCCCTTTGTTAGTAAAATTGAGATTGCTTGGGACTTTTACACTGGAAACGTCTTGTTGCTCCAAGAATGGATGGAAAAACATTTATGGCTTTCCTACAACAGGAAAGGCGTTCTACGCTATAAGAATACTTTTTACGTCAGCGATCTGAGAAACTCAGTTAAGGGTATCCGTATTTACCCACGTCCCAAGAATGCAGATCACTACACCTACCTCCGTTTAGAGCTTGAACTCCATAGATCCGTTATCAAGAAACTTGGAATCCAGTTCCCTATTTTCGCTGAACAGTTCCCCTCTGATTTTGCAAAGTATTTTAGATTCCATCATCTGGCTTTTGGGAGGCTTACAAAAGCTTATCTCAGGAAAAACAGACTGGATAAGCCCAGAATCAAACGGAATGTATCCCATCCTGCTCGTGGTGGAGCCGAGTTTTTACTTCAACAACAGTATGCAGGAGAAATTCGTTCTATTAAACATCTTCATTCCCGAACCGTAGAAAGGAAAGGCAAATACCTGTTCGTAAAATATCACCCCTCATCCCTTGTTGAACAGATGGAAAAAGTGAAGGGGTTGGGTCTTTCAAATCCTTCTCGTTTCATGGAACCTTTTGCAGAATTAAACCATATAATCAGCAATTTACCCCACGAACAAGGATTTTGCCTTTAATCTCTCAGCTCGCTTTAGGATACCTTTTATCTCTTCCTATGCTTTGCCTCATAAAAAAGATTTTAAAGCTCTGAAGAGGAGCATGGACAGGCAGAATGGCAGGTTCTGTCGTGAGGAAACAAAACAATTCCCCCTGAACAAGAAAAGGATCTTATTTCCACCAAAAAACAGCACCATAGTGGTCTGATGAAAAAGCGGAATCAGTACAAGGAAATTTTTTTGCAGAACAGACACCACCCCAGAAATTTTCAATCAATTATCGGAGAATAAAAAATAATCAGGGAAATTCGGAAAAGTAATAGTGGAAACGGTTTAATGGCTAAAAAATAAGTAATCAATGGAAACCTGACACGAAACAACTGGCACCATATCAAGCCGTTGGGCCAAATGACACTTACTTTCAAAATCTCTTTGCTTCGTTTAAGGGGATAGCTTTTTCCTTCAATAGGAATGCCTGTGAAAATTCTGTTCGTACCCTGAAGAGCAGATACGAGATCCAGCTGGCAGGTTCAGACAAAAAGTATCAAGAACTTTTTCTCAACTAGGAAAATAGGCCTCCAACCTCCATTGAAAAACCCATAGCAGCATTTTTATTGGTTTCGTCCATTGCTAATTAATCCTAATGGGTTACTCCACTTTTTGCAGATACCTGGATTGTCGGGTTGGGTAGATGGCGAGACGTCGGCTATTCCACCTTTGCGGCTATATTCTTAGTAACTGCTACATTATCTTATCTGACTTTGATCGGTTGCAGTCTTGGCATAGCAACTGGATATTTCGAGTAGTATTGGCACCTCCTTTTGAGACTGGAATGATATGGTCATACTCTAGGTTCTCATTGGAGCCACACTCCACACATTTTCCGTAGTCTCTTCGCCAAACCTCACGTTTTACTGTCGCCGGAATTGCACGCCGACTAACGGCTACACTAGCAGTGTCGGTTGAATAGTACTGACAACTATCAGGCAGGATATCGAATATTCTCTCATCAATACAAGTTTCCAAAGTAACAGAAGTGTCACCATTTTGGACTGATTTTTTTGCAGCCAAAAGGACTTCCAATAAAGTAGTACCGTCATTGTCAGGTATTTCTAAACTTGCACAATTTTCCATCAATAGCTGGAAGATTGGATAGCTAGAAGTTGCAAAGTGAATAGCTGGCCGACCTTCTCTGTTTCTCGTATTTACAGATGCACCAGAATTTAAAATTGCTCCTACAGAGTTGTAGCAATTATTAATAGTCGCAAAATGCAATATTGAATTTCCGTCATCATCTTGAAAGTTAATGTCTGAACACTTGGATATAAATCGATCAACATGTGAGGCGGTGCCGTATTTTGCCATTGCCAACAGTTTGAAATCTTCTTCGGCTTCGTATTCAAATTCAGCTAATTTATCTATTAACATTCTGAATAGATTCTCATTGTTCAGCATTAGAGCTTTACTCAATGGAGTTTGTTGATCGTCGTCTTCATGGGTGATGACTGATGGGTCGGTGAGATTATCAAGAATAAGTTTTAAAAGGATGCCATTTCTTGAATCAATAGCATCGTGAAGTGGTGTCCTGTTTGATTTATCTTCGTAAAAATCAACCTCAACTTCTTGCTCTAACAATTTTTTCACATTGTCGATGTCTTCCGTGTAGATAGAAGTCAACAGTTTCTTGCTTCTATATGCCCACTTGTCGATCCCTTTGAAAGTAAGTGTGATATTGACTGGACTTTGCTCATGAAAAGCATCAGAAAGGTCGTAACATAGTTGTATAGTGGTGGATTCGGTACGCCATTCAAAACAATTTTTTTCTTTGGCAGGTTTGCAATAATATTTTGAGACTGTGTTTACAATTTTAGACAGGCTTTTAGGTGAAACACCATTTTTATCAACATTCTCAATGGTAATTCGATAAAGTCCTTCTGTATCGTTGTCATAAACAAGCAAACACCGCAGTGGTACACCAAATGAGCTAGTTGATAGTTGTAACACCATTTCACCAAACTCATAGTCGTCATCGTCGGAGGGGACCAATTGGTCTTCACATTCCTTTTTTAGCTTGTCCTTATCTTCCCTCCAAGTCAACATACCGAGGTCAGGTACCATGAAGTCCATTAAGCTTGGGAAAAGAGTAAATGCCCTCCTACAATTCTTGCATTTTGCTTTGCTTCCTGTTTGTTGCTGAATGTTTAACCTGTCTATTGTGTACAACTTATTGCAATATGGGCAGTTTGTTCTTTCTGTGGTTGGAGTAACAGCTTTACGCTTTTTTTGAGGTATTACGGGAGCTGGTTCAGTTTGTTGATTGAAGGCTGAGTTGTTATTGTTCGTCTCGTCAGTTGCGTTGGGAGTGTGTTCGTCATTATTGCTAGCTGACGGTGCTTTTGAACTATTTTGATTTTTTGCTTCTTCTCTGTAAACACAAATGCCTTCTTCGTGGCGTTCAACAAAGATTCTTCCATCAGGTTCTGTAACCTTAACTTCTCCTATTGGTTTGTTGTTTTTAAAAAAACCTTCAATCACTTGTCCATTGGGAGCAGTAAGTACTCCTTTTCCATGCATTTTAGCATTTTTTAATTCTCCGACATAAATATAATTATAATCAGTTACCAGTCTGCCCAATCCGGTGAACTCACCATGCGTGAAATCTCCCTCAAATGTTATGCCGGATGCATCTGTGAATTTACCTTTGCCATGTGGCGTACCGTCTTCAAATGCCCACCCTTCATAGACACTACCATTTTCAGTCGTCCATTCGCCATATTCTGTTTTCATACTTAAACTACTCCAGTTGTTCGCGAGCGTGTTAGGGCGGGGGAAACGTTAAAGACACCTGAGCTCGCTCCCTTTGTACCTGTTTTGGGTACACAGCGAAGTTAGCATACCTTGTACCTGAATTGGGAGCAAGGTGTGCTATGGAAAAAACAATATTTTGTCGTGAATACTCAGAATTACGCAAGTGGTTGATCCGTATGCGGCATCAAAAAAAGCTGACCCAAAGGGAAGTCGGACAATTGTTAGATATCCCACATTCGTGGGTTGGAAAGGTTGAGCAGGGGGAGCGGAGACTTGACATTGTAGAATATGTAAGGCTGTGCAATGCCCTTGGTATAGACCCACATGAAGGATTAACCATCGTCACCAAAAGCATGAAAGATAATGACGGAGAGTTTTCATAGTTTCATGTCGGCGATATAGCTTCGAGCATTTTTTTAGAATATTATTAATAATTATATTCAAATTCATCGATTTTCACCCAATCGTCTGAATGTTCAGCTTTGTAATACAACATAGCATTGATATCATTTGTAAATGTTGCTAATCTTTCTAAGTACTGAGTCGACAGATTTCTGTTCATTGAAACAAGATTTAATTTACTTCTTATGTCTAGCCCTATAGTAGATTTGAAGAATATTTTTTCAGATATGCTATCTGGTCTCAGTGGAATATCACTTGAAGTCACAACATATTCGTACTCACTTGAAAAAATTGTATCTTCATATACATTAACGAATTGAACTTGAAGCTTAAGATATTTTATTTGGTTATCTCCGGTATTGCGTATTCTTAAAGTAACTTCTGGTCTATAAAGTTTTGCTCTTATAAAATCTGACCTATCCAGCTTCCATGTGTATTTAAAATCTTCTATGGCAAAGGGAAGATTAAGCATAACTACTTCTGTAGTTGGCTCATTGTCAGATACTACAGTATCGGAATTGCTAGTGTGATCTTCTGAAAATGCTCTGTACCATTCTCCTTCAATTAGTTTCCATGTTTGAGTGTAACCACCGACAGAAGCATTTTTATTTCCATATTGCTCTACGCCAATTACTGCTCTGGTATTGTCATCATGGAGAATAATGGCGTTAATTGTTTCTCTTTTTGTCTTTTTTGATGTCGAGAGAACCTTTTTTTCCCATTCGGCTAGGGTTTTCTCTTTTTGAGAAAAAGGGGTCAAGTGCGAGTATGAGGTAGTAACATCATAATTTTCAAACGATTGCGTATATGATGCATGCCTTTCCCTAATAGCATCTTCGATTAATTTTAAGCCTTCGGTTGCATCAGATTGTGTAGGTGTGGAGGTGTTTTCATTTGATCGGTTTGAATTAACCGTTATCAAAGCGATTGTTATTACCAAAAAACCTAACACGATAAAAGAAATAGCTTTCATTTATTCTTCCTGTTTTTTTTATTTCCCCTCTAGGAAAAGATACTAGCGAGAATTCGTGTAACCCTTTTAATAATAAGTTGCTTATGGTGATTCCACTGAATAATATTCAGTAAATAAGACAAAATACGGTTGGATTACTTCACTATAAGTCTATTTAACGTTATAGGGGGATGTGTGTGCTGTAATTTTTCTACCTTCATGCCAATAGCAGAACTTTACAGATGTACCATGGACATGTTTGTCGGTTTTGCTAGAAATCCAAGTTACATCTTTTGTACCTTTTATTTTCCAACAACGTCTTTCAGCAAACAAGTCCGCAACGTTTAATGGGTTATTATTATATGTATGGTAATTATATGATCCAGCATCGCTACTGCTTCTGCATACAACATCTTTGTCATGTAAGTAGACACCCTCACCGCTCCGTTTTATTGCTTCAATTTTTTGTTCCGTATCCCTATTTATTCTTCTGATTTCTGCCTGTGTTCGTCTTTCGATTTCTCTTTTTCTTTTTCTCAAACCTTTTTTACGGTCATTTTCAATTCTTTGTAATTCGGTCTCACGCTGTTCTCGTTCTAGGCGGTTTGATTTTAACTCCGGAGATTCCACGATTTCCTTGGATGATGTCACATTGTTTGCCTGTTGAGGAGGAGTTGTGTTCGTATAATGAACCTTCCCGTTTTTGTCTGTCCACATATGCATTTCTGCTTTCGCAGATATTGCGAACAAAAAAGTTAATACAAGCAATAGAACGATTTGAGATTTAAGACATCTTTGGAGCTGATGGTCTATTTTGTGGGAAACCAACCTGTTTTTTTCCATTCTAAATAATCCTCAAGGCTCATTTTTGAAAATACGGATACTTAGAAAGTATCTCTGGTTATTTGACATTATCGCTTTAATCATGTCAATATTTATTGCATTATCAGTGAGTAATGTGCTTGTTGTCAGTAGGCAATACTGACTATTGCTTGTTCCTCGGATACCTTCCTGTCTGCTTATATTCCTGCCACTCCTTGAAGGTCATTTTTGATATTTGATTACGATGAAAGTTCTCTTCTGCAGTACAAATAGCTAACAGAAAAACTCCACTGATAAAAGCAGTAAGCAACATGGTGTCGTCCCCATTGAAATTCAATACTTGATTGTCTAAAAAGCATCTGTTAAATCCACGATTCCTTGTCTTTGTGAGCCTTGAGGCTTAATGTGTCCCTGCTGACAAAGCTGAGTATAAAGTTGTGCGAGAAACCTTGTAGGCGGCAGCTAAGGTGCTTTTCTGTTCCCCTCGTGCAACTCTCGCCCTGATCTCTGTTACCTGCTCGTCAGACAGGGATCTTTTACGACCAAAGACCTTTCCTGCTTTGCGTGCAGCGGCAATGCCTTCTCTTTGCCTTTCCTTGATGAGAGATCGTTCAAATTCACTAAAAGCTCCCATCATCTGTAACATGAGTCTGCTCATAGCATCGTCACTTCCACTGAATGATAAGCTCTCCTTGTGAAAGTCTACTGTAACGCCTTTCTCAATCAGCTGGTCAACTAGATCCTGCAGATTCTTCAGGTTACGTGCTATGCGATCAATACTGTGAACATGAAGAGTATCACCTTCACGGCAGTAGCTGAGACAATCCTGTAGAACTGGACGCTGAGTATCTTTTGCGGAGGCTTTCTCCTCAAATACTTTGTTTAACTCGATACCCTTCATAGCCTCCTGCTGACGAGCAAGGCTCTGATCGACTGACGAAACCCTGAGATACGCTACATTCTGGTTGCTCATTACTTCCTCCTGTTGCTGTGTGTTCAACAACCTTTTAAACTGATCTGTACATGCTGTACAGGAATTGAAAATCAACTAATTTGAACGCCTGTTCTCGTTGCATGATGCAGTGTTCGACAAGGTACACCTTGCTGAACAGTATCAACGTAGCCATTTTGCGACTGCGATATGCAGAGCTGTATTAATCTGGGCGAGGGGGCTATGTGATTTTATAGGACGGAGTTGTCCTGTTGACTGCTAGAAAAATTTTCGCCCCCCCTCGACTTTTTCCTAGGGTTAAGGCTCGTTACAGGTAGCAAGGTAGGGCGTTACAATTGTGGCTGGGTAATTTGAAAGTATGGTTGAACCAATCGAGATATAGTAATTGATATCTTAACCTGTCAGGTGGTATGTTCAATATCTTATTGAAAGGTTAAAAAGTGGTTGGAACATTTTCAATGTTTTGTTTTATCAAATAACATTGAAATATTGCTGCATTGGAAAAAAACAATTTTTAAGTGGAACAATCTGATTATGGATCAAATGGAACTCGAAATTGTAAAAGAAGTTACTAGAGGTGGAGTAGAGATTGCGAAAGATTTTGCTTACGCCTTACTTGGTAAATCCATGGAGGAGGTAGGGGGTATTCTCTCAGATTCTTTGCACGGGTATAAAGTGATGAATCAAGCTCGTGTTCTTCTTAAAACAAAAGAAAGTATCGAATTGCTAGGCTTAGATCCAGTTGCAATTAAACCGGATTTTTTTCTCCCATTGCTTGACGCATGTGCATACATAGAGAATGAGGAGCTGGCGACGATGTATTCCAAGTTGCTTGTAAGTCATTTGGATTCTAGCAAGGTGGGTCATACACATACTGCTTTTATTTCTATTATTAAAGAAATGACACCATTTGACGCATATGTCTTTAGCAGGTTTTATCAATATCAGATAAATGAAATGGAAGACTTGTTACAGCTAGGATTTGCTGATGGAGCGTATGTTGCAAATCTTATCACACCTAGGGCTGTTGGAGTACTAATCTTTTTGGAATCACAAGGAAATCCACATAATCCCTCTATCCTAAATGCTGGAATCTTTAATTTAAAAAGACTAGGATTGCTGACAGAAGTAAGGGAATGTTCTATTGCTAAAGGTGTTGTTTGCTTTGAGGAAGAGATTACTCTAGTAAACTCGGAGGCCAGCAGGAGAAATGTAGAAATTTTAAAAGACTATGCGAATATAGATTTTTCAAAAGAATCGTATGAAACTTTAAGTAAATTATACGAGGAGTATTTTTTCACAGGACTCGTATCTCCTTTTGGGAAGATCTTTGGTGATGTTTGTATTTAAACAATCTTTCACTGCCATATACATTTGATACCAAGAAGAGCTGGAGATACTCCTAATCCTAGAGGTGGTGTGCGTGGAGTTATTCCAGAAAAAATGGGGTATTGACCTAATCTTGCAATAATTCCGGCCACAAAAAGACAGAAGAGGACAACGAGATGCTAGTATTGGGTTAGTATAACAAAAAAAAGCACCTAACCCAAATAGAGTTAAGTGCTTGATTTTTAAAAATAACAAATGGTGCCGGGACCAGGAATCGAACCAGGGACACACGGATTTTCAGTCCGTTGCTCTACCGACTGAGCTATCCCGGCACCTTGTGTGCAGTGCTTTTTACTGAACATTCTTGTCTCTGTCAACTAATTTTCTTCTGAAGTGAATTAATCAAGAGAAAGAGAGATGCCCTCCAGGCTCCCAGGTGATTTTTCTTTCGCCGGAGCAGGCTTAGAATCAAACCCATCGAGATCAAGGTCCATATTCAGTTCGTCCAAATCGGTACTCTCATCAACAATATCTTCCGATGACAAATCAATATCATCAAGCGACAGTGACAAATCAATGTCATCGACGTTATCCTCGCTACTTAAGCCAAGTCCAAGATCAAGTCCATCGAGATCAAGATCTTCATCCAGACTCATTTCATCGTCCAATGAGAGGCTCATACTGGAGGAAACAGAAGCAATAGGACCTTCTCCCCCATCTTCCGGTGGCGCAAGATCAGAAATATCTGCTAATTCATCTGAAACATTCAGGGCCGGTGCTGCAGCGGGCTCATCATCAGAAAAATCAAACCCACCTTCATCATCAAGATCAAAGTCAAACCCACCTTCGTCGTCACTGTCATCATCTGGTTCCAGCAAAAAATCGTTATCCGAATCCTGATCACCAAAAGCTGCCGCATCATCACTATCATTCTCATCAACAAGAATATCAAGATCAGGATCAGAGAAGTCGTAGTCATCCTCTGCAAAATCGTCACTCATACTTATGGTGCCGCTGTGTTCATCGTCGGCTTCAGGCTCAGGCTCCGGTGCGTTTTTCTCAGGTACTCGCAGGAAAGAAGGTGCTGAGGCATGATATGTAGTACCTTCAACATCTGTACTCCCTGAAATATCCTTCTTACATTTCAGGCAACTTTCCATATGATCAAATGAGATATAACCACATTTAGGACAACGCATATTTTAACACCTTCGCTGGATTTATTTTTTTCTTTTCCTGCATTGAAATCAAGATAATTCGTCTATGTACACTACGTCTATTTAGTATTGCACACTTTTCCACAAAGAATCAAGAAATTTTCTATTATACAAGGATGTTGCTATAAGTAACGTGGATTTAAACCGACAATTGCCAATCCATCCCTATATCACAGGAAGGAGCAGAATGAGTAAGCGCCCCTATGGAAATAATATCAACCCCGGTTGCAGCTATTCCTGCCACACTCTCCAAGTTCACGCCTCCAGAGGCCTCAACCAGAGCCTTTCCATCAATCAGAGCCACAGCTCGTTTCATGGTTTCAAGGTCCATATTATCAAGCATGATAATATCAGCGTCACAAGCCAGGCATTCCTGAACCTGATCTAACGTGTCAGTTTCCACTTCAATTTTAATGGTATGAGGAACGTTCTCTCGAAGAATCTGAACGGCACGTGTTAAAGAGCCACAGGCTGCGATATGATTGTCCTTGATAAGCACACCATCACTGAGATTAAACCGATGGTTATAGCCCCCTCCAACCCGAACTGCATATTTTTCAAGCATCCGCAAGCCGGGTGTTGTTTTACGGGTATCGGTGATACGAACAGGATACAACTTTGTTTTTTCAACAAAACTTGCAGTAAACGTTGCGATCCCAGAAAGTCGCTGCATTAAATTAAGCGCCACCCGTTCCGCCTTAAGCAAATCAACCACAGGTCCGCTTACTGAAAGAACAACATCTCCCGGGGAAACCACAGTTCCATCCGTCACGGCATCCGTACATTGAATATTTGCATTTTGCAGAAGAAAGACCTGCGCAGCTACACTTTCAGCCCCAGCCGCCACAAAAGATTCCCTGGCTACAAGATGCGCACGCCCCTGTTCATCACTTGTAAAAAGCGCTTCACTACTCAGGTCACCATTCCCAATATCTTCCCGGAGAAACGATCTCAGCTGCCCTGTCAACAGATCTCTATCCAATTTCAGCAAGCCTCTTTTCAGCGTCAGCAATTTTGGCAAGTTTTGCTTCAAGCTCGGCCTGTTTGCCCTTTTCCTTTTCAACGATCTCAGCAGGAGCATTTGCCAAAAATTTCTTATTGCCAAGCTTACCATTAATCTGTTTCAAAGATTTTTCGACCTTGTTTCGTTCCCGCTCAAGTTTCTCACGCTCTTTTTCGACATCAACCAATCCCTTCAGTGGCACATACATCTCGATATCCTGGTAGATATACGTGGCAGCATCGTCCGGCTTTGTTCCTTCTGCTGCAACGGAAAGTGATTCAAGGCGTGTCATGGAAGAGATAGCAGCAGAAAAAGAATTTATCAGTTCTGTTTTTGCAGCATCAGCACACAACACAAAGGCATCGATTTTTGCAGAAGGATGGACATCCGCTTCAGAACGAATATTTCGAATACCTGTGATCACCCCCATAAGCAGCTCAACATTCCCCTCCACTGCATCATTTTGCCAATCCTGAACAACGGGAAATTCGCTGGTCACAAGCATTGGCCGTTCCCCTGGCAGTACACTCCAGATTTCCTCGGTAACAAAGGGAGTAATGGGATGAATAAGCTTTAAGATGGTTTCTAAAACATGCAGCAACACCCCTCTTGCCTGATCACGAAGATTCTCATCTTTACTGAACAGGTCAGCTTTGATCCATTCCAGATACCAATCACAGAATTCATGCCACACAAACTGATAAATTACCGAAGCAGCATCGTTAAAACGGTACTCATCAAGTGCCCGACGAACATCCGCCGTGGCCCTTGCTGTTCTGCTCAATATCCACTGGTGAATAAGAGGCAACTCCTTAGGAGTGTTCACCACATTGGTGATAGAGGCATCGCAGTCCTCGACATGCATCAGGGTAAAACGGGATGCATTCCAAAGTTTATTGATAAAAAACCGGTATCCTTCGATACGTTCCTCATCAAGTTTTATTTCACGTCCCTGGGCCGCAAAAGCGGTCAGGGTAAAACGCATGGCATCGGTTCCGTATTGCTCCATGATAACCAGCGGATCAATAACATTCCCCGTTGACTTCGACATCTTCTTACCATGCTTGTCACGTACAAGGGCATGCAGATACACATCCTTAAAAGGAACCTCATCTTCCATAAAATGAAGCCCGAACATTATCATTCTTGCTACCCAGAAGAACAGGATATCAAAGGAGGTGATCAAAACAGAAGTTGGATAAAATGTTTGCAGTTCTTTGGTGTTTTCGGGCCAGCCCATGGTTGAAAATGGCCAGAGTGCAGAAGAAAACCAGGTATCAAGCACATCGGTTTCCTGCTCAATATTTACCGATCCGCACTTGGAACATTTCGTAGGATCAGCATCCATCACCATCAATTTGCCACAATCCTTACAGGTCCAGGCAGGGATACGATGTCCCCACCAGATCTGGCGGGAAATGCACCAGTCCCGAATATTATCCATCCAGGAATAGTAGGTGTTGTACCAGGTTTTTGGATAGATATTGATACGGCCGTCACGTACTACCTTCACCGCCTTTTCAGCAAGAGGCTTAACGGAAACAAACCACTGCAGCGAAGTGGTGGCTTCAACCACCGTGGCACAGCGATAACACTGGCCAACAGCATGATCATAATCCTCAATTTCTTCCAGAAACCCTTGCGCTTTAAGATCTTCTACAATCTTCTTTCGACACTCAAATCGATCAAGCCCCTCATACTCCCCCGCCTTATCATTCATATTTCCATGATCATCAATTATTTTCAGAATAGGAAGAGAATGACGCAGACCAATTTCATAATCATCACGATCATGGGCAGGAGTTACCTTCAGAGCACCTGTTCCAAAGTCTTTCTGGACATGATGATCAAAAACGACGGGAATAGTACGATCGGTGAGAGGCAGTTTAATTCCGACATCCGCAAGATGGGAATAGCGTTCATCGTCTGGATGAACCGCAACGCCGGTATCACCCAGCATGGTTTCCGGGCGTGTTGTCGCAACAACCACATGACCAGAACCATCGGCAAAGGGATAGCGAACATGATAGAGCTTGCCATGCTTATCCTCGTGTTCCACTTCATCATCGGCAAGAGCAGTATGACAACGGGGACACCAGTTTACAATGTAGTCTCCCTTATAAATCAGCCCATCATTATAGAGCTTAACAAAGGCTTTACGCACGGCGGTGGACAAGCCCTCGTCCATTGTAAAACGTTCTTTTTCCCAGTCGCAGGAAGCGCCCATACGTTTCAACTGGTTAATAATGGTTCCGCCTTTTTCATCACGCCACTCCCAGATGCGCTCAACAAAAGCATCACGTCCTAAATCATGACGTCCCTTTCCCTCCGTTGCAAGCTGACGCTCAACCACATTCTGGGTAGCAATACCCGCATGATCGGTACCCGGGACCCAGAGAGTATTGTCGCCACACATACGGTGATACCGCACCAACACATCCTGCATGGTATTATTCAGAGCATGACCTACATGAAGAACACCCGTCACATTAGGAGGTGGAATAACAACGGAAAAGGATGGTTTCCCCTCTTCCATCTTTGCACTGAAAGAGCCAGCTTCAGTCCAGCGCTCCAGCCATTTTTCTTCTACATTGTCGTACTGATAGCTTTTTGCAAGGGTCTTTTTTTCATTCATATTCTTTTCAACAACTGTTGTTTATATTAGTTAATTCGATAGGGTAAATAGTTCCAGAGCCACACTACAACCTGGCATTCCACGGTTTTGGTAAAAATATCTGCTCATAAATGCGCATGGCATAGCGATCTGTCATCCCGGCAATAAAATCACAAACACGACGACAGGCTACGCCTTCATCATCCCATGAATCTGGACCAAATGACTGCCATGTATTGCCATCAAAATGACCAAGGCCATTCTCCATAAAATACCCATAGAGATCGCGGATAATCCGCTGTGCCTTTTCAAATTCATTATGCACTTTATAATAGCGATACACGTTTTCGTAGAGAAACATCCTGAGATCGGAGATAGCTTTCAGCATCTCTTTGCTGATATGAAGTTTGCCGTCAGCGGCTGCAAGACTCTCAATAATCAGATCCCGAACCATAGCCCCTGTTCTCTTGGAGTGTCGTTCTCCAACAACCGCTCGAATATCCGACGGTAGGTCACCCTCTTCCAGAATGCCTGCCCGCAACGCATCGTCCATATCATGATTCACGTAGGCTATAATATCAGCAACCCGTACCACCTGTCCTTCAAGGGTGACAGGAAGCTCCGCCTCTGCCTTTGGAAAAATGTCATTGCGCCCCTTGGAGTGCTTCACGATTCCATTTCGCACCTCAAAGGTTAAATTCAAACCTTTTCTCTTGTTTTCCAGAAAATCGACCACTCGTAAACTGTGAATATAGTGCCTGAAGCCACCTGGATGCAACTCGTTAAGCGTTGCCTCACCGGCATGCCCAAAGGGGGTATGGCCAAGATCATGGCCAAGAGCAATGGCCTCGGTCAACGGCCCGTTCAAACAGAGTGCCGATGCCATGGTTCTTGCAATCTGTGAAACTTCCAGAACATGGGTTAGACGTGTTCGATAATGATCTCCGGCAGGAGCCAGAAACACTTGGGTTTTATGCTTTAACCGACGAAATGTCTTCGAATGAGTAATGCGATCTCTATCCCGCTCAAAGGGCATACGGATATCGCATTCGTCATCCTTTTCAACGCGCATCCGTCCTGCTGTGTTCTTATTGAGACATGCATAGGGGGAAAGAATTTCCTCCTCCCTGTCCTCTAACTGTCGTCGGACAGACGTCCCTACAACCGGTATATATGCCATGATTTCGCCCAGTAATTTTCAAAAACAGTGGTCATTATTACAAATTATTAATGTTTTACTCGTCCTGAATGTTCTACGCAAGGAAGAATATAATCTTACAATTGACATCATAACAGTAACCTGCACAATTCCCTTCCGGGAAGAGCAACACGTGCATTACTTTCAAGAGACACAACCATTACAACCACTAGATACAAGCCCATCCTCACCGGAAACATTACGATACAATTACTATAGGTTATCTTAACAATTATCATCTCAAGACAAATCCAAGCAAAGAAAAACAAACCCATCTTCAAAACATGAACGCCTGCCCGAAAGTTCCCTATATTGTTTGCCAGAGCTTTATTAAAGAGTGCATTTATTGAAATAAATACTAGACTGTTAGTGATTAAATGCACACAAACCAACACTTAATAGTTACCACAACGGAGGATGAGAAAGATGATTAAAAAAGTACTACCCCTGTTTTTTGCAGCCCTGCTCATGACATTCAGTGGCCAGGCCATGGCCGGCGGAAGCCAAAGCTACCCCAACGGTGCTGAAGCCTTTATGGCAGGAGCTGTCCCCCCTCCCGGTTTCTATTTTCTTGATTATATGTATTACTACAATGCAGATACCATGAAAGATGACAATGGCGATGACATTGCGGCATTTGATGATGTTTCAGTCCTTGCAAACGTCTTCCGCTTTCTGTGGATGACAGACAAGCAAATTCTTGGTGGAAATTATGGCATGCACGCCTTTCTACCAATCCTGAGCACAGATTTGAATTTTAATGCTCCAGTTGGCCCAGGCTCAACCAAATCCTACGATGACACGAGTCTTCCTTATGTTATCGTCAGCCCTTTTATCCTCGCCTGGCATCTCCAAGAAGGTAAACTTCACCTTGTCACATCACTTGCTGATATTTATATTCCCACCGGACAGGATGATGGTAATATGGCAGCAGTTGGAAGAAATTACTGGACCATAGAACCGGTATTCGGCATCACCTACATGACAAACGGCTGGGAATTCTCAGGAAAATTCATGTATGACTTCAGCACTACGCAGGATGACTATGCCACCGTTTATGGTTTTAATGTTGATCGTGATCCAGGTCAGGAATTCCATTTTGACTACTCAGCCTCCTATGAGGTCAGCCCCGGCCTTCGCCTTGGACTAAACGGCTACTACTATACCCAGACCACCGATGACTCTTACGATATCGACAGCTCTCTCCCCGCTCCCGTTCAGGCTCTGTTGCGAGAAGATGAGGGAAATCACAGCCAGGTTTTTGCTGCTGGCCCCGGTATCTGGTACAATCACAAGAATATGTTCTTCTCACTGAGGAACCAGTGGGAGATGGCTGCAAAGAACAAGACAGAAGGATATAACCTTTGGGCTAAATTCACTTACGCCTTCTAAGGTATCTTTACAGCGCTTCAAAAAGCTAGAATTAAAAGGGCTGCGTGATTCGTCACGTAGCCTTTTTTTTATGCCTGCCATCGATACTGTTCCCACCGGCGACACAAACATAACATTTCCCGTTGGCTCCATAGCAACATTTTTCCAATCCGAAATCCATCCTTGCAAAAACGTAACATTATTAACCTTACATTCAAGCCACTTACAACGACGCCAGCAAAGAACAAAAACTTCTGGCACGCCACATGCAATATTAAAAACAACTAAACGAACAAAACGTTCCAAACAAACAATCCACCACAGGAGATCATCATGGCTGCTATCACAATTAACGACTTG
>CAZUPS010000068.1:0-17211 GCA_964621915.1 uncultured Desulfocapsa sp. | reverse complement strand
GTTTTGCTATCCGTGAGGGTGGTAGAACTGTTGGTGCCGGCGTTGTAAGTGAAATTATCGAATAATTAAATTTTTCTTAAACCACTTGAGGGTATTACTCATGAGTGGTTTTGATATTAGGAATTGTCATGAGAGATATCGTAACTCTTGCGTGTGGAACATGTAAGCGTCGTAACTATACGACGACAAAGAATAAAAGAAATACCCCAGGCAAACTGGAGTTTAAGAAGTATTGTCCATTTTGTAGGACACATACTCCGCATAAAGAAACAAAATAATTTTTTTTGATGCAGGCCAGTAGCTCTAATTGGTAGAGCGCCGGACTCCAAATCCGGATGCTGGGGGTTCGAGTCCCTCCTGGCCTGCCATTTTACGGCTCCTTGTTAAAGGAATAATGCTGTATCCATAGGATCGGTTAGGAAACAATGGGTAAAAAGACGAAAGCCATAAAAAAACAAGAACTGGAAAAAGAGAAGGAATCACCTTTTTCACCTTCTCAGATCCGACTATTTATTGATGAAGTAAAAGTCGAATTTACCAAAATCGTCTGGCCCGACAGAAAAACAACCATGGGATTGACCGGGGTTGTTATTGTGTTTTCTATTCTCGCATCCGCGTATCTTGGGTCCGTTGATATGCTGCTCGGAAAACTTATTGATTCAGTTCTGCGATAATCAAGAATCATTTGATTTCAGTTCTGTCTGATCCCCGCCTGACGTATTGCGTTAGTGCTTAACTCTATACTTTGATGATATACTCATGGCAATAAACTGGTACATATTGCAGGTCCATTCAGGCTTTGAAGATAAGGTCAAGTTGACCCTTGAGGATAGAATTGGGAAGCAGGGTCTAGGGGATTTGTTTGGAGAGATATTAGTTCCAACGGAACAAGTAGTAGAAATGATCAAAGGGAAAAGAAAAACTTCTGAAAGGAAATTTTTCCCTGGTTATATGCTTGTTGCAATGGATCTCAATGATACTACATGGCATGTGCTTCATGATAATATGCCGCGTGTAGTAGGCTTTGTAGGGGATGACGAAAATCCGACACCTCTTCCAGATGCTGATGCTCAAAAAATAATTGGTCGTATTCAGGATGGTGCTGAAGCTCCACGACCTAAGGTTATTTTTGAAATTGGTGAGGCTGTTCGTGTAACGGATGGTCCATTTGCAAATTTTCAGGGTGTGGTCGATGAAGTGTTTCCCGAGAAAGGCCGCGTAAAAGTTATGGTATCTATTTTTGGCAGGGATACTCCCGTTGAATTGGAATATATTCAGGTTTCAAATAACTAGCCAGGAATATAATACTAAAATATTTGTGTATTGTTTATACGTTCATTAATTATTAATAGACTCTCTAGTAGAGTAGGAGTTAGAAATGGCCAAGAAAATTTCGGCATACATTAAATTACAGATTCCGGCCGGAAAAGCCAACCCATCACCCCCTGTCGGACCAGCACTTGGTCAGCATGGTGTGAATATCATGGAATTTTGTAAGGCTTTTAACGCAAAAACACAGGCCATGGGTGATACCGTTGTTCCCGTGGTAATTACAGTTTTTGCTGATAGGTCTTTTACCTATGTAACCAAAACTCCACCAGCTTCATTTTTGTTGATGAAGGCCGCAGGACTTAAGAAGGCATCTTCTAATCCTAAGAGTGAGCGTGTTGCAGACATTTCCATGGATAAGGTGAAAGAGATTGCTGAGCTAAAAATGCCAGATCTGAATGCCTATGATATCGAAGCTGCCAGTAAAATTATTGCTGGTACTGCCAGAAGCATGGGTATTACTGTAGTTAACTAATAATAGCAGGTGAATAGATACTATACTGAAAAGTGAGGGGCTGATTTTTTCAACCTTCTCTTTTCTTTATGAAGCTTCAATCTATTAACCCATTTTTTTCATAAATTCAACATACTGCTATGATCGAACTGTAGAAGAAAACGATCTTGGAGAGTAGGAGGCTAAGATGCCGAAACACGGAAAAAATTACAGAAACAAAATAGAGAAAGTAGATTGCACACTTCAGTATACTCTGGAAGATGCGGTTAAGCATGTACTTTCAAGTTCTTTCACAAAGTTTGATGAAACTATCGATATCGCAATGAAACTTGGTGTTGATCCACGTCACGCCGATCAGATGGTTCGTTCCTCTGTAGTACTCCCAAATGGTACCGGTAAAGAAACTAGAGTTCTTGTATTTGCCAAAGGTGATAAGGAAACTGAAGCCAGAGAAGCTGGAGCGGATTTTGTTGGTGGGGATGACCTCGTTGAAAAAATCAAAGATGGCTGGCTTGATTTCGATAAGACCGTGGCTACCCCTGATATGATGGGAACCGTAGGTAAAATTGGTAGGGTTCTTGGACCTAGAAATCTGATGCCTAACGCCAAACTTGGAACTGTAACCTTTGATCTTGCTAAAGTTATACAGGAGATCAAGAGTGGTAAAGTCGATTTTCGTGTCGAAAAAACTGGTATTATCCATGCCGGAATTGGTAAGTGCTCTTTTGGTCAAGAGAAAATGTGTGAAAACCTGAAAGCTTTTGTTGAAAAAGTTATACAGTTAAAACCTTCCTCTGCAAAAGGTATTTATCTTCGTTCGGTAACACTGAGCTCAACAATGGGCCCAGGTATTAAACTCGATACTGTCGCATTAACTGCAGCTGTTAAGTAGTTCGCGATTTTATATAGTTGTATTTGCAGTAAGTAAAAAATAGGTCGAAGACAGCAGGTTCCGCATGGTTTAATCACATTTTTTTTGTGTCCTGCCGAGGCAATGGTTTATTAATCATTTTTTGATTTATATACCGTATCCGCTGTTTAGTGTCTCAAAAAGTTTTTTTAAAAATGACTTTATTGGTACGCTTATTCCAGTTAACAGTACGTTTTCCGGAATTAGACTCTAAAGCGTTTTATTCATTTATTGAATAGGGCAAAAGAGTAATCTTAAACCGATTAAGGAGGAGTACTTTGAACCGTGACGATAAAACAGCAATAGTCTCCGAGTTGAATGATTCATTCAGCCGTGCCAAGTTTACTGTGGTAACTGATTATTGTGGTCTAACGGTTTCTGAGTTACAGGAGCTTCGCATTCAATTGCGTGGCTGCGATTCAGAAATTCGAATTGCAAAGAATACTCTTCTGAAAAGGGCAGTAGCGGATACAGCCTGTGATGTTCTCACTGAGGATTTTACGGGCACCACAGCCATAGTTATTGGCTATGATGATCCGGTTGCACCAGCAAAGGCTCTAGCGAAATTTGTAGAAGATCATGAAAAAATGCAAATTCGTGCCGCCGCCCTTGATGGAGAGAAAATTTCTACAGAAGATATGATCGCTCTGTCCAAACTTCCTTCCAAGGAAGTACTACTTGGACAGTTTCTTTCAGTTCTTAATAGCGTTCCCACCGGACTTGTTCAGGTACTTTCAGGAGTTCCAAGAACATTTCTGTATGGTTTACAGGCAATTAAGGAACAAAAGGAACAGGCGTAGTTCTGTTGACATTAAAGAATGGTTACCGGATAAGTTAACCATAACTTTTTAAAAAGATTAAATTTAGAGGTATTTTATCATGGCTGTATCAAAAGAAGATGTAATCGATTTCCTAGCTAATATGTCCGTTCTTGAGCTCTCTGAGCTTATTAAAGAACTTGAAGAAAAATTTGGCGTATCTGCTGCTGCTCCTGCTGCTGTTGCAGTTGCTGGTGCTCCTGCTGAAGGTGGCGAAGCTGCTGCTGAACAGACTGAATTTGATGTTGTTCTGGCTTCCGTTGGCGATGCCAAAATTAAGGTCATCAAAGAAGTTCGTGCTATCACTTCTCTTGGGCTGAAAGAAGCAAAGGGACTCGTTGAAAGTGCACCTACTCCTGTTAAAGAAGCAGTTTCAAAAGATGAAGCAGAAGAAGTCAAGGCTCAACTTGAAGCAGTTGGCGCAACTGTAGAAATCAAGTAATAGTCTCTTCACATGGTAGGGTCGCCAGTAGGCTACTTTACCTGGTTATATACGTTACGCTACGGGCTTAATGCCGCGTAGCGTATCGTAGTTTTTATGGGGCAGTATGGTAGTTAGGTGAAAACATCGGAATAACAAACGGATACGTTTTTGTTTCGGTTCTTTATTTTCTTCAGCCAGATTTTACATACACGTGTATTGCTATGAAAATGATTGCTAGAAATAACTGTCCTTCTTGTTTAAGCCGCTGTATTAGGCATCAATGTAGTATCTGTTTAACCCCTCCGTACACGCAGTATCATACCTTTTAAATTTCCTGGCTCAGCAGGTGAACCTGCCAAGTCGTTTAATCCCTTACTCAGGCTTATGTGTCTGTATTCGGGTATACAATTTTCTGTTAAAGGCATCTCGAGGTAAATTATGGAAAGAGTAAGAAAAAACTTTGCCAAATCCCCATCAATCATGGAACCACCGCATCTAATTTCTATGCAGCGGATTTCATATGAAAAATTCCTGCAAATTGATGTTGAACCAGGCGAACGTGAGAATTCTGGTTTACAGGCAATTTTTAATAATGTCTTTCCAATCAATGATTTCAATGGACATTGCTCTCTTGAATTCGTCAATTATTCCTTTGGTGTTCCAAAATATACCATTGCTGAATGTCAACAACGTGGAATGACCTTTGATATTCCTGTGAAAATCACAGTTCGTCTTATTACTTTCGACGTTGATGAGGAAACTGAAGTTCAAACTATTCGTGATATCAAAGAGCAGCAGGTATTTTTAGGCGCTCTTCCACTCATGACTGGTGATGGTGTTTTTGTAATTAATGGTACGGAACGTGCGATAGTTTCACAGTTACAGCGTTCACCAGGACTGTTTTTTACCCATGATAATGGCAAGAAACACTCTAGTGGTAAGCTTCTTTATTCCGCACGTATAATACCTGTACGTGGATCCTGGATCGATCTAGAGTTTGATATTAAAGATGTTCTTCATGTAAGAATCGACAGGCGTCGTAAATTTCCTGTAACCACCCTTTTAAAGGGTCTGGATTACACTATGGGAGAAGGCGATGAGCCAGAGTATAGTGCAGAAAAACTTCTTCGTAAGTTCTACCCGGTCCTTAATGTAAAGTATGAAAATGAACGTTACTATATAGAGTTTAACCCCGAGAATGTTCAGGGGCAGCGCTTAGAATACGATCTTGTCGATCCTGCAACCGGTGATATTCTCGGGAAACAAGGGAAGAAACTTGGTAAAGCTCTTTGCAAACGCCTTGTGAAGGCAGATGTTAAATTTCTTCGTATTTCCAAAGAAAATCTTCTCGAAAAATTTCTCGTTACTGATTTTGTCCAGGAAGAGACCGGAGAGCTTCTAGCTGCCTGTAACAATGAACTGACAGAAATAATGCTCGATTCTTTTATCGAAGCCAAAATCAATGACTTCGAAATTCTGTATATCGATGGTATTACCTATTCTGATTCTTTTCGAAAAACACTGGCGCTTGACAAGGTAACTACCGGTGCTGAAGCAATCCTTGAAATTTATCGCAGGCTACGTCCTTCTAGCCCTCCAACCATAGAGGTTGCCCAGACATTTTTTAATAATCTCTTCTTTAATAAGGATCTCTACGATCTTTCAGAAGTCGGTCGTTATAAGATTAATGCCCGTTTAGGCCTTGATACTGATATTGACCACCGAGCTCTTACCAAGGATGATATTATCGAATCAGTCCTTTTTCTGGTTCGTTTGAAAGATAGCCAGGGAGATGTCGATGATATCGATCACCTTGGTAATCGAAGGGTTCGTACTGTTGGAGAACTGGTAGAGAACCAGTACCGTATGGGACTTATCCGTATGGAGCGTGCTATTAAAGAACGTATGACTCTTCAGGAAGTTGAAACCATGATGCCCCATGATCTGGTTAATCCTAAGCCTATTTCAGCAGCTATCAAGGAATTTTTTGGAACTTCCCAATTGTCTCAGTTTATGGATCAAACCAATCCTCTTTCTGAAGTGACTCACAAAAGACGTCTTTCAGCTCTTGGACCTGGCGGACTTTCCAGAGAACGTGCAGGATTTGAAGTACGTGATGTTCATCCGACCCATTATGGACGTATATGCCCCGTAGAAACTCCTGAGGGACCAAATATTGGACTGATCGTTTCACTTGCTACCTATGCTCGAATAAATCCTTATGGTTTTATTGAAACACCATATAGAAAAGTAGATAATTGCATCGTACTTGATGAAATTAAATACCTGAGTGCTTTGCAGGAGCAGAAACAACTTATTGCTCCAGCTGCTGTTGCCAAAGATAAGAACAATAAAATTGTTGATGACAGACTGATTGTACGTGAAGAGGGTGAGGTTATTACCGTAAATGCTGATATGGTCAGTTATATGGATATTGCCCCAAATCAGCTGGTCAGTGTTGCGGCTTCCCTTATTCCGTTTCTTGAAAACGATGATGCTAACCGGGCACTGATGGGTTCCAATATGCAACGTCAAGCAGTACCGCTTATGATCTGTCACTCGCCTCTTGTCGGGACTGGTATGGAGCGTTATGTGGCCAGGGATTCTGGCGCATGTCTGCTTTCCGGTGGAGAAGGGGTTGTCGAGGAAATCGATTCAAACCGTATCGTGGTACGCTATGATAATCACGGTGTTGATGGCTTTGATACTGGAGTCGGTGTCTATCGTCTTTCCAAATACAAAAAATCTAACCAGAACACGTGTTTTACCCAAAACCCATTAATACTTCCCGGTGTTCGGGTCGAAAAAGGAACGGTTCTGGCAGATGGTCCATCCTGTGAAGAAGGTGAGTTGGCACTTGGTAAAAATATAACAATAGCATTTATGCCCTGGCGTGGATTCAACTTTGAGGATTCCATTCTTGTTAATGAACGACTCCTGAAAGAAGATACTTTTACTTCTGTCCATATTGAAGTCTTTGAGACAATGGCCAGGGATACAAAGCTTGGTAAAGAAGAGATCACTCGTGATATTCCAAATGTCAGTGAGGATACACTTCGCAATCTTGATGATTCAGGAATTGTTCGAATAGGTGCCGATGTTCGGGCGGGAGATACACTCGTTGGTAAAGTTACTCCAAAAGGCGAGTCCATGCTTTCTCCTGAAGAAAAGCTACTTCGTGCAATCTTCGGTGAAAAAGCTCAGGATGTTAAGGATTCCTCGCTTCGTGTACCACCTGGAGTTGAAGGCGTTGTGATTGATGCCAAAGTATTCTCCAGAAAAGGAGTTGATAAAGACGAGCGTTCTCTGATGATCGAAGATATGGAGATAGAGCGTCTTTACAAGGATAAACTCGATGAACTTGCCAGTCTGAAAAAAGGTGTTTGCCGTGAGCTTGGTGAGATCATGAATGGTCGCACGGTAAAAGCTGATGTTTGCGCAAAAGATGGCAGTGTAATTATAAAACTTGGCAAGAAAATGGAAGCCGAGCTTGCTCTTCAGATCGGCTTTGCTCAGCTTGGAAAGATTGATTTTTCCGAGAAAGCAAAATTTGAAGTGGAAATTGATGCCGCCTATGAGCGTTATAATAAACAAAAAGACCTTATTTCTTCACGTTATGACGGTATTATAGAGAGAATGAAAAAAGGAGATGATCTTCCTCCTGGTGTTGTCAAGATGGTTAAAGTGTATGTCGCGACAAAACGAAAACTCTCCGTTGGTGATAAGATGGCCGGCCGCCACGGAAATAAAGGTGTTGTTTCAAGACTTCTTCCAGAAGAAGATATGCCTTTCTTTGCAGATGGTACCACTGTTGATATCGTATTGAATCCACTTGGTGTTCCTTCACGTATGAATGTTGGACAGGTCCTTGAGGTTCATCTTGGCTTTGCTGCTAAGAGAATCGGTAAACAGCTTTCAGACCTTGCTCAGGCAAAAGAGCTCGGTGCGATAAAGGCCAAGATGCAGGCAGTCTATTCCAAAGAGGAATATGAGGAAATCACTGGCGGTTTGAGTGATACAGAACTGTTTGACTGGTGCCGTAAACACTATCGCGGTATACACGTTGCAACTCCAGTATTTGATGGTGCACCTGAAGAGGAAATTCGCCGCTTGCTTGTTGAAGCTGGCGTTGATGAAGTTGGACAGAGTCAACTCTATGATGGCTTAACTGGTGACCCCTTTGCCAATCAGGTAACAGTTGGTGTCATGTATATGTTGAAGCTTCATCATCTTGTTGATAATAAAATTCATGCCCGTTCAACAGGTCCTTACTCCCTTGTTACTCAGCAACCTCTTGGTGGAAAAGCCCAGTTTGGTGGTCAGCGACTTGGTGAGATGGAAGTTTGGGCAATGGAGGCCTATGGTGCCGCCTATACTCTTAAAGAGTTCTTAACAGCTAAATCCGATGATGTTGAAGGTCGGACTACCATGTACGAACGTATTGTAAAAGGAAACAACTTTCTTACAACAGGGCTTCCGGAATCCTTTCACGTACTTGTGAAAGAGCTTCAGGGGCTATGCCTGGATATGGAGCTGTTGGAGTAAATAAAAGTTCATCAGCAGCTCACCTGTGATCATTCAAACATGCTCATATAGAAAATACTATTATGAGCATGTTTGAATGATCACATCTGAACCACTGCTAAACTTTTTTGTTGATAAGATTAATACGAGGAGAGTTCTTAGTTAGATATATTCTGTCTAAACTAATTTTCAAATAAACTCTATTCTCTTTTTTAACCCTATACTGAAGGGGATGTACTTTCGTGGAAGAGCTATTCAATTTTTTTCAAAAACCGAAAGGTCCAGTTAAGTTTAATAAAGTTCAGATTTCTATCGCTTCACCTGAAAAGATCATGGATTGGTCTCATGGTGAGGTAAAGAAGCCTGAAACTATTAATTACCGAACATTCAAGCCGGAAAGAGATGGTCTTTTCTGTGCTAAAATATTTGGTCCTGTAAAGGATTTTGAATGTAACTGCGGTAAATATAAACGTATGAAACACCGTGGTGTTGTTTGTGAAAAATGCGGTGTTGAAGTTATTCAGTCCAAAGTTCGACGTGAGCGCCTTGGTCATATCAGTCTTGCGGCCCCCGTTGCTCATATCTGGTTTCTGAAAAGTCTTCCCTCGAAAATAGGGGCAGTGCTTGATCTCACTCTGAAACAGTTAGAGAAAGTACTCTACTTCGAACAGTATGCTGTTATTCATTCCGATACCGAGGCAATTCCGGCAGGGACATTGCTCACTGAAGAACAGTACCGCCAGGCCCGTGAAGAACATCCAGGTGAGTTTGAAGTGGGTATTGGTGCCGAGGCTATCCATGAATTACTGGCAGCCCAGGATCTGATTGCACTTTCCAAGACATTGCGCGAGGAGATGGCCACTACCAATTCCAAGACAAAACGTCTGAAATATGGAAAACGTCTCTATGTGATTGAGGCATTTCGTGATTCCGGTAATCGTCCAGAATGGATGGTGCTTAAGGTAATCCCTGTACTTCCTCCTGATCTGCGACCTCTCGTTCCTCTTGAAGGGGGCCGTTTTGCAACCAGTGATCTGAACGATCTGTATCGTCGAGTAATTAATCGTAATAATCGATTGAAGCGCCTTCTTGAGCTTGATGCTCCTGATATTATTATTCGTAACGAAAAAAGAATGCTTCAGGAAGCGGTCGATGTCCTTTTTGACAATGGACGACGTGGCCGTGTTATTACAGGTGCCAATAAACGACCATTGAAATCCCTTTCCGATATGCTGAAGGGAAAGCAGGGTCGTTTTCGTCAAAACCTACTCGGTAAGCGTGTCGATTATTCCGGTCGATCTGTTATCGTCGTGGGACCTCATCTTCGATTGCATCAGTGTGGTATTCCAAAGAAAATGGCACTTGAGCTCTTTAAGCCATTTATCTACAACAAACTTGAGAATCAGGGACTTGTTACTACCATCAAAAGTGCCCGAAAAATGGTTGAAAAGGGTGCCAAAGAAGTATGGGATGTACTAGATGAGGTGGTGACTGAACGTTCTGTAATCTTAAACCGCGCTCCAACTCTTCATAGACTTGGTATGCAGGCTTTTGAAGCCGTTCTGATTGAAGGGAAGGCTATTCAGCTTCACCCACTCGTTTGTGCAGCTTTTAATGCTGACTTTGATGGCGATCAGATGGCGGTCCATGTACCGTTGTCCGTCGAGGCTCAGGTTGAAGCCCGTGTTCTGATGATGTCTACTAATAATATTCTTTCACCCGCAAATGGTGAACCGATTATTATTCCATCACAGGATATTGTTCTCGGCCTCTACTATATGACAAGAGAACGTATCAATGCCAAAGGAGAAGGAAAGAATTTTTCCAATCCATCTGAGGCACGGATTGCTTTTGACTATGACACAGTTCATCTTCAAGCAAAAATTAATCTTCGCCTTGATGGTAAGATGGTTGCGACTACCATGGGCCGCGTGCTTCTGGGTGATCTTTTGCCATCTACGGTTCCATATAGTGAAGTAAACAAAGTAATGACCAAAAAGGCTCTGGCTCAGCTTATCGATTATACCTATAGACATGCCGGAACCAAAGAGACTGTTATTTTGGCAGATCGTCTCAAAGATATAGGATATGAATTTGCCACACGTGCTGGAATTTCAATCTGCATTGATGATATGAAAATTCCTGACAGTAAAAAAATACTGGTTGGAAAGGCAGAGAACGAAGTTCTTGATGTTAGCCAGCAGTACTCTGATGGTTTGATCACATCCGGTGAGAAATATAATAAGGTTGTTGATATCTGGTCTAAGGTAACGGAAGATGTCGCGAATGAAATGATGGATGCGATTAAAGTCGATACCTTTATTGATAAGGATAATAATAAGGTTGTTGCTCCGAGTTTCAACTCTATTTATCTTATGGCAGATTCCGGTGCCAGGGGCTCACGAGATCAGATTCGTCAGCTTGCAGGTATGCGTGGACTAATGGCTAAGCCATCTGGTGCCATTATTGAAACTCCCATTAAGGCGTGTTTCCGTGAGGGCCTTGGTGTACTTGAGTACTTTATTTCTACACATGGTGCCCGTAAAGGTCTTGCTGATACAGCGCTTAAAACAGCTAACTCAGGATACCTTACCAGACGTCTGGTTGATGTCGCCCAGGATTCCACCATTGTTATGGCGGATTGTGAGACACTAGATGGGATCGTTGCAGAACCGCTACTCGATGGTGGTGAAATAATTGTTCCCTTAGGCGATCGAATCCTTGGGCGAGTAACCCAGGAAGATGTTGTTGATCCCTTTGATGAAGAAAAAATCATCGTCAAAGCTGGTCAGGAAATCACCGAAACACTGGTAAAAGAAATAGATGAAGCCGGTATTGATAAGGTGAGGATTCGTTCGGTTCTCACGTGCCGTGCCCGCCGCGGTGTATGTGCTCAATGTTATGGTCGTGATCTTGGCCGTGGTCATATGGTCAACCGTGGAGAAGCTGTTGGAATTATCGCAGCACAGTCTATTGGTGAGCCAGGAACACAGCTTACCATGCGTACATTTCATATCGGTGGTACTGCGAGTCGCGCAGTTGAACAGGCCGAAATTCAGAGTCAACGAGCTGGTAAAATTGCCTTTAATAACCTTCATTCAGTTGTGAACTCCGAAGGTATTAAAATTGTAATGAATCGTAATGCTGAGATTGCAGTTCTTGATGAACAGGGCCGGGAGCGTGAGCGTCACAAAGTTAACTATGGTGCTCAGATACTGGTTCAAGTAGATCAGAAAGTTGAACCTGCTACTATTCTTGCAGAGTGGGATGCTTATACCATTCCAATTGTTTCAGAAGTTGCAGGTATCATCAAATTTGGTGATATTGTTGAAGGTTCAACCATGCAGGAGAAGGTCGATGGTGTGACCGGAAAATCCAGTAAGGTTATTGTACCTACGCCTTCCGGTCAGGCACTTTCCCCACGTATTTCTATTAAAGGCGAGAAGGGGAATAAGACCCTAAAGCTCCCTGATTCAGAAGCGTTTGCCAGATATTCTCTCCCGGTTGGGTCTATTATCTCACTGGAAGAGGGCGAACATATAGAAGCTGGAACGGTAGTTGGTCGTATTCCTCGCGAGAGTAGTAAAACGAAGGATATTACCGGTGGTTTGCCGCGAGTTGCTGAGCTCTTTGAGGTTCGTAAGCCCAAGGAACCTGCAATTATTACAGAGATTGATGGACGAGTCAGCTTTGGTAGAGAACTTAAGGGTAAGTTACGTGTTGTGGTTACTCCTGAGTTTGGTGAACCTCAGGAGTACCTTGTGCCTAAGGTTAAGCATATCATCGTCCATGAGGGTGACTATGTACAGGCTGGAGAGCCCTTGATGGAAGGAACTGTTGTCCCCAATGATATTCTTAGAGTGCTTGGTGTCAAGGAACTTGCCAAGTTTCTGGTGAATGAGGTACAGGAAGTCTATCGACTTCAGGGTGTTAAAATAAATGACAAACATATAGAAGTAATTGTTCGTCAAATGCTGAGGCGTGTCCAGATTACAAATGCCGGTGATTCCAAGTTTATGATCGGTGAGCAGGTTGTATGGTGGGACTTTGAAGATGAACGTGATCGTTTGTTTGCAGAAGGAAAGCAGCCTGGTATGGCTGAACCCCTCCTACTTGGTGTTACCAAGGCATCACTCTCCACTGAAAGCTTTATTTCAGCGGCGTCGTTCCAGGAGACTACCAAGGTTCTTACAAATGCAGCAATGCAGGGTAAGGTTGATGAGCTTGTTGGACTGAAGGAAAATGTGATCATGGGCCGCTTGATATCTGCAGGTACCGGTCTTGATAGAACGTTCTAATGGTTGATCCGGGATCAAACCATAGTGGCTTTGATCCCTTTAATGAATGTATTTAAGAGAATAAAAACTTTTTGTGCTTGACACAGTTCTTCAGATAGAGTATTTATTCTCCCTTTCGTGCTCGGCTCATTTGTAAGATGCCTAGTGTGATGAATAATTAACGACATTTTAATATACGTGAACAGGAGCAGTAAAGATAATGCCAACAATTAATCAGCTCATTCGGCAGGGCAGAAAAAAACAGGTTAAGAAGAGTCTTACTCCAGCACTGAAAGGCGCACCTCAGAAACGTGGTGTCTGTGTTCGTGTGTATACGACAACTCCAAAGAAACCAAACTCAGCGCTTCGTAAGGTGGCAAGGGTTCGGTTGACCAACGGAATCGAGGTAACTTCTTATATTCCTGGTATAGGTCATAACCTGCAGGAACATTCAGTTGTCCTGATTCGTGGCGGTCGTGTAAAAGATCTTCCTGGTGTTCGTTATCATGTTGTTCGTGGTACCCTTGATACTCTTGGAGTTTCTGACAGACGTAAGGGGCGTTCCAAGTATGGCGCAAAGCGTCCGAAATAACCTGAATTCGAGTAGTGATAGAGGAATATAATGCCACGCAGAAAAATAGTTGAAAAAAGAAAAATAAATCCTGATCCACGTTTTAATTCCGTTTTGGTAGCTAAGTTTACCAACGGAATTATGGAGCAGGGTAAGAAGTCTATTGCCATGAGAATCTTTTATGATGCAATGGATATAGTAGAGTCCAAAGTTACCGACGAAGATCCTCTTACAGTGTTTGAAGAGGCAATGGAAAAAGTTCGACCAAAAGTTGAAGTTAAATCTCGACGTGTTGGTGGAGCCACCTATCAGGTGCCCATGGAAGTACGTACGGTTCGTCGTAATGCTTTAGCGATTCGCTGGATTATTGATTTCGCCAAGGCGAGATCCGGCAGATCCATGTCAGACAAACTTGCTGCGGAATTACTTGATGCGTATAACGATCGTGGTGCTGCTGTAAAGAAGCGTGACGATACCCACCGCATGGCTGAAGCCAATAAGGCTTTTGCTCACTATCGCTGGTAGGTTAGCTGGAACATTTGTAAGCCGTTTGTTGTGTTAGCTGAGGAGCTAGTCTGTGTAAGGGGTAGCTATGGCTGATAAAAAAGATCTCTCCAGTGTGCGTAATATTGGCATTATGGCCCATATTGATGCAGGAAAGACAACTACAACTGAACGGATATTGTATTACACTGGCCGGTCCTATAAGATTGGCGAAGTTCATGATGGTGCTGCTGTCATGGATTGGATGGAACAGGAGCAGGAGAGGGGGATTACGATCACCTCGGCTGCAACGAGTTGTACCTGGCGATCCCAAAGTATTAATATCATTGACACACCGGGCCATGTCGATTTCACCGTAGAGGTGGAACGAAGCCTTCGCGTACTGGATGGTGCAGTTGCTGTCTTTTGTGCCGTAGGCGGTGTCGAGCCGCAATCGGAAACAGTTTGGAGACAGGCTGAGAAGTATCAGATACCGCGGATAGCATTCATCAATAAGATGGATCGAATAGGCGCCGACTTTGAGCGTGTTGTTGCAATGATGGAAGAACGACTAGGGACAAACCCGGTTGTTGTTCAGATTCCTGTTGGAAAAGAAGCTGAGTTTGAAGGCGTTATCGATCTTATCGAAGAGAAGATGTACGTTTTTGACGAAGATTCACTTGGACAGGAAGTCATAGAAAAAGATATCCCGGAAACATATCGGGACAGATTCACGGCCGCACATATGATGCTCATCGAGAAGTTGGCCGACTTCGATGATGAGATCATGGAAAATTTCCTTGAAGATACATTAGTATCTCCGACAGAGATTTATCGTGCCCTGAGAACTGCTACATTGAACCTGGACTTAGTTCCGGTTTTATGTGGAAGCGCTTTTAAAAACAAAGGCATACAACCTCTGTTGGACGGCATCATATCTTATCTACCTTCACCATTGGACGTACCTCCAATGATTGGGTTTGGTAAAGATGATGAAGAAATCAGTCGTAAAGCTGACGCAACAGAGAAATTCTCTGCGCTCATCTTTAAACTGATGAGCGATACTTTTGTTGAGAACTTGGCCTTTATCCGTATCTATTCCGGAATACTAAAGGTAGGTGACAAGGTATTTAATCCCGTCAAAAAGAAGAAAGAAAAAATTAGCAAACTGATTCGTCTTCATGCGAATAAAAGGGAAGAGGTCGATAGTCTGAGTGCCGGTGATATCGGAGCTGTTATTGGACTTAAATTCTCCACAACCGGAGATACCCTTTGTGCAAGCGGCGATTACATTGTCCTGGAAAGTATGGAATTTCCAGAACCTGTTATCGGAGTAGCTATTGAGGCAAAAAGTAAAGCTGATGAAAATAAGCTTGCTGATACACTTGCAAAAATAGCTCTCGAAGATCCATCGTTTAAGATTACCAAAAACGAGGATACAGGGCAGACGATTATTTCAGGGATGGGAGAATTACATCTCGAAATCATTGTAGATCGGCTATTAAACGAATTTAAAGCAAATGCAAACGTTGGTAAACCTCAGGTATCCTATAAGGAAACCATCTCAGTAACTGCTGAGGGCGAAGGAAAGTTTGACCAGCTTGCAGGTGCTAAAGGCCAATATGGCCATGTTGTAATAAAGGTTGAGCCACTCGGAAGGTCTGAAGGGGTAGTTTTTGAGAGTCAGGTGAATGACAATCAGATTCCCTCGGAGTTTCTAGAGGCCATCGAGCGAGGAATACGGGACAGCTTGGATGCTGGGCCACTTATCGGTTATCCAGTTACAGATATCAAGGTAACGTTAATTGGAGGTTCCTATTCCGATGATGAGTCAACCGAGATGGCGTTTGGAATTTCATCGGCCATGGCGATACGTAGGGTAACAGCAGATGCTGAACCACTGTTGCTTGAACCGATTATGAATCTGGAGATAACATGTCCGGATGAATATCTTGGAGATATGATGAATGATCTCAACTCCAAGAGGGCAAAAGTTGTTGGGGTTGAAACCAGCGATGGATTGCAGGTGGTAAGAGCTCATGCTCCTTTGGCGAAAATGTTCGGATATTCAACATCTCTCCGGTCAGCAACGCAGGGCAGAGCGAATTTTACCATGCAGTTTGAAAAATATGACGTTGTGCAGAAAAATAGAGCCGACGAGATTATAAGAAAAATCAGAGGAATATAGCTTATTCATTTTGAGGAACGACTATGTCAAAAGAAAAATTTGAAAGAAATAAACCGCATGTCAATGTGGGAACCGTTGGTCACATTGATCATGGTAAAACCACTCTGACCGCTGCAATTACAGCTGTACAGGCAACCAAAGGATTTGCTGAATTTACTGATTTTAGTAATATCGACAAGGCTCCTGAAGAAAAAGAGCGTGGAATTACCATCGCTACTGCTCATGTTGAGTATGAGACTGAGAATCGTCACTACGCCCATGTTGATTGTCCTGGTCATGCTGATTATATCAAGAACATGATTACAGGTGCTGCACAGATGGACGGTGCAATCCTTGTTGTTGGTGCCGATGATGGTGCCATGCCTCAGACCCGTGAGCATATCCTGCTCGCACGTCAGGTTGGCGTTCCTGCAATCGTTGTGTTTCTGAATAAATGCGACATGGTTGATGACGAAGAGCTTATCGAACTGGTAGAGATGGAACTTCGTGAATTGCTCGATAAGTATGAGTACCCTGGTGATGATATTCCAATTATCCAAGGTTCTGCTTTGAAGGCCCTTGAAAACCCAGAAGACGCTGATGCTGCAAAATGCATCAACGAACTGATGGCTGCTATTGACTCTTATATCCCTGAGCCAGAGCGTGACGTTGATCTACCATTCCTTATGCCAATTGAGGATGTCTTCTCAATTTCTGGTCGTGGAACTGTTGCAACTGGACGTGTAGAACGAGGAATCGTTCATGTTGGTGACGAGATTGAAATCGTAGGAATTAAAGATACCGTTAAGACAACTTGTACCGGTGTTGAAATGTTTCGTAAACTTCTCGATGAAGGTCAGGCCGGAGATAATATCGGCGCTCTTCTTCGTGGTGTTAAACGAGAAGATATTGAACGTGGACAGGTTCTTGCTGCTCCTGGTTCAATCAATCCTCACACCAAGTTTAAGGCTGAATGCTATATTCTTGGAAAAGATGAGGGTGGTCGTCACACTCCATTTTTTAATGGCTATCGTCCACAGTTCTACTTCAGAACAACCGACGTTACTGGAGTTATTACACTTCCAGAAGGTGTTGAGATGGTAATGCCAGGCGATAACGTACATGTTGTTGGTGCGCTTATCACCCCAATCGCCATGGATGTTGGTCTTCGTTTTGCTATCCGTGAGGGTGGTAGGACAGTTGGTGCCGGCGTTGTAAGTGAAATAATCGAATAAGGAAGATCATGATACCTGC
>CAZUPS010000067.1:0-17805 GCA_964621915.1 uncultured Desulfocapsa sp. | reverse complement strand
CACTTTTTTTGCAAAACTTATTTCAAAAGTACGCTTCAGTCGGATGAACCCAAATAAATAATACATTGTATAAATTAGTGTACTCGTGCGAATTGTTGTGATCATCGTAGCCACCTATTCCTACCCAATATTACTGTTTCCTATTTTTTTTGACTCACCGGAGAAAATAAATGCCTGAAGAAAAACGAAAATTCAAACGCATTGCCAGTAACGTTCACGTAGGATTTAATAAACAGCAGGTCGACAGGGAAACGGAAGAATACTTTCAGGGCGTTGCTGAAGATTGTGGACTCAGTGGCATGTTTCTGGCAACCGAGCATTTGATGCCCAAGGGAAGTGTTGTATCATTGAACTTCCAGTTTATTGATGAAGACGGAGAGCAGGTGATGATCCAGGCCCAGGCCGTGGTTCGCTGGACCCAACGATTTCGAAAACCAAAGGGAATGGGACTGGAATTTTTTGAATTCAATGGTCTGGAAGACCGAAATTTTGAGGATTGTTTGCAACGCATGTTGGAATAACATCCCCTCCCGATGATCAATTACTGAACATTGATAGTCATAAGGGAGCCATCACTGGGACTTTTACAACGAACAACAGCTGTAGCTCCCTGTCCCGAAAGAGGTGCTGTATAATTCAAGACAATACGCTGCGCCCCGGGAACAGGTTTTTTAAATAACCACTTCGCCTCATTTTTTCCAGACGAAAATTTACTAAAATCAGGACTTGCACTCTGTATCCTGGCACCTGCTGGAATCCGCTGTTTAACGATAACAGAACTCGGTGCAGGATCTTCAATGATGATTTCCAGCACACTTCGACTGCCACTATTCTCCAGATACCTTGCCTGAACACCCTCGGCCCGAACCTCAGCCGTCAAAAACAGTGCAGCAAACGCCAGTGACAAGACAACGTTTCTTTGGATTTCACCTATCCTTTTCTTCATACAACTCACTCCTGTTCCAGATAGACTTAAGGAATAATCTTAAAAACAGATGTTTCAGGGTTCCAGCGGTAGCCGGATCCCATCCAGATTGTTTCCACTTCTTCAATATCAACGTTCAACCCGTCTATACGACCAAAATCGTCATATACGGCGAGTAGTTCTTCATCATCAACAATATGGTTTTTGTCGGCGTCAGCCCAATGATACTCGAGGAGATGAATACGACTTCGACCATCCACTTCAACTTCCTGACGACTGGACTGACGAACGAGGAGGGTACCAACAAAGGAACTAAAATCATCATTCCGCGCAGAAGCATCACATTTTGCAATATAGGAAAAACTCCGTTTACCAGGCCCATCTTTATCTATCCATTTCAGAAATCCGCCATCGACCACGGTTGCCTCGGGAACAGTATGCAGGACAATACAACCCACCGGTAACTGTTCTTTCAAAAGAAGTGAAGACGTTTTTCCCGATTCAAAATCCACCTTAACAACCACGGGAAAAGGATGCCCTGTCAGGGTATGGGAAGGCATGATTCTTCTGGCCGACAGGTGCAGAGACTCGCTCCCTCTGAACATAATAATAAGAAACAAAAGAACTCCAAGCAGCAGAATATTTGCAGCTATAAAAAACAGAACTTTTTTTACTGAACGAACAGGAGATACAACTGGATCCTCTTTCTCTGGCTCCTGTTTCTGCGCCTGCGCCTCTGAAACAGCAACAATTTCAGTTATGGGAACAGCCAGAGCCTCAGCCAGTTTCAGGCCGTTCTCCTCTTTAAGCGTTGGCGCCTCCTGGCGCTCCCAGCGGGAAATGGTCTCGGTGGTTACGCCAACAGCTGTAGCCAGATAGAGCTGAGTCAAGTTCTGTTCTTCACGAAGAGAACGTATTTTAGGTCCACTGACCTGAACCATGGCTACCCCAGATTTCATGCTTTATTATTCCGATTGAAAATTAGTAAAATGCTTGAACTTCAGGATTACTCTACGCGTTTTAACATATTTTACAACGTTCTTTTACACAGTACAACTCAACCCCATCGCACCTAACGTACTGATTTTACATCAATGTCTATCAGATCAAACCCGATATCGCCCGATATCGGGTTTTTTCTTTTCATTTTTAACCCTACAGTACAAACATAACAGAGGGCATAATGCCCAAACAGACAACAAATAATCGGAGGAACAGATGAGAACACTAACAACCTTACTGACAGCCCTGGCTCTTACCATAATGATCAGCGTTTCTGCTCAAGCAGCCACCCTTAAATGCACGGTGGAAAAAGTAGAGGGTGATATGATAACCATGGACTGTGGCGACAAGGCGGCAACGCTTCCCGTAGGCACCGAAGTAAAGGTTAAAACAGCTACAAATACAAGTGCAGCAATCGAAGGCTGTTAACCTGCTCAGGACAGGACGTCCAATTAGCGTCCTGTCCTCACCGAATTCTGATAAAAAAAACCATATTATTATGGCTTAAGTCTCAGAAAAGAGTGGTCGCGCATCGGTTTTCCTGATAGGGTCTTTCCATTTTTCACCGAATACAATGGAAAGAACAAGGAGTTCAGATGAGTTTTAAACAGTTCCAATTCATACCACAGATTAATCGCAATATTGAAAACTGCGGCTATGAGCACCCAACCCCCATCCAGGAAGAAGCCATCCCCGAAGTAATGACGGGGAAAGACATCCTGGGTCTTGCCCAGACGGGAACTGGTAAGACTGCAGCCTTTGCCCTTCCCATTATCCAGCAACTCGCAGACGGTGAGCGTGGTAAAGTACGTGCTCTTATCGTCGCACCCACCAGAGAACTTGCAGAACAAATCCACCAAAGTTTTCAGGAACTGGCAATAGGTACCGGCCTGCGAAGTCTTGCCGTATACGGCGGTGTTGGAAAAAAGCCTCAATTTGATGCCTTCGCACGCGGCGTTGAAATTCTTGTTGCCTGCCCGGGTCGTCTCCTTGACCATTTAAACAACCATGATCTTCAGTTAAATAAGGTAGAAACGCTTGTGCTCGACGAAGCAGACCAGATGTTTGACATGGGTTTTTTCCCGGATATCAGACGTATTCTCAAACACCTGTCGCCAAATCGTCAGACCCTGCTTTTTTCTGCCACCATGCCAGCAGATATCCGTAAACTGGCAGATGAAGCATTAACCAATCCAAAAGAAATCCGGATCAAACTGGAACAGCCTCTTGATTTAATCACCCAATCACTCTACCCGGTATCAAAACGACAGAAATCCGCTCTGCTCCTTCATCTCCTGGAGAATGAACCAACGGAAGGATCAACTCTGATATTCACCCGCACCAAATACGGGGCAAAAAATCTTGCCAAAAAGTTGGAGAAGGCGGGATTTGCAGCCTCTGCCCTTCAGGGAAATATGTCACAGAACCAACGTCAAAACGCACTTGCCGGCTTCCGCGATGGAACCTTCAAAGTACTTGTGGCAACCGACATTGCTGCTCGCGGTATCGATGTTTCCCGAGTGGCCCGAGTAGTCAACTTTGATCTCCCCTCAACCGCAGAAGCCTATACCCACCGCATTGGCCGAACAGGACGTGCCGAACGCAGTGGACAGGCAATCAGTTTTATGTGTTACGATGACCAGGCAATGGTCAAAGCTATTGAACATCTGCAGGGGAAAACGATTCAGAAAGTCACCGTGGATGGGTTCGCCATGGAAGAGGCAGGTGAACAACAGGAACAAAAACAGACCAAACGCCCCCAAGCTCCAAAGCACAGACCAAAGAAAAAAACCGGACCTCGTCGTTCCGCAAATAGTGGAAAAAGAGAGGCTGGTAACGCGGAAAAAAAGCCCAACCCAAAACGTGCCTCTAATATCTTTGGCCTTGGTCAAAAATCAAAATAACAAAAGAACCTGGGTAATTATTCAGCGAGTACCTGTAAAATTGGCAAAACACTGAACTGTAACTGTTCAGATGTGCCTCATATTCGTTCATTTTGACATTCGAAGCATACTAATGCTATGTGAGAATGTAAAAATGGGTGAAGATGGGGTACAGGTGAATAGTTACGAACCTGGAAACTATTCTACGCCCTAAACGCTCCCGTAAAGAATAGATGAGTCCGTTGGCCCCCTGAATGAATGGCGTTTTATATCGTGAACTCCACTTTTCTGCAGCATAGCTGTCAACTCTTCTCCTGAATATGCACACCCTTCTGGATTATTAACCAGCATGTTCAGGGAAAAGAGGGCCGGAAACTCAGGCCCGTCTTTATTGTCATCAAGAATAAACTCGTGAATCAAGATAACTCCTCCAGGCTCCATGGCTGCAACGGTTTTATCAATAATCCGCTGGCATTCTTCAGGTCCATTGCTATGCAGAATATGAGATAGCCAGGCAGCATCATAGGGCCCGCCCGGAATCTGTTCCGTTGTAATATCACCGCCTGCAAACGAAATTCGTTCCTGCAATCCAAACTTTTCCACCGTTTTCGTGGCAAATGACCGAGTCGTTGGCCGATCATAAATAACAGCACCCAGTTCAGGGTTGGCAAGACAGAAATGAATAGCGTGGGTTCCGGGCCCACCGCCAAGATCAAGAAGCCGGTGCCGCTGCGACAGATCAACCTGCTGCGCAATGGCAGGAGCAATTCCCATGGCCAGATTAAACATACCCATTAAAAAACTTTCCCGTTCCACTGCTTCGCCATAGGATCTTTGTTTGACAGGAGCACCCGTTGTTACCGCCTTATCAAGCTGCGCCCATCCATCAAGAATATGATGATGATGCAAAATAATGTGACCAATATAGCGAGAAGAAGTTTTACAAAGAAAATTGTACGATTCTGGACTATTGCTATACAAACCCTCTTTTTTGACAAGCAGTCCCATGGCAGAGAGTGCGTTCAACAAATACTCCGCAGCACGTGGGTCAACATCAAGTAAAGCGACAATCTGCTGCAGACTCATTTGCTCTTCAGAAATAGTAGTGAAAATTTCCAGCCGTACAGCAGCCTGCAATGTACAGCCGCGCCAATAAGCGCTTGACGTGCTGAGTAAGTCACCGACAGTCCATTCTTTATTCATAGTAATTCTCCACCTTCTTGATTTTGCATCTTTAACCAGGCAACAACTTCCTCCACCAACTCATCTTCATGCTCCGACAAAGCATGATCCCCACCAGCAATAGATACCTGAGTATAGCGTGGAGAAATAAGTATTCTTCGCTCCACGGCATAACGACTATCACCAGCCATCCCTGCCTCACCCCAGATATCCAACACAGGAATGGCAGTATTCCGAAGATTCCCGAGACAATCAAGTGGCGACTCGCCATTGTTCAGCATTCCCACTCCGATAAACGATTGTATTAACGGATGAGGACTGGCCGCAAGATAGGCTGTTGCCATACGTGAACCAAGACTGTGGGCAATAAGAACGATTGACCTCACCCCTTTATTTTGTAAAAATTCGGCTGCCAGGTCAATCTCTTTAAATGCTGCCGGAAAATCGTCTGCATACTCCTGCAGTTTTTTCACACCACCCGGCATCTGTAAAGAAACCGTATGGAAACCAAGCTTTTCATTAAGTCCAACTCGCAGAGGATCAACCACATACGATTCAGGGTCACCTCCTTTACCATGACAGAGAATGGCTGCAAATGTTGAACCTCCTTCACCTTCATAGAGCCATGATTCTGCTACCCCGGTAGACGGCAGTAAAAGAATCAACAGTCCCACCAAACCAAAACTAAACATCTTGTTCATTTTTGTTTCTCGTTATTTTTTGATATCAATCCCACACCATGCCCTTGACGACGACTAAGTTTTTCACATAACATTACTATAGAAAAACACACACTATCAATAAGTTTATCAGGAGAGTTTTTTTATCATAGCAATTGTAATATACAAGGTGTTGAAAAGTATTAGACAGCCACTGTACGCTGCAAAACAAGCTGGCAGAAACATGGTAAAAAATCTTTAACTAAAAAGTTTTTCCCTGTTCATCATCCTGTTCATACGTACTATTTAGCTTGACAAAACCGTCGCCCTTCACATACAATTTAATAAACAATCCGCCTTATGATTTATAGTGAGGCGCAGAAAATACCACTCTTTATTCGCATACAATTGTGACACGATTAAACCATCAAATGGAGCACATTATGTTTGAAGAAAGAAAATCGTTACGATTCAATGCCCTTAATGGGACGCGTGCTATGGCCTATGATAGAATTGCCCAGGTAATCGATATCAGCAAAGGCGGTCTTTCCCTTCTTTTTCTCGACGAAACAATAAACAATATCACTGGAGAATTGTCTATTGACATCCTATGCAACGAAAATGGATTCGATACCAGACAAATGCCTGGAACAGTTGTCTGGAACAGAGAGGTTTCTTTTTCTGCCATTCCCGGAATGGTCTACAAGAAAGTTGGAATACAGTTTGGGAAGCTCTCAGAAACACAACAAAGAATGCTAAAAGCTCTACTTTGCAACTGTGATACCGTTGCGGTCTGAACAGATCTTTTCTCAGCTTAAAGCAGCAATTTCCCAAAAAGCATCAACCTGCGGTGGTCGCATATGTTTTTTAACCGTACAGATCCCAATGGAGAAAGATTCCAACTGTGGATTCACCGGTAAAATTGCAATTTGCTCTTTCAAAGGACTTTTGTCCAGAACCAACTCAGGTACAACGCCGACCCCACAACCAAGTGCTACCATGGCTATAATCGCTTCATTTCCTGCCACCTGGGCGTAGATATTCGGGACAATTCCCTTTTCAGAAAACCAATGATCCGTTCGCTCCCGGCTTAATCCAAAATCAGCCGTAATTATTGGTGTTTTCCGCCAGTCAATATCATCGTTCTCATATTGTATTGTTTCAGGAAATGCTGTCGAGCCAATAAAAACCAATGGCGTTTCAAAAATTTTCAGAAATTGTACTCGTTCCGGTAAAACATCAGGAAGGGCTGCCACCGTAATATCAACTTCCCTGTTCTGTAACTTTGTCAAAGCAAGGGCTGCATCACCCGTCTGCAGATTAATATGGACTCCCGGATGCACTGAACGAAATTTCTGGAATATTGCAGGGAGAATAGAATAGGCTGCAGTAACAGAACAGTACAAGGATATTTCCCCACCTAGTATTTGATCTCTGGAGAGGTCCCCCCGCAACATCTCATACCGCAATATCACATCATCGGCGTACGAACGAAAAGCATCTCCCGCAGAGGTAAGACGAACCGAACGATTATCACGATAAAACAGTTTTTCCCCCACATCTTCTTCCAGACGTTGAATAATTCTGGTTAATGCAGAAGGAGTTACATGGCAGGCACGACTGCTCTGTCCGAAATGCAAGGTTCCGGCAAGATGCTTAAAGAGTTTTAGGTTACGAATATCCATTCAGTTTCTGAATTTTCCTCCAAGTAATATTCAAGATAGAATAACGTACCCATTCATTTCATTTAACGCAACGTCACGTTACGTTTAATTCACTTTACGCAACAAAATAACATATTATGTTGTTACATAATAATTCATTGTTTTAGCGTTTTTATTTTCCACTCACTACTGAATGATCACTTCTAAAGGAGCATTACCATGTCAAATAATTATTTCAACAGCCTTCCTCTGCGTCTTCAACTCGAAGAACTCGGTCAATGTCGTTTTATGGATATCTCTGAATTTGATGGTGTCGAAGCCCTCAAGGGCAAGAAAATCGTAGTTGTTGGCTGCGGAGCCCAGGGATTAAATCAGGGACTGAATCTTCGTGACTCAGGACTGGATGTTTCCTACACTCTTCGTGATGCAGCAATTGCTGAGAAACGTCAATCATGGAAGAATGCTACTGAAAATGACTTCAAAGTGGGTACATACGAAGAGATGCTTCCCGATGCTGATCTTGTTATCAATCTCACTCCAGACAAACAGCACTCCAATGTTGTCAATACTGTTATGCCATTTATGAAAAAAGATTCCTGCCTCTCCTACTCCCACGGATTTAACATCGTGGAAGAGGGAATGCAGGTTCGTGAAGATATCACCGTTGTTATGGTGGCTCCGAAATCTCCAGGAACTGAAGTTCGCCAGGAATACAAAAGGGGATTTGGTGTTCCAACTCTTATTGCAGTACATCGTGAAAATGATCCTCAGGGAATCGGTTGGGATGTTGCCAAAGCATATGCCGCAGGAACCGGCGGACACCGCGCGGGCTGTCTCCAGTCCTCTTTTGTGGCTGAGGTAAAATCTGATCTTATGGGGGAACAGACCATTCTCTGTGGAATGCTGCAAACCGGCTCACTTCTCTGTTTTGACAAAATGACGGAACAGGGAATAGATGCAGCCTACGCCGTAAAGCTTCTCCAGTTTGGCTGGGAAACCATTACCGAAGCTCTCAAGCACGGTGGTATCACCAATATGATGGATAGACTCTCCAATCCTGCAAAGATCAAAGCCAATGAGCTGTGTGATGAGTTAAAAAGCATTATGGAGCCACTCTTCCACAAGCACATGGATGATATTATGTCCGGACATTTCTCCAGAACCATGATGGAAGACTGGGCCAATGATGATGCCAATCTTTTGAAATGGCGTAAAGAGACCGGAGAAACTGCTTTTGAAAAAACAAACGCTGCTGACACCGAAATCAGCGAACAGGAATTTTTTGACAATGGTATCCTTATGGTTGCCATGATTAAAGCAGGAGTTGAGCTTGCCTTTGACACCATGGTCGCAGCAGGGATCAAAGAGGAATCTGCTTACTACGAGTCGCTCCACGAGGTTCCACTGATTGCCAACCTTATTGCACGTAAGAAACTCTATGAGATGAACGTTGTTATCTCAGATACCGCTGAATATGGCTGTTACCTCTTTAACCATGCCTGCCTGCCGCTTCTCGCAGATTTTATGAAATCTGTAAATACAGACGTTATTGGTAAAACCATTGAGTCTAAAGACAATGGAGTGAATAATGTTGAACTCATCGAGACAAACGAGTCTATCCGCTATACCGGCGTTGAGAATATTGGAGAAGAGTTACGCTCCTATATGAGTGCAATGAAACAAATCTAAATGACACCATCTTTTGGCCGAAAGGGACACTCCTTTCGGCCAAAACAGATCTTCCCATGAAACAACTCTTCCTCCCACTAGGCCTTATCCTGGCAGTCATCGTCGGCTTCACTCTGCCTGCAGGAGGAGCTTTTATCTCAGACAATAACGGTCTGAAAATCATTGTTTTTCTGATTTTCCTGGTAAGTGGCTACCAGACAGGTCCAAAGGAGTTGAGCGTAGACGCAAAACTCTTTAAACTATTTCTTGTTGCTGCCGTAATATCACTCCTCGCAGCTCCTCTCCTTGGCCTCCTGTTTAGTAAACTCCTGAACCTTCCCCTCTATCTGGCCATGGGGCTTATTATAATGAGTGCAGTTCCCCCCACCATATCATCGGGAATCGTCATTACTGAAGTCAGCCGGGGCAATGGAACGCTTGCTCTTTTTCTTACCATTTCATTGAATCTACTTGGCATTTTCAGCATGCCATTTATCCTTGATTTATGCCTTAAAGCTGCAGGCCCCATTGATATTGACCAGACAGCCCTACTTTTCAAAATGCTCTTCTTTGTTCTGCTCCCTTTTATTGTCGGTAAAATTATACGCAGTATAAGTGGTAAAAACCGTGTCTCGCCACTCTGGAGTTATTTGAATTCAAGCTGTGTAATTATCATTGTCTACGCTTCACTTTCAACCTCTACATCTGCTCTGACTGGGCTGACATCAAAGGATTACACAACTATCCTCGTTGGAGTTGCTGCCGTCCATATTCTCCTGCTTTTGATTAACGCATACGCCGCTAAGCTTTTACAACTCCCTTCAGCGGACAGCAAAGCGATGCTTTTTGTCACTTCACAAAAAACCATGGCCCTGGCCCTTGCAGTACTTGCTAATATCAATTTTGATACCGGCAATGCCATTGTTGTCTGCCTTATTTTCCATTTCTTCCAACTCTTCCTAGATTCCTTTCTGGCCTCAATCTTACAAAATAAATAATTATTACTCAGCCCCTTAATTAGCCTTTTTTTCTTTGCTATTTTTTTTTATTAATAGTTAAATCATATCAGTCTCTGTAGGTTATTTCATCCGGCAACCTCTACCCACAACAACACGTCAGGAAAACAGCGTTCAATGAAATACACTCATTCCTCTCAAAACTCTCTCTGGTTTCGTCTCTGGCAACCTTTTTTCAGCCTCTCAGTTTATAAAAAATTCCTTCTGGTCCTTACCAGTTTCCTTTTTGGCTACTTTATTATTGGACTGCATAGTTATTTTTTTATAGAAAAACTTAAACTGGAATTAAGCTTCGCCTGTGGTGAAGCAAATCATCTCTCAAATGCCCTGGCTTTGCTCGACACTTATATTACCCATGGTGCCATTCTGGTTATCCTGGTCATGACCTTTCTCAGCCTGACAAGTTTTTTGTGTATACGTGCCCTTGTGGATTTTCTGGACCAGATGATCTGCTCGCTTCAAACCCTCCTCAATAAAAGCGGCAGTGACCAGACATGCAGCCATGGAACAGCAATTCCTGTTATTACCCAGGATAAAATTGGAGAAGTGGCCTCGTTAGTGAATGGGCTGACAAGTCATATTCGTGGCATTTCCCTCTTTAGAAGGACCATTGAAGCCGATGAGACAGTTGAGGAAGTCTACAACCGACTGGCCTACGTTTTTAAGGAAACTCTGCACCTCAATACATTTATTATCTGGGAAGTCCGGGCAAAAGATGACTCCATAGAAGCAGTTTATACCTGGCCACCGGAACTGGAACATGAAACCTGCGAAATGAGCACCTCACGAATTTGCAGGGCAAGAAGAACCGGTGAAATCATTTCATCCGCTGGGTTCCCAAATATCTGCCCTGTTTTTCCCATATCAGACGAAATGACTCACACCTGTGTCCCAATGATTGTTTCCGGGAAGGTGCTTGGGGTTGTTCAATTCCTGTCACTCTATGTTGACAGCGAAGAGCGATCCGCTGAATTGCTGCGAAACCAGCATCTTGCGGGACTCTATCTTGCCGAGGCACTTCCCGTACTCCACGCCAAACGTCTTGCCAGCAATCTTCATGAAATGGCCACCAAAGATGCGTTAACAGGCCTTGCCAACCGAAGATTTCTGGAAACAAATATCAACCCACTGCTCGCCGGAATTAAACGCAGGAACAGCACCCTTGCCATTCTTATGTGCGACCTCGATTTTTTCAAAAAGGTAAACGATGAATATGGACATGATGTGGGGGATCAGGTCTTAAAAACCCTTGCTGTAATACTGCAGGAAGGAGTACGAGCCTCGGATATCATAATCCGCTACGGTGGTGAAGAGTTCCTTATCCTGCTTACAGACTGTGAAATGGAAAAAGCAACCAATGTGGCAGAAAAAATACGAGCGGCCGTTGAAGAACAGCTCTTCCGTGTGGAAAATATCAGCATCCGTAAAACATTAAGTATCGGTGTCTCTGTCTATCCTGTAGATGGTGATGGATTCTGGGAGTGCGTTAAACACGCAGATATTGCCCTTTATCAGGCAAAAGACACCGGTAGAAACAAAGTTGTACGTTTTAATGCTTCCATGTGGGACCAGGAAGAGTATTAAAACGTGTTTCACCGTTGCAAGAACCTGCCTCAACCTTTTTTTATTTGTCAATTCCCCTGCCAAAAGTTGTGTACTTTCTTGTCCACGGCTTAGGTAGTGCCTTTTATCATGCCTAGATGATGACAAATCACCTTCACGTTATGCCCCTCTCACCCACAATACCTGTCTATAGGGTCCGGTCCACAGGACCCCTAAAAAATTATCGATTCAAAGCTAAACTTGAAAGGCTAACCGGTAAACACCTTAAAGGGAAAAAGAGAGGACGGCCTGTTGGATCGCGAAAAGTTGATGTTTACCTTTACTTCCGTTGGTAATTATAGAATTGCGAAATGTTGACTTTTCCACCAAAGTGAATACAATTAATACAAACGATACAGTGAATACATCATTAATCAGGAGGAGCACATATGCCTACGTCAGTAAGATTACCCGCAGAAGCAGAACAGAGGTTGAATGATCTTGCTGCTGCCACAGGAAGGACAAAGGCCTTTTATATTAAAGAGGCTATCCTTGATCAGCTGGATGAGATGGAAAACGTTTATTTAGCCGAGAGCACTCTGGAGCGTATCCGCAAGGGACGAGAAAAGACGTACACACTAGATGAAGTAGAGAAAGATCTTGATCTGGCGGGTTAAATTTTCTGAGACAGCACTGCGGCAACTGAAGAAAATCGGGAAACAGCCCCAGAGGGATATCCTAAAATATCTTAAAAAACGTATTGAGACAGACAAGGATCCGCAAAGATATGGTGATCCATTGCGCCGATCGTTATCCGGTCTGTGGAAATACCGGGTCGGTGATTATCGCCTGATCTGGGAAGTTCAAAAGGAAGAGATCGTTGTTCTGGTGGTGAATGTTGGCCATAGACGGAAGGTTTATGGTGGCCATTAATCGCAGGAAAAAATTATAGAGAACAGGTGACTTCAACTTCCAAGCGAAACCAGAAAGTTTATTTATCTCATCATGTTGTTCCCATAAACAAATGCATCATGCTCAATGGAGAACATTCCATGCCGGAATCAGAATATCATAGGAATATAATCGAAAGTAAAGGCCCTCAGCTATACGAAGAACTATGCAATTCCATAGGCCTGGTTATCAGAGGACAGTCAACGGCTATCCGAAAACTATTGGCTGGATTTATCAGTGGAGGGCATATCCTGCTTGAAGACTATCCAGGCACCGGAAAAACCACCATGGCCAAGGCTCTGGCAAAAGCAGTTAATCTCAACTTTAAGCGAATCCAGTTCACTCCGGATTTATTGCCATCGGATATTCTGGGAGTATCAATTCTTGATCAAAGCGACAACAGATTCCACTTCCACCCCGGACCAATTTTTGGAGATATCATCCTGGCCGATGAAATTAACCGGGCGTCCCCCCGTACCCAGTCGGCATTACTTGAAGCGATGGGTGAAGGGCATGTCAGTATTGATGGAGAATTGCACCCCTTAGGCGACATATTTTTTGTATTAGCCACCCAAAATCCCATCGACTCCCACGGCACCTACCCTCTACCCGAGGCTCAGATGGATAGATTTGCACTCAAGTTCAGTCTGGGCTACATAACAGCTGCTGACGAGACCGCCATGCTGGCCGATCAAACCACGTCACATCCTCTCAACCGTGTCAGCCCCTGCATTTCCAGGGAAGACCTTCTCTGGCTGAAAGAACAGACACATCGGATCCATATTTGCGAGGAGTTACAACGATACTGTGTCGATATCGCCGGTGCTACACGCCAGACTGAAGGTGTTCGACTTGGAGCAAGCCCACGTGGTTCCCTGGCCCTGATGCATATTTCCAGAACCCTTGCTCTTTTCGATGGCCTTGAATTTGTCACGCCTGAACATATCCATGAAATTGCCGTAGATGTTCTGGCTCACCGGATTATCCTTGATCAACGTGCTGCTTTTTCAGGTTTGAGTACCAGGGATATTGTTGCAAATATCCTGAACACTCTGCCAGTGCCACCGTAAAGAGGGGCAAGCCCCATGAAGCGATTCTTCTACTCTTTTCTTAAGCGCCTTTCAGCAATCCGTCACTGGCTGCGAAGCCATATCAGCAGAAGTGGCCTGCTTTTTCTGGTAATGCTGCTCTTCTCTGCTGCCATTGGAATTGACACAAGACAAAACACAGTTTCTCAATTTTTCGCTATTTTGGCTGTTCTGGGATCTATTTCATTATGCTTCTGCATTCGCTTTACGGCCCGGATTAGTGTCATACGGCATCTGCCAGATTTTGTTACAGCAGGAGATCCATTTCGCTATCGAACTCTTCTGAAAAATAATGGCCAGAAAACTCTGCGAAATATTCAAGCCATGGATACCCAGAAATGGCATTACCCAACCTATCCTGAGTTTTGCAATTTCAAGGCAACAGGTAAAAAAAGGGCTCATCCTTTTTCTCTGGCATACCGTTGGGGAAGACTCATTCAATACAGCCGTATGATCCGCGGAGAAAGGCAGCACCTGCCGAAGCTAAGCCCTGGAACAGCGACCGAATTGTGGCAGGAATGCACTCCTTTAAGACGCGGCATTATCCGTTTTGACTCAGTTACTTTTGCCAAAAGCGATCCTTTCGGCCTGTTCCATGCACTCTCTTCTGCAAGGTGCATGGACACTCTGATTGTTCTCCCGAAACGATACCAGGTACCTCCTGTTCAGTTCAGTGGCTCCCGAAAATATCAACCATCTGGCGTGGCTCTTGCCTCATCGGTTGGTGAATCTCAGGAGTTCCGCTCCATGCGTGATTATCGTCCAGGTGACCCACCACGAACAATTCACTGGCGAAGTTGGGCCAAAACCGGAAAACCCATGGTAAAGGAATTTCAGGATGAATACTTCAGCCGCCAGGGCCTTATTCTGGATACGTTTTCCAGCGACTGCTCGGATCGATGCTTTGAAGAGGCTATTTCAATAGCTGCATCGTTTGCCTGTACGGTTGCCGACAGAGACTCACTGCTCGACCTTCTCTTTGTCGGGAACAAAGCATATTGCTTTACTGCCGGTCGTGGCGTTGGACACAGCACACAACTTCTTGAAATACTGGCAACGGTTCAACAATCTCCCTCTGAATCATTTTCTGAATTGCCCCTGCTTATCCAGCAACGCTCAGATTTACTCAGCAGTTGCATCTGTATCCTGCTTGCCTGGGACAAACCACGCCAGGCATTAGTTGCCGATATCCGTGCCAGCGGAATTCCGGTTTTACCGCTGGTGATCAGTGAAACAGAGGTTGAAGGAAAATCCGAACCAGTACACTATCTGCATCCGGATCGAATAGAAGAGGGGCTGGCTCAGATATGAATACACCTCTTTTTCTTATGGGCGCAGCTCTACTTTTCTGGGGAGTACAGGTTGATCTCCTGTTCCCGGCTCTAATTATGGCCCTGGCACTTGAGGGGTCCCGCTGGCTGAAGATCAGATGGGAATTATCCGATAAGGATTATGGCAGAATCATGGATCTTTGTGCCTATTTGTCCTTTTTTGTACTGGCCTATGCCCTGATAACCAAGATGAATAGCACAGAGGTTATGGGTCTATTTGGATGGATACCCATGATAGTCTTTCCAATTATGCTGGCCCAGGCATACGGAGAAAAAAGTTCGATTCCTGTCACTGCCTTTTCATTAAAGACACGCAAAAAAATAAACGCAAAACAGCAGGAATCACAGCAACCCGCAAAGAATCGCATCAACATATCTTATATTTTTCTGGCTAGCTGCCTCTTAAGCAGCGGTATTGGCAATAACCGCTCTCCCTGGTTTTTTGTAATCCTCTTTAGTCTCGCCGCCTGGGCTCTCTGGGTTGGGCGTAATCCAGGACACCCTGCATGGCTATCACTGATACTGCTGTTTTGTATAGGGGGTACAGGCTATATCGCCCAGGTCGGATTGCAGAACTTACAAGAGACCCTTGAAGCAAAGATGATGGAACTGATATTCCCCGATGGAAAAGGCCGCGACGACCCATTTCAATCTCGAACCGCCATCGGTTCCATAGGAGAATTAAAACTCTCGGAAAAAATCATCTACCGCATCCAAAAAAAAGAAAACAGCAAAGCGCCAAAGTACCTTCGCAGCAGCAGCTACAATGTATACAGTTCAGCCTACGGAAAATCTACCTGGTACAGTTCTCCCCGCATATTCGACTCAATACAGGCAGATTCGAACAAAACACGCTGGCAATTATTCCCACCCGCCAAGAATACTCCCAAAAACAGAATTATTATCAACACCAGAATTAACTCAGGTAAAGGTATCCTTCCCATCCCCTTTGGAACCACGTCCCTTGCCAATCTGCCCGTTGAAACCGTTGAACTGAGCAAACTAGGAGCCCTTCATCTGACAGGTGCCTCAAAAATGCTTCATACAGAAATACAATCAAGCCCCGCATTAATACAGGACACCATCTTTACGGAAAAAGATCTCTTGGTTCCAGATACATTTCGGCCAATGTTGAAAACAATAATGCAGGATAGTCGCCTTCTTAAAGACTCACCTGAAGAGTCCGCGCGGATGATCAGTAATTTTCTGGGAAAACAATTTACGTACTCTCTGGTGCAAAAAAGCAGAGGAAAGCAAGGCAACTCTCTGGAACACTTCCTCACATCAACATACTCAGGCCATTGTGAACTCTTCGCCACGGCCACGGTTCTGCTTGCCAGAATGGCTGGCATACCTGCACGGTATGCTACGGGCTGGCTGATTGACGAATTCAGTGAACTGGAACAGTGCTATATCGTTCGGTCACGACATGCCCACGCCTGGAGCATGCTCTATATTAATGGACAATGGCAGCTGCTGGACACCACACCTCCAGACTGGCTTAGCCAGGAAACAGCCGCCTCTTCTTTCCTTACTCCGATCCGCGATTTTTTCTCCTGGTGCTGGTATCAATTCTCTGTCTGGCGAGATCAAGAAAGACAGACGATCCCACCCTCAATATACTGGATTTCCACTCTGGTTCTGCTCACAGTTGGATACAGATTCATTCACAAAAGAACAAAGAGGTCGAGCAGAAAAACAGAAAACGATTCAGAAAACAGGGGTGCGCAAAGGGGTACTGATTCAGACTTCTTCCGTATTGAACACTACTTTTCGGAGATCGGATATGAACGTTACCCAAACGAAACGCACCACACCTGGTTACATCGTCTTGAGCATAGAAACCAGCAGGATCAACAAATAAGCAGTTTACGCACGATCCTAAAGCTTTACCACTGTTATCGTTTCAATCCTCAATGCGAGCAGGATAGCTGCAAACAGAAGCTCAACGCCCTCGTCAAAACCTGGTTATCCGACTGTAAATCCAATTAATTCGCGCATCCTTGAAAGGCGGGAAGATGCTGGTTCAGAGATGCCGACTGCAGTTGCTTAAAGACAGCCTGAACATCACTATATGCCGTTGTTCCGGCCAGCAGACCGTTATACATATCTCCATTTGCAATTTCAGCCTGCACACCAATACTGCAGGCTGCACTCACAGATGCTGGAGCGGCAAGCCCTCCCACACTATCTGATGGCACGGATAGTCCATAGGTATTAAACAGACCTGCGAGTTGTCCAATATGCTGTTCTTCAGCCTTTTTAATATTAACAAAAGGACGAACATTTCCAAATTTATCAATAATGGCCTGATAAGTATCCCTGGCCTTGTACTCATCATAAATTGCAGTAGTAAGATAGGTATTAAGATCAGTTGTTGCCACTGCAGTACTGGTACTGCCCGTCGGGATTACGGTCCCACTACTCCCTCCCGCGGATCCCTGCTCATCATCACTGTCACTACAGCCTGACACAAACAGAACGATTACGAAAAGTGTTCCAAAACGGAATAAACTGGATTTTACAAATTGCATATGATTGCCTCGTTGTGTCATTATTGAAAGGTAAATTGTTTATCGCCTACATGTTGCTCATTTAAATAGAGCTTCACTGTCCATACACCATAATATCTATCTGAAAATGTGCGGTTGGAAGACGCGTCCTGCAGAGATGTTTTTTTGTGTAACTTCATCCAGAAAAGGACCTCGTAGTCAGCAAGCACCGGCAAATAGAACGAATGTCTATCCTGACGCTGTATCTGTCCCGAAGGAGTGTGCCATACCGCCGTAATTTCGTAGTTACCAGGTATTAACTGCTGGCAAAGACCTTGCAGATACACCTTGTTGAACGAAGCCGCTCCCGCGGCGGAAAAAGCCAAAAAACAGTGTATAACT
>CAZUPS010000066.1:0-18470 GCA_964621915.1 uncultured Desulfocapsa sp. | reverse complement strand
CAGATTACTGTCTTCCACCCGTCGGAGCAAATACTGGCTATAATCATCTTTCTGTTCGCTCGGCAGTTTCGATTATTCTTGATCGACTTCTCAGCGTATAGAAAGCAATATATTAAAAAAAAACTATCAGCTGCACAAAGCAGTTAAACGATAAACAACGGAAAATATCATGAGCACAATTATTGACAAGATTGAAATGGAACAGATGCGTCAGGATCACCCTGACTTTCGTCCAGGTGACACTATTAAAGTATCTATTCGCATCATCGAGGGTGCAAAAGAGCGTATCCAGATTTTCCAGGGTGTGTGTCTTAAGCGTAAAAAGGCAAATATGGGAGCCTCTTACACAGTTCGTAAGATCTCTCATGGCGTTGGTGTTGAAAAGACATTTGCCCTTCACAATCCTCGTATTGAGAAAATTGAAGTTATAAGCCGTGGACGTGTTCGTCGCTCCCGTCTCTACTATCTTCGTGACAGACGCGGTAAAGCTGCACGTATCCGCGAGCGCGGCATTGTGCGCTAAAACAACGAAGAAAAAAAAGAATTACAAACAGCTGCCAGATTCAATTCGCACGCTGTTTGATCCTCCCCAAGAGGATAATTATTTTCTCGAACGAAACCTGCAGCAACAGGGATATTCTGTTGTTGCAGGGCTCGACGAGGTTGGTCGTGGGCCATTGGCCGGACCTGTTGTTGCTGCCGCAGTTATCCTTCCTGAAAACTGTCAGCACTCTCTCTTTATTGATTCCAAAAAGCTCTCCCCCAAAAAACGTCAGCTCCTATTTGACCATCTCTACGAAATACAAGCTCATATTGGGATCGGGATCGTTTCCCATAAAATCATAGATAAAATCAATATCCTCCAGGCATCGCTTCTGGCCATGAAACGAGGAGTGACTGCACTCAAAAAGCAGGGTATTGAATCCAATTTCCTCCTTGTTGACGGAAAGTTTCCAGTTCCCATAAAAAAGATTCAACAACCTCTTATAAAAGGGGAAACACGATCGGCATCCATTGCCGCTGCTTCAATTATCGCCAAGGTTACCCGTGATAGAATCATGGCAAAACTCCACAAAAGATATCCCTGTTATAATTTTATTAAAAATCAAGGATATCCAACCAAACAACATCGTGAAGCTATTGCTGTTCATGGGATCACCTGCCACCATCGTTTAACCTTTAAAGGAGTAAAGGAGTTTGTCTAAAAACCGGATAAGTTTAGGGAAACAGGGTGAAGACCTTGCTACTGAATTTCTTCAAAAAAAAGGTCTGACAATTATTATTCGCAATTACCGACAGAAATTCGGGGAAATTGATATTATCGCCCGTGACCAGGAAACTCTGGTTTTTATAGAAGTAAAAACTAGAAAAAGCCTTCTCTTTGGTCAACCATTTGAAGCCGTGAATAAAAAAAAGCAGGCACAAATCAGCATGCTGGCCCTCGACTATATGACCCGTAATAAACTTTCTGATCAGGCCGCCCGCTTTGATGTTATATCCATTGTTATGGATACTCCCAATGCACCGAAAATCGAACATCTTGTGAACTGTTTCGAAGCAAGCAGCTCCTTTTATTAATACTCAGCCACCATATTGTTATGCTGCCACTAGCTCTTACAATGGGATGTCCAGCCGGTATTGGCCCCGAAATAATCCTCAAATATTTTGCTCACTCACGACAAAATCCACACTCACCTGTGGTTGTACTTGGTGACCAAAATGTACTGGATTACTATGCAGAAAAACTCCATATCAAATGTACTACTGTTCCATGGCTCCCTGGTACAACTGTCCCGACTGGTAACGGAATAATCCCGATTTATTCCACCTCGAATATTACCATCAATTCAGTCCAACCCGGTTTTTTCAATAAAGAAACAGCAGTTGCCATGGCTTCAGCTATTACATCGGCTGTACGCGGTATTCAGGATGGATGGTTTTCAGGTCTCTGTACCTGTCCGATTTCCAAAGAGGCGTTGCAGGAAAGCGGCCATCGATATCCCGGCCACACAGAAATGCTCGCCTATCTTACCGGCAGCAATAATCATGTAATGATGCTTGCCGGAAGCTCTCTAAGAGTTACACTTGCAACCATTCATTGCGGTCTTGCTCAGGTCTCTGGATTGTTAAATATAAAATCTCTTCTTGATCTGTATCGCACGACCCATCGCAGCTTAAAGATTGATTTCAATATTCCCGCTCCAAGACTTGCAGTAGCGGCTCTCAATCCCCACGCCGGAGAGGGTGGTATGTTTGGTAATGAAGAAATCGAACTCATAACACCATCCATTGAGACTGCTAAAAAAGACGGTATTGACTTGCATGGCCCCTTTCCTCCTGATACAATTTTTTTTAAAGCAGCAAATGGTGAGTATGATGCTGTAATATGTATGTATCATGATCAAGGACTAATCCCTTTTAAACTGCTACATTTTAAAGATGGTGTTAATGTGACTCTTGGGTTGCCCATCGTCAGAACATCAGTCGACCATGGCACCGCTTACGATATTGCAGGGAAAGGTATTGCCGATCCATCAAGTCTTGCAGCTGCAATTACACTTGCTAACACAATAATTTACAACCGAGTCCATACACAACGAGATGATTTCACAAAATAAACCTGGATTACTTATTGTCTTTGAAGGAACCGATGGTACAGGAAAATCTACCCAGCTTTCCCTTCTTGCCAAGACTCTTCGGGACAAAGGACTTGAGGTAGTATCCACCTTTGAACCAACGAATGGTAAATATGGTCAGCAAATTCGTGAGTTGTACAGTAACCGCAAGGATACTACTCTTGAAGAGGAGCTTGAACTCTTTCTTGCAGATAGAAAAGAACACGTAAATACCCTTCTTGATCCTGCATTGCAAGAGGGTAAAATCATCCTCTGTGATCGTTATTATCTTTCAACCATTGCCTATCAGGGCGCTGCAGGTCTTGAGCCAGCCGAGATTTTAAAAAGGAACAGCTTTGCCCCAATCCCTGATCTTGCCCTTCTGTTTTATGCTCCCATTGAAACCGGGGTTAAACGAATTACTGAAATCCGTGGAGACAGCTTGAATGATTTTGAAAAAGAAGAGTACCTTCAAAAAGTGGCAACACAATTTGAAATGCTGACCCTTCCCTATATTAAACGCATAAACGCATCCGGAACGATAGAGGCCATACATCTCGATGTCCTAGCTCATGTTCTGGAACTCATTGAAAGATGATGAAACCTGTAACTTACCTCCTCCCATCAATATTTTCAGTCGCTTTACTCCTGTTTTTCTGTAGTGGATGCAGTTCTGTTGTTTCTGAAAGCCTCTCCATTGAACAGCATCTTGTTCAGGAAGAATTAAATGAACAATTTTCCCCTGTAGGCTCAGACAGTTCCTGTTCCTACTTCTATTTTCTCTGGGGAACCCACGCCGAAAACAATAAAAACTATACAGAGGCAGAGGAAGCCTTTGAAAAAGCTCTTATCTGTGATCCCAATTCCCGCTATATTCTCCGCCGACTTCCCATCCTTCTAATCCGTATGGGAAAACAGCAGGATGCTGCAAATTGGCTTCGAGCAGCAATTAAAAAATACCCCGAAGACCTTCAGGACAGACTCCTTCTCGCTCGCCTGGATATCCGCAATAATAAAATTGACGAAGCAATTGAACTCTATAATGAGCTCATTTCAATGACCCCGGATGATGAGACCCTTTTTCTACGCCTTGGGTTCCTCTACTCGGAACAACAGGAATTCATCAAAGCAGAACAAACATTCCAAAAAGCACTTGAACTCAACCAAGACTCACTTTTTGCCCACCTCTATCTGGCTCGTCTCGCAGCACTAACCGGTGATCTAAAACTTGCTGAAAAACGATATAAAAAAACACTTCAACTCAACTGGTCCATTGAACTGGTCCTAGAGCTAGCTGAGTTCTACGAAAAACAGGAAAACTACAAAAAAGTCGAACAACAATATCGATCAATTCTGAAGAAGAATCCCAAGGAAACTCGTGCAGGGCTTGGACTTGTTCATACTCTGTTACTCCAAAATAAAGATAAAAAAGCTTTTCGTGTCCTGCAGGAGTTGCGTGAAAACAGTGATGATCCCACCCAAATTGATATTATTACAGCCAGACTCCATCTGCGATCAAAACAGCTTGATAAAGCAGCTGTAATTCTACTACCAATGGCCACCAGTGAGGATGTCCCCGAAGCCACATATATGCTCTCTGTTATCTATTACCAGCAAAAAAAGCTCGCCAGTGCCATGGAATTGCTGCAAACAATAGAACAGGAAGCAGAGCAGTTTGAAGATTCCATCTTCCTTCAGGTACGCATCTTCATGGAACTCCATCAGGACAACCGTGCCATTGAACTCCTGAACGAGACCCTTCTCAACGAAGAACTGGTCAGCCCTGGCCTTTACTCCCTTCTGGCATCACTGTATATGGAGCAGGACCAGATGAAAAAAGGGTATGAACTGCTGGATACTGCACTTATCAAATACCCGAACAATGCTGCAATCAATTTTGAATATGCTCTTCTACTAGAGGAAGATGGCTCTCAGGAGCAAGCAATCACTCTAATGGAAAAGGTCCTGACAATTGACCCCGAACACACAGAAGCATTAAATTTTCTGGGTTATACATGGGCTGACAACAATATCAACCTCGATAAAGCCCTGGAATACGTTCAGAAGGCCATACGCCTCAAACCCGGTAACGGATATATTCAGGATAGCCTAGGATGGATTTATTTTCGCATGGGAAAATTCGAACTGGCAACGAAAGAAATTATGGAAGCACTCAAACTTGAACCAGAAGATCCAAATATTCATGAACACCTTGGGGATATTTATCTGAAACAAAACCTGCGACAGAAAGCACTTCAATCCTACAGAAATGCTGACAAATACTTCACAAAAAAAGATGCTAAATCCAGGATTTCAAAGAAAATAAAAAGTATTCTGGAAGAAGTATGATAGCCAGATTGTCTTTTCTACTTATCATTATCCTTCCCTTGCTTGTGCTCACTGGCTGTGGAAGCAAACGCTGGTCTGATCCGCTACAGGAAGAAGAAAGTCTAAAAATTTCAGAACTCATTGGTACTATGCAGGATGCTGATAAATCCTGTCCTAAAAATCTGGATGCAGATGCTATCATGCACTGGAAAAGCATGGTTGGCAATTCTGCTGTTAATGGCTATCTGCAGCTTCAGTCACCATCATCTCTTAAATTTATTATCAGCAATCCACTTGGAATGCTCTACTACGCCTTTGCCAGTGACGGTAAAACCTTCCAGATACTCGATACGGACAAACGCCAGCATATCAGAGGAAATCTACGCAGCTTAGCAATGCGCCATGAACTCCCTCTGATTCTTATTCATGGCGATTGGGTATCCTTGCTAAGCGGTCATCTTCCCTCCCCCACGCTAGTGGTAGAGAGTGTCAGCAGAGATACTGGTAACCAGACAATATGGGCTAAAGTATCCACACCTGCGGCTAACAAAACATCCGATGAGCAATGGGTCAATATTGATGTCGAGAAAAGAAAAGTACTGGGGTATTTATTTCTTGATTCAAATGGCAAGATAATCGCCGATATCTCCTATGGTGATCAGGGGAAGGGAATACAAAACTGCCTGAGCACAGATAAAAAAATTCACATCAAAAATCTTCCGTGGGGATCGGAAATAAAAATAGAACTACGGGATATCCGAACGGATACCCTGTTTTCTCACTCCGACTTCACCCTTCCGGTACCTAAGGGCTACTTTAAACAGCTACAACCATAAGGGTATAATTTCCCTTAGCGTTATTTCTTTATCCCATCCAGTGAATCGTAGGAATTTACAATAATAACAAAAAGATTGTCTTCTTTGAAAAACACCTGCTGCAGGTCATAATTTTTGCTTGGTACCAATTCAAGAGTTACTCGTATCAGATCCGAATCTTTTAACTGCTGAACTGTTACCCGTTCAACAAACTCACCATTAATAGCCTGCTCTGTCACTACTTTTGCATCTAGCCTGGTGCCTGCAAAATCACAAATAACAAGTGGTGTCCCCTCTTCTTCACCACTGACGATGGGGGGATAAAAGCCGTTTAGCTTGAAAAGAACCATCTCTCCCTTGTTGGAAGTGTTTTCGAAAGTCACATCAAAGAGTAAAGGATCAACCACAGGCCCTTCTTCCTCAGTTACAACTTCGGTACTTTCTACAATTTCTTCTGTTACTGCAACTGCAGCGGTCTCTTCTTTCCCGGCAGGTTCCTGCTGTACTGGAATAGCCTCTACGGTTTCAACCACCACCTCGGCAACTTTCTCTTCCTGTACAATACCTTTTTCTTTTTCTGGAAAATCAGCTGGAAAGAGCTGAATGGTAAGCACATTGGTATTCTCATCGAAGCTCTGATCAAAGTTGTATTCGCCGCCAGCACTCAGATCAACCACGACTCTGGTCTTGTTCGGATGGCGCCCAAGTCGAATTTTGTGTATCATGGCACCCTGGGTCGTGATGATAGCAGGAATACTCCGTGCCATTTTTGTCTCCATAAAATCAAAGACGACACGAGGATTTTCACCCTTTAAAGAAAAGACTTTTGGCAAGTAGGGACCATTCAAATGAAAAACAACTGATTCGATTCTGCCATCATCCTTCTGAAATTCAACTTTTTCTATTAGGCCTTCTGCCGCATGGAGCATTCCTGAAAACAGGAAAAATAATGCTATAACAGCAACAGAAAAAACAATCTTACGACATTTCATAAATGTTACCTATGTAACCTTCTATTTTTTAAGGAACTAATCAGATATATTCTTGCATACCTTATCCACTCTTGTAAAGTCAACTTATTTTCAGTAAATGACTAGCTTAGAAAGTATTCCCCAAAGCTGGTTTCAGTGGATCTACACCAGTTTATAAGAACAGGATGCTCCCATTCAACATACACAGACAGCCATATGAAACGAAATTTTGAGCAGAGAGAAACCCTCCCTTTTGTTAACAAACCAGGACGTTACCTTGGCCACGAATACAACGCCACCGTCAAAGACTGGGATCAGACCGCACTTCACTGCGCTCTCATCTTCCCGGATCTCTATGAAATCGGGATGTCCCATCAAGGCCTACAGATACTATATCATATATTGAACAGTCAGCAAAATCTCCTTGCCGAACGTTGTTACTGTCCAGCTAAGGATATGGAACAACTGCTTCGAGAACGTGATCTCCCTCTCTGTTCACTGGAGAACAATCGCCCTCTACTTGACTTTGATCTTATAGGAATCACCCTGCCCTACGAACTCTGCTACACCAATATCCTGACAATTCTTGATCTTGCTGGTATCCCCTTTCGCTCCAAAGATCGTGATGAAGAGATGCCTATTGTTCTTGGTGGAGGATCCTGCAGCTTGAATCCTGAACCCGTTGCTGATTTTTTTGATGCCATCCTGCTTGGAGATGGAGAAGAGGCTATTTTAGAAATCGCAGAGTGCGTTCGTCTTTGCAGAAAAGAAAAACTGCCAAGAGCAACCATCCTTGAAAAACTTGCTGCCATCCCCGGTATCTATATTCCATCGCACTTCGAACCTTCCTATAATGCAGATGGAACCATCGCCGAAATCAAATCACTGCAGGCAGAGTCCCCAACCATCACTCGAAGAGTTCTCAGCGATCTGTCCAAACTCGACCACCTTCTCCATCCACTGGTACCCAATTCTAAAATTGTCCATGACAGATTAGGGGTTGAAGTGGCAAGGGGTTGCACACGAGGCTGTCGTTTTTGTCAGGCCGGAATTATCTACAGACCTGTCCGTGAGAGAACCCCGGAACAAATATTTGATCTTGCTGACAGGGGCATTAAAAACTCCGGTTTTAACGAACTTGCCCTTCTCTCTCTGTCCACTGGTGATTACTCTTGTCTTGGTACTGCACTGCCGCAACTGATGAATCGCTTTGCCAAAGAAGCCATATCGGTTTCCATGCCATCCATGCGTGTTGGCACTCTCACCCAGGATCTTATGGATCAGATCAAACGGGTCAGAAAGACAGGATTCACACTTGCCCCCGAAGCTGGAAGCGAACGATTACGCCGTGTTATTAATAAGGGAATCAGTGAAGAAGATCTTCTAACAACCAGCAAGGATGCCTTTGGCCTTGGCTGGAAAGTGATGAAACTCTATTTTATGATTGGGCTGCCAACGGAAACAATGGAAGATGTAGAAGCCATTGCAGAACTTGCTAAAAAAACTAAAGCAGTGGGCAGTCAGTCGGCCGGCAAAGGTCGGCAGCAGATTAATGTCAGCGTCGGAACCTTCGTTCCTAAACCTCACACTCCCTTTCAGTGGAATGCCCAGATATCAATGGAAGAAATCCGGGAAAAGGTATCTTTATTAAAACGAATACTCCCCAGAAAAGGTATCAATTTCAAATGGCACGATCCAGAGCAGAGTTTACTCGAAGGTGTTTTCTCACGAGGAGACAGAAGGCTTGCAAAGCTTCTTGAAGTCGTTTGGAAGAAAGGTGCCCGACTTGATGGCTGGTCCGATTATTTTGATCTTTCCCGCTGGCAGGAAGCAGCCGATGAGTGTTCGCTTGTTCCCGACGACTTTTTGCGGGAAAGAGCTCTTGATGAAATTCTCCCCTGGCACCATCTCAGCAGTGGTGTTGATGAGAGCTTTCTCAAAGAGGAGTTAACAAAGGCGTACTCGGAAACATACACTCCCGATTGCCGGTATCACGACTGTCAGAAATGTGGTTTATGTGATTTTAAGACTATTAAGCCGGTGGTGATTGATAGAAAGCGTAAACGTGTTACCGCGAGCACCGAGCACAGCAGCACTCAGCACACCAGTCCATCAAATGAGGACGATCCGCATTTTCGGTATGCCGTCACCTATTCCAGGATGGGGGATATCTGTTATCTTGGCCATCTTGAAATTCTTCAGATTGTTTTTCGGGTCCTGCGTCGTGCTGAGATCAAAACAAACTTTTCCAAGGGTTTTCATCCTTCACCAAAAGTTTCCTTTGGTCCCGCAATGCCCGTGGGTACCCAAAGTCTTGCAGAATATTTTGTAATGGATTTGCCGGCCCCACTGGAGAATCTTGAAGAGGCTGCAAAACGGTTAAATAAGCATATGCCTCCAGGTCTTGAAGTACAGGACATGGTTCTCAGCAGTGGCAAAGTTCCTCAGGAAATGATCAGTTCCTATCGAGTAACACTCTATCCAGCACTTACAATCAGTGATAAAGATCTTATCAAAGACTTTTTGGCAACAGAGAAATTTACGGTAAAACGAGTCCGAAAAGGCAAAGTAAAAGAGGTCGATTTCCGCCCGCTAGTTGTGAAAATGGAGACCGTCGGAAGCGAAACCATTTCTCTTGAACTTATCAGTAAAGCCAGCCATGCTGGTATAAAACCATTGGAAGCCATTGCTGCAATCCTGCAAAAAGATCAGGAAGAGTTACTTGCATCTGTCGTAATTAAGACCGGATGGAAGGAACTGTAGTAAATCCTGTTGCTTCAACCCGCTTCAATATGGTAAGAATGTACGTTTGTTAAATGAATTTTGCAGATTTTTTCTACTACCCATGCCATTCCAACAAGGAGAAACACCATGACGACTAAAAAGATTGTCCTTCGCGATGATGAGATGCCAACCCAATGGTATAACGTAGGCCCTGATATCCCAAATGGTCTGTTACCCCCCCTTGATCCTGAGACCAAAGAACCCATGGGACCGGAAAAACTTGGAGCAATCTTCCCCATGGCTCTTCTTGAGCAGGAAATGTCCCAGGAACGGTTTATTGACATTCCTGAAGAAGTACAGGATGTTCTTAAAATCTGGCGTCCTTCTCCTCTTGTTCGTGCCAGAAATCTTGAAAAGGCACTTGGTACTAAATCTAAGATTTACTTTAAGAATGAAGGTGTTTCACCTGTTGGATCTCACAAAGCAAACTCCGCCGTTCCGCAAGCATATTACAATGCCAAGGAAGGTATTAAACGTCTTGCCACGGAAACCGGTGCAGGACAGTGGGGCAGCGCCCTCTCCTTTGCAACGCAGAAATATGGTATTGAATGTAAGGTATACATGGTTAAAATTTCTTTTGACCAGAAACCTTACCGTAAATCCATGATGCACACCTTTGGTGCCTCCATTGTGGCAAGCCCAAGCGTTGACACCAATATAGGCCGTCAAATTCGCGAGCAGTACCCCGACACTGCAGGGTCTCTTGGCATAGCTATTTCTGAAGCCATCGAAGATGCAGCCAGCCGTGAAGATACCAACTACGCACTCGGTTCAGTTCTAAACCATGTTATCCTTCATCAGTCTATCATTGGTCTTGAAGCTAAGAAACAGATGGAAATCGCAGGTGACTATCCCGATGTAATTATTGGTTGCTGTGGTGGTGGATCAAACTTTGCGGGTCTTGCTTCCCCCTATGTACCCGATTATCTTGATGGTAAGAAGATTCGTTTTGTAGGTGTTGAGCCCGCATCATGTCCTTCACTTACCATGGGTACTTTGGCCTACGATTATGGCGATGTGGCTCAAACCACCCCGCTTCTGAATATGTACACTCTGGGTCATGATTTTATTCCTCCTGGAATTCACGCAGGTGGCCTGCGCTATCATGGAATGGCTCCAATTGTATCAGCCATGGTTCGTGAAAAGATTATAGATCCGATGAAGGTTCATCAGCTTGAATGCTTTGAGGCTGGCGTACTCTTTGCCAGAACTGAAGGTATCATTCCTGCACCTGAAACATGTCATGCCATTCGTGGTGCTATTATAGAGGCAACACGAGAACTTGACAAACCACAGACCATCCTCTTTAACTTCTCAGGACACGGTCTTATCGATATGGCTTCCTACGATAAATACTTTTCAGGCGATCTTCACAACTACGATTACCCAAAAGAAGCCATTGAAGCATCTCTGGCCAAACTGCCCAAGATATAATTCTTAACTCATTGGCAGTGTCTGCAGAAACAAAACAAAAACTGCTTCGGATCCTTTTTATCAAGGTGCTATCCGGAGCAGTTTTTCTCATTTGTACCTCTTTGCTTTTTTCCAGCGTCTCCCAGGCAACCGAACTCCCCGAGCTCAAAAAACATATCCAGAATGGTGGCTACGCATTCAGTAAAAATGGAAAAACGCTCTATTCTGAAAATCTAAAAACGAAATTCATCCCAGCATCCACCCTTAAACTCGTCACCAGCCTTGCCGCCCTGCAAATCCTTGGACCGGATCATTTTTTTAGCACACAACTCTATTTAGACACTAAAAACACACTCTATATAAAGGGTAGTGGAGATCCTTTTCTGGTCTCTGAAAAAGTTAGGCTAATCGCAAAACTGGTAGCAGATCGGGGAATTAGCGAAATTCATGATATTGTTCTTGATGACACAGCCTTTGCCCTCGAGCACAGGGTCACCGACGGTTCAGTCAACTCATCAAATCCTTACGATGCTATGTGTACAGCCCTTGGGGTCAATTTCAATACCGTCCCTTTAAAGGTAGTCCATAAAGCAAAGGTACGGTCCCCAGAAGCACAAACTCCATATATCCAACTAATGGGGCCAATCGGAAAACATCTCACAAGCGGTTTCCACCGGGTAAATGTGGATGCATTCCCGCTTCAGGGGAATATGGCAAACAACCTCCTCTATTGCGGCCAGTTATTTCAAACACTTCTTAGGGAACAGGGCATCCTGGTAAAAGGCCAAATCAAAACCGGAAAAACTCCACCGGACATCCCTCTATTACTCAACTATACAGCTGAAGAAACAATCAGTGATCTTGTGAGATCCTGTCTGGTCTCATCAAATAACTTTATGGCCAATCAGCTCTATCTTGCCATTGGTGCTAAACGTTACGGCTTCCCTGCCACCTGGGAAAAAGGCCAGAAAGCAATGGCTGATTTCATTCACCACTCTCTTGGTCTTACTGACTCTGATATCACAATGGTGGAAGGATCAGGCCTGTCTATGAAGAACCGTATTACTCCCGAAGCACTGTTGCACGTCCTTGAACAATTCCAACCATACGGATCTCTTATCCCCATCAAATACGGGGTACGAATGAAATCGGGCACTCTTACAAAATCAAGAGTATTTTGCTATGCTGGCCTGGTAGACCGGGGAAAGGACAAAAACTGCTTTGTTATTCTTCTCAATCAGAAGAGAAATAGCCGAGATAAAATACTGAAAGTTCTTTACCGAAAATGATCAATTCCAACACCGCACCCACCTACCACACAGTAGCGGTGCTAATTAATTTAACCATTTAGCATTTTCTTAAATTCACAAGAAAAATGAATTCCTATTCATTTCCATTTTCAACTCCCTTAACAACTAAAGACAATCCCTACCCTACCACCCCTCAACATCCTGAAACAACAAGAATTGAAGAAGTTCGTTTACCACTTTAATTGTAATTTCACTCTTTTACGTTTGTAATTACTTACAAAGATGACCTATAATTCATTTGCACCCCATGGATAAGGCGTTTTTTACCATTTCCGATACAAAAACAGGGAAATAGTTTTTTTTATAAGCACTGGCACACATAATGCTAGTGAAGAGCAAAGTTTTTAATATCGCAAAGAATTTTACCTTTGCACTTAATCATTTCTATACCTTTGGAGGAAAGTATGAAAAGAAACATGATTAAATTTATTCCTTTTTTCATCATGGCATCGTTTTTGGTGACCGGATGTAATCAGGATACGAGCTCTACCACCACTGCGGCCAAGCCTGCAGTGAGCACCCAAGCACAAGCTCCCAAAAGCTTAGTGTATAAGGGGAAAATTGTAGGAAAATCAAACAAAGCCAAAAGTATCCAAATTGTTGTTGGTAAAGGTAAAGAAGCCAAAACAATTATGGTTAAATTTGACGACACGACCAAGGGTGTTGAACACGCTGCAAAAGGTCATGCGTCAATCATTTTCTATGAAATGCGTGATGGCCAGCCTTGGGCCACTATTGTTAAGCCTAAATTAGCTAAACTTCCAAAAGGCGTTACTGAAATCAAAACAGATGAGCTAAAAGCACTGTTTGATGGAAAATCCGATTTCGTACTCGTCGATGCTCGTCCCGGAAAACGGTACGCCTCCTCCCATATGCCCGGTGCTATTTCCATCGGAACAAAAGCATATGCAAAGAAAGCTGCTTCTGCACTTCCAAAAGATAAGGATAAATTGCTTATCATGTATTGCGGAGGGCCCACATGAGGCATGTCAACAAAAATCGCCGGTCTGGCGATAAAAGATGGCTACAAAAATGTTAAAGTTTACCTCCAGGGACAGCCTGCATGGGTCAAAGCTGGTAACCTTGTTTATGCCAGCAAGGGAACTATAACCAAAGGGAACATCGTTCTCATAGATCTTCGTTCCGCCAAGAAAGCAGCCGCTGGACGCATTGCCCGTGCTGTCACTATTCCATACGATACTCTGGATGACCGTCTTGATGATATCCCGAAAAAAGCACTCATTGTCCTTTACAGTGACTCCAGTGAAGAAGCTGCCGATGCAGTTGAAGATCTCCGCGATGAAGGCTACAAAAAAGTTGCCCTTGTAGCTGGAAATTATGCTGGTTGGGTAAAATCAGGTGGTAAAACTGTTATTCGTCCTGTTGTTACCGACATAGAATGGGTCAGAAAGCTTGGAAAAGGTGAGGTTGGTAAAGCTGACTTCATGAAAGTAGTAAGCGGTTCCGATACTAGTGCAGTCATCTTAGATGTTCGAACCACTGATGAAGCAGGTGCTGGTGCGCTTAAAAACGCCATTATGGTACCACTTGATCAGGTTGCTTCACGTCTTGCTGAAATTCCAAAAGACAAAAAAGTCTACATTCACTGTACCACTGGTGCCCGTGCAGACATGGCTGCTCAGGAACTCAATAAAAATGGCTACAAAGCATTTTTCCTGGTTGCAGAAGTTGAATGTGATGAAGATGGTTGTGAAATAGAAGATTAATTTTTACTCGATTTAACTCCTGAGCCTTTCACCAGGCTTTCTCTGAAGGGAGGAGTGTACATTTGTACGCTTCTCCCTTTTTTTTATTTCAACCTCCCTGGTTCTTACGATATTCAGGCATACTCAACTCTTTACATATTTATCAGATATAGATAGTATCAGTTTAAATTTTTCTATTCATTCAATTGATACTCAAAAGAACAGGTATGACTAACAGCAGCGACACTCCGGCCCCTAAAAACCCAAAATATATGGAGCCCACCCTCCACTTTCAGAGAAAACGTATTCTTGTGGGTCCCGAAGGACGTACTGAGAAAATAGTTGTCTCTGAATTGGTGAAGCAAAACCAGCATCTACTTTCATTCCCACAGTACGAAAGATTTGCTGCAAAAGGATTTGAAAAGAGCCCGGTCAGATCTGGTAAAAATACTCATTACTCCGACGATGGAGAGATTTTGCTAGCAGATATCATTGGCTACCCACGAGTTGATATCATGAAACAGGATGAAGGTGAAGAGCCAGTTCTCCTTGTTTCAATTGTCCCTCTGGTAAAAGTCTCTGGCGATTCCATGAAAGCTACCCTACTCCTTCATCCTCCCATATCAAAAGACTTTGCAATTCGTAAGGAACCACTTCCAGAACTCTTAAAGGAAGCAGGAATTCTTTTTGGAATTGATCAGACTGCCCTGCAAGATGCGCAGGATATTATCAGTAAAGACTTTAACGATTTCTACGATATTCCAATTGCCTGTGGCCAACCATCGGAACAAGGGGTCGACAGTTATCTTCAATTTGCATTCGAGATCGGCCCCATTGCCGGGCAGTTATTAGAAGATGGCAGCATCGATTTTCGGGAACGAAGGATTATGATCGGTGTCACTGAAAACCAGCTGCTTGCCACAAAGATTTCTGCAATCCCAGGATCACCCGGAATCAATGTATTAGGTGAAGAACTCGATCCAGAAGGTGGGACAGAAGTTGAATTCATCCTAAAACATGACGTCACCTTTATTGAAGAGAGCGGTGAAATCTTAGCCACCCAAGACGGCATATTAACGGTGGTCAACAACTGTGAAATCAAGGTCTGCTCCAAACAGGAAATAGATACAGATATCGATTTCAACACAGGTCATATAGAGTCTAAAAACAGTGTTGTTGTTAAGGGCGCAGTACAGCCCGGTTTTAAAGTTCTCACAGGTGGCGATTTGGAAATACTAAAAGAAGCAATGTCTGCCACTCTAAAAAGCAAAGCCAATATCGTTATAAAAGGTGGAATAACTGGTAAGAAAACAGACATCAGGGCCCTTGGTGATATCGATTTTAAATTTATCGAGCAGGGCCAGATTGAAGCCGGTGGTAACATCATTATGCGGAAACAATCCTATTACAGCGATCTTGCCGCAAAAGGAGCAATCGTCTGTCAAGACAGCAGCACCATCGTTGGAGGAGATATTATAGCGGGGGACTGCCTTACCGCTGCAAACGTTGGATCTCCCAATGCAAAACCAGCATTCCTGGCGGCAGGTGTTGATATTGACAGACTACGGCTACAGCGTGACTTGAGCCAAAGGCTTGTCAAACAACAGAATGATATTATCCAATGGCTGCAACTCTATGGTGGCACAAGTAAGTCAAAAAAAGTACGGAAGATGGAAGCTGATGTGAGTGAAACAAAGATGCATTTGTTAAAACTCAACCTTATCCCTGGAACTGGTGTATATTCTAGAGTAGGTGACCTTAAAGACACAATGGAGGATAGTGCCTCCGAGAGTGATGATGAGAAAAAACCTGTCCGTATTGAGAAAATATTTATTGATTTACGTGGTACTGTCTATGCTGGAACCGAAATAAGAATTGGTAACTGCACGCTTACAATCAAAAAGACCCTTTCAAAGCGACGCCTGAAACTCAATAAAAATATGAAACGTATTATTGCTGTTCCCATCCACTAATCATCTTGTAAAATTTTAACTATTGAAGATACTCCACACCTCAGACTGGCACCTTGGTCACAAGCTTTACGGTCGTCAACGCTACTTGGAACACCAGGCCTTTCTCGACTGGCTGGTTAAGTGTATTCAAGAGCAACGGATCGAATGCCTCATTGTTGCAGGGGATATATTTGACAGCCAGACGCCCTCCAATAAAAGCCTTGCGATGTACTACAGCTTCCTTTCTCGGACTGCAAACTCTTGTTGCAGGCACATTATCATTATTGGTGGAAACCATGATTCCCCAACCCTTTTAAACGCTCCGAGAGAACTACTAAATTTCCTAAATATCCATATTATAGGCAGGGCTCCTGATACCATAGAGGATGAACTTATCGTCCTTCAAAACGCCCAGAACCAACCTGAGCTTATGGTGCTTGCCGTACCATATCTGCGTGATAAGGATATCAGGTCATCGGAAGCAAAAGAGAGTGTGGAAGATAAACAAAACAAGATGCTCCAGGGAATCCGGGAGCATTATTTAAAACTTTCTGAACTGGCCGAAAAAAAACAGAAACAACGGGCTATAAAACTGCCCCTGATCGCCACTGGACACCTCTTCTGCCAGGGCGGAAAAACCAGACAGGGAGATGGCGTAAGAGAATTATACGTTGGTACTTTGGTCCAGGTCGGTCTCGATACCTTTCCCGCAAATATTGATTACCTTGCACTCGGTCATCTCCATCTTCCACAGAGAATCGCCCAGCAGGATAATCGACGCTACAGCGGTGCGCCATTGGCGATGAGTTTTGGAGAAGCCAATGAGCAAAAAGCTGTTCTTATAATTGATAGTGATAAACAGTTTGAGGTACGAGAAGTAGCTATTCCCTGTTTTCAATCTCTGCAGAGGATAAGCGGCGATATAGAATATATTCTTGCACAGCTCGAGATACTTGTCACACAGGACAGCAGTATTTTCCTGGAAATACACTATCAGGGACAGAAGCTTATTGATGACCTGCAGGAACAAATACACACTGCTGTTGATGGGACTCAGATACAGGTACTGCGTATCAGCAATAAACGAATTTATGATCATATTCTGCAGCAAAGCTCGGAAATAAAAACTCTTGAGGAACTCACTCCGCAACAAGTTTTTCAACAATGTCTCGATATCAATGAAATACCAGAAGATCAACGCCTGGAAATGGAACGTGCCTTTGCTACAGCTCTTGATACCCTCCGGAGCGAGGAAGAGTCGCCGTGAAAATCCAGCGTATTCGGTTTCAAAACCTGAACTCTCTCAGTGGAATATGGGATATTGATTTAAGTTCTACCGACTACACTGAAAACAGTATATTTGCTATTACCGGCCCTACGGGTTCAGGAAAATCCACGCTACTGGATGCACTCTGCCTTGCACTGTACGGAGCAACCCCTCGTCTTGGAAAAATCACCAAAACATCCAACCAGATAATGACCAGACACTTCGGAGTATGTTTTGCCGAAGTTGAATTCACAACGGTAAAAGGAAGATTTCGTTGCCACTGGTCCCAACATCGATCCCGTAAAAAGCCAAGTGGTGAGTTGCAACAGCCAAAGCATGAGATAAGCAATGCAATAAACGACACCCTTCTTGAAAGCAGAATACGTAATGTGGCAAACAAGGTTGAAGAAGTTACAGGAATGGACTTTGACAGATTCACCCGTTCCACCCTTCTTGCCCAGGGTGGATTTGCAGCATTTCTTGAGGCATCTGCAGATAAACGCTCGCCGATTCTGGAACAGATCACCGGCACTGAAATTTATTCCCGCCTTTCTATAAAAGTGCATGAACTTCGCCTGAAGGAACAAAACACGCTCGATGACCTCAAACAAGCATTATCGCATATCCAACTATTCGATCCCGATGAGGAAGAACACCTTAGGAGCCATATTATAGAGAAAGACAGAGAAATTAAGTCTGTCCAGCAGAAACTTGCAGCACTACACTCGTATCTTATCTGGCTCAAGACCATTACCAGGCTGGAAAATGAGCAAAAAGCATATTCTGAGCAGCTGGGTACCCTGCAAAAATCAAAGAAAGAACATGCTGCCGCTTTGTCCAGCTTAGAACCTGCACTTGCAGCACGAGATATTGAACCGCTCTATCATAAAGAACAGCAGTTACAGGACAGCCAGAAAAGAGCTATTAAAGAAACAGAAAAGCTCCTGGTACAGTCTAACGATCTTGAGACAGCAAAGAAAAAAAGTATTGTCGAGACGGAACGGGTAATCACCATTTTGCAGGGTTCTGAAACGATACGACAAACTGGGTTCAAAACAATCAGAATCGTTGAAAAACTTGACACGACAATTCATACCACCGGAAAAACACTGAAGGAACAGGACGACGCTCTTACTGCAAATCGTACAATTTTAACAAAAGAGCAGTCTGCCCTGGCAACGTTAAAAGAAGAGCTGATAAAAACAGAAAAGGAAATACAACTCCTGACAACCTTTTTTCAACAGCATATTGAAGACAAAAAGGGTTCATCCGACTGAAGCGTACTTTTGAAATAAGTTTTGCAAAAAAA
>CAZUPS010000065.1:0-18920 GCA_964621915.1 uncultured Desulfocapsa sp. | reverse complement strand
GAATCCACTTAAAAACAGAAGATACTGTTCAAACAAAGGGAACCACTTCTCTGTGACAAACAAAGAAACATCTTTTCACTCAGAAAAAGTAATATCCCCATACCATGAAACAGCGTGTCCGCCTGTATTGTCCGTATCGGTCATAACGGCTACACCAGAAACCATGGGGACGATTTTGGTATCAAAAACCCTGCAATAGTCTTCAACAATATTACGTTTTTCAGATACCCATTGTCCTTTTTTATTTGGACCCGACTCTAAGACAATGATCTTTGCTCGACTGGTATAGGGGCTGTCTATGACCGTCCCCTTTTCAAGATGGTTGGCCCATACATAGATCAATGTAGCAACTGGTGGAGAATCACCGTGAAAAATTTTGATAGTTTCAAATTTCATTTTTTCCAGCCAGCCTACTTCGGAAGAATCATAAGCGAAGGTGACAAACACTCTGGCTGAGGCATCATTAGCATTTTTATTGGTTAAGTCAGCGGAGTCTAAATTATTCTGAATCTTCCAGCGAAAGGAGACTACAGGGTAAAGGCTAGGATCAATAGAAATTTTTCGGATAAGACCGGAGGAGCTTCCTGTGCTTTCAGCCTGGATAACTCCGGTACTGCCATCTAAAACATGGGTATAAATCGTATGCCCGGCGATACCATTAAAGACAAGTTGCTCCCAGTGATCCGGTATCACACCATCCTGTGGTTGTCCTGAAAAATCACCCACAACAATCTTCTCACTGGTCCAGCCAGTGTTCGGGAAGAAAGAAAATACTATTATAATGAGAAGACCGAACAAAAATTGAATCATTTATCCCCTTGCAATCAAAATTTGTTAAAGCAAGACAACAGTAGTTACTTTCCGCCTTCAGTCTCTTCAAGAAGGTTCTTTTTGATCCTTTTTCGACCCTCGTGAGACAATTCACAAGAAATCGCGCTACTCTCTTTTGAACCATCGCCGGAACGCAAGGTTTCTCTGATAAAGCGGAGCTGCTTTTGATACCTGGTGCAAAGTTTACACATCATCAGATGAAAACGAATGCCCATACGCTCTAAAAGGGGCAGTTTACGATCCATTGATTCTGAAATCTTTCCGGTTATCTGTTTACAACTAAATATCCAGTGACGCATGACTCCCCCTATTCCTTTTCGCCAAACCAGCTTATTTCAAGACAACGCCTGAGCAGCATCCTTGCCCGGTATAGGATAACCCAACAGTTGCTTTTTCCTGTCTGAAACAGCTTACATATTTCATCGGTTGTGGCTCCTTCCATTTCACGCAGGGTATAGACCCGGGACATTTTTTCAGGCATTTCTCCCAGGCAAGTATGAATAGCAGCCATGAGCTCTTTTCTTTCATAGACACTTTTAGGATCTCCACCCCAGTCACCCGGTTTGATCTTCCATTTTTCCTTCTCGTTGAACAAACCATCCATGTTATAGGCAAATTCATCAATAGTATCATCGCCAGATTCTGGGGTCAGCTTCCTGTAGTAATCCATTATTTTATGTTTCAGGATGCCTATAAGCCAGGTACTCACAGCTGATTGGCCGGAAAACTTGTCACGAGATCGATAGGCTCCAAGCAGGGTCTCCTGAACCAGATCCTCAGCAGCAAATGAATCACGCACTCTGCTCCTGGCAAATCGGTACAAGCTATCTCCATGCTGTTCAAGCCAGACTAAAGGATCATTTTCCTGTTTACTTTCCAAGGGCATACTTTCTCCTATATTTCATGATGTTTCTCAAATATATCATGAAAGCACACCCTAAACCCATGTTTTTTACTGTCCGCCTTTCTCCTGCGTAACAAGAGGATGATCTCGATTGCTCCCGAAAAAGATAAAGCAATTGCTCATTTAATATAAGTCGCTGCTGACAAGAAAACCTTACAGATTATTTTTAATTTTCTCAGAATTCCTGATGTGACAACAATTATTTAAACTGCCCTGAAAGCATCTGACGAAGGACCTTTTGCAGGATACCGCCATGGCGGTAATATTCCAGTTCCACATCATTATCCAGACGCACAATAGCCTGAAAGCTTGTTGAGGGCTGGTTGTCTCCGCGATCAATCGTTACCGTGGTCTGGGCCCCAGGCCTTAGATTTGTTGCAAGTCCGTTGAGTGTTATCTGTTCACTACCGTCCAGAGCAAGCGCTGCACCATCTATACCGTCAGCAAACTGGAGGGGTAACACTCCCATACCAACGAGATTGCTGCGGTGAATACGCTCAAAAGATACGGCAATGACCGCCTTTACACCGAGAAGTAACGTTCCTTTGGCCGCCCAGTCTCGTGAGCTGCCGGTTCCGTAATCCTGTCCGGCAAAAATCACCAAGGGTGTAGATGAATCCTGATAACGCATTGCGGCATCATAGATACTCATCTCTGTCCTGTCCGGCATAAATCTGGTAAAACCGCCATCTCTGTCCACCATTTGATTACGGATTCGGATATTGCCAAAAGTACCCCGAACCATGACCTGATGATTACCACGCCGTGATCCGTAACTGTTGAAATTCTCAGGTGTTATACCAAGACCCTGTAGATACTTTCCTGCCGGGCTGTCCACAGGAATGGCCCCTGCCGGCGAGATGTGGTCGGTGGTAATTGTGTCACCGAAAATCGCAAGGATCCGCGCATCCTCAATATTAGAAATTGGAGACGGGTCTACAGACAAGACTTTAAAGAATGGTGGTTCTCTTATGTAGGAAGAGTCTGGATCCCATTGATAGAGGCTGCTATCAGAAATTTTCAGATCATTCCAAGTTTCATTTCCTGAAAAGATATTTTCGTAACTTGCTTTAAATAATTCGGGTGTTACCGTCTTATTGACAAGAGTCTGTATTTCTTTGTCTGCCGGCCAGATATCACGAAGATAGACAGGAGTACCATCCTGACTTGTTCCCAATGGTTCAGTTGCTAAATTAATGTTCACTGTACCAGCAATTGCATAGGCAACAACGAGTTGCGGTGAGCAGAGGTAATTGGCGTGCACAAGAGGATGGATACGGGCTTCAAAATTTCGGTTACCGCTCAGAACGGAAGCTGTCAGTAACTGTTTTTGCTCTATAATTGCAGCGATTTTATCATCAAGTGGCCCGCTATTGCCAATACAGGTGGTACATCCATAACCAACGACATGAAACCCAAAGCTTTCCAGAGGTGCCATAAGTTCTGTTTTTTCAAGGTATTCAGTGACGACTTTGGAACCTGGTGCCATACTGGTTTTTACCCAGGGTTTAGTTTGCAGCCCTAGTTTGGCGGCCTTTTGAGCAAGAAGTCCGGCACCTATCATAACGGCGGGATTCGAGGTGTTTGTACAACTCGTAATAGCAGCAATGACAATAGATCCATCTTTGATGGGTACCTGCTCCCCATTCATTTCTGTGCTATCCTGTTCACTCTTATCTGTCAGTTGTGCCTGAAATGCATCGTGCATGCCCGAGAGTGAAATCCGTTCCTGGGGCTTTCGCGGCCCGGCCAGACTCGGTTCGACCTGATCGAGATGGATATCATACACCACAGTGTATATTGGTTCCGGACTCTCCTGAGAGAAGAAAAGCCCCTGTTCTTTACTGTACTGTTCCACAAGGCTGATTAGCTGGGGATCCCTGCCGCTGATATGAAGATAACGGAGCGTTTCTTCGTCTACCGGAAAAAAACCCATAGTCGCTCCATACTCAGGAGCCATATTTGCGATTGTTGTCCGATCTGGCAGGCTGAGTTGCGCAACGCCAGGGCCGAAGAATTCGACAAACCTACCCACAACACCCTTGCTGCGTAAAAACTCGGTAATGGTGAGCACCAGATCGGTTGCCGTTATTCCTTCCTGCAACCTGCCGATAAGTTTTACTCCCACAACCACGGGAATCTGCATGGAATAGGGCTGCCCAAGAAGAACAGCTTCTGCCTCAATCCCTCCGACACCCCAGCCAAGCACTCCCAGTCCATTAATCATGGTGGTGTGCGAGTCGGTGCCGATAACAGTATCGGGATAGACTACTATTTCCTCGTCTTTGTTATCAGCCCGAACCACCGAGGCTAGATATTCGAGGTTGACCTGATGCACAATTCCAGTGCCTGGCGGTATCACCTGGAAATTTGCGAAGGCTTTCTGCCCCCAGTGAAGCATGGCATAACGCTCCCGGTTTCGTTCAAGTTCTCGCTGCACATTATAGGATAAAGCGTTTTTATCACCAAAGCGATCGACCTGAATGGAATGATCGATGATGAGATCCGCAGGGATAAAAGGATTCAGTCTTTCCGGATCCCCCCCATGTCTGGCAAATGCCGACCTGAGAGCAGCCAAATCAACAAGCGCCGGCACTCCGGTGAAGTCCTGCAGGACAACCCGACCCGGCATAAAAGGAATGGACTTGGCGTCTTGCATTCTCGGCTGCCAGGAGGCAAGATTGACAATATCTTCATCAGAAACAATATCTCTATTGGCATGCCGCAGCAGGTTTTCAAGGAGGATGCGAATCGAAAAGGGAAGCTGCTCAATATTCTTAAAACCGTGCTCCTGTAACGCTCGAATGGAATAGAAAGAATATTCTTTTCCGTTCACGTGGAGCTGTTTACGAGTTTCAAGTTGAGTAGGATTCGAGTTTGTCATAGGGCGATCCTTGTTATGGGGATTTATAAACTTTTTTCACTTACAAATAGAGAAGAACAGGAAGATATTCCCCCTGCAACTGGACGATTTTCACGAAATGGACCTGGAGGCGTTTAGAAGCTATCGGGACAAAAAGATAGAAAAGTATGAGGAGAAGCATATACTCGGCAGTTACCAACTGCACCTGGCTCTTCACCTCGAAGAAGTCACCCTTCACTGGTCCATGGAAAGTAAAGGCAAAAGCACCCGGACGCTTGTCCCTTTGCCTACGGTACTCTCTACCAGTATGGCACCGTGGTGGGCCTGCATAATCCCTACAATCAAGGTTAGACCAAGCCCCCTCCCCACAAATCTTGTGGAATAAAAAGGTTCAAAAATCCGAGACAGGTTCTCTGGACTGATTCCGTGACCATTATCCCTTATCTGACAAAATGCGTATTGCCCGTCTTTAGTGCTTTTCCCCTGGAAGATCACCGGAAACGCACCTGCTGTACAAAATTTTCTGCCGAATGATATTTCAATTTCTCCTGCTTTATCATCAAGAGACTCGGTGGCGTTGTCGACTATGTTCTTAATGACCTCCTTCATATGCAGCTGATCAATAAGACAGGAAAGCTGTTGATCTGCTGCAACAAAATTGAGTAAAACCGAAGGCGGCAGGTCAGCTTTCATCAGTGAGACAATGCCCTTAACAATATCGGGAAAAGAATGCTGCTCGAGTTTAGAGGAATGCTGGCCCACATAGTTCAGCATGATCGAGCCAATCTGTGAAGCCTCTTTTGCTGCCTGAACAGCATTTGAGGCGAGCCCCTGCTGATCAGAGCCCTTAGGCAAAGTATAAAGCATCATGTTTAGATTACCGAGTACCGCCGTCATGGTATTGTTAAACCGATGGGCAATGGCTCCTGCCATTGTTTTCAGACTTGCAAGTTTTTTGAGCTCCTCCACCTGACGGCTTGTCTCTATTCGTTGTTCCTGAAGTTCTTTTTCTTCGGTGATATCACGAATTATCTCCATACAAGACGTTGTGCCGTCATGATTATCTATCGGTGTTGCAACGACTTCAAAAATGCGTCCGTCTCCCAGTATGACCTCATAGTTTATTTTTTTCTTCTGTTTAAGCACCTCTTCCAGCTTACAAAAAGAACAGGGACTATCCTGTTCCATAACAACACTATGGCAGGGCTGTCCAGGACGATCACCGAACCATTTAACCATCGTTTTATTCCGGCTGTGAATACGACGATCATAATCAATAACACACAGGCCAATACTGAGATCATCAATAGCCGTGATGTACCTTTGCAGTTCCATGGTTCGCCGGGAAATTAATCCTTCAAGATCATTTTGATGATTCCTCAGCTGTGTTTCCACCTCATTGCGGTGCTGGATTGTCTGATGAAAAGCAAGTGTGGCTGTTGCCAGATCTTTAAATTCACCGACACCTTTCTGCTCCATCTGAATCATATCAGGGAGAGGCAGTGGCGCTCCTCTGGTTTGAGCAAGAATATTTAAGGAACTGGCCACTTTCCCCAGCCAACGGGTCAAGGTTTTTGCCAGGAAAATTGACAACAGCAGCATGACCATTAAGAGCAGGGACGTCCACAGCATCAGCCGACTCAGAACTTCGCGGTAAGACTCTCTGTTCGCCCTGTGTTGTGCAGTGGCATGGCTACTCAGGGCCACAGAAATACTTTGCCGTCGGCTGAGCATTTCCACAAACAGATCCTGGGCACACTGAATATGCTGTTCTGCCCGTTGTGGGTCTATGGCCACAATATCTGTAGCCATGATGATAAAATTTTGATATTGTTGATAACTTGTAACCATGTTCTGGGCATTTTCAGGCATTGGCAGCACCGCGTTCAGCCCTTCGACCAGAATCTTCAATTGCTCACCAAGATCCGCCAGATCATCAACAACGGTCGAATGGATACGGTACAAATCGGCCTCATCCATGACATCTTTTGTAGCATTGACCAGGCTCTCTGCAACCATTTGATGGATTCCAACCATCTGCTGTTCCAGCCTGGCCATTTCGGAAAGAAGGAAAAGATCCTGTTGTGCTACTCTGAAACGTACCCGGTTCTCTTTGTCAAGAGTATGCAGTGATCCGAAAGCCAGAAGTGCGGAAACCAAGGCAACCAGAAACACAGGCCCCATAAAGAGCCAAAAGAAGGTTCTCCCCTGTTTTCTATTGACTGGTCCCTGGCCCTGCAAATCACTATAATTCTGAGAAGAAACACTCATCAGCAACACATCATAAATTCTTGAGGAGTTCTTGCCACTGCTGCGGTTCTATGCTGGCGACATATTCAAAGCCCTGCTCCCCCAAGGGTCTGAACAGCACAACAACTCCTTCGGGTGTGGGGAAGTACCCCATTACATCCATCAAATTCGGTGCATGGGCAACAAGAATCAGGTTTTCCCCATCAGGTACCGGAGTTGAGAGTAAGCGCTTCATATTGGCTATTCTTGGCACCTTTTCCTTGCTTGTCAGATTGGAAGTAGACATCAGATATTCATTGGTGATAAACTCTGCCCCAAAGGCAGCCACAGCAGTTTTCTTAGTCCTGCACATTGGACTGCTCTGGATCTCACCAACCGAAATAGCAGCATGACGAATCGCCTCCCCCACTTGAGCAGAGACTTTCAGCCCCTTTTCAGAAAGGGGGCGCTGGGTTGCACAATCGTTCAGATCAACCCGTGGCACACGATCCGGACGTGATGTGTCAGTGGCCCCATGGCGCATATACAGAACAAATCCTCCTTTCTGCAATTGCTTAATCATCTCCACTGTTGCTGCCTTTTGTTTAAAGGCTGGAAAATCTGCAGCGGTTGCCGTCTGGAGCAAAAAAATCAGTAAAAACAGCGCCGCAAGCAAGTATTGCGGCTGACGACTAAAAATATGCTTTATCATGGACGGTCCTTATGTGAAAGATGGAAAAGATAAGACATCAACCAATTATAAGCTATTACCCATAACTTTCCAATCTTTTCGTCTGAGGACCTAGAAATTAAAGAACACTTTTTTTAGATTGCCGATACTGTGAAAAAGTTCAGATTCATCCGACTAAAGTGTGGGCGGTAGTATTAAACAACAACCGTCAAAAATTTTGATATTTTTCATTGAAAAACGCAATTACATGAAAAGGATCATGCACAATCGTGACCTTTGGTAAGTTCTCCTTCACAGCCTTAGTAGTAGACGCAACTGTTTTTCAAGCTCATATTTGTTTCAGTGTGTGCAGTGTCTTTTCCGGTTCCGGCCGAACAGTATGATCCGAGTTAATCTCGGCGTAACGAATTGTTTGTTCCTGATCGATGATAAAACGAGCTGTGAGTGGCAAGGTCCACGAATCATCATCATTGTACATTGGAATATTCAAGTTAAACTGAATGTATACTTGTTGTAATTCTTTTGGCAGTTGATGGACAAGGCTGTACCTTTTTGCGACTGTATTGCCTGGATCGCTCAACATCTCAAAGTGCAAATTTTTCTCCTGCTGCATGCCAAGGTTGTGCTCCACTTGCTGTGGAGAAATGGTTACGAGTGTTGCGCCGAGACTGTTAATTTCGTCTATAATTTTCTGCAGAGCATCCAGCTCTAAATTGCAGAATGGTCACCACCTACCCCGAAAAAAATTTATAACAACCGGACCCTTTGTAAGAAGTTCGCTCAAACTGACTTGAGTTCCCGATGTGTTGCTTAGTGTAAAATCTGGAGCCTTGTCACCGACTTTAATTGCCTTGTTGGCAAGACCTGAGTTTTTTAATTGCTCACCTGCACGGGTCATGATTTCAAGTGCTTCTTCAGGCACTTGTTCAATAAAGCTGCTTTTAAATGTATCCATTTGTTCTTGTAGTTTCATATCCAATCTCCTGTTAATAGAAGGTATCCAGATTAGCACCAACTTGACGAGTGCCACATTGTGTCTATAGTTTACAATAATCATCACAAAGAATACATGTTCATAAATAATCTGAAGCTGAAACACTGATGGAACAGAAAGCTGAGCTTCTAAAAGGAAAGGTACTTTACTATGAAATCGGACAAGCTCTTTACACAATTCAAAATAAAAGATTTTAATCTGAAAAATCGTATTGGTGTGGCACCAATGACAAGGATGTCAGCTGCTGCAGACAGCATACCACGCCAGGATGTGCTTGATTTTCTGGTTCGCCGGGCAAAAAATGGAGCTAGCATAGTCTATACTGAAGCAATTATTACTGACTATGAAAGCGCTCAGGGCTATCCCGGCCAGGCACGGATGGTCACTCAGCCGCAAATAGATGCCTGGAAACCAGTTGTTAAAGAGATTCAAAAAGAAGGCGCTCTTGCAATCATGCAGATGTTTCACTGCGGGCGCATGGCCTGGCCTGAAGTGAATCCGGCTAACCGTACCATAGCACCAAGCTCCATCACCCCTAAACAGGATAATCCGTTAACTGAATCACCCTATCCCATACCGGAAACCATGAGCGAGTTTGATATTGAACATGTCATCGCAGGATTTGTGGAGACCGCAAAAGGAGCTGTTGAGGCAGGTTTTGATGGAATTGAAATTCACGGTGCCCATGGCTACCTTATCAATCAGTTTTTATCATCCTATACGAATAAGCGTACCGATAATTACGGTGGCTCAGTGGAAAATCGCTACCGCTTTGCCCATAAAGTGATTCAAGCTGTACATGAGGTGGTTCCCGATGACCGTCTATTGATAGTCAGAATTTCCAACTGGGGAATTGCGGATATGGATGTTTCTCTTTTTGAAACAAAAGAGGAATACCAGGAAATCATCAGGTTTCTTTCAGATGAACCTATCGATTCCATTTCTGTCTCCACCTACGAATACCAGCAGAAGGCCTTTGGCACCGACAAAAACATGGCCCAGCTGACAAGGGAAGTTACTAAGCTTCCCGTGATGATCTGCGGAGGCATATACGATCGTACAAGTGCTGAGGATGCGCTGGAAGACGCAGATATTGTTCTCTGTGGTAAATCGTTACTCTTGAATCCAGACTGGGTAAAAGATGTACGGGGAGAAAAAGTACTGAATCGATATAAGTCGGAAGAAGCCAATATCGCTTATACCCCTGAACCGCTTCCTTGAAACGGTTTCCATTGTAATAAAACATGAAATTAAACCTTCACAAAATAGCTATCAAGCCTGTCGCTTACCAGGAACACGTTTCAAGGGAGAATCTATATGCAAACAGAACAAGCAATTAATGATCGAAGATCTGTAAAACACTATGATCCGAACCATCAAATGAGTGATGAGGAGATTCAAAAACTCCTCTATTTAGCACTCCTCTCCCCGACTGCTTTCAATATTCAAAACTGGCGTTTTGTGACGATCTCTGACTCAAAGCTGCGAAAGCAAATCAGAGAAGTGTCCTGGGATCAGGCACAGGTGACGGATGCATCACTGTTCATTGTTCTTTGTGCAAATTTGAAGGCATGGGAACATCCCGCAAGGTATTGGATGAATGCGCCTCAAGAAATTCAGGATTTTATGATTCCGGCCATTGATGCGTATTATCGAGGTAAAGAACAGGTTCAGAGAGATGAAGCCATGAGATCCTGTGGTATTGCAGCCCAAACTTTAATGCTGGCCGCAAAATCAATGGGCTATGATTCGTGTCCGATGGATGGTTTTGATTTCGAAAAAGTTGCAGAACTGATTAAGCTTCCAGAGGATCATATTATCGCGATGTTTGTGGCCGTTGGCAAGGGAACACAAGAACCCTGGCCTCGACCGGGACAGCTAAGTCTAGACGAAGTTGTAATTAAAAATTCATTTAGCTGACCCAAGATCACAAAAACCATATCATTCCAACCACCCCTAGTAGGCTGAAATGATATGATTTTTTTTGCACCTCAACCATGAAGTTTTGCGTCAAATCCCTCAAACATTACGTATAGGAATATGCCAGAATCAATCCCCGTATCTTATTTTCAAGACTTGTCTGATGATGCCAGACTTGTTGAAGTTCTGGAAACATTAAAATCTGCTTTACAAGCACGTCCTACCGGGCTGGATGAACAGATAGAGTCCCTGATCGATCATCTCAGCAGTGTTGTCACGAACCAGGCACTCGATAATCTGAATGGAAAAACCATAACGGACATTGGGGAGCTTGGTTCGCATCTACTGGAAAAACTGTACTATGAATCGTTAGAAAATGCTGACCATCAACAAATGTATAACTTTTTGGCGCTGGCTTTTACATACTGGATTGTGCGCAATAAAGGGTCTATAAATCAGTTGGAATATTTTGTTATTGCACTGGCACAGACTGCCAATATAGTGAACGACAAAATTAGTCTAGAGTCACTTTATGAAGTGGCTACTTTTGTCGTCTACGCCACAAATGATGCGTTAAAGTCCCATTCAGAAGGTTCTGTTCCTAATAATCCCTGGAAAATTCTTATTATGAATTACGGCATTATTGCCACCCGCACGCATACACCTGAGTTGATGGATTCTGCATACGAGACTCTGATTCAATATTTCCCTGGAGAGGCAGCAGGATTTTTCCGGAAGGCCATGTCTGAAATGGATCGATTAAATTATCCGCAACATGTTCGAAATGTTGTTGAGCGATATCATGCCAAATATCAAAAGTAACTAAAGTTTTTGTTTTCCTGCTGTCACGTCTGCTCATCACGTTTTGATATTTGTTAATAACGACACTTTAGCATTGCCGAGATCTATGGGGCTGATATGATACATGGATAAACTATACTTTATTCTTTGCGATTTATCCTTCCCAGCGGGGTGGAATACTGTGGTCTCAGCATTGCAATGGTCTCGCCAGTCAGTTGTGAGCTTTATTCTGTTAGTGGTCCTTTGTTGCATCGGATCCACAATCGTGTGGATTCATGGGCAAAGCAGTCAGTCCGTTTTTAAAACATATACCCCTCCAGAAAGTACAGAACCCACTCTTGATCTGTCAGAGCTGATACCCGACTCGCCTCTCACCCTTCCAGACAGTCTTGAATTTTTCGGCAAACGCGAACAGTACAACTCTGAAGACCTCTATGAAAAGATAAACGGTAAGGCTCCCCTCTATCATGAGGCAGGGTTTCTCAGTCTGACAACCCGGCGTATTAAGCATAGGGAAGATCCGTCCCTCTGGTTTGAAGTTTTTGTGTATGATATGGGAACAGCATTGAATGCATTTTCCGTGTACTCCACCCAGAAGAGAGCCGGGACAAAAGTCATTGCTTCTCTTGAACCACACGATCATTATAAAACGGAAAACGGATTGTACCTCCGTCATGGGGCCTATTATATCGAATGTATCGGTTCCACAACCTCAGTTTTGCTGGATGATGCCCTTGTTGCAATTGGGCAGGATCTGTTGACGGCTGAGCCGGGAAATGAGTCAAACATTACCGAACGCCAGCTCTTTCCTAAAGAAAACCTAGTTCCGGGAAGCTTCAAGTTTATCTTAAACAATGCCTTTGGATCAGAGGAATTACAGAACACCTTTCTTGCGAAGTACCGTTTGAATGACCAGTTAATTACAGCCTTTATCAGTAAACAGGAGAGTTCTGAAAAGGCGAGTCAGGTAGCTAAAAGCTATACTCAATTTCTTCTTGATAGTGAAGGAACTCCAGACAACAATGTGGATACAATGCGCCTTGTTGATCTCTATGGTCTCTTGGAGATTGTTTTTGTTGATGGGCAGTATGTTGCCGGGATCCATGAAGGGGAAAACCGTGTTGATGCACTCGTAATTGCCGGTCAGATTAAGGAGGCTTTAGCCAAAATTAATATAAACAATCCGGACGAAATGTGAAGACAACAACGTATAACAGGAGAGCATTTCTTACTAAGACTGCCAAAGCAGGAGCTGTAATAACTGCGGCTACAACAGGATCCCTGCTTCTTTTTGACACAAAACGCCCTCTTACTGAGGGACTGCATAAAACGATCACACGATTGCCGGACTTCAGTGTGGACTATGACACTGGAAACACCATGAGTATTGTTCATGGAAACGATAGGAAAAAGAGTATCAACACGGCGCTCAAACTCCTTGGCGGTATTGAACGCTTTGTCAAACCGGGAGAAACAGTTGCCATCAAGCCAAATGTTGCCTTTGCCACTCCTTCAATACTGGGTGCAACAACAAACCATGAGCTTGTTGCGGAGCTTGTTCGTCTTTGCTACACAGAAGGACGGGCAAAAAAAGTTATTGTCCTGGATAACCCCATAAATGATCCGGCCAGCTGCTTTGCTTTAAGCGGGATTGGGCAGGCTGCAGAATCGGCAGGTGCTAAGATTATCATGCCGAAAGAGAACCTTTTTGCAGATATGACATTAGCCGGAGGCAAATTGATCCGTAACTGGCCGGTTTTCGCGGCTCCCTTTGAGGGTGTTGATAAATTGATAGGTATTACACCCGTGAAACATCACAGCCGCAGTGGTGCTTCCATGACAATGAAAAACTGGTATGGTCTTTTAGGGGGGCGGCGAAATATATTCCATCAGGATATCAACACTATTATAAGTGAGCTTGCCGGGATGGTCACCCCAACGCTTGTTATCCTTGACGGCACCGATGTTATGATGAGCAATGGTCCGACTGGTGGATCACTTTCCGACCTCAGGCAAGCAGACACATTAATAGTAAGTTGTGATCAGGTTGCAGCCGATGCCTATGGCGCATCCCTGCTCAATATGATGCCAGGAGATCTTCCTTATCTCGCTCTTGCAGAAAAAGCCGGAGTGGGAACCATCGATTACGCTTCCCTTCAACCAATTATTGCAGCCTCTTGAAGCCCATGAGAATCGTCCAGACAAGAAGAATTAGTCAGCTGTTCTTTTTTTGCCTGTTTATCTGGTTTTGTCTGGTTGCAACACTTGGGGACAAATTTTTCCAGATCCAGGGCTGGCCGGTAAACTGGTTTCTTCAGCTTGATCCACTGGTGGCCATTGGAACAATTTTAAGTACGCATACTCTTTATAAAGGTCTTCTCTGGGCTCTGGCTACATTTATTTTAACTGTTCTGTTTGGAAGGTTCTTTTGTGGCTGGGTCTGTCCGTTCGGCACCTTGCATCATTTTACCAGCTACCTGGCACATCGCAGATTAAAAGCACAGGAGAAAATACGGATCAGCGCCTATCATCCCCTGCAGCAAGTAAAGTATATTTTCCTGCTGGTGTTTTTAGGTGCTGCAGCCTATCCATCAGATCAGGCCATATTACTCACCGGTCTACTTGATCCCATTCCACTTATCACTCGTTCTTTCAATTTGTTTGTTGTTCCTGTTGTTGACACAACCACTCACCTAACGTCTGTAAAAGGAAGACTGTATGAGGGGGGCTGGCTTATTTTTATGGTTTTTCTTGCAGCAATACTCGGCAACGTATTGATACCAAGATTATATTGCAGGTTTATTTGTCCTCTTGGTGCTTTGTTTGGGCTGATCAGCCGCCTGGCTGTCTGGCGCATAGGAAAAGCTGAAAGACAATGCAGTGACTGCAAAATATGTGAACGCCACTGTGAAGGGGGCTGTGCCCCTTCCACAAATATCCGGGGCAGTGAATGTGTGCTCTGCTGCAACTGCTTAGATCCGTGTCCTGATAACGTTATCAGCTATCAGGCACTTTCCAACCCTGCCGGGGAGGAATTGCAGCCCAATATTTCACGAAGGGGTTTTACCTTATCTCTTGTCAGCGGTTTTCTCACTGTCCCCGCTTTCAGGTTGGCTGACAAAAGTGGCAACAACTGGAATACCGGTATCATACGTCCTCCGGGATCCCTTGTGGAAGAGGAATTCCTGCAGAGCTGTATTAAATGCAGCCAGTGCATGCGAGTTTGTCCCACTAATGTTTTACAGCCAGCCGGTCTTGAATACGGCCTGGAATCACTCTGGTCTCCAATTCTTAATAATCGCATTGGTTCAAGTGGCTGCCAACTTAATTGCACTGCCTGCAGCCAGATTTGTCCCACGGCCGCCATACGACCTCTTTCCCGTAACGAGAAACTCGGCCTGGAAGAGTTTGCTGAAAAAGGACCTGTGAAAATAGGTACGGCCTTTCTACAGAGAGGACGTTGTCTGCCCTGGGCCATGGATAAACCCTGCATCGTATGTGAGGAAAATTGCCCATTAAGTCCCAAGGCTATCTTTACCCGTGAGACGTATATCACCGTCCGAAATGCGCGGTACCCAATTAAAACGATAGAAACAGCCAGAATTCGCCTGACTGAAGAAGTACTAGTTGCCGATACTTATGCTTCCGGTGATTATTATTGTTTATTAGGTGAGCATCGCCATAAAATTATTGGCAATGGCAGGGATTATTTAACTCTCGAGAGAGAGTTAAACGATCAGAACATTGATTATGAAGAGCTTGAAGTGCAGATTCGTCTGCAGCAGCCCTATGTTGATATAGAAAAATGTACTGGTTGCGGAATTTGCGAACATGAATGCCCGGTTAATGGAAGAAAAGCAATCCGTGTTTCAGCTGAAGGTGAGACAAGGAACACCAAACGGGCGTTGCTGTTGAAACGTTTGTAATACCTGGAGGATATATGCATGAGTGAAAATAATGAGAAGAATGGTCACCTGGATCGAAGGAACTTTCTTAAAACAGTAGGAGCTGCCGGTGTCGGATCTTTACTTGGGAGTGTTGCCCATGCAGGTGAAAAACAACAGGGGGCCGCTGTTGCCAGCAAAACCGGGAAAGGCAAATATCCACAAATTCCAAAGCGTATTCTGGGGAAGACTGGAGTGGAAGTTCCTTGTCTGTCCCATGGTCTTATGTATGACATTGTTGAAAACCAGATCATTTTACACAAGGCGTTGTCTTGGGGGGTAAGCCATTGGGATACAGCGCGAAGTTATGCAAACGGAAACTCTGAGCTGGGAGTGGGAAAATTTCTTAAAAGGCGTCCTGAGTCGAGAAAAGATATCTTTCTTGTTACCAAGGCCTCCGGTGCTAGAAGTGTGGGAGATTTGGAAGAACGCCTACAGACATCATTGAAGCGAATGAACACCTCCTATGTTGATTTGTATTATGGGGTACATGCTCTGAGTAACCCTAAATACCTGACCGAAGAACTGCGGGACTGGGCGCAAAGTGCCAAAGATCGTGGTTTGATACGTCATTTTGGCTTCAGCACCCATAAAAACATGCATTATTGTCTGAGAGGGGCGGCTAAACTGGACTGGATTGATGTCATTATGACCAGTTATAACTTCAGGCTTATGCAGGATAAAAAATTAAATCGTGCGGTTGATGCATGTTATGACGCAGGTATCGGGCTTATTGCCATGAAAAGTCAAGCCATGGCTATCAAATCCGGCAAAGACAGGAGTCTTACTCAGCATTTTCTGGAAAGTGGGTATACGGAAGGACAGGCTAAGTTAAAGGCAGTCATGGAAGATAAACGCTTTGCCGCTACCTGTATTACCATGCAAAGTGTTGCTCTGCTGACATCAAATGTGGCTGCGGTTCTTGATAAGGCCCGACTTTCAGAGGCTGACAAAGGAGTGCTGACACAATTTGCTGATCAAACTTGCAGTGGCTATTGTGCCGGTTGTGGCCATCTTTGTGATACTACTGTTTCCGGTGCACCTTATGTAAGTGATGTTTTACGTTACCTGATGTATTGCAATAGTTATGGCGATCCGAAAAAGGCCCGGGAACTCTTTAACCAGATTCCCGTTACTGCCAGAGAAAGACTGGCTAAGGCTGATCTTTCCAAAGCTGAAAGACTCTGTCCTCAGAGGCTGCCAATTGGATCATTTGTAAAAGAGGCAATAGATAAATTGAGTTGAGTCCCTGCAAAGGTGCACCAAAATAAACGGGTAACGTCAGGTGGGTCGTTTCTGCTGTTGGGATATGGTAGAACGTTTATCGAGTTCAACTAATTTGTACAAATATTGTAGGGTAGCATGATGTATGCCGTTCAAACAGGTTCCATTTCAAAACTCTTAGTATTGACTGCTTAGTCGCATTCAATTTTGGTTTTGAAGTGGAGACATGCAATCGACAGATATACGCATAAAGCAATCCAAATCAAGAAGCCTAGGGCAGACTTGACCCTATTTGCCAAATGAAAACAGACAGCAAGACACTCATTCACAAATCCCGCCATGGAGACAGGTTAGTGGAAATATTCGATCGGGAAAATTTCCGTTATCTTTACTTCAACACCAAGTTCCTCCAGTCGAAAATGGCACTTGATGCTCCCCATCTTCTGGTTCTGCCCTATACACGCTACATGATGCTCTCCCTCATGTTCCTCCCCGACCCGAAACGGATCCTGCTTATCGGGCTCGGTGCCGGTTCACTGGTGCGATATCTCAGCACGATGCTTCCAGATTGCCGAATAGACGCAGTGGATCATTCCCAGGAAATAATCGACCTGGCTCGTGGCTATTTCAAACTACCGGAGACGGACAACGTCACCGTGCACTGTCAAGACGGTGTTACGTTCCTGGAGAACCGGGACGACAGGGAACCCTATGATACAATCCTGCTCGACGCCTTTGACGAACTGGGGATCGCCGACGTTATCTACAATCGGGACTTTTTCACGACGTGCCAAAACCACCTCACTGAAGGCGGCACCCTCTGCTCCAACCTCTGGAGTGGCTCCGCCTCGGAGCTGACCCGCGTGACCCGTGAACTGGCCGAATGCTTCGCCGGTAACCTCACCTGCCCTGTACCGAACCGCGGCAACGTGATCGGTTATTCGTTCAAACATGAGATAGATCTGGATGCCATTGCCGGTAACTACAAAAAAGCGGAAAAACTCCAGGCCCGTTTTGAGCTGGATTTCGGGGATATGAAGCAACGCCTCATACGTCACAACCTTTGATTTGAGTTATAGTCAAGTCTGGTGTTTGAGAAATTAAGGGAGTGTTCATCGTTCTGTGTCAGCATTTTAATTTCACTTCTATCAAACCCTCAACTCTTTACCCAGCCTTCCTTCACAAAATATAGCTAACTGCGAAATGATCAGTGAGCAGTTAGCTTGTGCGATTCCAACATCATCGCCCGCTCGAATTATCTTAGTTTTATCATCGATGGTATTTCCCAGGGCCAAAAGCCTGAACTTGTTGGCGGGGCTGAAAAGGAGTCTTGATGGTATATTGCCAAAGGAACACGATCCTTTAGAAGCATATGATGAACGTGTTCTTGGCAGTGGGACATTTGTTGAGCAACTGCGGTAAAAACAGAAACTGAAGGACGAATTTTTCCTGGATGGAAATTCCTGAACTAATGGGCCCGTGTTGAAAAACATTATAGTATTGCACCAGGTGAACTTACCCATCTGCGCAGAAGCAAGCAGGTTGTAGAAGCTCGGAAGGTATTCTGCTATATCGCGTGGGGGTAGGTAACCAAAATGAATGGAAAGTAAATTGGGATCTCTTAGGAAAGATACAAGTCTGATTCTTGATACGATTCAAGTCCTGATTTAGGAATTGAATTGTACAGAATATGATAGTGACTTTTAAAAGCTATAATAGAACCGCCAAGCAAGACGCGATGAGCATATTCTCACTGTATGGGTTCTTGACAGGTGTACATTTAGCATTGCAAAGAAAAAATATCCAAAAGATTATCTTATCATATCAAGGCGTTGGCTTTGCATGGAACACTTCCCCTGCTGCGCAACCACCCGGTGAGATAATGTCCGTAAAATCAGTGCATTGTGATGGTCGAGTTGCGGGATTTAATGCAGTAAAAATGCTATTTTTGAATTAAGCGCGTCAGATCGCTTTCTGGTGTCATTTAACCTCATTTTGGCTATGTTCAATTTTTTACGTATACTCAGGAATAAGGTTAATAGGTGACTTCTCCAAGGTGGCTTACCTTGCCATTGGACTCCTCTCACAATACTACTTGTAACAAGTGCCACAAAAATAGTATTGTTATTAGGGATGTTTCTTTATGGTTATTTTCTACTGAAGACACATTCCTTTTTGTGGAAAGTTTGGAAAATACGAATTATCTTTTATAAACTAAGGAATTGGAATGAGATATCAACTATCGTTTTGCGAGATCGAACAGCTATCAGATAATACCTTTGAAGTGACTACTGCCGAAGGTGCCGTAATTGATGACAAGTGTGCCAAAGAAGCTAACGATTTTTGGCTTAACTTAAGAGAAGAGCCATTTTCTATTCTTGTTAACACGAATAATTCATTCTCATTTTCCTTCATTGGTTCGATTGAAATAGGTAAGAATCCTCTACGAAAAAAAACAGCCCTATGATCCTACCCCAATTTTGTAGAGTCATAATTAAACAACTTAAGCAGCTATTTGC
>CAZUPS010000064.1:16212-19068 GCA_964621915.1 uncultured Desulfocapsa sp. | reverse complement strand
TGAAAATAATGGCCCTTCATGAAACGAAGTACGCTTTAGTCGGATGAACCAGAAATACCATCAGGGGAAACCTTAGTTCCATGACCATATGCCTTACCGTCGACAAATGTGCCTGTATATTTGGTCTTGTCAGGCATAACTAATGTTCCCTGGCCATCCAGCTTACCTTCCTTAAAGTCGCCAATATATATTGTTTCATCGGGAGTGATGAGCGTCCCCTGGCCATTGTGTTTGCCGGTCTTTACTTCACCAACATAAACACCGCCGTCAGAGTAAACGAACGTCCCCTGGCCATCAGGACTGCCCGCTTTAAAAGCACCGACATATTTCAACCCATTGGGGAAAAGGTGTACGCCCTTGCCATGAGAGGCATTATTTTTGAACTCTCCCACATAGTAGCTGTTGTCCACAGAAAAGAAACTGCCTTGACCGTTGAAACGGTCATTACTGAATTCACCCTGATATTTTTTGCCATCAGCAAAGGTCAATATTCCTAAGCCGTCTGGCCTGTTATCACTGAAGGTGCCGACATACTGGTAGCCATCCGGGGATGTCAGGGTGCCGTGGCCGTTTTTCTTGCCGTTTTTCCAATTTCCGACATATTTGCTCCCTTGAGGCATAACATACGTTCCTCTACCATCTTGACAGCCTCCCTCAATACATTCTCCGAATGAGGATAATGGCGCAAAAAGGAGGAAAGTACAGGTTGTCATTAATAGGTATTTTGTGTTGTTCATCTTATTTAGTGTCCGTCCAGAGAGAGATAACATTATAAATTAATAAAAAAATAATCGGTTTTGTTGGGTGATCCTGGAGCAAAAGAGACTGTGTAACGTGTCAAAATTACTCGTTTGCTGGAGTCACGAAAAATTCCAAAATATGTAATCAGCAGCTTTCTCTAGTTGAGGTGACCACTGACCACCCCAAGGCGAAAGCGCTAGCACAAATGAGTACAATTCTAAATAGCGATAATAGCATAGATTCCTTAGTTTTACAAGATTTTGGAAAATTCGAGAACATATCAAGTCGTACATAATATATGTGGAAATTGATAAAAAAGGCCAAAACAAGAGAGGTTGCTAGGATGTTGAATTCACCATTGATCTTGGAGATTAACATCCAACACCAAGGTTCTTACAGAGTTTTTCGTCAAAGCAATTAACGAGATACCAAGAAAAAGTTGCATTTTTACTGACAGGTACTAAATTGTAGCAATTGTTTTTCACCCCTATTGAATCATGATCGTTTGTTTGATCTATTATTTAACGGCAGACTACAGACGGTCTGCCGTTAACTTTTTCTACCGTAGAATGCTTTACCTGGCATAAAGGAGTTGCATGTAAGATGGCTTTAATTGTACAGAAATTTGGAGGAACCTCGGTCGCTGATCCTGGTAAAATTAAAAATGTTGCCGAAAGGGTATTGAGAAAGAAGAATGAAGGGAACCAGATGGTGGTTGTCCTTTCGGCTATGTCCGGAGAGACAAACCGTCTCACTGACTTTGCCCTGGAAATGCAGGATATGCCTGACAACAGAGAGATGGATGTCCTTCTTTCTTCGGGGGAGCAAGTGACGGTCTCTCTTTTTGCGATGGCCGTAAAATCTTTGGGTGATGATTGTATTTCTTTTCTTGGTGATCAGGTAAAGATCACAACAGATAACTCGCATACTAAAGCGCGTATTGAATCAATTGACACCGACCGTATAACCGATGAATTAAACGGTGGAAAAGTCGTCGTGGTTGCAGGTTTTCAAGGAGTTGATCCTGAAGGAAATGTTACTACTTTAGGTCGTGGCGGGTCAGATACCACAGCAGTGGCACTGGCCGCAGCACTGCAGGCAGATGCCTGCGAGATTTTCACCGATGTTGAAGGGGTATACACGACTGATCCTAATATTTGCCCTAAGGCCAGAAAAATTGACAGGATTTCTTATGATGAGATGCTTGAACTTGCCAGTCTTGGTGCAAAGGTTCTCGATATCAGATCTGTTACATTTGCAAAACAGTATAATGTCCCAATTCATGTTCGTTCAACGTTTACAGAAACAGAAGGAACCTGGGTTGTTGAGGAGGATAGAGCGATGGAAGGAAGAATAGTTTCAGGAGTAACCTATAATAAAAACGAAGCTCGTATTACCATATCTGGGGTTCCTGATCAGCCAGGTATTGCTTCAAAAATTTTCACTCCTATTTCCGATGCTGATATTATTGTTGATATGATTATTCAGAATCAGGACACCGGTAATGGTCTTACTGATATGACTTTTACTGTTATTCGCAGTGATTACCAGCGTACTCTTGAACTCCTGGGACCTGTAACGGAAAAAATTGGGGCCAAAGAAGGTGTTCATGGATCAGATGCAATTACCAAAATATCCATTGTTGGGGTTGGGATGCGAAATCACTCAGGCATTGCATCTACCATGTTCAGTGTTCTCTCGAACGAAAGTATTAATATTTCCATGATTTCTACTTCCGAAATCAAGGTTTCCTGTATTATTGAGGAAAAATATACAGAGCTTGCAATTCGTGCACTCCACGATGCCTTTGAGCTTGATAAGGACAATGTGGTCGAAGAAGAATTATCCTAAAAGTTGGTGGGTCTCATGACTAAATCCGTACAGATATATGACACAACACTGAGAGATGGAACTCAGGCAGAAAATTTCAACCTTTCTGTTAGCGATAAGGTTCGTATCAGCCATAACCTGGATTCGCTCGGGGTAGATTTTATCGAAGGTGGTTGGCCTGGTTCCAATCCTCTAGCCGTTGAGTTTTTTCAGAAAATGCAGAACGAAACGCTTACACATGCGAAACTTTCAGCATTTGGTGCCACTCGTCTTTTTTCAAATCCC
>CAZUPS010000064.1:0-16112 GCA_964621915.1 uncultured Desulfocapsa sp. | reverse complement strand
GCTTACACATGCGAAACTTTCAGCATTTGGTGCCACTCGTCTTTTTTCAAATCCCTGCGAGGAAGATAGAAACCTTCAGGCACTGCTTGCTGCAAAAACCCCTGTGATTACTATTTTCGGTAAATCATGGGATATTCATGTATACGATGCACTGCGAATAGAGCTTGAGGATAACCTCCTTATTATTGAAGAATCTCTTGCCTATTTAAAGCCTCACGTTGAGAGTCTTTTTTACGATGCAGAGCATTTCTTTGATGGTTTCAAGGATAATCAGGACTACGCACTGGCAACCCTTGATAAAGCAATTATTGGCGGTGCTGAATGTCTTGTGCTTTGTGATACAAACGGCGGGATGCTTCCCCATGAAGTGCAGCCAATCATCCAACGGGTGCAGCAGTTTGTGAGCGAGCGAAACAAGAATGTGGAGCTTGGTATTCACGCCCACAATGATTCCGAAACGGCTGTTGCCAATTCTCTTCTAGCCCTCAGCCTTGGAGTTAAGCAGGTCCAGGGAACCATGAATGGTTACGGAGAACGATGCGGCAACGCTAATCTTACTTCTATTATTCCAGCCCTTGGTCTCAAAATGAAGTATGAGTGTGAGGCTGTTAAGAATATAGATAAGTTATACGATGCTGCCATGCTTGTGGATGAGCTAGCCAATTTGCCGCACAACAAATATCAGCCCTATGTCGGTCGATCTGCGTTTGCCCATAAGGGTGGAATCCATGTTTCAGCGGTTAAACGAAACCCAATGACCTATGAGCATGTTGAGCCTGAAAAAGTTGGTAATATCCGCAGAATCTTGATATCTGATCAGGCCGGTAAATCAAATGTGCTACATAAAGCGAAGAAATTTGGAATTGATCTTGATCCAAACAGTCCAATTGCAGCATCAATTGTTACCGAGCTAAAAGAACTGGAGAATCAAGGTTTTCAGTATGAAGGTGCCGAGGCCTCATTTGAATTGCTGATGAGACGAGCAATAGGTGCACAGGCAAATTACTTTACGTTGAAAGGGTTCAGGGCAATCAACTCCAAGCGAAATATGGATAAACCTCCCGAAACCGAAGCCACGATCAGGGTTGAAGTTGGAGGACAGGAAGTCCATACTGCAGCTATGGGCGATGGTCCTGTTAATGCCCTCGATAATGCAATGCGCAAGGCGCTTGCTCAATTTTACCCAGCCCTTGAAGAAATTGAGCTGGTGGACTACAAGGTTCGCGTTCTTTCTGGACAGCAGGGGACCGGAGCTAAGGTTAGAGTTTTGGTAGAATCAAAAGATAAAAATGAACAGTGGGGGACGGTTGGGGTTTCAGTTAATATTATAGAAGCATCCTGGCAGGCCCTTGTCGATTCGATTACCTATAAGCTGATGCGCGATGAACAGCGTAACGCCGATAAAAAATAGAAATATTTCATTTAAAAAAGAGGATTCAGCCAAAGAGCTTCTTGTGCTTATTGGCTGTGTCCTCTTTTCTTTGTTTTGTGTCGTTTCTCTCTTTGATCGATTCCCAAAAGATACAAAGAGTGTGCAGAACCTCCAGGTAGGTTCGGGGCAACACCTTGTTTTAAAGACGTTTTCAGGTCAGTTTTCAAAAAATAATCTTCTTCTTAATTTTCCAAAAGAAAATCTACACTTGACCCCATTCTTCTTTTTGCCAGTGGCTATTAACTACTGTGAGAAACCATTGTTAATGTCAATAAAAGGGATAGGTCCAAGTTTAGCAGATAGAATCCTGGAGACAAGAAACAGGGTTGGAGTTTTTTCAAACGCTGAAGATCTTCTTCAGGTACGAGGAATTGGCCCAATCAGACTTGCCAAGCTTAAACCATACCTAAGTTTCATTACTTATCATGAGTGAATGCCAAGCAACACCAACAAATGGATCTTTGGTTGCACTGATAGGCCCAACCGCAATTGGGAAAACTGCTCTTTCCATAGAACTTGCGAAAGAATTTGATTTTGAGATTATCAGTGTCGATTCCATGCAGGTCTATCGCTATATGGATATAGGGACAGCTAAAGTTACCAAAGAGGAAATGCAAGGTATACCACATCATCTAATTGATGTTGTTGATCCAGATCAGGACTTCGATGCCGGTGTCTTTGAATCTATGGCACTCGAGGCGTGCAAAGATATTGAGGCTCGAGGAAAAAAGATTTTAGTTACCGGTGGAACAGGTTTGTATTTGAATGCCTTACTCAATGGCCTCTCTGCAAAATTGCCATCTTTTCCAGAAATAAGAGAACGTCTTTTGCTTGATTTGGCAGACAATGGGGCTCATGTACTACATAAGGAATTGCTCACATGTGACTGTATTTCTGCGAAACGAATCCACCAAAATGATAGCTACAGGGTAATGAGAGGTCTTGAGATTTTCAGAGGAACCGGAAGGACATGGTCGGACCTTATCAGGGAGCATAGAGAGCAACAGGATGTCAGATTTGAAAATATTCTGACTATCGGTCTCACCAGGGAGCGCTCAAGTTTGTATGAACGTATTGAACAAAGAAGTATGCTGATGATGGAAAATGGCTTTGAGGAAGAGGTTCGCTGGTTGCTCGACAAGGGGTATTCCCATAAACTAAAATCTATGGGGTCAATTGGATACAGCCATATGACCAAGTATATATCAGGGGAGTACGACAGGGGGAAAATGTTAGAATTGCTCACTCGGGACACGAGAAGGTACGCTAAGCGCCAATATACCTGGTTCAACAAAATCAAGGAGATTGAGTGGCTTAAAAACAAGGAGACAGACCGAGTTAAGAATCTAATTGGAAGTTTCCTCAGACAGGATGATTAAAATCATAAAAACATAAATGAAGATGCCCAGAAAATCTAATCGTGTAAAACTCGACGGCGGGAGACCACTTAATCCTTTCATCGAACAACTACTCTCAAATCGTGGTATTTGCGGTAATGATAATATCAAAACATTCCTGGAACCTAAGTTAAAAGACTTGCCTGACCCATTTCTTCTAAAAGACATGGACAGGGCGGTGAAGCTTATCAAGGATTGCATAGACGGAGAGTTTCAGTTTTTAATTTGGGGTGACTATGATGTCGATGGCACAACCGCGACAGCTTTACTCCTTTTATTTTTCAGATCGATTGGCTGTGATGCAGTTTACCATATACCCAATCGGCTCAAGGATGGTTACGGAATTCAAAAACAAGGATTAAAGCATATCACGAAGGGGAGGGATCCTTTAAAAACGCTTATAATAACGGTTGATAATGGCATTTCGGCACATGCAGCTGTGGAGTTTGCAAAACAATCCGGTTACAAGATAATCGTCACCGACCATCATTTGCCACCAGCTTTAAAGGTAGGTGCCGATGCTGTTATTAATCCAAGTCAGCCCTCTTGTTTGTTTCCCGACAAAACATTGGCTGGGGTAGGGGTTGCATTTTATCTGGCAATGGCAACCAGGTCATACCTGGTAAAGTCAGGGTATTTCAAAAGCACTTCTAATATACCAAATTTAAAAAAATTATTAGACCTTGTTGCCATTGGAACAGTTGCGGATATGGTGCCCTTAAAAAGCACTAACCGGATACTTGTAAAAGCAGGCCTGGAAGCGTTGGCAAAGAAAGGAAATATCGGACTTACGGCACTTTGTAAGAAAAACTCTCTTGATATAAGTTGCATTCGTTCTGAAGATATTTCATTTCAACTAGCGCCAAAAATTAATGCCGCTGGAAGGCTCGGGGAAGCTGAAAAGGCAGTGGAGCTATTCTTGAGTACAGAAAAGAGTGGTGCAGTTTTATTGGCTAAGCAGCTCATAGCAAATAATGAAAGACGAAGAAGCATAAACATAGAAGACTTTGAGAAAGCAAAAATTGAGCTCGGTAATGAGCAAAAAAATGATAGTTATGCAGTTGTGGTATCTGGCGATTACCATATTGGCGTAGCCGGTATCGTTGCGTCAAATCTTGTCCAAAAGTACCAGAAGCCAAGCGTGGTTCTTTGTAGTGATAACAACGGAATATTAAAGGGTTCCGCGAGATCCGTTCCGGGAATTGACCTTTACCTTGCACTTGAAAATTGCAAGGAGGCTATGATTGGATATGGTGGGCATAAAATGGCAGGTGGTATGAGTTTGACTACTGAAAATTTAGGGTTTTTCAGAACACTGTTTGAAAATGCGATCAAAGAGCAGGCCATTGAAAATGATTTCGAGCCAACAGACCTTGTAGATGCCGATATTCAAATTAGTGAACTGTTTACCATGGATATCCTTCGCCAATTGCACCTAATGGAACCATTCGGGCAAGGTAATCCTCAGCCGATTTTTCGGGACAACGTTTCAGGTTTCTTAGAATTAGAGCCTCTAGGAAAGGACAAGAAGCATCTTCGTTGTAGCTTTGCAGGGAATAGAAAATCAATTATCAAGGGGGTTGCTTTTGGAATGGGAGATTTGCTTGATAAATGTCAAAACATAAAAGAGCAGGAGGTTCTTTACACTCCAACACATAATTTCTTCAGGGGCCGGCGAAGTTGGCAGGTCAGGGTGGTCGAAATTTCAATCGAACCACAATAAACGACTAGAAACACACTTAAATATAATATTATACATAATATACATTATGCGACATTGCCTTTACCTTTAACCGTTGGTGCTCATTTGATACATTAGGTTCCCTGAAGGCTAGGTTGCTCCTTGCTCAGGACCGGTCCATTCTTTCGCCCTCTGCTCAACGGTCCTTTTCATTCCCTCTTTAATTGAGTAATATGCTGCAGAAAAACTTGGCCTGAAACATACATCGTTAAAATACTACATGTAAACATATACTTACGAAAACATTATGACTTTAGCACTATTTGACTTGGATAACACATTGCTTAGCGGTGATAGCGACCACGAATGGGGAGACTTTCTTGTAAGAAAGAAACTCGTCGATAAGGAGACTTACAAGGAAGCAAACGATGAGTTTCATCGTCAATACCACAGAGGTCAACTCGACATATATGAGTATTGTGAATTTAGCTTTCAACCTTTAACCAGGCACTCCATGGAAGAACTTAAGGTGTTGCATGAAGAATTTATGGATACCGTTATCGTCCCATTGATTGGGGCTAAGGCCATGGGTCTTGTTCAATGGCACCGGGATCAGGGGCACACCCTTGTTGTTATTACAGCTACGAATAGTTTCATTACCAAGCCAATAGTTACACGCTTTGGTATCGAAAATCTCATTGCCACTGAAGTGTTAGTTGCTGGTGGTCGATATTGCAATGCTATTGATGGAACCCCCTGTTTTCATGAAGGAAAAGTCGTTCGGATAAAACAGTGGCTTGACGAGAATGGCGAAACCTTGGAGGGTAGTTTTTTCTACAGTGACTCCCATAATGACTTACCTCTGATGGATATAGTCGAAACTGCAATTGCAGTTGATCCCGATAAGGAGCTTGCTGCAATTGCAGACAAGAGAGACTGGAAAACGATTTCTCTTCGCTGAGCAGTGCTTTTGTTTTTAATATAAACACGCAGAAACGGCATGATGTAACAACAACCTCTCGTGTGTGGCTAGCTAATAAGGCGTTTATTTTTTATCTCAAACCTAATCACTACCAGGGGCTTTTACTCGATAATTTTAGTGTAAGGCTGGGTTCTCGTGTTGATATGACCTTTGACCACCACCGCCTCACAGGTTTTCTTTCTGATTTCAATCTCCAGTTTTTCTCCAATGGTGACGTCTGCCCGGAGAAGACCCATTGCGATGGATCTGTTCATGATTTTTGCTGAATGCTTTTCTTCTGGATTGGTTTCAGCATACGTACGCCTAAAGGGAACGCTAGTTCCGCTCGTGATATATCCCACATATTGTCCTTTCTGGAAAACACGATACCCTTCTCTTGCTATACCCTTGCCGGTAAGCGTTATGCTTTTGATCGTTCTCGGTAGGCCGCTGTTACTTGCGAAATTTCCTTTTGCCATGTCATTTTTTTCCGAAAGCTGTTTAGAAAGGGCTGTTTTACCCAGGAAAGCCCCCTTCTCTTCTGAAAAACTTACCGCAAACCTGGAAAGTGGTGAGGCGAAAATGGGTATCTCTGTACCTTTGTGATCAATACCAAGTTCATGCCCGTAGAGTGGGAGTCCTGCTTCTAGCCTCAAGGTGTCTCTTGCGCCGAGGCCAATTGGCGACGCTCCACTTTTGATTAGTGCTTTCCATATTGTAACTGCATCTTTATTTTCAAGAAACATCTCAAAACAAACGGGTTCTCCGGTGTAGCCTGTCCTGGCAAGGGACACGTCGACACCTTTGAGTTTCACGTTGCTCAGGCTGTTTCTTTTTGGATTTGGCAAATCACCGTAAGTAGTTATATTTTTAATAATATTTTCAGATTTCGGTCCCTGAAGTGATAGCATTGCTATGGTATCACTTCTGTCGATCATTTCAACGTTGCTAAAGGTCTTAATGTGCTTTTCCAGGTGTTCCAGGTCTTTTATCTTATTGGAAGCATTGACAACGAGTAGGTATTCATCTTCTTTGAATCGGTAGAGGTAGGCATCATCCAGGGCACCACCATTTTTATTCTGTATTATTGTGTACTGGCTTTCTTCTATTCTCAGCTCTTTTGCGTTGTTGCTTAGTATGTATTGTAAGAATGCTATGGTTCCTGGTCCGTGAAAATAAATTCTTCCCATATGGGATACATCAAATACTCCGCAATAACTCCTTGTTGCGAGATGTTCTTCACGTATCCCTTTGGGGTACTGGATGGGCATCTCCCAACCGCCGAACTCTACCATTTGAGCGCCTAACTCTAAGTGCTGTTCGTATAAAATAGTTCTTTTTGGGCTCATCATATCTACTTTTCCAGTTATTGTTGTTATCTTTTGCGTGGAGGCATTGTTTCTGTGGTTATTCCAAGGGCAGCTTCAGCTGCAATACCTATCGTTTCAGCAAACGTTGGATGGGCGTGTGTCATCTCTCCAATCTCGGTAGCTGTTGCCTCTTTTTCGATGGCAAGTGCCGCCTCATTTATTAATTCACCGGCATGCGAACCACAGATAGCGGCACCAATTATCTTTTTAGTTTGCTTTTCAAAAAGAAGCTTTGTTGCACCTGCTGTAGAGTCACTGCTGAGCGCACGACCGTTCGCTCCCCATGGAACCTTTCCTTTTGAATATTTAATTCCCTTTTCTTTAGCCTCTTTTTCAGTAACCCCAACCCATGCCAATTCCGGGTCGGTGTACGCCACTGAAGGAATAATTTCAGATGAAAATGTTCTTTTAAGGCCAGCGATATTCTCAGCAGCAACCTTCCCCTCGCTCGTCGCTTTATGGGCAAGCATAGGCTCTCCCGTAACGTCTCCGACACCGTAAAAATTCGGCACCGATGTCTTTTTCGACTTATCGCACTCTATATACCCACGGCTAGACAACTTAATACCAACATTACTTAACCCAAAGCCTGAACTGTTTGCTTTTCTTCCTACTGCCACCAGAACGGCATCAAAGGTATGGGATTGAATTCCTTTTGGCCCATCAAAATCTGCTAGAACCGCCTCATCGGTTACCGATAGTGCAGTAATTTTTGATCTAGTGTGGATCGTGCATTTTTTATTAATTTCTCGGACTAAAGGTTGAATGATATCTTTATCGGCTTGAGGGATGACATGTGCCTCCATTTCAACAATAGTTATGTTCGATCCCAGCGCACTATAAACCTGTGCCATCTCAAGCCCTATCACCCCACCACCTATTATCAGCAAGTTACGTGGAATTGTCTTGATTTTAAGGGCATCGCTTGAGTTCCATATGCGTGAATCAACAGGAAATCCTGGCAGATCAAATGGTGAAGAACCAGTTGCAATAATAGCATAGTTAAATTTCAGGTTTACATCTTCTATTGCCCCCTTCACAGAAACGGTCTCTTTGTCATGAAAATACGCTTCACCTTTTAGACGGTAAATCTTACGAGCCTTACATAATTTCTCAAGACTGTCCGTTAACTGCCTAACCACTTTATCCTTCTTTTTTCGAAGCGTAACAATATCAACAGATGGTTGGCTTATATGTACGCCATACTCAAGAGCACTTGCAGACACTTTCAAGTAAGAAGTCCCATGGAGAAGGGTTTTGGAGGGAATGCACCCCTCATTTAAGCAAACACCGCCCAGGACCTCACGTTTCTCGACCAGGCACACTGACAACCCAAGATCAGCTGCTCGAAAGGCCGCCGTATATCCTCCGGGACCGCCTCCAACCACCACCACATCGTATCTTTCTCTCTCAGTCATCACAGAACCCTGGGTAGAAAATTAAAAATCGTTCACTCTTACTATATAGCCAGTTGATATAAGTCCCCTGCCTGATAGGAACTCCTGACATGAGGCCCGGCGGAAACGCCTGAAAAGCCAATTTTCAGTGCAATTGCTTTAATATCCTCAAACTCTTCAGGTGGTACATAGCGAGAAACCTCTAAATTATCCTTCGTTGGTTGAAGATATTGGCCAAGTGTCAGTAAATCACATCCAGTAGTATGTATATCCGCCATAGTCTCTTCCAGTTCCTCACGGCTCTCACCTAGGCCAAGCATCAATCCGGATTTTGTCACGATATGAGGATTGAGTTTCTTTACTCTTGTAAGCAGTTCAAGGGAGCGTGCATAAATTGCCTGGGGGCGAACGGAGGCGTATAATCTTGATACCGTTTCAACGTTATGGTTAATCACAGATGGTCGTTGTTTGCATATGGCCTCAAGAGATCTCTGGTTTCCTTTAAGATCCGGAATCAACACTTCGACCAACGTCTCTGGACATGTTTTCTGGATAGCATCGATTGTTTGGGCGAAATGATTTGCACCACCGTCTGGCAGATCGTCTCTGGTCACCGAGGTAAGAACAGCATATCTGAGTTTCATGGTTTGTATTGCAGTTGCTATTTGCTTAGGCTCATGTGGGTTTAATGGTTTTACAACACCACCCCCAACACTACAAAACCTACAGTTCCGAGTACAGTTTTCTCCCATAAGCATAAAGGTCGCTGTTCCATTACCAAAACACTCAAATTGATTTGGACATCGTGCTTCCTGGCAAACGGTATTTAAGCCGTTCGTGCGAACAAGACGTCTTGTCTTCTCATAACCTGAACCGGAGGGAAGCTTTCGCCTGAGCCATTGAGGTTTTCCCTGCCGCCTTTTCTTTACAGAAAGTGCAGTCCCTGTTGAATCATTAAAAGCAAGGTTCATTTCCTCTATCATAGCGTTCTCCACATCTCCATAGTGTACGGAGACTCCTAATTCTTTTTCCATAGAGCTCATTTGTATGTTTTTCAGCCCGCATGGATTTATCCAGGAAAATGGTTCAAGATCCAGGCTGACATTAAGGGCCATCCCGTGATATGTGATGCCATGCCTCACAGCTATTCCAATACTCCCAATCTTTCGATCCCCTTTCCAGATTCCGTGGTTTCTGGGATCTCTATTGGCGGCAATCCCGAAACGGGATGCGACATCCAACATTATTTTCTCAAGTAAATAGACATAATCGGCAACACCTAAATGATTTTTACGTAAATTTACGATTGGATAGCAGACGATTTGGCCAGGACCATGGTAGGTAACCTCTCCACCCCTCTCGATTTTGATAAGTCCCATGCCTTTTTTGCGCAAAAAAGATTCAGATACTGCCACATTCTCAGAAGTCCCGTTACGGCCAAGAGTAAATACCGGGTCATGTTCAAGAATCAGGCAGATATCATCCTGAGATGGCCACTTATGGAGACTTTCAACAAGCTCCATTTGCTGTTCGTAGGCTGCCTGGTAGGAGACGCGACCTAATTTGATAATTCCCACTGACATAATTGCTATTCAACCAACAAGACAGGGTTTTCTGGCTGCCAGTGTTTCATCGAGGCGACGAACCTTGGTAATAGCAGGAGCATTACGAAGGATATCGCCATTCTCCCTGGCCTCGTCTGTAACTTTTTTAAACACCGCGATAAACTGGTCAAGATCTTGTTTGTTTTCAGTTTCCGTCGGTTCAATCATTATGGCACCCTGTACCACCAATGGAAAATAGATTGTAGGGGGGTGATAGCCGTAATCTATCAGCCTTTTTGCCATATCAAGCGTACTTATTTGGTGTTTCTGTTGTAATGCATCCGAAAAGACGCATTCATGCATACAGGGCATGTCGTAGGCAAGTTGCAGGGTATCCCTCAGGGATTCTTTAACATAATTTGCGTTGAGAACCGCAAGTTGACTAGCTTTTTTAAGATTTTTCCCTCCCATACTGAGGATATAGCTATAAGCCTTAACCAGTACGCTGAAATTACCAAAAAAGGCATGTAGCTTGCCAATTGAATCTGGGCAATCGTATTCGAGATGGTATTGTTCCAGGTTTTTAACGATATGGGGAACCGGAAGGAACGGGCTTAATTTTTCAACCACACAGATAGGACCTGCACCCGGCCCACCACCGCCGTGGGGAGTGGAAAATGTTTTATGAAGATTGAGATGCATAATGTCGATTCCGCAACGCTTAAAATCAACAATACCCATAACCGCGTTCATATTTGCCCCGTCACCGTACACAAGGCCACCCTTTTCATGGATACATGCTGTTACTTCACGTATTGATTCCTCAAAGATACCGAGGGTGTTGGGGTTGGTTAGCATAATCCCAACGGTCTCTTCATCCATCAACTCGGACACACTTTGAAGATCAAGCGTTCCATCAGCCTTTGATTTGATAGATACCGGTGTAAAGCCACAGAGAGCAGCACTGGCCGGGTTGGTACCATGTGCAGTATCTGGAATCAGGATCTTTGTTCTTTTCTCGCCGATTTTTCGAAAATAGGCTGCGAAAATAAGCATTCCTGCCATTTCACCCTGGGCACCAGCAGATGGCTGCAGACACGCTTTGTCCATTCCGGTGAGGCTGGTTAGCAGATTCTGCAGTTCAAATAATATTTTCAGAGAGCCCTGCGATAATTCATCACCGAGTAACGGGTGAGAAGCTGTGATACCAGGTGTCGCGGCCATTTTTTCATTGATTTTTGGATTGTACTTCATCGTACATGAACCAAGCGGGTACATTCCTGTATCAACACCAAAATTCCAAGTGGATAGCCTGGTATAGTGACGTACAACATCAACTTCACTCAAGTCGGGAAAATCCGGTCCTTCCCCCAGTAATTCTTTGTCTATTGTTGTAATGGCCTCGGGCACATCAAGGTCTGGCATACTAAAAGCTGTTCGACCACTTTTTCCTTTTTCCCATAGCAGGGGCTCATCCAGGATCAAACCTGTTCTTCCAGGGCCAAGTGTCATAGCAACACCTCTTGAATAACGGTATCGAGAGTATCTTTTGATGCTGTCTCGGTAACACAGAAAAGATAGGCATCCTTATATTCAGGATAAAATTGGCTGAGTTCCATCCCGGCAATTATCCCTTTCTCGAGCAGGCGGCTTCTAGTCTTGCTAAAATCAGAATCAAAGCTCAGCGTAAATTCATTAAAGGTAGGGCTGTCAAAAAGAAGGTTTGCTCCGGCTGCCAGTAATCCATTTTTGAGATATTCAGCTTTATTAAAGTTGAGTTTTGCCATTTCACGAATACCGGTACCGCCAAGAGTAGCCATGTAGGCGGCTGCAGTCAGGGCGCAAAGTCCCTGATTTGAGCAAATATTGGAAGTTGCCTTTTCGCGACGTATATGCTGTTCTCTGGTGGAAAGTGTCAATACGTAGCCGCGTCTTCCGTCAACATCCTGTGTTTCCCCAATCAGCCTTCCGGGAAGGTTCCGTTGGTATTTTTTACTACTGGCAAACATCCCAAGACCTGGCCCACCAAAGGATTGTGGCATGCCAAAACTCTGACCTTCACCGCAAACTATATCAGCACCACTTTCGCCCGGACTTTTCAGCATACCATAGGAAAAGGGTTCTGAAAAACAGCAGACAAACAGTGCTTTTGAATCATGAATTTGGGTAGCTGCATCCTGCAATTCTTCAATAACTCCAAAGAAATTAGGAGATTGCAGGGCAACTGCAGCAAGACCATCAATATCTGCTAACCCAGACAGATCCGTACGCCCTTTTTTATCTGTTTTTAATTCGATAACTGTAAAAGATTCTGCCTGAAGATAGCTCTTTACCACTTCACGATAATGCGGATGTATTGAGGACGAAATAGCCACCGTATTTTTCTTGCGCCCAATACGAATTGCCATAAGTAATGCTTCGGCCAATGCAGATGCTCCATCGTACATGGATGCGTTAGCAACCTCCATCCCAAGAAGTCGAGCGGTAAGCGTCTGGTACTCAAAAATTCCCTGCAGGGTTCCCTGGGAGATCTCAGGTTGGTAGGGGGTGTATGCAGTGAGAAATTCAGATCGAGACATTAGGTCAGATACGATTTCAGGAATAAAATGGGAGTAGCTACCTGCACCGAGTAAAACTGCTTTTGCAGAGGAGACACTGTTTTTTTCGCCAAGACTTTTAAAATAATCGGTGAGCGCCCATTCGGATATGGGGCTGCCAATATTGAGTTCCCCCTGATAACGACATTTGTCTGGGATATGACTAAAAAGATCTTCAAGATGAGCGTGTCCTGTTACAGACAACATCTGTTCGATTTCTTTATCGGTATGAGGCAGGTAGCGCATAGTTATTCCTGAAGTAATTGTAGGTATTGCTCGCGGTTTAGCAGGTCATCAAATTCAGAATCATTACTGGGGCGAATTTCGACAAGCCAGTTGGAATAGGGGGCGCTGTTAACCAACTCCGGGGCGTCATCGAGTGCTTCATTCACAGCAACGACCTCTCCACCTAGTGGAATAAACATTTCAGATACAGCCTTAACGGATTCCAGGGTTCCAAACTCATCCCCCTTCTCGAACGTTTCTCCGACCTCGGGCATCTCAACAAAAACAATATCCCCCATCTGGTCCTGAGCATAATCACTTATCCCGATCCTTACGGTATCGCCGGTTTTCTGTACCCACTCGTGATCGTCGCTATAAAAAATATTTTCCGGTAAATCCAGTTCACTAAGCTCTTTCATTTGATTCCTCGTATTTATTGAACAGCAATTTCCTGTTTAGGCGGCAGGGCAACTTTCATATTAAAACTTTTATAGACAACAAATGTTTCAACCGACTGCACATTGTCGACCTTAGAAGCCTCCTCGGTATAAAATTCGAGAATTCCAAAACCTTTCATCAGCATCACGGTAAGTATCAGATCAAAACGCCCAGTCACAACAGCCACCGACACAACACCACGCAACTCACTGAACTCCTGCCCCTTCTTCACAAGATCCATATCTTTCACCCGGATACCGATCATTACGATAGAGTGATCAGGAAGGGTTTCAGGTGTGATCAATCCTGTTATATCAAGCTGGCCGTCACTCCGAAGTTTTTTTACTCTTGATCGAACGGTTCCCTCGGCAAGCCCCAGGGTTTCTCCAATCTTTTTAAATGACATACGCCCATCTTTTAGTTCGTATATAATGGCAATATCTGTTGCATCCATGGTGATTGTGCTCCTTTTTCTGTATTATTTAACGATAGCATTAGATGTCACATGTGTCAAATACTGATCGTACAATTGACGTTTACGTCATGTTGCGCTTGGCATGTTGACGTATTCCTCTTTATAGGTGATTACAGAAAAGAATTGGTGTCCGATGAATTATCTATTGATTTGTTTGCATCTTCAGCCATACCAGGAGTCTGTCGGACTTTAAACTAAGTCCCAATAAGGATTTAGTTTAAACCACTCTTCAAAACGGTGAGTGAAAAACCAAATAGCCTCCCCCTGTGTCAGAGTAGTTGTCGCCTCTTCACACACAACTCTCCAAGAAGAGGCGACAACTACTCTGACACAGGGGGGTGGAGCGAAAGACAATGGTCGGTAAACATCCAAAAATCGGACGTGTGAGCCAGTCGGGTGCATTTTTTTGTTATGTATTTTTTCATTGATTCTATAATTGTTTACTTACCCTTTGAAATTTAAAAACCTCTTTCGAGGAGATCATGGATAAAGTTCCATTATCAATTGTAAATCTGTGAGGCGGAAAGCAACTCCTGATGTTTATTTTTATTATATCATCGTAAAGTTCATATGTTCCTTCCCCTTTATATTCATTGATTTCAGAACTAAAAGATGATTTTCTACTGGAAATGACTTCATATTTACCATTTTCTGAAAATATTAATGTTAGTTTCTTCCCTGTTTCTTCTAGATCTCCACGTTGCCAATCCCCTATAATTGCATGCTTATATTTAGATTCGTGGGTAACACTTCTCATATCTTCTAGTATATTAGATATATAATCAGGGTTATAAGATACTCCCCTAATTGTGTGAGGTACGCATACCGGTTGTTTGTCTTTATAATCGGATGGACGATCGAGAGTCTTTTTAATGATTGCAAGAGAACCATCACGGAATTGTATCTGTACCTCTGTGTCTGTAAGAAATTTGTATTTTTTAACTCCGTATAAATCGTTGGTTAAACCAAACCATGTTTTAATATAGTTTTCTTTTATTTGGAGTGGAATGAACTTTTTATATGGTGTGTTACCTCTTCCGTACGTGAAATTATTTTCTTTTCCAGGAATGAAGAATCTATATCTCCCATCTTCGTAGAAAAAATATGTAACATTGACTAGATCACTTGGTGGCCTCTCGCTTTTTGGAATATTATCGTAACGAACAAGCTCCCACACCCCCTTGGGTGCCGTATGTTTTTCTGAAATGTTGACTTGTCTTGAAGCACAAGAGGTTAGTAAGATAGAAATTATAAATATGATGATGGATTTTTTCATTATAAAAACCTTTGGTGAAATGGATATTACATAACGTTGAGCTCACAGGATTTTGCCAGAGAATGCTGGGAGGTCATAAAATTTATGAGTATTGGAAAAGCAATTAAGGAAGCGATACCCAGAACTGGCAAAATTCCTAGTGTAGCGTTTTGTTATACATTTTTTTTGTCTTTTGTTACATTTTCAAATACGTTGCCAAGGGTGATATCATCTTCCCAAAATTCACTTGGATCAATTTTATACTCTTTTTCAAGTATTTCGACAAACGTTTCATACTCCATTGCATCACCCTGTATACCAGCCAATTTTGGTGGATATAGAGTGTTATAAATATCAATAATCTTATCATAAGGTTCAAACTTTAGCTTTTTCTTGCTGCTGAAAGCAAAACCACTTACAAAACATTCAAGAAATTTTCTAATCTCCTTTTTGGTGGAATTTGGAAATTGGACTTTCCACTTTTTGGCTGATTGGAAATCAACTCGCGACCAATACTTTGCTAATAGCCATTTTTCTGTGATAATTGTAATGACAATTACAACTATGCTAATAAGAAATATTATGATCGTTTTACTCATCTTGTGTCATGTCGATTTTGTATAACGGGTTAAATAACCTGCCGCAACAATCTTGGAGCAGGACGATTGAGTTATTTATGGGTATTGGTGCAGCACTGACCTTTAAAATACCGCGATCGTGTTGCGGTCTGAGTTGATTTGTTTGTTATCTGATATTATTAGGTTTTTTCAATTTAAAATTTTTGCCAATAACCTTCAACGTACCGCCAAAAAAATAGATTATAAAGCAAGTAAATTGGTCTATTTTTTCAATTTTCTTTTCTACTGGCGATTTTATGCCTTCGTACTCAATATTTGATATTTGTTCTATTTCTTTGATGAGCTTTATAAGTTTCTTGGGTTTGTAGGTTGCTTCTGAATGAGATGTATTTCCAAACCCTGAATTGTCTTTTAATAAGTCAAAATCTGCTGATAACTGAATGTTTCTACAATCAGTAAATTGTAGTTTATAATTCTTCCCATCTTCTCCTTTAAAAATGAGAATGATTTTTGCTTTCTTTCTACCGTATGAAATTGAAGGGATGATTTCTATGTTTTCAATAGTAGAGTCGTGGAAATTAAATTTCTGAAATTGTGTGGGTATTGTTGTCATTATTTTAATTTGAAAAGATAACGTCGAAAATCACCGGTGGCAAAAAGCAGAACGAGGGACGAGTGGCGCTTTTTGACGTCCGAGTGAATTTGCATTGTTGAACGAAGCCGCTCCCGCGGCGGAAAAAGCCAAAAAACAGTGTATAACTC
>CAZUPS010000063.1:0-19649 GCA_964621915.1 uncultured Desulfocapsa sp. | reverse complement strand
CCTTGACGAACAACAGTACCGTCTACTAGTTTTTCACAGAAACTGATTACCTTCTCGGAGTCTCCACTGCGTTTCGCTTACCTGTGGATATCAAATCCAATATAGTGCATACTGTTCATAAGGGACCTCCTCGTGGTTTATGATTCTGTGCGGCTTAATGCCGTCACGGCCTGTTGTTAATCTATTCTACCACAGGAGGTCTCTTTTTCTGTTGTTCCCTACTTATGCATTCAAACAGTTTATTTATCTCTATATTCGTTTACAGTAATTTTAGATTATAGCCAACACTTTCACAAGCGCACCAGTAACGTCAAGACTAGAAACAGTGATGGGAATTGTGAAATGTTTTGATGGTGAAACTCAGTAATTGCTCAGATAAAAGCATCTAAGAATTCCACCGCTGGGATATGTATAATACTTTTTTGTTCCGGTGGCTGAGACTTAATAGTAGCGGGCATCAGGAAACTAATATTCGATGGCGTTCATCAAAGCACCAATAGTTAGACAGGTGGAGTTTTCTGGACTTTACCAAAGAGTTCCGATATGGAGACTTGGTAAATTATCCTTCCCAGTCTTCAAGCTTTAACCCTACAATGCGATTGAATTCACCAATGTTGTGGGTTACGAGGGTTGTGTTGTGGGCTCTGGAAATAGCTGCAATTAACATATCGTTTGGGCCAATTATTTTCCCCTGGGACGTCAAGTCAGCACGAATTTGTCATTTTGGGGAGAGCATACATAACTCACGTCAGCCTTTCCTCTCCATGATGCAATCTCCAACTGGGAAGAGTCCTTCGACCTCAAAAACCGGGTCCCAAAAAAGAATATGAGCAAATTGTTTCACCTTAATCATTTTATAACAGCAACTTAAGAAAGGATAACGTTGAATTTTTTTCTGCCTTTGATACGATAAATAGAAAAATCTCGATCAATTGTTGCGATTGTATTTAGGCTGAGTTTTTCTGCAAGGTATACCAAACACGAATCAGCAAAATCCATAGGTAAATCACGATATTTCTCAGTTAAATTTTTGATCCTTCCGAAATCATCGTTGTTGATATTTTGTATCTCAACGGCTCCTTGATGTATCCATTCAATGAAGTCAATTTGAGCATTTCGATTGAAATTTAGTAAATGAAGAGTCTCAGTAATCGATGCAATGGTCGTAACTAAAAGATATTTATTAGATTTTATGAAATTAACTGCTTTGTCGTGGTATTTATCAGAAGCATCAAACAGGGCAATCAAAGGACCGGAATCAATTAAGATTTTCTTCATATTCTCTTGGCTTTAATTGTTTTTTTTATCAGTTCTTTTCTATCTGATGATAAATTGCCAAGACCGCTCGAATATTTGCCAAACAAATCTTCACCGATATCCCACGCATTAGGTTGTTTAAGTTTGCTGAGATATTCGCTAATGCTTTTTCTGATTAATTCAGACTTACTTAATCCAAGAAATTTTGCTGTATTGTTAATCTGTTGTTCTAGTTTTTGGTCTAACCTTAGTGTGATCATATCAATACCTCCGTATTACATAATGTAATTCATTCGAAATCCCATGTCAAATTCCATTTCTCGGAATTCAGTTACTGGGACATTTGTATGTAATTATCGGGCTTAGTTGGTTAACGATTTAACCGGAAGGTATCGTTAAATGTAAAACAACTCACTAATGTCCTGTTATAGTTAAGTGAAGTCAAAGAGCATTTTATGCTGACTTTCCACTTTGATGTGATATAGGAAAAATGGACACTTTCTGAAGATTGAAATAATTATCTTTGAGGAGGTGTTTGAAAGAATAAAAGGTCAGAGTAAAATTATGTAAGCGGGAATTAAACCCCACTGGCCAGATGCGGCAGGAGCAATTTTTCAGGTGAGAGATTCTGCAGTAAAAGATTTCGAAGCTCGTTCGATGGTATTGTGGGTAATTTCTCAAACAAGTAGCGCAGGTAGCTATATGGTTCTAGTTGATTAGCTTTTGCCGTCTCGATCAGACTGTAAAAAAGTGGCACTGGCTTCTGCCCCTTCAGGGGTACCAGAGAATAGCCAGTTCTTTCTTTTATGCTGAGCTCAGCATAAAAGAAAGAACTGGTTGTTCTATTTTATGAGTTATCGTCGAGGTAGCTGCGGTAGGTAGCTTGAAGTCCTGTGAGCATTTCGTAACGAGGGTACCAGCCTAGAGAATTGATAGCCTGGGTATCGAGGAGTTTCTTGGGGGTACCATCTGGCTTTGTGGTGTCAAAGATAACTTCACCTTCAAATCCAATGACCTGTTTGATCATTTCTGCTGTTTCTTTGATGGTTTGGTCTTTTCCGGTGCCCACGTTCAAAAATGAAGATTTTGTATTTAATTCTGGATTTGAAATGTCGGGGGTGAAATTGGACTGATCAAGTTCCATGGTGAAGAGGCAGGCAGAGGCCATATCATCGACGTGAAGGAATTCGCGGAAAGATTGTCCCGTTCCCCAGAGGATTACACGAGCGTTTTGGGAAGATGGGGAGAGTGCTGAGGGTTGAGGGTTGAGGCCTATGGCTTCTTTGATATCTTTAGGGATTTCCCCGTAAATGTGTTCATTTTTCTGGATTGCTTTGAGATCGTTTTGCAGTGCAAGTTTAGCCAGATGGAATTTGCGGATCATGGCGGGGATCACATGGCTATTCTCAAGGTGATAATTGTCTCCTGGTCCGTATAGGTTAGTTGGCATAACAGATCTGTACGATGTGCCGTATTGACGATTATAGGATTCGCACATCTTAATGCCCGCTATTTTGGCGATGGCGTAGGGTTCATTTGTTGGTTCCAGTTCACCAGTAAGGAGGTACTTCTCCTTCATGGGCTGGGGGGCAAATTTGGGGTAAATGCAGGAGCTTCCCAGAAAAAGAAGGTGTTCTATCCCGGATTTGTATGCCTGGTGGATGATATTGCTTTGGATCATCAGGTTGCTGTAGATAAAATCGGCAGGATAAGTGTTATTAGCGTGTATTCCACCGACTTTTGCTGCGGCTAAAACAATGTGATCGATTCTTTCATTTTTGAAAAAATTCTGGACCTCCACCTGATTTGTCAGGTCGAGTTCTGAGTGTGTCCTGGTTATCAGTGATTGTGGATCGTGTCCATTTTTCAGTAATCTTCGGATTATTGCAGATCCTACCATTCCCCGGTGTCCGGCTATATAGATTCGAGGGAATGTTTGCTGTTTGTTGTTAGTCATGGCTGTTAATTGAAAGTTGGCTGTTAACTGAAAGTTTGCAGTTTGCAGTTTGCTGTCGGCTGTTAACTGCAAACTGCTAACATTTCTTCACTTCCCTACGGACTTCACAAGTCCAACAAGCATAGCTGGGATGTGTTTTGTTTCTTCTATCCATTTTTTTCCCGTTTCCGTTGAAATGTATCCTATTTCTATTCCAATGTATATCTGAGTTCGGAGTTCTCCGCAGGATCCTTTAGCATAATTGAGGAAATTACATGTCTCTTTCTTTGTATTTCTTTCCATTCCTTCAGCAACATTACTTGGAATAGACAGACCGGAACGGGTTATTTGGTCTTTGAAACCGTAATCCTTCAGCTCTCTTAATGTTTTGTAGATATCTGCGCTTAGGCGGGCTGATTTTTTCCAGACGTCTAAATCTTCGAATGGCACGTTTATCCTTTGAAACTGAAAGTTGGCTGTCGGCAGTTAGCTGTAGGCTGTCAACTGCCTACAGCTAACTGCCAACCGCAAACAATTTCTCCCTCATTCATTATAGCTAAAGACATTATAACCTTCCTTCTTTAACAGATCGTCGCGTTGTGCCTCCTCGAGATCCGATTGCATCATTTCGATAACAAGGTCCTTAAAGGTAATAAGTGGTTTCCAGCCAAGGAGTTGTTCGGCTTTTGAAGCGTCGCCAAGCAGAGTTGTAACTTCTGTTGGTCTGAAATAGCGGGAATCCACTTGAACAATAACATCCCCCTCTTTAATAGAGGACTTGCCAGATACCTGCGCAACAATTCCTTTTTCATCTACCCCAGTTCCTTCCCATCGGAGAGTAATACCGAGTTCATTGGCGGCGGCATTAACGAAATCCCGGACAGAGTGTTGTTCGCCAGTGGCAATAGCAAAATCATCAGGTTCATCCTGTTGTAGCATAAGCCATTGCATTTCCACATAATCTTTTGCATGTCCCCAGTCACGTTTTGCATCCATATTTCCGAGGAAGAGGCATTCTTGAAGACCTAGATGCAGTCGAGCCAGGGCACGGGTTATTTTTCTGGTTACAAAAGTTTCACCGCGTAATGGGGATTCGTGGTTAAAGAGGATCCCGTTACATGCGTAGATACCATAAGCCTCACGGTAGTTGACAACTATCCAGTAGGAATAGAGTTTGGCAACGGCGTAGGGAGATCTGGGGTAAAAAGGAGTGGTTTCTTTTTGCGGAGTTTCCTGAACTTTACCAAAGAGTTCTGAAGTGGAGGCCTGATAAAATTTTGTCTTTTTGGTGAGCCCGAGAATCCGGATTGCCTCTAAAAGTCTGAGTGTTCCAAGGGCATCGGAATTTGCGGTATATTCTGGTTCTTCAAAGGATACGGCTACATGGGATTGAGCTGCTAGATTATAGATTTCATCCGGCTGTACCTTCTCTATGATATGTATGAGACTGGTAGAATCCGTGAGATCGCCGTGGTGAAGAAAAAAGCGTTTACCTTCTGCATGGGGATCTTGATAAAGATGATCGATGCGTGCAGTATTGAAAAGAGAAGAGCGTCGTTTTATTCCATGGACCTCGTATCCTTTGTTGAGGAGCAGTTCTGCGAGGTAGGCACCGTCCTGTCCTGTAACACCGGTTATAAGTGCTTTTTTCATATGAGGTTGTTTCCTTGTTTGAGATGGTTGGTATGTAAAAGAATTGCATGCCAATTTTAATCAGTTTTGGGCTGAATTACAATTTGTTAATGGTGCTGTGGTGATTAAGTTTCTAGCTGCTGATATTATAGTAGGTTTGTGGCTGGTTCTTGCAATAATAGACCTTGGACTAACATTATTTGTTCACCTTGTATCCGGTAATCCGGAATGGGTGCATCGGGAAAGTCATCATTATTGTATGTTGGCTTGACAATCACGTTGTGAATGCATAAAATGACTGCAAAGTGATGTCGTTTTGTTTCCTTCAACAAGAGAGGTTTACAGTGAGCTCATTATCTATTCGAGGGATTGACCCGGAACTTGCAGAAACTCTCAAGCGAAAAGCCAAGGGAACTCAAAAAAGTATTAACCAATTCGTTTTAGAAATATTACGTAAACATGTGGGGTTGGAGAAAGAAAGACGTTTCACGCAAGAATATGATGATCTTGATAATCTTTTCGGCCGCTGGTCTGAAAAAGAATTTGACCACATTTCGAGAAAAATTGGCGCTGAACGGAAGGTCGACGAGGAACTTTGGAAATGAATAGAATCCTTATTGATACCAACATATATTCCCTAGCTCTGCGTGGAAATTTAGATGTTACAACAACCCTAAGGCAAGTTGCCCACATTGGTATCTCAGCCATTTCAATAGGTGAGTTATTGTCCGGCTTTAAAGGTGGCAGCAGGGAGCAGGAAAATCGCAGGGAATTGGGGCAATTTTTGGACTCTCCACGTACCTGCCTCTATCCATTGGATGAAAATACAGCTGAATATTACAGTTCTGTTTTAAACCAACTGAAAGAGCAGGGAACCCCAATTCCTACAAATGATATCTGGATTGCTGCAACTGCTTTTCAGTTTGGGTTACCGCTCTATACCTTTGATAAACATTTTTCTAACATTGCTGGACTTCTCCTACGCTAAGACAGATCCACTTACTAATGCAAAAAGTGTACTGAAAATACAGTGCGAACAACAAATCATTCCATGATTCATACGGTTAAAAGCAATTATTTAACACTCCGCAAGCGTTTCCTGATTTTCTCATTACCAGGCTCAAGCATCAAAGCCTGCTCATATTCTTCTATTGCGCGATAGGGGATATTCTGTTTTTTGTAATAGTCTCCAAGGTGAATATGGAAAGGTGCATAATCGGGTAACCACTGTATTCCTAGGTGGAGAGTATTGACGGCCTCGTCTATTCTTTTTTGTTTTTTATAAAAATAATAGAGTTGCATGATTTGCCATGGCTTTACTGTTTCTTCCTGTTCAAGGAAATCCAATGCGTGGCTACGATAGTATTCGCTATTTTCTATTTGTCCTGCTTTTTCCAGGAATGTTCCAAGTGTAATCCAAGTGGATGTTTTGTGGGGAAGTATGCTGTTTATTTCAGGTCTGCTGAGTTTGTAAAAGAGAATAAAAGATGGAAATCTCTTGGCAACATTGGGAAATTGTTCTGCACCCTGCTGTAAAACAAGCATTGCTTTTTCACGTTCATTTTGCTGCAGATACCATTCTGCCAGAACAAAAACGAGTTGTTCTTTATTGAGACCTCTTTTGTAGCCCTCGGACATTAGTAAAGAGGCCTCTTCTTTTTGTTCTGGAGGAAGGAGAAGACCAATTCGCTGCAAGTAAGCACCTTCAAGTGGATCTTTCGTCGTTGCTTGGAGGTAGTTCTGGAACGCATCTTCATTTTCCCCAAGATAAAAGAGCAGATTCCCTTTGTAGGAGGAATACTGGCCTTCCAGAGGGTCAAGTTGAATAACTCTATTTATCAAAGTAAGTTGACTTTTAAGGATCTGGTTAGAGAGTTTTGGATTGATATAAATCTTTGAAGCTTCCTTATAGTGCCGCTTTGCCTTAAAGATTCCGCTTTGTGTGCTGATGGTTAGAACAAGGAGTGGGAGAGCTATAAGGTAGGATAGTTTCCATTTTGGAGTGGCTTTCTTTAACAGCGTTGCTCTGTTGCGGAAATGGAGTCGGGTGTTGCCAGCTGATACCAGAAGGCCGCAAATAAAGAAAAAATAGAGGCCATTGGCTCCATTATGCATATTGAAATCAGTAATGCTATGGAGAAGTATGGCGAAAATTCCGGTGAGTCCAGCGATGATAAGCAGGACAGAGTACGGTTCACGTCGTAGGGAGAGTTTTTTAAGACCGTTCTGGAAGATTGTGATTACAAAGGATGCTGCAAGAAAAAAACCGATCAGGCCGCCATCGGTGACAAGCTCTATATAGTCATTGTGGGCGTGATCAAAAATAATAGATGTTGGTAAGTTGTTATATTGTGGGAACGCATGAATAAACGTGCCGAATCCTGAACCGGTAAAAATAAAATCTTTTATAAGAGGGCTACAGTCGAGCCATAGAGGCAGTCTGCCGTCTGTAATAACTCCTGCTTGCGTTGTGCTTGCATTGAATCGTGCCAGGATTGGATCCCAGCCAAACCAGGTTACCGTAAGGAGAAGAGCTCCAAAGATGGCGAGTGGCAAGATTTTTCCTGAATTGGTCAATTTTCTGCTGAATAGGATAAGAAAAAAGAACAGTGCCAGATTAGCCGCAATGATTCCACCTCGAGAAAGCCCGATAAATATAGATACCAAAATCAGAACTACACCGAATCCCAGGAAAAACTGGATATTGGATCCGGGGGAAGAGAGGATCGAGACAGCTTTGGATCGAAAAGATTGTTTGTCGCGTAATTTAGGTCGGTAGTAAAAGAAGAGTGCCAGCACAATCGGGAAGAGCATCTCCATAAATCCGGCATAGTGGTTTCGATATACCCAGGGGCCAACTGGACTCGCATTCTCAGGAGCTCGGCGAAACCAGTAGATTAGATCAGAAGCAGTGAATTTTTGGAGGATTGCTAAAAAGGCGATGGCAATTGCCAGGCCTGCGATAAGTCTGACGGTTTTCCCAAGAACTTCTTTTCGGCTTAAGAGTTGTACTGTGAGAATGTAGAAAAATGCATAGGAAGTGATTCGAAGGGCTTCAAGTAAGGTTGATTTTTGATTGACCGTGAGCGGAATCCATTGCGTACCGTCTTGTATCTCGAGTATGGGGGCGTAGGCCTGGTAGACTCCCGGAGCTATGGTATTAACGAACGAAGGTGGCAAGGGGATGACTTGCAGCCACATAAATACAAGTAGAAGAAAGAGGGGAAGTATTCCGGGAACTTTTAGATATGAGTGTGATTGGCTACGTGTTTCAATGCAATAGACAAGAGTTGTCAGGAATACAAGAGATTCAACAATGCCAATTGACCAGGTTTCTACGCTTCCAAAAGCGAGTGGGGCGAAGAAAAGAGTTCCAATAAAGAGGACGTAGGCAGGAGATCGCATGTTTTGTGTCCTGTTTCAGGCAGTTGGTTATGCTGTATGTTAAATCCTAGTTTTTTAAGCCATCGTCACTTTGTTTTCGGCGCCTTTGCGCCCCACAAGAACATGGCGAGTATCAACAATGAGTTTAGCATGTTTCAGGATAAAATCATAATCATAGGCACTGTGATCTGTGGCGATTAGTACACAATCGGCACCGGATAGTGTTTCTGGCGTTAAATCGGTTGATTCCATCTGGTAGGAGTATTGACGAACTGGTCTGAGTTTTGGGATATGAGGGTCGTTGTAGCTGACATCTGCACCTTTCTTTTGTAATAGCTCTATAAGTTTATATGATGGCGATTCCCTATCATCATCAATGTCTTTTTTATAAGCAATCCCAAGGAGAAGAATTTTGGCATTTTTCATGGCCTTTCCCTGTTCGTTCAGGGCTTCCATGGTGCGTTGTATGACAAAATAGGGCATTGAGGTGTTTACTTCGCCGGCAAGTTCTATAAACTTGGTGGGGATATCAAATTCTCTGGCTTTTGATGTTAGATAAAATGGATCAATTGGAATGCAGTGCCCGCCAAGACCAGGGCCAGGGTAGAAGGGCATAAAGCCAAAAGGCTTTGTGGCAGCTGCATCGACTACTTCCCACATATCGATACCCATTTCGAGACATAGGGGTTTCAGTTCATTAACTAGGGCAATATTGACACTACGGAATATGTTTTCCAGTAGTTTTGTCATTTCTGCGACTTGAGTGGATGATACTGCAACGATTTGTTCCAGTGCTGTTGCATAGAGTGCTTTACCTATGGCTGTTGATTGCGGTTCTATGCCGCCAACGACCTTAGGGATATTGGCCGTACCATAATTCTTATTGCCGGGATCTTCTCTTTCAGGGGAAAAAACGAGTGCAAAATCTTTACCTGCTTTCAGGCCACTTTCTTCAAGTATCGGCTGCAGCACTTCAACGGTTGTTCCGGGGTACGTCGTACTTTCAAGCGCTATAATCTGGCCCGGACGAATGACTTTGGCAATAGCTTTGGCGGTGGTTTCAATGTAGTGGAGGTTGGGTTCTCTGTTTTTCGTGAGTGGGGTGGGTACACAGATCAGCAAAGCATCAGGTACACTGAGCTTGCTGAAATCATCTGTGGCAGAAAAAAGTCCAGTTTTGACATGGTTTTCCAGGTCATGTGATGAAATATGTTTAATATAACTTTCACCCCTGGCTATACATTCGATTTTGTGAGGATCAAGGTCAAAACCAATTACTTGAACACCTTTACGAAGAAAGGTGAGTGACATGGGGAGGCCAACGTAACCAAGGCCAATAACTCCAAGGATAAAGTCTTTTTCTTCGATCTTTTTGAGTAAGGTTGTGAGGGCTTGCATTGATATCCTTCGGGCAAATTAAAAGGGAACGAGGATGGTTATAAGGTTTAAGGACACATCAAAAGGAGAGCAGCAAGTTATCGATACTATTCTTTGTCATAATACTCATAATAACCGTAGTATCCGGACTCTTTTTTGTTTCTGATAATTCCATTTACCACAATACCAAGGATGGGCGTGTGTATATCCTTAAGCTTCTTTAGCCCCGATTCCAGCATGTCATAGGTGGTTTTACCGGACCTGGCTATAAGGACAACTCCATCAACAACAGCACTGAGGGTCAGGCTATCCGTTACACGTTGGATTGGTGGAGAGTCCAGAAGAATAAAGTCGTAAAATTTGATCGTTTCCTTCATCAGCCCCTGCATTCTGCGTGACTGTAATAACTCGGCAGGATTGGGAGGTATGGGGCCGGAGGTAATAAGAAAGATTGGCTCGTCCGGGATTGGCCGGATCGGATTCTTCTTGGTGTCTCCGGTCAGGTAATTACTGAGACCATAGGAATTTGGGACATTAAACAGAGAGTGGGCACGTGGTCTTCGCATATCGCAATCAATGATCAGGACTTTTTTATTGTTCTGGGCAAGAACCCGGGCCAGGTTACAGGTTGTAGATGTTTTCCCTTCCTTCGGTGACATACTGGTTACTAGAATAGTACGAGGAGGATGGTCGGGTGATGACAGGAGCAGACTGGAACGAATAAGGCGGTAGTTTTCTGAGAGCGGTGATAAGGGATGCTCAAGAAGGTGGGACTCTATCACTTCATCCTTGCCCTGAAGCTCTTCGACGGTTCCAAGAACAGTCAGGCCAAAGCGTTGTTCAATGTCTTTACCGTCTTTTACAGTGTTATCGAGGTATTCTATAAAGAAAGCCAATCCGATACCGCCAAAAAGACCGAGAATAATACCCAGCATCAGGTTACGCTTTTTTTGCGGTTTTGAAGGTGCTGTTGGAAGACCGGCTTTTTTTACTACCCAGATTTTAATGTCCTGAGATTGTTCGGTGACACCGGCCGTTTTGATACTTGAGGTCAAGGCATCGTAGAGTACCCGGTTCATATCAGTACTCCGTTTCATTATGGAGTATTGGGTGAATCGCTCGTTAATGTTGAGCATCTCATTTTTGGTTTTGGCCAGCAACTGCCGGAGGTTTGTCTCTCGGGATTTGGCGAGTTCGTAGGCGTTACGGGTGGATTCTATAATTCTGTCTACTTCAAATTTTTTCTCTTTGTTTAACAGGCTATATTCAGCTTTGGCATTGATCATCACCGGGTGCTTATAGCCATACTTCTTTGAGAGATCCTTTATTTTTTGTTCAGTAGCAAATATCTTTTCACGAAGGCCCCGGAGCACCGTGTTGTCAGCAAAAATTGAAATTGTTTCTATATTATTATAATCTTTGCCGAGTGTTTTGATTTGGCTATAGAGTGATTCGTATTCTTTCTGTTCCGCCTGCGCTTTGGAAAGCTGGGAACTGAATTCTGCAAGCCTTTGTGGGTAAACAGCAAGTTTGTTCTCAACTGTTACCAGATCGTTGTCTCTCATGTATTGCTGAAGGGCAATTTCCGATGTCTCGAGTTTTTTCCGTTCCTCATCGGCCTTGCTTGTCATCCATTGCAGAGAATAATTGCTGGAAGCAAGTTTTATTTCAAGGATTTGATCCATATAAGCCTGGATTATTGCATTTGCAACGAGCCTGGCCATTGCCGGATTTTTATCACTGTAGCTGATAATAACAGTTTTGGTATTGGCAACGGGCTTAATGGACAGACCGCCCAGAATCATTCCCGCAATGATTTCTGCATCGGTTTTGGGCTCATCGGAAATGAGCAATCCGCCGCTTTCTGCAGCATTTGTTAAATCGTCCCTATCTGAGGCAAGAAGCCCCTTAATAAAATCTTTAATTCCAGTTTTAAATGATGACAGAAAGCTAAAGAGTCCTTCTTTTTCTTCGGCAAAAAAATAGTGCTTATATTTTGTGTCTAGCTTTAACTCGGCAACAACTCTCTTGGCAACATTTGTACTGCGGATTAATTCAAATTGGGTTGAAAGGAATTCCGGATCCCAGCGGTAGTAAGAATTTCCTTCGATAGCACTGGAGGAATAGTTGCGTTCAATAAGAACCTGTGATGAAGCTGTGAAAATCGGTGTGGCGGTGTAGGTGGCAATAAAAACGGTGAGAAATGTAATAACCAGAAATGTCAGAACTGTTGTCTTTCGTTTCAGGATAACACTGACATAATCACGGAGATGGATTTCCTGTTCTGGAGTATCTTGCATAACTTGTTGGGAAGATGGGGGCGTATTCATAGGGGTAATCAACTCGACAGGTTTTAGAAGAAGCTTTCGGGGATAACAAGAATATCATTGGCAAGAACTGAAGTGTTGTGATCAACATCTTTTAGGATGACCTTTTCACCATCTTTGATTCTCACTATTCGAACACTGGACTTTGAAGCTTTACCGGTAAATCCACCTGCTCTTGCAATCAGTTTCAGGACGGTCGTGTCATTGTCGCATGGGTACGCATCGGGGTCTGCAACTTCACCAGTTACATAACACATCCCTCCCTTTGCTATATAGATAGTGTCTCCATCGTGAATCTGGACATTCTGGCTGAGATCACCGCCTTCCATAATAGATTTTACATTAACTATTATAATTTCCTGACTGTCACCGGTAATTCGTTTAATGGTTGCGGTGTCGCCGGCATCCTGTTTCATACCTCCCGCCTGAGAGATAATTTCCAGAAAAGTTGTGGCACGCCGCAACTCAATAATTCCTGGTTTGGCTACCTGACCCAGAACAATCGCCTTTTTTGAACGAAATTCTTCAATGAAAATGTTGACTTGTGGGTTAATAATATAGCCATCTGCAAGGAGACGGGTAAGGTCTTTTGTTATTTCAGGTATTGTTTTACTACCAACCGGAACCTGTCCTATAAAAGGAATAACAATAGATCCATTGTTGGAAACCCGGACAGTTTTTTTCAGGTCTTCATGGTCATAGACATCAATTTTAAGGACATCACCGGGACCAACAATATAGTTATCGGCAAAGCTGATGGTTGAAAGGCCAATCAGAATTGAAAGACTAAGGGTCGCAAAGAAGAGAAAAGTTGTGAAGTGAAATTTCGAGTTTTGCATAACAGGATTTGGTGAATTTGTGCCTCAGAATATTTGGTTCTTTGGCGTATTGAAAAGATCCTGTTATCGAAATCATTCAAGTTGAAAAAGAGAATGAAACGGTGAGGAATGTCTGCGTAACAGGGATTTTTCAAACCAGGAGAAAATGTGTCCTGATTTGAAAAAATGTTTTCCTATTATAGCGCAGAATTTAAGCTAAGGGAAACGGTGTTTGTGTCATATTCAAATATTTCTTCCGTGGACTTTCGTTGTTCCCATGTATAGGCAAGTTCTGCCATAAGCCAGTCGCTGAAAATATACTGCAAGGCTGGTCGGACGATATAGCGGTCGTCGTCACGTTTGGGGTCAACAATTTGATTGTAATCGGCATTTTCATATGTCAGGTCAAGCATGCCGATGAAATTCTCGTAGAATTCCTGGTTGTAGCGTAAGGTTGCGCCAAGAACTCGTTTGTCCAGAGCAGTGGAACTATCGGTTTCGTCAATTTCATGATGCAGACCAAGGGCCAAATTTGTTTTGTCCGTAATCATGTATTTGACATCAAGCTCTAAGGCCAACCCGTCATTATTAGAGTTGTCGGAATCCTTACTGAATTCATTTACAGCATCGTCTTTATAGTCACGTGTCTGGTAACCACCTTTAAAACGTACCTGAGTTTTTGTGGATGCAACCCAGTTTATACCGCCATAAATGAAATTTTGATCATTATCTTTGAGCTCAGCCGTATCATAACTTATGTCAATATATCTATATTCCAGGAAAAGAGAAGTTCGAGGGCTGTGTGTGTAAATACCAAAGAGTGAGAGAGCATTATCAACCCTGTTCAGGAAATCATCTTCTTTTTCGTCATAGTCGAGGTAGAAATTTGAGTAATCAGCTTTCAAGCCGATTTTTTCAGTAATATCCCAACTAATATTACCTATGGCGATGTTTGAGTCGTAGCGTCTGAGACTGGGACCGCCAACACCAATAAAATTATTAATGTCAAAACGGTCCTGGCTGCGGGTGTAATGGTCAATAACCTGGAAGGAGAGGCCACTTCTCAAGTTCAATTTGAAAAAACCTTCGACGTTGACATCATAATCGTTAAGTTCTGAATCTTCGGAGTAGTATTTGAAATCCAACGCACCAAGAAGATATAAATTATAGCGCTCGAATCCCTGATACTCAGGGAGAGACATCGGGAGTCCACCGGCCGTGGAGTTATTTGGTGCAATGGCAAGTGGTACTTCTTTAGTTTTAGGGAATGCAAGCCAGATACCGGGAGAGAGAGTCGTTAGAAAGTTGCTTGTTTCATTTGTGAAGACGTTGAAAAGGTTATCTGTGTATTCACCGGCAATGCTTAAGAAAGGGTGAATGTAGCCACCGCCTTTTGTTCCAAAAAGATCACCATCTTCCTGTAGGATATTCTCCTCAGGCAGGAGCGATTCGGAAGATCCTGACGGACCCTGACCCATAGGAGCGTCTTCTGCAACAACAGCCATTTTGTCGATGACTAATGCATTTGATTCCGCGTTGTTAACAAGGAGGGACGAGAAGGCAAGAACACACGCCGAGGTAAGGAAAAATTGATTTTTCATGATTTGTCTTGGTCGAAGAAGTAAAAGGGGCATCTTTTAAAATCTTATGTACGGGTAACGCTCAAACAAAATCAGCTCTGTACGGAATTCCGAACAGAGCTAACAAGGTATTTCTTAAGGTGTAAATGAGGAAGGGCTTGCGAATAATCTTACAGTGGTGGTACCTGCAGCTGTTGGCATTCCAGCGAAGTTAGGCCCCTGGTTGACAGGAGTATATGCTTGACTGTCTGCTACAGCGTCACCGCATTCCGCAATACTTTTTTCAAAAGCAGCGACAAGAATGATGTCTGATATACCAGCAGCATCGGCTGCAGTTTTTATATCGTCACCATCACTGCCTTCGCAGTAGAGAGCTTTTAGTATGTGCTGAGGATTTATACCTGGAATTTTAAGTCCTTCATCGACAATGCTTGAAGGGTCCATTCCATTCTTAAGAGCTTCTGCAACGGCAACCTCAATTCCTTGAGTATCGTTGTTTACAGAAAAATCTTCTATCCAGTCTGCAAAGGCTGGTGCTGTGATAAAAACACCCAGAAGAGCTGATATGATTAATTTCTTCATGGTTTCTCCTAACATTGTGATGTAGATAAGTATAATTGCTACATCTTAAATGTAATGATGATGCGCTTTAAAAGCAATAACAAAATGCCTATTACTAGTATGATACTGATGCTTCTTTTCGCCGACCAAGGCTTTTTTTTACTGATAAACTATGAATCTGGATTTAGAAAAACGTTTATGATTCATCTTTTTTCACATCCATTTTCATCCATACCCGGATGAGGTGTTGCGCTCAGGAGCTACTTGTGATCGGAAGATCAGGTGCTTGGGAGAATGCCAAGTACAGGTAGCTTTAAAGTCTGAGTCTTTCAGAGTTTTGGAAAGCAATAAAAATGCTTTATGTTATTGTAAAACTCCGGGCAGTAAAGGTAAATAGGCAAAATGCTTAATTTACGTTATTGTTGTACGTTTTTCGTTCTTTTGTCCTAAAAAAAGCTAATGTATAATAATACGATGTTTTGTGAGGAATGTAAATAGGTAGAAATACCTATTTTGTTGAATTATTTGATCATTTTTAATGTGTTAACTGATTGTGAAAAAAGATAGCAAACAATTGCAATGCCTCGATAACTTGATGCCTCAATTTGCCAGGAACCGTGGCTGGGAGGAACAGTTAGATTTGCACTCAGTCTTTACCCATTGGCATACGTTGGTGGCTGAAGATGTAGCGGAGCATTCTCAGCCGCTCAAGATTGTAAAAAAAGTTCTGTGGATTGAAGTTGAAAATTCTGCGTGGCTGCAACAGCTTCAGTTTCAGACAGTTGTCTTACTCGACATTCTTAATAGGTCACTCCGTCTGTCACAATTTAAGGGTTTGCGATTTGTTCTTGCGGAAAAGGAAAACAACGAAAAAGCAAAGAAAAAGCCCACTCTTCGTTTTGTGCAACCGCCTGCGGATGAAATTGCAGCGTTTGAACGTCAGGTTGCATCAATTCCGGACAAAGATTCAAGGGAAGCTTTGGTGCGCTTCTGGTATTTGTCGAAGGCCTGCCGTAAAGAGTGAAATCTGTATTGAACGTGTTCTTTCTTGATTCGATCGTTGATTCACAATAGAATGAATTTTTATTTGTCTAATAATCTCTTTAAAACATAGAATTTTTCTCGGTAAAATGATGCTTTACGATACTGTTTTACATGCTATTGGTAACACTCCGTTGATTCGGATCAATCGGTTGAATTCATTTGACACTCCGGTTTATGCAAAGCTGGAATCCAGCAATCCTGGTGGTTCGGTCAAGGAAAGGATATCCCTTTCACTCATTGAAGCAGGAGAGGCTTCCGGCGAACTTACCTCTGAGAAAATAGTTCTTGAGGCAACCAGCGGAAATACTGGAATCGGCCTGGCAATGGTTTGTGCCGCAAAAGGGTATCGCTGTCAACTCGTTATGCCGGAGTCGGCCTCCCTTGAGCGTCGGCAGATTATGCAGGCGTATGGTGCTGAAATTCTTCTTACTCCGGCCAAAAGAAGTACCGATGGAGCCATCGAAAAGGCTTACGCCATGGCCCGTGAGTTTCCTGATCGTTATTTTCTTACTGACCAGTTTAATAATGAGGCAAACTGGAAGGCCCATTATGAAAATACAGCACCCGAGATTTGGGATCAGACAGAAGGCAAAGTAACGCACATTGTTGCAACACTTGGAACTTCTGGTACCGTTATGGGGCTTTGTAAGTGGTTTTCAGAGCATCATCCTGAAGTGAAGATTGTTGCGGTGGAACCGTTTCTGGGGCATAAAATCCAGGGATTGAAGAATATGAAGGAGTCTTATCGTCCTGGGATATTCGATAAATCCCTTCCCGATCAGATTGTTAATATCCAAGATGAAGATGCCTTTCGAATGGCACGTTTGCTTGCCAGGAAAGAAGGGCTGCTGGTTGGTATGAGCAGTGGTGCGGGAATGTTTTGTGCGTTGGAGCTTGCAGGATCTGTTGCTGATGGTTTTATCGTAACAATTATTCCGGATGGTGGAGAGCGATATCTCTCAACTCCCTTGTTTACCAGAAAGAGTCAGGTCGCTGAAAAGAAATCAGATCTCTGCTTTTTTAATACACTTACCAAAAAGAAAGAAGAGTTTCAGGCACAAAAGGATAAGAAGGTTACCTTTTATACCTGTGGCCCTACTGCCTATGAGCCTGCAAATTTATCCCTTTGCAGGCGCTTTGTTGTTTCAGATCTAATTACCAGGTATCTGGAGCACAAGGGCTATGAAGTGAATTCCTGTATGAATTTTACTGATCTCGATGATAACACCATAGAAGGCGCAAATAAGGCCGGGAAGTCTCTCGAGGAGTTTACCAGTAAGTATATCGATGGGTTTATGGCTGATATCGATTCGTTAAATGTTAAACGGGCCACTCATTACCCAAGGGCATCTGATCATGTTGCTGATATGATAGAGATCAGCCATGAGTTGCTGCATAAGGGCTTTGCCTACGAAAAACATGGTTCAATCTATTTTGATATTTCCAAATTTAAAAAATATGGTCGTCTTTCCGGGATTGATCTTGGCAAGATTCAGTTGGGCCGAACGGTGGATCTTGATAACTACGAAAAAGATAATCCGCGCGACTTTACTCTGCTGAAGCGTTCAACCCTTGCAGAATTGAAGAAGGGGATCTTTTATGAGACAGACTGGGGAAATGTTCGTCCTGGCTGGCATATCGAATGTTCGGCCATGTCTACAAAGTATCTTGGCGAAACCATGGATATACATACTTCCAGCCGTGATTTGATCTTCCCTCACCATGAGAATGAAATTGCTATTGCCGAAGCGCTGACCGGGAAACAGCTCGCCAAGTACTGGCTGCACTCCGAGTTATTGCTTGTCGATGGTAAGAAAATGTCAGCAGAAGCTGGAAATGTGGTGACATTGAATGATGTCGTTCTGCGTGGTTTTACGCCACGGGACGTTCGTTTTATGCTGCTTTCTGTTCATTATCGAAAACCAATTAATTTCTCCTTTCGGCGTTTGATTAATGTGCGAACTGCTCTTCGTCGGATTGATGAATTTACCTGTAAGCTTCTCTGTCTACCACCGGGAAGACCTCATCCTGAGGTTGCAGCCTATGTTTCGGCCATGGAGGATCAGTTTTTTGCTGCTATGGATGATGATTTGAATGTGTCAAAAGGGATGGGGGCGGTTTATACGTTTATTAAACGTACAAACCCTATTCTTCATGTGAATCATCTTGATGGCGATCAAAAGAAATATATCCTTGAAAGCCTGAGGAAGATAAATGAAATATTGCAGATTTTTCGCTTGAAAGGCTGTCCCCTTGCTCCTTCGGTGAATGCAATCATTCAACGAAGAGAGGAGGCGCGCCAGGGAAAAGACTGGAAAGCCGCCGATGCTGCACGTGATGAGCTTATTCGTCAGGGGATCCAGATTATTGATACTGTGACCGGGCCTGTTTGGAAAAAAGTTGATGAGGAGTGAGCTGGTTTAGGTATTGATAAAGAATGGTGTTGATTTTTTGTCAGCTATATTTTATAGAATCCATTATATGCGCCAGTAGCTCAGCTGGATAGAGCAACGGCCTTCTAAGCCGTAGGTCCCCAGTTCGAACCTGGGCTGGCGTACCAAAGAATTAAAGGGTTTCAGTCTTTTTGGCTGAGACCCTTTTTTTGTTGGTTCTATGTTGGTCGTAAAAAAAACTTCCCAAAAAAAGTACAGGGAGACAAAGGAACACACTCATAAATTTACAAAATATTTGGATCGTTCCGGTCGTTCGTGCTGTCTTGTGACAATTTGAATAATTTCTGATATAATATTGTTTTATACGGGGTGCTGATTTAAATCCACTGGAAACAATTGCAAACAGAATGTAGCATTAACTACCGAAAACAGGATTATTCATGCCAACGGTGTTGAGAATTGGTCAATATCGTTTTTTCTTTTACAGCAATGAGAATAATTAACCAGCTCACATTCACATTCAACGAGACAAAATGTTAGCAAAATTTTGGTTGAATCGTATTGCACTGGCTAGTTCAACAAGATTTTCTTCTAAAGAACTTAGGAAGATAGAAGCGTTGGTAATGGACAATAAAGAATATTTAATGGAGGCATGGAATGAGTACTTTAGCGGTTAAATTACATCCCCAGGCTCAGAATATTACATGTACTGATGCTGCGATCATCGTCGAGCTACTTGATGGGAGAACGATATCTGCTCCCCTTGTTTGGTTTCCAAGGCTTTCTCAGGCTACTAAAAAACAACTGGATAATTGGGAACTACTTGGTGATGGCGAGGGCATTCACTGGCCTGATGTCGATGAAGATCTGAGCGTTGCTGGTTTGTTAGCGGGTACGCACTAAATCCTGTCTGCTTTTTGCGTTGTAGGAATTCCGGAGAAATAAAGTGAGTTAAAGTCTATCCATAAAATAATATTTCTATCACTTTTTGACTGAGCAATTGTTTGAACCAGAACTTGCTGATAACTGTTTCCTTCCCTGATAAATATATTCCCTAGTCAATTTAACTAATTTGAATTCAAGTCTAGATAAATAGTAATTCTGACTATATGAAAATAAATTCTCTTCGATATAATTGATACTAGAACACATCAGGAAGGTATCGAAATCAGTCTGAACGGAGAGACAGAAATGACAAAGAAACTTTTATCAGGGTTGGCAGCAGGATTGATACTGTATGGGGTTGCATCGGTCTCCCTGGCAACACCAATTGAATTGGTGGTAAATGGGGAGTTTGAAAACCCCGATTTTACCGGTAGTTGGACTCATGTCTTAAATGA
>CAZUPS010000062.1:0-19961 GCA_964621915.1 uncultured Desulfocapsa sp. | reverse complement strand
CAAAATAACTATGCAAGTAGAGTCTCGTAATTCAACTTTATATAGTCAAGATTTTGCAAAGAAGACACATTCGAATCTGCAACACGTTGATGAACAATGTTTGGAAAATACCTACATTAACCACATACCACAGGATTTGGGGGGGGATGTAAGGAATGTAGGTAAGCAACAGGAAATGTTCGTGGGCAAAGCGTTAAATTCTTGCCAATTAAACAGCAGTTATGTGGAGGGTGAGATATGACAGTTGCTGTTCTTGTGGATGGGATTCAAAAGAGTGGGATTTTTTTATGGGCAGAGGGGGGAAAGTTAAAATTTAGGTCTCCTCACACGTTAAGTGTGGAATTGAGAAATATACTGAAGAAGTATAAATCAGATATTCTTGATTTATTATCCTCACAGCCAATCCCCTATATTAGCAAAGCTTCCGAGCTGATTGTCCCTGCTGATGTGAACCCCAAATATAAATGGTGGTCAGGCGGACAGTCAATATTTGCTACGTTGCTGGAATTGAAAGCCCCAGATTCTCTAATTGACAGACACATTGGAGAATTGGGTAGTCCAAAGAATTGGCGGCGTTGGCAGAAGATACGAACAGAGCGGTAAATAATTATAAGGGAAATTAGTTTGATATAGAAATTTACCTGATGAAAAAAGTAACAAGGGTGAAACATGGTGGCTATCTTCTAGGTTGCGCTAAGGGTAGAGAGGCAATCGACCAGGAATAGTGAAAATGGATAGAGCACAACGGTTTGTCTCTAGTAACGCCATATCTGCGGCATGGGTTAGTTTTTGAAAGAATGTTCGCAGTGAGGTTCGCACCCTATGAGGGGGGGGGGCTATGCAATTTAGGCACCACTCCAGACTGAGAAGCTGTCAACAAACCCCATGTGATAAGCGGGATTGGGGCAAGATTTTCAGGAATTTATGAAGTTGGGTGTACATCCCACAATGTGGGTGAAGGCATTCTGTAGGATCTTTTAATAAAGCACGATTTCATAGAGGAAATAATGAAGTGTAAAGCAACAACGTGCAAGGGTAGACTTTGCAAGAACCAGGCTGAACCGAGTAGTATTTATTGTTCTTCACATATCAAGCAGAAGGCTTTTGTTTTTGATCAGAAGGTTAACGACGAAGCAAGGGCCGAAATGAAAGCATACTGGAAGCGGCATGAAGCATGGTACCAAATATACCCAGGGCAGTCCTTTCCTGATTCTTTTCCAGACAGCTATCTCAGCATGGTATGTGGCGCTAAGACCAGGGCAGGGGCACCTTGCAAACGTACCGACTTGTATAGCAATTGCAGGTGCAGGCTACATGGTGGTCTAAGCACTGGGCCGCAAACTAAAGAAGGAAAAAGAAAAGTGGCAAACAACTTCCCTTGGGCAAGAAACGAGCAAGGTCCTGGCGGGGAAGATGATGGATGCAATGGTGGTTAGCTTGACTTTGGTTTTACTCCTGGCCTACAATACAGTCAGGAGGAAGGGAATGAAAGAACGAAGCATAGCAACAAAACTAAAAATCAGGGCAAGGAGAAGGGCAAGGAAGCAACTCGGGATGCCAATCAAGAACCCTCTGCAGTTAGAGCAAGCAGAGTGGCTGGAGTGGTGTTGGAAACAGGGCGAGGTGAAAAAGGACAAGAACCCAGAAAGGTCACTGAGGAGGATCTCAAGTCTGAAAAGTTCAGAAACTGGTTTGGTCTTTCACAAATAAAATACAGGAATGGTACGCCCGTACCATTCTATCACGGCTCCAAAACCTTTGGAATCGACAACAACTCACCTTGGGCTTTCTCCGACGAGAAGCTTTCTTAGAATGATGGTTGTCCATGGCTTTCGTGGTTATTTTTTTGCAAGAGATGAAGTCGATGCTACGGGCTACACACAGTGGTGCTGACAATGCTAAAAAAATGGGAGGAGTGTTTGCTTGAAGCTACTTTTAAAATTATCCTGCCATCCGTTTAAGGGGTGTGGTCATAACGCTATGTTCCATTTGCTGTAAAAAGTCTCCCCACCATTGCATCATTTTTTTTCGATCAGGGAGGCGCAAGGATCTGTCATAGGCTGCAGCAATCTTATCCCGTCGTGAGTGAGCAAGTTGTAGTTCGATAAGTTCATGTTCCCATCCATTCTCGTGTAATAGAGTGCTTGCCATACTGCGAAAACCATGTGGAGTCATTTCTTCCTTACTGAACCCCATACGGCGTAAAGCTCCTAAAACAGTATTGTTACTCATGGGGCGGGTGTTTGTACGTAATGAAGGAAATATATATTTTCCTTTGCCTGTTAGTGGATGGAATTCTCGAAGTATCTCAAGAGACTGAGTAGCTAGCGGGACAGTATGATCTCTTTTGGCTTTCATTTTTTCCGCAGGTATTAACCACTCTTTTTTGATCCAATTGATCTCTCGCCATTCGGCATGTCTGAGCTCCCCTGGGCGCACAAATGTTAGGGCCGAAAGTTCTAGTGCGCATCGAGAAATTAGGTTGCCTTGATAGTCACGTATGGCACGAAGTAGCTCTCCGACTTTCTCAGGTTCAGTAATAGCTGCCATTCTTTTTGCTTTAGTTGGTATTAACGCTCCCCGAAGATCTACAGCAGGGTCACGATCTGCGATACCTGCAGCAATGGCATATCGGAAAACCTGTGATGTAATTGTTTTACAACGATGGGCAGTTTCTCCAGCTCCACGAGATTCAATTCTTCGGAGAACTTGCAGGATTTCTGGAGGGGTTATTTCAGTTATAGGTCTGTTACCTAACCAGGGGAGGAGATCTCTTTCTAATCTACTAACAACAGTACGAGTGTGCCCTGGAGTCCACGCTTGTTCTTGTTTAGCAAGCCATTCCATGGATAAGGCTTCAAAGGTGTTCTCTGCAGCTTTTGAACGATTAGCTTGAGTACATTTTCTGTGCTGAACAGGATCGATACCCTCTTCAATAAGTGCTTTAGCCTCATCACGCTTTGTACGGGCAATTTTCAACGTGGTGACAGGGTAACTGCCAAGGGCCATGGTCTTTCTTTTACCGTGTAGGGCGTAATCTAGTCGCCAAAGTTTTGAACCAGTCGGTTTGACGAGCAGGTACAGGTTCTGGCTATCAGATAATCGGTATTGTTTTGCTTTGGGCTTGGAGTTCTTTACAGCAGTGTTTGTAAGCGGCATTTTACAGTACCTCGGAAAATAAGTTGTTTGGTACTGTAGTGTGTACTGTAAAAAATACAGTATGTCAATGAACGTGACTGGATTTATACGGACACTAAAAAGCCCGCTAACCGTTGTCGGAGGCGGGCTTTCTGGATACTGCTGGACTTCTGTGGAACAATGAATGGTGGAGGCGGCGGGAGTCGAACCCGCGTCCAAAAATGCTCCCCTTTCGTATCTACATGCTTAGTTCCGGGCTTTAAGTTTCGCGTCAGGGGCCCCGCCGGAACCAGAGTACACTGACGCTATTCTGCTAAATCTTATTCTTATGCCGGCAGACGCAGTAAAAGAACCAGCCCGTTGAGTCGGCGCCCCGATCCGGTCTTACGGGCAAAGACCGGGGGAGCGGCACAGCAGTCTAAGCTGCCAGTGCGGTGTTATAATCGTCTGCGATTATATTAAAGTACCATCGGTTTTACGAGCAGACAGAAAGCTCGGCATGCAACGTAAAGCTTACACATCCCTGTCGAATCCGTTTCGCCCCCATATTTTAAATACTTCTTAGCACGCCATCTTCGATCATCGTGGTCTCACCGTATAGGTTTAACTATTACGGCAAGACCACGATGATTGAACCTGACGCCCTGAGACACATTTTAGATTAATTTAAGATTATTGTAATAAGTTAGTTAAAAGAATCTTTTAGCCAACATACTTAGTGCGCATCTCGCGCTGTAGTTCACGGTTGCTCTGTTTTTCTTTCAGAGAAGCCCGTTTGTCATACTGCCTTTTACCACGTGCAAGGCCAAGTTCAATCTTGGCTTTACCGTTACCTATAAAGTAAATCTTCAAAGGGATCAGCGCAAGGCCCTTTTCTTTTAATTTGCCAATCAGTTTACGCAGCTCCCGTTTATGAAGAAGGAGTTTGCGCACCCGCATGGGCTCATTGGGGTTGTGGGTGGCAAAGCTATACATGGAAATATGAACGTTATGAAGATAGAGTTCACCGCGAGAATCAATCCGGGCATAGGCATCACGCAAATTTGCCTTACCAGCCCGCAGTGACTTAACTTCAGGCCCACGCAATACCATACCCGCTTCATATTTGGTATCGATATGATAGTCGTGGAAGGCTTTTTTATTTTTGCAGACAATCTTGATTGCTTTGTCTGTACCCTTGTTTCCCATGTTGTCGTCTTAGTCTGCGGTTACCCGCATTGCTTCTTCGTAAGTAGTTATTCCTGCTTTTACTTTGTCCCAGGCGTCTTCTCGTAAAGTAGTCATTCCTTCGCGGATTGCAAGTTGTCTTATCTCGTCGATATCTTTTCCAGCACTGATCATTATTTTCATTTGATCCGAGAGGGGGAATATCTCGAAGATTCCACATCGTCCCTTATAGCCGGTTCCTCTGCATTTCCGGCAGCCCTTTCCTCGTGCAAGGGTGAAGGTTTCTTTTTCTGTAACCGGAAAACCAAGTTTGACAAGTTCTGAACCTTTTGCTTCAAAAGATTCTTTGCAATCAAGGCATATGGTTCGTACCAGACGCTGAGCAAGGGATCCGAGCAGGGTGGATGAAATAAGAAATGGCTCCAGACCAAGATCTCTTAGTCTTACGATGGATGAAACGGCATCATTGGTATGCAGGGTCGAGAAGACCAGATGGCCGGTCATTGCGGCCTGAACTGCATGGGATGCGGTATCAAAATCACGAATTTCACCTATCATAATTACATCCGGATCCTGGCGAAGGATATTTCTGAGAATTGTTGAAAAGGTGACATCAATAAGTGGCTGCACAGAGATCTGATTGAACGCTTCGTGGACCATTTCCACCGGGTCTTCTACCGTAACGATATTTTTTTCGGGTGTGGCGATTTTTTCAAGAGTCGAATAGAGCGTGGTGGATTTTCCGGATCCAGTGGGGCCTGTGACCAGCACAATTCCGTGAGGGGATTGAGTAAAAGAGTTGTAGACAATGCGATCTCTCTGTGAAAAACCGAGACTGTCCAGGTCTTGGAAAATTACATCCGGGTCAAGAATGCGCATTACCACTTTTTCCCCAAAGGCGACGGGGACTGTGGAAACACGAACCTCAGCCTCTTTTCCTCCACTAAGAGAAAGCTTGATACGACCGTCCTGGGGTCTTCGTTTCTCGGCAATATCAAGCCGGGCCAAAAATTTTATACGGGCAACAATTGCGGAATGTACAGCTTTTGGCAAGTTGTAAATAGTATGGAGGGCACCGTCTATCCGAAAACGGATCATACAGTTGTTTCGTTTGGGTTCTACATGGATGTCGCTGGCGCACTGGTCGAGGGCGTAGTTGAAGAGGTGGTTGACCGCCGACTTAATATGTTGATCTGAAGACGATATTTCTTTTGTTGAGGCAATTTTTACAAATTGTTCGAGGTTTCCAATATCGACTGAGCTGCCTACACCTGGCCCTGCAAACTGATCTTCGGCCTTACTGATTGAATTCTGAAAGCCAAAAAATTCGGACAGGATTTTTTTAATATCAGATTTAGGCGTGAGATAGGGCTTGATCTTTACCTGATTTGCCTGCTCAATATCCTTTAAAACTGTTTTGTTATCAGGATGATACACTGCAACTTCCAGGATGCCGTTTTGGAAATTGAAGGGGAGCAGCAGGTGGCTGATGGCAAAGTTTTTGGGAATGGTCTTGGTGACAATGGCCATATCCAGATCAAGGGGATCTAGTTTTTTAAAGGGTATGCCGCAGGACTGGCTGACGGCCCGCATAATACTATCTTCATCAAGGGGAGTATCTTTTTTACCACCCATATCCAGATTAAAGGAGACAATAACATCAATGAGATCTGGAAAACTTTTGTCAAATTCTTTATCTACGCCATGTTTTTTGAGAAGTCTCTGGCGCTGTTTTCCCTTTTCGAGGGTGATAAATTGCCGTTGTTTTTGGGTGATAAGCCCTTTTTTAATGAGGATATCAAGTAAAGCATCGCTGTTAACTAGTGCCATGTAGCGCTCACAGATTGAGTGTTGTTTCTAAAATTCTTAAGGATATTGCATTGGTACTTCTGGTATTTTGTTCTTTTTTGTCGACTTTATCAAGAAACTTTTATGTCATCGGGCACACAAACTTTTAGTTTATCCGGATAAACTGTTCGCTTTTAACTCTGACAGCTATCTGGTATAAACTGGATTGTGTGCAGTTTTAATCTCAACGTGAACAAAAAAATATCCCAGGAACTTCTTATGTCATCCATTGTCAGCCAGTTATACCGAAAGACCGGTGCAACCCGAGAATACTGTTTTAATATTGAATCAAGCCGTTCCCTGACTTCGGAAGAGCGGAGTCGGTTACAGCTTATTCTAGCCGATGGTTTTCTTGCAGAATCTGTGACCACCACGCCTTTGCTTTCAGGAGAGCGGGTAGTAGAAATGGGGCCACGGCTTAATTTTGCAACGGCCTGGTCCTCCAATATGGTTTCTATCTGTAATGCCACCGGGCTTGATATCGTTTCCCGAGTGGAACGCTCAAACAGATATCTGGTTGACAGCAATCAAGATATTGAGACATTTATTCAGGACAACCATGATCGAATGACGGAATGTCCCTATCCGGAAGCACTTTCCACCTTTGAGACGGGGATTGAACCCGAGGCGGTATATGACGTCGATATGAAGAGCGGGGGCCCCGATGTGCTTCTTGAGATCCCTGGCATTTCCATGGATGAGCGTGATCGCAACTTTTATTACGACTACTTTGTGAAGAAGCATGATCGGAATCCGACCATTGTTGAGATTATGGATCTGAATAATGCTAACTCCGAGCATTCACGCCACGGTTTTTTCGGAGGATTGCAGGTTGTTGATGGGGAGATGCAGGATGAAACCCTGTTTGGCATGGTAAAAGATACCTTGGCCCAAAATCCCAAGGGGAGTCTGGTCGCCTTCAAGGATAACTCAAGTGTAGTGGCAGGACATAAAATTCATACCATAATGCCCGAGACTCCCGGCTTGCCTTGTGCCCTGAAAGAAAGTGATGCAACGTATCATATGCTGCTTACTGCCGAGACTCATAATTTTCCCACGGGTGTTGCACCCTTTCCAGGGGCAGAAACCGGTGCGGGTGGTCGTATTCGTGACGTTCAGGGAACAGGAAAAGGCGGTTTTGTTATAGCAGGAACCACTGGTTACTGTGTGGCAAACCTTCATATTCCAGGATACACATTACCTTGGGAAAATTCCTACCCATGTCCTGCAAATCTCGCCTCGGCGCTCGAAATTGAAATCGAAGCCAGTAATGGTGCCTCCGATTACGGTAATAAGTTCGGTGAACCTATGATTCAGGGCTTTACTCGTTCTTTTGATCTGCGTCTTGAGAACGGTGAGCGCTGGGGATTTTTGAAACCTATTATGTTTACTGGGGGTATCGGTCAGATTGATGACAGGCATACAGATAAAGATAAAGAACTCAAGGGAATGAAGATCGTTCAGGTGGGTGGTCCTGCCTATCGGGTTGGTTTTGGCGGCGGTGCCGCATCTTCCATGCTTCAGGGTGAAAATGCTGAGGATCTTGATTTTAATGCGGTTCAGCGTGGTGACGCTGAGATGGAACAGAAGATGAACCGTGTTATCCGTGCCTGTAATGAGATGGGTGATAAGACCATCATCGATGTGATTCATGATCAGGGCGCCGGTGGTCCTGCCAATGTGCTCAAAGAACTTGTTGAGCATTCCGGCGGTTATATTGAAATCCGTAAAATGCGGGTGGGTGATCCCACCATGTCGGTATTGGAAATCTATGTGGCTGAGTATCAGGAACGGAATGGTTTTCTGATCAGTCCTGAAAATATTGAGCAGTTCCAGGCTATCTGTGACCGTGAAAAAGTTGGCTGTGAGGTGCTTGGTGAGGTGACCGGGGATCTGCAGTTTGTGGTTCGTGATGAGCTTGATGGTTCCACTCCAGTGGATATTGATCTTTCTGAACTACTTGGAGATATCCCGGTAAAGACATTTGAGGATACTCGTTCCAAACCGCAGTTAAAGCCTTTGGAGATGCCTGTCGATTTGAGTGTTTCCGATGCGCTGCATGATGTGCTGCGGCTGGTTTCTGTTGGCTCGAAACGTTTCCTGACCAATAAGGTGGATCGTGCGGTAACCGGGCTGATAGTTCAGCAGCAGTGTTGCGGGCCATTGCAGCTTACGGTGAGTGATGTGGCCGTGGTTGTCCAGTCTCATTTTAGCACGAGCGGTGGTGCAACAGCCATTGGCGAGCAACCTATAAAAATGCTTGTTGATCCTGCAAAAGGTGCCCGGATGGCAGTTGGAGAATCGCTGACCAATCTTGTCTGGGCGAAAATTGATGATCTGGAACAGGTGAAGTGTTCAGCCAACTGGATGTGGGCTCCGAAACTCCCCGGTGAGGGTGCGGCACTCTTTGATGCAGCCAAGGGCATGTGTGATGCCATGATAGCGGTTGGAATGGCCGTTGATGGCGGCAAGGACAGTCTTTCCATGGCTACCATGGTCGGTGACGAAACCGTCAAGTCACCCCGTGAGCTGGTGATATCTGTCTATGCGGCCATGAGTGATATCAGCAAGGTTGTGACACCTGATTTGAAACGGGTCGGTGCCTCAATACTGGTTTTTATTGATCTTGGAAACGGACATAACAGGTTGGGTGGTTCGGCTCTGGCCCAGACCCGATCGCGATTGGGGAATGAGTGTCCGGATATGGATGATCCACAGGCAGTGAAGAATGCATTTCTTGCCATTCAGGAAGCTATCGACAAAGGCCTGATTGCGGCCGGACATGATCGAAGTGATGGCGGATTAATCACCACCGTTCTTGAAATGGCATTTTCCGGAAACTGTGGTCTTGATCTTGATCTGCAGGCAACGGATTCTCCGCTGGCAGCCCTGTTTTCTGAAGAATTAGGGATGGTGCTTGAATGTGGTGATGATCAGCTGGAGAGTTTGCAGCAAGTTCTTAGCAGCCATGATGTAAGTTCTACGGTTCTTGGACGGAGCATAAAAGAAAAACAGATTACGATTCGAGTGAACGGAGAAACGGTGCTGGATGCGGATATGCGCAAGCTTCGTGAAACATGGGAAGAGACAAGCTATCAGCTGGAGCGGCTTCAGATAGGTCCCGACTGTGCGGATCAGGAGAAGCAGAACTGTTACGATCGTAAAGGGCCTGCCTATCATCTCAGCTTTACCCCGCAGCCTGCACCGGCAGAACTGTTGACTAAAACAGATAAACCAAAAGTTGCCATCCTGCGTGATGAGGGATCAAACTCGGATCGGGAGATGAGTTCAGCATTTTACGCAGCAGGATTTGAACCCTGGGATATCACCATGAGTGATCTTCTTGCGGGTCGTATTACTCTTGATGGCTTTAGAGGGCTTGCCGCAGTTGGTGGTTTTTCCTACGCCGATGTTCCGGAATCTGCCAAGGGCTGGGCGGCCACAATTACATTTAATGACACCTTAAAAAAGATGTTTCGTGAATTTTATGAGCGTCCGGATACGTTTAGTCTCGGTATCTGCAACGGTTGTCAGCTCTTTGGTCTTTTAGGGCTTGTTCCGTGGCAGGATATAGAGGCGGAGAAACAGCCTCGCTTTGTCCATAATCTCTCGGGACGTTTTGAGTCTCGCTGGTCCACGGTGAAGGTTGGCAAAAGCCCAGCTCTTATGCTGAAGGGTATGGAAGATCTGGTTTTTGGTATCCATGTTGATCATGGTGAAGGACATCTGACATTTCCAGACGCTGCAGTAAAAGAGCGGGTGCTGGCAGAAAATCTGGCTCCGCTCTGCTATGTGGATGATGACGGCAATGCAACGGAATCCTATCCCTTTAATCCCAATGGCTCGCCGGGTGGATTGGCCGGGCTCTGTTCACCCGATGGCAGGCATCTGGCCATGATGCCTCACCCGGAACGGGTTTTTCTTGCATGGCAGGCACATTATCTTCCCGAGGAGATGAAAGATTTGAAGGTTTCGCCATGGATGCAGATGTTCCGCAACGCCTATGAGTGGTGTGTGAGTTAATATGAAGATAGTCTGGCTCTTCGGGTGAAAAGGTTGGCAGGTTCTTTTGGATATCGTGTTTACGGACTGCTGCTCAATACCAACGTTGAGATTCCCGGATTGCAGTCCTGCATGACCGCAGGCGAAGAGGGTGCAGATATAGCAGTCACCATGGGGGCTTTTCCCGAGGAGATTGCAGGTATCATTGATTCACCCGCAAAACGTTACTACCATGAAGCTGGCTATAACAATACTGATCCACCCCATCTTATAGTCAATACGCTTGCCGATGGAAAATATTTCCATTTTCGTTATGGCGTTGGAGTGCAGTTTGTCTGTGACCGGCAGGCTACGGTTGTCTGGGGGTGGTGGTGGGAGCATCTTAGTCTTACCGATGCATCTCTTTACTTGCTTGGCCCGATTATTGGCTTTTTATTACGCCTGCGCGGTATCACCTGTCTGCATGCAAGTAGTGTCATTGTCGATGGTCTGGCTCTTGCTATTGCCGGACCATCCGGCACTGGAAAATCAAGTTTGGCAGCAGCATTTGCCGCAGCCGGATACCCCATTCTCACCGATGACGTGTTGGCCTTGGCGTTTGACCAGGAGTTACTTTATGCTTCTCCTGGGTATGCCCGTCTGCGTCTTCTTCCTCATTCTTTTCAAAATATTGCTGGATTACCAGAGAATTTACCTGCTCTCGCACCCAACTGGGACAAGTGTTATCTTGATCTTACTGCGGCCCCCTATTCTTTCAAATATGAAGCGGTACCTTTAGGTGTCGTTTATTTATTGGATTGGGAGCATACTAACAGAGCTACCCCTGAAATAGTTCCTCTGAAGCCCGCTACTGCCGTTCCCTATCTGGCTGCAAACACCTACCGGAATGAATTACTTGATTCAAGTATGAGAACAGAAGAGTTCAAATTCTTAAGTCGGGTGGCGTCAAAAATCCCCGTAAGGAAAGTACAGCCTCTTGATGATATTCTAGAGTTATTAGGGCTGATTGAACTGATTCAAAATGATTTCAGGACATATCGATCTCCATGAGTGGATTTATTGCTATTGTCAATACGGATGGGAATCCTGTTGATCCTGATTTGTTGGGGCGATTAACCTCATCCTTGCGTTTTAGGGGCCCCGATCGTTTAAAGGTCTGGTCAGAAGGACAAGTGGGTTTGGGGCATACATTGTTCAAAACCACAGATGAAGCAGAGTTCGAACATATGCCGTCGAGCCTGGAAGGGGATGTCTGGATAACTGGAATGGTTCGGATAGACGCTCGCCAGGCATTGATCAATAAACTTGGCTTGCACTCAAAAATTCGGCTCGATCACACTCCTGATTCTGCCTTGATCCTGTATGCCTACCGGAAATGGGGTGAGAAGTGTCTGGAACACCTAATGGGAGATTTTGCCTTTGTGCTCTGGGACCGGTCGCAGCAGAAACTGATATGTGCCAAGGACCACTTTGGAACACGGCAGTTGTGTTACGCCTGGGTGGGATCTTCTTTTCTGGTCAGTAATAGCCTCCATTGTCTGCAGCAGCACCCGGCTATTTCAAGACAGTTAAATGACAAGGCCATTGGCGGATTCCTTTTGTTTGGAGACCATACCTGGCTCGACAAAAAACTCACGGTCTATACTGATATTGAAACCCTGTTGCCTGCCCATGTCCTCTTGCTGAACAATGGAAGGACTACTGTGAGAAAATATTGGGATATTCCACGTGATATTCCAATAGTACGCTATCAAAAAGAAGAAGATTATATAGAGGCTTTCCGGGAGGTTTTCAAAGAGGTCGTTCATGACAGGTTACGTACAGAGCGTATAGTACTCTCAATGAGCGGTGGAATGGATTCCTCTTCCATTGCTGCTACTCTCTGTGATATTCAAAACGATAGTGGCCAAAAGTTCACGCCGAAGGCAGTTACCGTTGTTTATGACAAGCTACACCCGTGCCAAGAGCATTATTATGCTGATCTTGTTGCTCGCAGGCTTGGTCTGCCAATAGAGTACATAGTCGGGGATGAGTATCCTCTTTTTTCGAAAGTACTTCATACGACACGTCCACTGGAAATTGAACAGCCATCGTTGTGGCTGGATACATTACAAAGAGAAAGCATGTTGGGACGTGTTGTTTTAACAGGTGCTGCCGGGGATAACCTTCTCAACTACCCGGGAAGTTTGCGTAACTTACACAAAAGCAACCCATGCACCTTTCTGCTTCATATGATTCGTTTGCGGAAACAATATGGAAAGATGCCGGGGTTGGGTACAGGCTTGCTGAATAAGTTGCATGGCTGGTTGGCTAAAGATGATGGGAATCTATCTGTAGCATATCCTTACCCTTCCTGGCTGAATGCTGAATTTGAAATGAAGATGGATTTAAAAGAATGGTGGGCAGAAGTATGGGCTTCCCAGGGGAGTTCATCTGCTTTTTGTTCCAGGGCTTCCCTTCTGCACGATTCACTGGTGAAGCCGAATTGGTGTTGTGACGATATTGTAATGACCAGTGATTTTGTTTTGCCTGAGCAACGTGACCCCTATCTCGATACAAGAGTCGTCGAGTTTGTGTTGTCCCTGCCTGCTTTGCCCTGGCTGTTTAATAAAGATATTCTTCGTAGAGCCATGGCAGCAAAATTGCCAGCTGAGGTTATTGAAAGACCCAAGACGCCTCTGGGTATGTTGCAGCATTCTCTGCTGGAGTTGCCTGGTTCACAGTGGGTCGATGATTGGCAATCTTCACCAGCACTTCTGCAATATGTCGATAGAGAAAAAATTCCACAACTGGTGGGAGGAAGTTGTGATCCTGCGGCTTCTTACGTGAATGTGCGGCCGCTTTTGTTGCAGAGATGGTTGGAAGGTGTTGGCAGGTATTGAGAAAACAGGATCTGAGACATTTTAGGAAGCCTTATGTGGCCCGGGGGCACCATGATCGTTTTTGGAGCCTAATTCATTGTGACGAGTCAAGTCTGATACGGAACCAAAAATTATTAATTTGGGACGGTGGTATGCTTTCTTTTCTTGAGCTGTCGTAGCTGTTTTTTCTGTAGTTTTCATATCCATTCCTCAAAATGTTCTTATTAATATCTGCTACCATATAGATTTAAATATTGTTAGCAATAAAAAACAAGAAGATTATAATCGATGCCCTGTTTGTTCGATACCTGAGGACTATTTGCTTAAAACTCTTGTATCTATTAATACCTACAAAATAATGCATTATAAGTTATTGGAACTCTTAACGATACACCAATTAAAATCAGTCGGGGAACGCTCCCGATTGTTTTGATTGGGAGACTCAAAGGACAGTATAATGGCAACAGGTTTTTTTGCAGTATTTGATGATATCGCATCACTTTTAGATGACGCCGCGGCAATGACTAAAATTGCCACCAAAAAAACGGCTGGAATTCTGGGTGATGACCTGGCAGTGAATGCGGAGAAGGCCTCCGGCTTTGTTGCTTCCAGAGAACTTCCTGTGTTATGGGCCATTGCCAAAGGGTCTTTTTATAATAAACTGATGATCCTGCCCGCAGCATTTTTGTTGAGTGCTTTTGTACCATGGATGATTGTACCCATTTTAATGCTTGGCGGAATATATCTGGCCTTTGAAGGTGCGGAAAAAATATATGAATATATTTTCCCCCATGCCCATAAAAAGAAAGCAGAAGTACTGCAAGATCTGTCTGAAGAAGAGATTCTGGCAATAGAAAAGAAGAAGGTGAAATCGGCGATTCTTACCGATTTTATTCTTTCAATTGAAATCATCGTTATTGCACTCGGAACCGTTGTTGAGAAGAGTCTTCCGGTGCAGATTGTGGCTGTGTCAATTGTTGCAATGCTGGCAACTGTTGGTGTTTATGGCATTGTTGCTTTTATTGTCAGGCTGGATGATATGGGCTTTAGGCTTATTCAGATTGCCGGTGACAGTAAGAAATTACTCAGTAAATTCGGACAACTTCTTGTTCAGGCGCTGCCTCTGGTTATTCGCGCACTCACCGTTATCGGTACTTTGGCTATGCTTCTCGTTGCAGGCGGTATTTTTATGCATAATGTGCATCAGATCCACGATCTGTTACACGGCCTGCCAAGTGTTGTCGGTGAGCTGCTGACCGGCGCAGTTGTTGGAACTGTGGCCTTGGCGGCCGAGAAGAGCGTTATGAAGCTTGTTCGGCCTCGCGCTACTGAATAGCGCTGTTATGAGGAGAGCAGTCCCCGCAGGACAGCAAGGTTGTCCCTGTCTTCCTGGAGATCCTTTCCCTTCGGCGTCTCAAGTGTCATTGGATGATTGGCAAACCTGGGATCGTTTAGCAGGTTGCGGAAACCGTCCAGCCCGATCTCTCCCTGCCCGATATGTTCATGTCGATCCACCCTGCATTCCAGCCCTTTTTTTGAATCGTTGAGGTGAAAGAATTTGATTCGATCAATCCCGACGATTTTGTCAAAATCCGCCATGGTTGCTTTGTAGCTGTCGGCACTGCGGATATCATAGCCGGCAGCAAAGATATGGCAGGTATCCACACAGACGCCGAGCTTTTCTTCGTATTTTGATCCCTTTATAATATCTGCAAGTTCTTCAAAGCGAGCTCCGAGTCCTGTGCCTTGGCCTGCAGTGGTTTCAAGCAACACTGTTACCTGATTGTCAGCAAGTTCAAGGGCCAGGTCAAGGTTTTTGGTAAATCGCGCAATACCGGTTTCTGCTCCGTCACCACCGTGGGAACCGGGATGCATTACCACTAAGGGGATATTGAGGAGTTCACAGCGGTGCAGCTCTTCTGCAAATGCAGCGATGGACTTTTTGATAAGATCGGGTTTCCCGGATGCGAGATTAACAAGGTAGGATGCGTGTGAGGTAACGGGCATAGCCGGATTTTTTTTCCAGGCAGCAGCAAAGGCTTCCTGTTCTTCAACGCTAACAAGTTTTGGATTCCATTGTCGCTGATTCCGGGTGAATATCTGCAGTGCAGATCCTCCCGCTTCTTCTATTCTTTCAAAGGCAAGGTGTAATCCGCCTGCAACGGATTCGTGGGCTCCCAGATATGGCATTGAATAGCCTCCTAGTTTTAATTAATGATGAAATATGATATAATAACTTTTATTGGAAAAGGTCTCGTTTTTTATAACAAGGTGAAAAAATGACTCAGGGAATAAATGCTCAGTCAGCTGCAGCTCCGTACGACAACAGGTTAAATGGAAAGGCTTCGTCTGGAAATACACGAGATGATGAAGCAGCCCCTAGAAGAGCTGAGAAAAAGGCGGATGCAGAGCAGGCAGCCGTCAAGGCACAGCAGGTGGCCAAGGAAGTTCTTGGGACTGAAGAGATGACGGACAAGGCAAAGGAAGGATCTGGCCGCGTAGACACCTATGCCTGATCTGCTATTCTTTCTCCTCTGTTCTTAATGTAGACTCATAACTGGTATTGCTGAATTTTAGAATCTGTTCCCGATAATAGAGTCCCTCCTCAGGATCGGCAAATATCGCCTGCTGTTCCGTTTCAATTGCCCTGTCAATATACCCATTGGCCCAGTAAGCTGTGGCCAGTGTATCCAAAACGTGCCCTGCGGGGATCTGTATTGCTGCAAGTCTGGCAAGGTCCAGTGCTCTTGCAGAATCACGCAGTGAGATATCGTCGCTAGTCAGAAGCAGCCAGGCCAGATTGTTCAGGAGCTTTGGGTTTGATGGTTCCAGCGCAAGAGCCTTATTGTAGGCAGCAATGGCTTTCTTCTCCATTTTCTTATGCTGCATCAAATCTCCGGCAATGCCCAGCCATAGAGCCTTATCAGGTTCCCGGGTGAGCTTCTGGTCAAGGATAAAATCCGTGTATTGTTCCTCATAGCCCTGTTTCCAGGTATCCGTTGGCAGAAGATTTTGTCCAAACGCTGCGATTACAACCGCAATGATATAGGTCAGCAGGCTAAGCCAGACTTTACGGTTGTGCCGTGTAATCCATGACCTGTCAGCCTCGCACTGCTCAAGATAATCCACCCGTTGACCAATTCCAAAATGATGCCAGCTTGGAAGGTCTCTGATATTTCCAGAAAGCACCGCGATTTTTTCAAAAGCAGATATTATGGAGTGGCTGCTGCCAATGGCTTTGAAAACATGGAGATCAGCCTGACGTTCAAAATTTCTAATAAAGTAGCCGAATAAAAAACGGAAATAGAGAACCATAAGTCCAAGGACAGTTAGTGCCATAAGGACTGTAAGCATATTTTCTGCCGTAAGTCCGGTGAGTCCCAACAGACTATAAAAACTGCTTCGTGAAAGAAGAAAAAAGGTGAATGGTTCAAGGATAAATCCGGCAAGAATTGAAAAACCTGAAATAATCAACAGGTAGAGCAGCATGTGTTTATTCTTGATATGCCCGATTTCATGTGCCATCACAGCGTCCACTTCTTCGAGCGACAGGTTTTCAAGGAGTGCCGGGGTGATCATAACGTAGCGCAGACCGGGAATGATACCCATAACACCTGCGGTTATGACTCTTCCTTCAAAGAGTGGCCAGATAAATATTTTGGCGGAAAATCGCTGTTTTTTAAAAAAGGCCTGCAGGTGGTCATGCAGTTCTCCTTCGGGAAAAGGAGTGCATCCCCAGAGTCTTCTCACCAGGGGGGGGAAGAGAATAAGGATCAGCAGTAAAAATAGGAGAAAAGAAGTGTATTCACCAAGTTCTGAATGGAGAAAGGTCTTTAGCTGCGGGTAGGGTAACAGGGCAAGAAGATCATAGGAGAGTGACAGCAGTATCCATGGCAGTATTATTGGGAGGTTTGACTTGACGTTGAATAAAAGGAAGTTGCTGGTGCGGTAGCTGCGGTTGAAAATTGCTTCGTAGGCTGGTTTTGCATGCCGCCACATCAGCAGCAGAAAAAGAAAAAAGAAGGCAAGGCCACCGATATTGACAAATGAAGGGAAGTGACCGCCAAGATCAAGGGGGATCAGATAGTAGTGGATATCACAGGAAAAAAGGGCTGTAGAGTAAAAAAGAAGAGCCAGTAGAGAGAGTCTTTTTTCATTGTTAAAATAGGCACCGGAGCCATTCCTGCTTGTTTTGATATAGAGTCGCTTTGCGATACGGTCAAAAAAGAAGAGCAGGGTGGAGAAGAGCGCAAGGGATAGCGGAAAGGAAAACAGTGGTGTCTCCGTCCCACTAGTCATAGTAAAGAGAAAGATCGCCACAAGAAAGAAAAGAAGATTATTATATACCATAGAGGTTCTTATATCGCGTATGGGACGCTCTTTCAATCAGTGAACTTCCTTGTTGGGACTTATTTTTAATACTTAGCCGTCTCCAACAGAGCCTTTTTGTGAATTTCAAGAAAAAGTGTGATTATTTTATTGACATTACGGTTGAATTGGTTTCTTATTGTACGTTTTGATGCCGGAGTGGGCGCATAGCTCAGTTGGTAGAGCCACCGGCTCATAACCGGTCGGTCGTAGGTTCAAGTCCTACTGCGCCCACCACTACAATCCAGAATCTGTTACAAAGACCAGGTTCCTTGAATAGAATAAAATTTTTTCCAGACAGAGAGAGGCAGGCTGCCTCATCCTATATATTTGCTTTTGCTGAATCAGGTAAACAGACCTGTTTCAAGAAGCCAGAAATCCAAAGGTACATCCCACAAGGGCTGTACCTTTTTTTTATGTCTAATTTAAAGACATTAGTCTCCTGCGAAATGTCTTGCTCTATTTTTAAGGGTATTTTCATGGCAGGTCGTCCGTGGTGGCTTAGACGTCCTTCTCCAATGCCTGATGGGAGAGTTTTATGACTGTAAAGCTAATCGATATTCTCGCTTTGCTTGATCAGATCGCACCTGTGACCCTTGCTGAAAAGTGGGATAATGTCGGGTTGCTGATTGGTGATCCGGAGCGAGAAGCCAGAGCGTTACTGCTGGGGCTTGATCCAACCCTGTCTCTGCTTGAAGAAGCCATCAGCCTTGGCGCAGATACTCTTGTTACCCATCATCCCTGTATTTTCCATCCACTCCAGTCAGTTCAGATAACAACCCCCACCGGTGCTTTTCTCGAAAAGGCTCTTGCTCATAAAATCAATGTGATCGCCTGTCATACAAATTTTGACAGTACCGCAGTTGGGGTCAGTGATGCTTTGAGCACACTGCTCGGTCTTGAGAAGACCAGACCGCTGCGTCCACTAGATTCTGCAGATACTTTGGGACTAGGGAGGATTGGAAGCTACAAAGATGCCATAGCGTTCAAAACGTTTATGGAAAGGGTTTTTGTCGCATTAGATAGTGATACCGTACAGATTGCTGGAAAACCGCCACAAAACATTCAGTCCGTGGCCCTGTGCGGTGGCAGCGGATCTGATCTTGTTGCCGAGGCGTTTCATCAGGGTGCCGATGTATATCTGTCATCGGAAATAAAACATTCGACGGCTCGTTGGGCAGAAGATGCCGGGTTTTGTGTAATCGATGCCAGTCATTATGCAACGGAGAAGCCGGCTATGGCACTTTTGGCAAAATCGCTTGAAGCCCTTGGTCGTGACAGTAATTGGGATATAAAAATTTATCAGAGTGAATCAGAAAAACCTGCGTTTACTTTTATTAATAAAAATGACAAATTTATAGAATAGAAACCATATATAGGAGAACAGTCTTGAACGAAGAAATAATTCAATTAGTAGTGCTGCAGGGTATTGATCATGTGATTGATAAAATTGACTCAGAGATTGGAAAGGAGCAGGATGCACTTGATCAAAAGAGTGTTGAACTTGCTGACAGAGAATCTACCATAGGTACTCTTACAGGGAAGATTGAAACTCTTGAGAAAGAGCGTCGTACTCTGGAAGTGGAAGTTGCCGATGAAATGGTGCATGTGAAGGACAGACAATCCAAAATGATGCAGGTTCAGACTGGTCGTGAGCAGACAGCCCTGTTGAAAGAGATTGAGGATGGCAAAAAAGGTGTAAAAGAGAAGGAAGAAAAAACCGTCGCTATCATGGAAGAAGTCGAGCAATTGACTGCTGATATTGAAGAGAATAAGAATCTCTTTAAAGGCGAGACCGAGTTGTTAGAAGAAGAGACTGAAGAAGTCAAAAAAGCAATTGCCGCAATTAATAAAAAGAAAAAGACTCAGGAAAAGAAACGGAATGCCCAAGCGAAAAAGCTGAAGGTTCAGATTCTGAAAAAATATGATACCCTTCGTGCCCATCGCAATGGTTTGGGTGTGGTAAATGTTATTGGGGGCGTTTGTCAGGGTTGTTTTATGGCGATTCCACCCCAGCAGTTTAATCTTCTGCTTCGCGGTGATGATCATTTCGATTGTCCAACCTGTCAGCGGATTATGTACCATGAGCCCGTGGACGAGCCGGAAGAAGTAAAACCAAAAAAGAAAGCAAAGGCGAAGGCAAAACCAAAAGCAAAACCAAAAGCAACGACAGTAAAAAAGGCGCCTAAAAAAGCTGCTGCGAAGAAAGAATAGTTTTATTTTTAGTACCTTATAGGATGTTTTCTTGTTTTTTTCATAAAAATATTCTGATAAGGTACTTATCCAGCGTAACTAAAAAGTTTTTTGACTTGTCGGGTTAGTGGATTACCACTATATAAAGAGTTGGAGCGGGTGCATGATCGCTCGGGTCTTAAGACCCGAGAGGAAAGTCCGAACTCCGCAGGGCAGGATGGTTCGTAACGCGAACGCCGGGTGACTGGCGGAAAGTGCCACAGAAAATATACCGCCGGATCTTCGGATTCGGTAAGGGTGAAATGGCGAGGTAAAAGCTCACCGCCTGTACAGGTGACTGTCAGGGCATGGTAAACCCCATCCGGAGCAAGACCAAATAGGAAG
>CAZUPS010000061.1:0-20603 GCA_964621915.1 uncultured Desulfocapsa sp. | reverse complement strand
ACATCAAAGGTATTGAATATCTGCTCTGTGTAGCCTTCTTCGTAGCATTCCCAGTATTCTTTAAATATGTAAACAAGGCTCCAGCAAAGGTTACAGCCGCAAAATAACAGACAGTCAATAGGGGTATTAACCCTGCATATATAACCTCTTGTTAATCGGATCTTACATTCGGTAAACAGGAGGTTTTTTTATTCAAAATATTACAAATAAAAATTAGCTATCATTCGATAGCCAGGCCTCAGCTTCTGCCTTTTGACTTCTGTCAAAGGCTTTAATCTCAAGCCCCGGCGAGAGTGCACCCTTAAATTCGCTAACTTTTTTTAACCAGACTTTATCAGTCAAAACTGCGGCACGGGAAAATTTCTTTAGAAGTCCAAATAGTGCTGGTATTCGAGAGAATTCAACTCCAATTGCACTTAGAGTTGGTATTTTGAAATCGATAATTTCGTACAGCATCTGGCCGTTTTCTATATTTTCAGATTTACTGAGAATATCATCTAATGCAATCTCCATTGATTCTGCATCCAGTCGTCCGCTTAATTCGATATCTAAGCGATTTTGACTATGTTTTGTAACTTTAAACATATTCGCTCCCATTGATGGTTGGCTCTTTATACGAATAGGATAAATTCTTTATTTAAAAAAAAGCCTGAATCCAATTCGTGATTAACTAATTAGATTAACCCAAGATGTTCAATCATTTCAGCATCGACCTTCCCAGTATCCTCAGTATTGTATCTGATAATATTTTGTAAAAGCATAAGACTATCAGGGGCAATGGATGTAAATTTAATAGCGGCCTGGCTTTTATTGGACCATACAAATTCACCTTGAACCTCAATACACGTGTTGTCGGTAGTCCCCCCAATGGGTATTTGAAAGGTACATTTTGTTAAGTTTGGAAAATTCTGGTCACAGGGAATAAGTGCACCGCCAACACTCAGGTTAATGATTTCTTTAACAGAAAAGACAGTGCCGCCTACAGTGACCACCGCCGGAACATCGTATTTGAGGCGGGTAAATCGTCTGTTTTCGTCTGACATGGTGAGTTCTCTCTGGTAATAAAAGTCCAAAGTTTATTTGTGTTTGTCGTACCGCTGGCGTATTATTCAAACAATTGGAAACATCCCATCTCCTTTATTTTATGCCATTTTTGGTTGGTAAGTCAAAGAGAAATATGTATTCCCCATTTGCACTGCCGTAAATGAAATAATTATAGTCAAGAGAAGGGATATTTATTTCTTCTTCCATTCAATGAATCGTTGTTAATCACTCGATATTTTCATTTTTCCATGGAACCTAAAAAAAAGTTGTAAGGTTTAAATTACACATGCGACTTACCTTATAGCGCTATTCATGAATTTGCCTATATACCAGATAACAGGCCAGAATAGGTTAATGACACAATGTATTCTTTCAGCAGATCCTCCAAACAAATAAGTCGTGTTGAGTAGGAGAACGATGAATAAAGAGAAAAAACGCCTTGAAGCACAGCGCCTTGACACTGAAAACTGGCGTCTGTGGGGACCGTACTTAAGCGAACGAGCATGGGGAACAGTCCGAGAAGACTATAGCCCCGATGGAAAGGCCTGGGAACATTTTGGCCACGATCAGGCAAAATCGCGCGCCTATCGCTGGAATGAAGACGGTATGGGCGGTATTTGTGATGCAGAGCAGCGCTTGTGTCTTGCCCTATCTCTCTGGAATGGGCGAGACTCCATGCTCAAGGAGAGGATGTTTGGGCTGACAAGTAGTCAGGGAAATCATGGTGAAGACGTCAAGGAGTACTTTTTTTATCAGGATGCGACCCCAAGTCACAGTTTCTTAAAGTATCTCTATAAATATCCGCAGGCTGAATTTCCTTATGCTCAGTTGACCAAAGAAAACCAACGCAGATCCCGCACTGATCCACCCTACAGTCTTCTGGATACAGCAATTTTCAATGAAAACCGCTACTGGGATGTGGAGGTCACTTATGCCAAGGAAACCCCTGAAACCACCTTTGTCCGGATACGGGTTGTCAACCGCGGTCCTGAGAAAGCAACTCTGCACCTGCTACCTACCCTCTGGTTTCGCAATACCTGGTCCTGGGGCCAGGAGGATAAAAAAAGGCCATTGCTAAAGGCCGCCAGATCCGGCAAGGCTGCTTGGGCCGTACAGGCCGAACATCCGAGCCTTGGTAACTATTACCTCTATGGCAGGCAGGAGGCAAAAAAACTGTTCACGGAGAATGAAACTAATCTGCAAAAACTCTTTAACACTGCCAACAAACACCCCTATGTCAAAGATGGGTTTCATCGCCTGTTAATTAACGGAGAAGAAGATGCTGTAAATCCGGCTCAGGAGGGAACCAAATTTGGAGCGCATCATGTGCTTAGCTGCGAAGCAGGTGGTGAGGCCGTAGTCGAACTGGTTTTGACGAATGATTCAAACGTGGACCCATTTCTCCGTGGTGACAGTTGTTTTTCCGCTCGCAGGCAGGAGGCAGATCACTTCTATGACGATCTGGTGCCCCAGGCAAGTGAAGAAGATGCGTTGATTTTCCGGCAAGCCATGGCCGGAATGATCTGGTGTAAACAGTTTTTCAACTATGATGTGGCACGCTGGCTGGATGGCGATGAGCAGCCCTCACTTGAAGAGCGACAAGAGGGACGGAACCGAAACTGGCGGCATATGCAGGCAACGGACATCATTTCAATGCCTGACAGCTGGGAGTATCCCTGGTTTGCAGCCTGGGATCTCGCCTACCACTGTATGGTCCTTGCGCAGTTGGATGTGGATTTTGCCAAGGACCAGATTGAACTGCTCCTGAGCCATCGCTATCTGCATCCCAAGGGACAGATACCGGCCTATGAATGGAATTTTGACGATGTCAATCCACCCGTGCATGCAGTAGCGGCTTTAAAGGTTTTTCGTGCCGATCGCAAGCAGAAAGGCAAGGGCGATCTGCGCTACCTGCGCCGGGTCTTTAATAAGCTGATCATGAACTATGGCTGGTGGCTCAACCAGAAAGACAGTGAAGGGCTGAACGTCTTTGAAGGCGGCTTTATGGGCTTGGATAATATCTCCGTCTATGACCGCTCCAAACCTCTCCCCGATGGATATAGCCTGAAACAGGCGGATGCCACCGGTTGGATGGCCATGTTTGCCCTGAACATGACGTCCATGGCCCTTGAACTTGCTCAGGAAGACCAGGAGTATGAGGATATGGCCATTCAGTGTTATCAGCAGTTTCTGGCCATTGCTAATTCCATTGACGGGAACACCAGAAATAAGATGTCACTCTGGGATGCAAAGGAAGGGTTTTTCAAGGATCTCCTAATTACACCGGATGGCAAATATCATCACATCGATGTCTATTCCTACGTGGGTCTTATCCCGCTGTTTGCCTGTGAGATTGTCACTGCTGAAATTCTTGAAAGTGTTCCGCGCTTCAAGGCCCTGCTCGATAGTCATATGGGCGGCCTTTTTGATGGCCATACCATCTGTGCCTGTCCATTTCATATCAATGATCACGGTGAACGACTTCTTTCTCTGGTGGATCACACCATGATTCCTCATATTCTCAAGCGACTGCTCAACGAGCACGAGTTTCTTTCGGAACATGGCATCCGTGGACTGAGTAAGATTCATGCAGAACATCGGGAACTGGGGATGTTACCCGGAGTGGGGGAAGCTATCATTGCATATGAACCGGGGGAATCACAGTCCTTTCTCTTTGGGGGAAACTCCAACTGGCGAGGGCCGGTGTGGATGCCGATTAATTATTCCATTATCCAGGCTCTAACAAAGTTCCATCGTTTTCTTGGCCCTAGCTTCACGGTCGCTATGACGGGAAAAGATTCTCGGGAAGTTAATTTAAGAGAAGTTTCCAATATTATTGCTGAGCGGCTGATCGATAATTTTCGTCGGGACGAAAACGGCCGTGTGGCATCATTGCCCGAGGGAAGTCCCTTTCAAAATGATCCTAATTGGCAGAATCTACGCTTGTTTCACGAATATTTCCATGGAGAAACTGGTTTGGGGTTGGGTGCTTCGCATCAGACCGGCTGGACAGGGTTGGTGGCAAACCTTATTAAGCGCCATTACGATTTAGAGGCCGAGGCAAAGACCGGATAAGTGAAGAAAAGAAAGTGATTTGACAGGGAGGGTGACAATGGAAATCAAAGTGAGTTCAGCAAACAAGAGTGAGTCTTGCGAAATCGTTGCAGGCGGCCCCTGTGGCTATGTGATATTTGGTGCTTCTGGCGACTTAAGTCATCGAAAGTTGATCCCGGCAGTTTTTTCACTGTTTAGGGCCAGAAAGATTCCTGATGCATTTTTTATCGTTGGCTTTGCTCGTTCAAAAATGGACGACGAGGCCTTCAGGGGCAGGGTAAAGGATTCAATTCGGCAAGCGCACGGGGATATTTCGGAATCCGAACTTGAAGATTTTGCCAGGCGTTGTTCCTATGTCTCCGCTGGCTATGACCAGGATGAAGGCTACCTCCAGTTGCAGGCAACAACAGAAGCACTAGGGAAAAAGTTTGGTACGGGCGGCAATCTGGTCTTTCACATTGCAACCCCACCGACACTCTATGCCACTATTGTCACCTTCCTGGGAAAAAATGGACTGGTGCAAAGGGAGCAAAACAAAGCGCCTTTTCAACGGGTGATTGTGGAAAAACCCTTTGGCCAGGATTTGGACAGTGCAGTTGCACTGAGCAGAGACATGCTGAAATATTTGAGTGAAGAACAGATTTACCGGATAGATCATTATCTTGGCAAAGAGACCGTTCAGAATATTTTGATGTTCAGATTTGCCAATCAGCTCTTTGAGCCAGCCTGGAACCGTGAATATATCGACCATGTGCAGATCACCGTGGCAGAGGAACTTGGAGTCGGACATCGGGCCGGCTATTTTGAACAGGCAGGCCTGTTACGAGATATGTTCCAGAATCACATACTGCAGTTGGCTGCACTGGTGGGGATGGAACCACCGGTGGCTCTCTCTGCTGATGGGGTACGGGATGAGAAGGTGAAATTTATGAAGGCGATTCGTTCCTTTGATATGGCGACACTGGACAGACAGCTGCTCAGAGGACAATATGAAGCAAGAGAAAACCATAGCCAGCCATTAAAGGGTTACAGAGAAGAAGACGGCGTAGCAGCACAATCCTGCACCGAGACATATTTTGCCATGAAGCTGTTGGTGGACAATCCACGCTGGAAGGATGTGCCCTTTTACCTGCAGGCCGGGAAACGGCTGGAAAAGAAACTGACCAGAATAGCTGTGGTCTTTAAAAAGGTTCCCCACAATATGTTTGCAGAGAACTGGCAGGGCACAAGGCCTGCTCCCAATGTGCTGACTTTTGAGCTGCAACCGCAGCAGGAAACCTCGCTGCTCTTTCAGGCCAAGGTGCCGGGAGCTAAAATGTGCCTGGCCCCGCTCAAGATGGACTTGGATTACCGGGAGACATTCGGGGCAAAAATGGATGAAGATTATTCCACTCTTATCCTTGATTGTATGTTGGGAGACCAAACACTGTACTGGCGAAAAGACGGTGTAGAGACATCCTGGAAGCTGCTCAACCCTGTTCTCAAACAATGGGAGAATGGAAACCTGCAGGATAACGATAGTCTACTGAGCAAATATTCTGCCGGAGGATGGGGCCCCGAGGAGGCAGACCGTTTTATTGAACAGGACGGCAGATCCTGGATCAGAGAGTAATTGCTGATCATTTGGAATAATCACCTTAAATGAGGAAATACAAATGTCTAAAGCAGATATCGGCCTAATCGGTCTGGCTGTCATGGGACAGAATCTGGTATTGAACATCAACGATCACGACTATACGGTGGCCGTATTTAATCGTACGACATCAAAGGTGGATTCCTTTATGGAGGGTCGTGCCAAAGGAACGAATATCATTGGTACCCATTCCATCGAAGAGTTGGTCGGCACACTCAAAAAACCACGTCGGGTAATGCTTATGGTCAAGGCCGGAGCAGTGGTTGACTCTTTTATTGAACAGTTAGTGCCACATCTCGATACAGGCGACATCATTATTGATGGCGGAAACTCGCTCTATAGTGATACCAACCGCCGCACTAGTTCGCTAACTGAAAAAGGTATTCTCTACATCGGCACTGGCATCTCCGGTGGTGAAGAAGGTGCCCGTAAGGGGCCATCCATCATGCCGGGCGGCAATCCCGAGGCATGGCCTCATGTGAAGGATATTTTTCAGGATATTGCTGCAAAGGTCGATGGCCAGCCTTGCTGTGACTGGGTTGGTGATGGCGGAGCCGGACACTTTGTGAAGATGGTGCATAACGGCATCGAATATGGTGATATGCAGCTGATCTGTGAAGCCTATGATTTTATGCGCCGAGGCCTTGGGATGAACGAGGATCATATGCAGGAGGTGTTTGCACGCTGGAACAAGGGGCTGCTCGACTCCTATTTGATAGAGATCACCTCACATATCCTCGGATTCAAAGATGAAGATGGTCTCCCCTTAACGGAAAAGATCCTTGATACCGCAGGCCAGAAAGGTACAGGGAAATGGACCGGGATCAACGCCCTTGATTTAGGAATCCCCTTAACTCTAATCAGTGAAGCTGTGTTTGCTCGCTGTCTCTCCGCAATGAAACCGGAACGGGTAAAGGCAGCGGCTATTCTTGAAGGGCCGACTCTTGATTTTGCAGGCGACACAAACGTAATGGTCAATGATGTGCATGATGCCCTGTATGCTGCAAAGATAATTTCCTACGCCCAGGGCTATATGCTACTGAGAGAAGCTGCAAAGGAATATGGATGGAGTTTAAACTACGGCAGTATCGCCCTTATGTGGAGAGGCGGCTGTATTATCCGCAGTGCTTTTCTCGCCAATATCAAACAGGCATTTGATACGAATCCGGAGCTGGAAAATCTGCTGCTTGACGATTTTTTCCGTTCTGCGATCCAGTCGGCCCAGGCAGGATGGCGCAGAATTGCAGTTAAGGCCATTGAATTTGGTATTCCAACCCCGGCCATTGTCTCAGGTCTCTCTTATTACGACGGCTATCGCAGCGAGTGTTTGCCCGCCAATCTGCTCCAGGCCCAGCGGGACTATTTTGGAGCACATACCTATGAGCGGATCGATCAGCCTCGTGGTGATTTTTTTCATACCGACTGGATCGGGAGTGGAGGAAATGTATCCTCAACTACCTACACAGTCTAATTAAAAGAAATTATAACGGAGAACAACCATGCGTAGACTTATTCTCGGCATTATCTCAATCTTTTTATTCTCCTCAATGGCTGTCGCTGCTGACAATGGTCTTGTCAGTGTCAAAAGCAGTCATAGTGTAAAGGAGACAGCGGATCGTCTTGAAAATATAATACAAAAAAAAGGAATGACCCTCTTTGATAGAATTAATCACACTGCAGGTGCTGAAAAGGTTGGCAAAGAGCTTCGCCCCACAGAATTAATCATCTTTGGTAACCCAAAAGTAGGTACTCCCCTTATGCAGTGCGCTCAGACCATGGCTATCGATCTTCCTCAAAAAGCCCTGATCTGGGAAGATGAAACGGGACAGGTCTGGTTTTCCTATAACGAGCCTGGATATATGGCAAAACGCCACAATACCAAGGGCTGTCTTGAGGTTATAAAGAAGGTACAAAATGTCCTCGCTAACTTTTCCAGTGCAGCTACGGCACCATAATTATTTGAATTGTTGAATTATTGATGGCATCATAGAGACTCTTTATCTGCAAAACACGTAGATGAAGAGTTTTAAGAGGTCTGAACTCGGATTCTGCGCTTACCCACCCACCTACTGATTGACATGTCCATTCAGAAATATCGAAACAAATAAAAATAATTTGTAAGGTTTTGTCTGTTCATCGCGACTGATTTTGTACAGACACTTGTTACTGAAGTGAAATATTAATATTACTACATGGCACAATCGGTGCTGCTGGATACTTATTCGTTCACAAGGATATAAAATGACAAAATTTGATTATGACATTGCAGTAATTGGTGGAGGAGCCGCTGGACTGACCGTAAGTGCAGGAGCCGCTCAACTCGGTGCAAAAACACTCGTCATTGAAAAAGAACCGGCCCTTGGAGGTGATTGCCTTCATTATGGCTGTGTACCCTCTAAAACCCTGATCAAGTCGGCCCATGTGTATCACACCATGCAGCGAACTACTGATTATGGTTTGCCGGGAATAGAATTGCCTCCTGTTGATTTTAGTCAGGTTGCAGCGCGAATCAAATCTGTTATTGCAAAGATTCAAGTTCATGATTCGGTGGAGCGTTTTTGTAAACTCGGAGCCAAGGTGGAATTTGGTGCGCCCAGGTTTGTTGATGAGCATGCGGTGGAACTGAACGGTAAAATTGTCTCTGCCAAACACTGGGTAGTGGCTACAGGTTCTTCATCTTCAACGCCTCCCTTCCCTGGCCTTGAGAATACGCCCTATATCACCAATAAGGAAATTTTCTCATTGGACGTTCTGCCAAAATCGCTCATTGTTCTGGGCGCTGGTCCTATTGCAGTAGAGATGGCACAGGCCTTTGGTCGGTTGGGTAGTGAAGTGACCATGATCCAGCGTTCTGACCAAATCCTCAGCAAAGAAGATAAGGACATGGCAGATATTGCTATGGCAGCCATGGAAGAGGAAGGGGTTCGTTTTTATCTTGGAGCAGGCATAAAACAGATCAGGGATCTGGGTAATGAACGGCAGGTTGAAATCACCAATGCCAAAGGAGAAGATGTTACTCTTAGAGCTTCAACGATTTTGGTGGCCCTTGGACGTCAGCCAAATATCGAAGGTCTTGGCCTGGAAGATATCGGAGTTGAAATGACGAAAAAAGGGATTGTGGTGGATAACCGTATTCGCACCAACCATTCCCATATCTATGCTCCCGGTGATATTAACGGAGCCTACCAGTTTACCCATGCTGCAGGATATGAAGGGGGAATTGTGGTGAGCAACGCCATCTTCCATCTGCCACGTAAGGCCGATTACACCTGGATGCCCTGGGCCACCTATTGTGATCCGGAACTGGCCTCCATTGGCATGAATGAAAAAGCTGCCAAAGCAGCTGGCATCGAATACCAGATCTGGACTGAGAATTTTGCGGACAATGACCGGGCACTTGCCGAAGATGAAGGCCGCGGGAAGATTAAGATGATCCTAGACAGTTCTGAGAAACCACTGGGTGTTCAGATAGTTGGGCCTAGGGCTGGAGATCTCCTGGGTGAGTGGATTGCCATCTTAAACGGCAAGATGAAACTCTCAACGCTTGCGGGTGCTATCCATCCTTACCCAACGCTGGTTGAAATTAACAAGCGGGTTGCAGGAACATACTTTTCGCCAAAGATCTTTTCTCCCACCATCAAAAAGGGACTGAAGTTCTTCTTTAATCTTAAAGGAGCTGCATGCGATCCATCATCGGAAATTCGCTGAGAGGAGAACAAGGCTTATGAATACTAATCTTATAAAGAAATTAGCAATGGTAGTGGCAGGAGCTGTCTTGGTGGCCATCTTTTTTGCACTGGATCTCCAGCAGTACCTGACTCTCGAGTATTTGAAAGAGTCTCAAGTCCGTTTTGCAGATTTGTATCATGCAAAGCCAGTCCTGGTGATTGGTGCATATATGGGGATTTATATCCTGGTGACTGCCCTTTCATTGCCCGGAGCTGCCATCCTTACTCTCGCAGGAGGTGCCTTGTTTGGGCTGGTCACTGGACTTATAGTTGTCTCTTTTGCCTCCTCCATCGGTGCAACCCTGGCCTGTTTAGTGGCCCGTTTTGTCCTGCGTGACTGGGTACAGAATAAGTTCGGGGACAAGTTGAGCACCATCAATGAAGGGATTGCCAAAGAAGGGGCTTTTTATCTCTTTACCCTGCGTCTGATCCCGGTTTTTCCCTTCTTTGTTATCAATCTGGTGATGGGCTTGACCAAGATGTCGCTTTTTACCTTCTACTGGGTTTCTCAGCTTGGAATGCTGGCCGGGACGGCTGTCTTTGTGAATGCCGGAAAAGAATTGGCTAAAATTGACTCCTTATCGGGGATTCTCTCTCCCGGTTTGATCGGTTCTTTTGTTATCCTTGGGCTGTTTCCACTGGTTGTCAAAAAACTGGTAAGCTTTATTCAAGGGAGGAAAAAATGAGACATATTGCTCAGTTTACTCTTCTTATCTGCATCTTATTTTTAGCCAATACGGTCATGGCAGAGGATCGAACCCCATTATACGGCGAACTCCTTAGTCAGTATGTTAAGGATGGTCAGGTGGACTATGGCGGATTCAAGAAAAGCGAGACTCAATTGGATATGTATCTTGAGTATCTGGCGGCGACCGATCCGATGCCAATGGCAGAAAAGGATCGTTTTGCCTTTTATATTAACGCATACAATGCCTATACAATTAAACTGATCCTGAAAAATTTTGAAGAGAGCCAGCCACCTGACTCTATCAAGGATATCGGAAGCTTTTTTACCAAACCCTGGTCCATCGAATTTGTACAAATTGGTGGGAAAACCTATACCCTTGATAATATAGAGCACGATATCCTCAGGCCGACATTCAAGGACGCAAGGGTGCATTTCGCGGTAAACTGTGCCTCAAAAAGTTGTCCGCTGCTGCTTTCTGAACCGTATTCCGGTGCAAAATTGGATCATCAATTGGATAGCTCCACCAGAGCATTCATTAATAATCAGCAGGAAAACCGGCTGGAGGGTGCCACCCTCTACATCAGTTCCATCTTTAAATGGTTTAAAGAGGATTTTCAAAACGACCCGATTGCTTTTTTTGAGAAATATGCCCAGGGTACCCTCAAAAAAGACCTTGCAGCTCAGAAAGGTCAGATCAAAGTAAAATATCTTGATTACGACTGGTCACTCAACGGGAAATAATCTATACGCTTTTGGTATGAATTTTTAGAAGGTTTTTATCTATAACAAGCTATCGCTGCACGGTATACGGATATCTGTATACCGGGAATATTGACTTCCATTTTTGCCAAATTTGCAACACGCCAGCCAATGTCTTTGTCCTCGACTCCGGAACAGATAATTTCGCAAATTGGGATATCAACACCAGGCGTATGATCAAGTCCATGGCTGAGACAGGTTCCTACTATATGGAAGGGAACGGGTAGGTCGTTTTTTTGAATATGGATGATCTAATTTTCCTCCCTGGCCAGATAGACAGACCGCCTTTAGGCGACGAGAGTGAGGTGCACTCGGAAGTCGTGCTTGGGAAAACTGTATTAGTACAGTAGACACCTTCAGTTGACGAGTTGTATGAAAATTAAGAGCTTCGATGTGGCAATCTTGACGTGACCATCACAGCAGCAATGGAGTCTTGCAGGGTTGTCGTTCGCATAAATTGTGATACGTTCCCTCATCTTGTTCTATAGATGTACTTAGCTGACTATCGACGACCCAATCTCATTGGGCTCCGTACTCATCTTGTAGGTTTTGATAGGATGGCATTGGGTATCAGTGCTGTTATTAATATCCTCAGTGACGGCTTTTTCGTAATTGCCGTGAACTGCACATCGGAATTGAGGCCATTTGGATCCAATGTGGAGGCTAGCGTCAATAAATACCTAAAATACGTATGTTGCGATGATCCTCAAAAGTTTTGCATCCATGCCGTCATCGTTGCGCCATACTGTCTCACCATAAGAAACCTTAATTGATGTTGACGAGTGCGCGGCAAAGCTTACCGAAGCTCCCAGTCCCACAGATTCACGCCTGTCATTATTCCAGACACCGTCAGTCGACGTTTCCCCGCCAAAATTGTAGATTCCGCCAAACGAGACCCAGACAGTCTTGGTCAAACTTCTGGTAACATGAGACTCTAGAATAAACAGAGGGTCTTGGCCTGTGGTGTCTGCATCGCCACTGGGGTCTGTGTTGTCTTCAAAAACAGTTACCGAAGGCAGGATCTCAAACGTGGTCAAGCTCGGGTCAGCCATTGATGATCCGATGCAATACGTGATAGGCAGCACTAATTGCCCCGCCAGCCGATTTGAGCCCACACTGATGGTCTTGTCAGAATCGTAAGAGCCTGTTGGCAAAAAGGCCCTTCCGACCAATCCAAGTTGAAAGCCAGGATCATGCGCAGCAAATTCTTGACCGAAAAGCGCGGGTAATCCAACGAGACCAATCATGCCACCAACGATCATGCCACCAAACCCGGTATCCGAAGCAGAGACCGTTCCCGTGGGCTCATCTAGGGGCACTGAACCCTTTATATTTGCATAAGGCAGTGCCGCAAAAGCCGCGCCAAGATGGCCATACAGACTGAAGGTGCGCGTATACTGCAATATGCCTATGTAGGCATCGATATCGGCGTCTGGAATTCTTTGACCAGGATCGAGCAACTGATCACCGGTTTGCATCAAGGCATAAACAGTTAAAAGGTTAATGTCTTTCGGCAACATCGGAAAAGATCGGGGGCCATCCCCGGATCCGGCAAAGGCAATACCAGATCCGAACATGGAGAGTGCAATAGTTGCAATTAAAGCGAAACGTATCGAAATATGTTTGCTATTACGTGTTGTTGGAAGCTCCAGAATACGGGTCTTACACAAAGGCAGGACGTTGCCATTTTTGGTGATTTGCACTGCGATCCCCTTAATATAGTTGCTAAATCAATGTTACTGTTTTTATTTCTTTTTACCGGGAACATAAGGATCAACAGTTCCTGTCTTTATTGGAGGCTCTTCTTTCAGTGTTTTTAAATGTGCGGTTAAAGCTGTATTGATAGGAGAAATAACCCATGAATTGCCTTGTATTCCTTCTCTGGAATATGGTTTTTCCTCTCTTGGATCCGTATATAAGTCGTAAAATACTGGAATTGGATATTCCAAAACAGGTGATCCGTACCCTTTTTCTAAGCCTTTAAAAACGCCTTTCCAATTACGCCATTTTACAGCATGAATCTGATCTGCAACATAGGCGATGACTACTTCTTGCTGTGACTTGGGGGCTTCTCCCATCAGGAAGTTGAGTTCGTTTTTTCCGTCATAAATTCTGTCTGTTGGCAGCGTACCACCTGCAACTTCAGCAAGGGTAACTATCAGATCCGACCCTAAAAGAATTTCATTACTCACACTGCGAGCAGGAATTTTACCCGGCCAGCGAATAATAAAAGGAACTCGAAGCGATCCTTCTAAGCTTGTAAAATAAGTACCTCTCCACATACCGGGAAAACTATTGTCTTCATAAAAATCACCGCCATTATCAGACGTAAATATAACGATGGTATTATCGTCAATACCATTGCTTTTTAATGATTTCATGATATTTCCGACATAGGTGTCTGTTTGCAACAATATATCAGCCCAAGCACCATTTCCCGTTTTTCCATCAAACTCTGGCGCTGGAATACGAGGCACATGTGCATTTGTATAAGCGAGAAAGACAAAAAATGGTTTTTCGTCTTTCGCATGTTTGTCAATATAGCCGATGGTCATGCCTGTAATCTCACCATCCATACTTGCTTTTTGTTTTAAATCAAAAGGCTTTACAGAAGTTGGTACCCCGTTTTTAACAGAGGTTAATATCTCCGGAACAGGTACTTTTGATGCAAGTTCTTTAGGGAGTCGTGGGTTGTTTACCCATTCGCTAACATTTGAAGAATTAGGAATTCCCCACCACTCATCAAAACCTTGGTCAGTAGGAAAGCGCCCTGCTTTGTTTCCTAAATGCCATTTTCCGTACATGGTCGTAGAATATCCGGCATCGCTTAACATTTCTGGCATTGTATATTCCCATTGAGTCAAACCATAAGGCAGGTTTAAATCTCCTGGAACTGTACTAGCACCGGTTCGGATGGCATATCTACCTGTCATCAGACTCGCTCTAGATGGTGTACATTGTGCTTCTACATTAAAGTTGGTACTCCGAAATCCTTCGTCTGCAAGTTTGTCTATCTGTGGTGTAGCAGCGCCTCTTGTAATACCACCGCCATAACTGCCTAATTCTCCATAAGCAAAGTTATCCATATAAATCAGTATTATATTTGGCTTTTCTGAAGTGGCTAGGCCTTGACTCGGAAAAAATATTACAAGTGCAAAAAGAATTAATATTAATTTAGTAACTGTTTTTACCATGGGTAACCTTCTGTAATTATAATTTGTTTTCATTTAACAACTCCTTTACACATAATTGTCAATCTGCTTTGCAAGCAATAATGAAGCAATAGTTCTTTCCAATATAGATAAATCTTAGGCTGGCTGGCGGCACAATTCTTTGTGCCTATCTTCTATTCCATCGGATCATCAAAGGATGATCCCAATTAAATGAGACTGTGCTTCATGTTGGTCTTTTTTTGATTGCAAAAAAGGCCACGGCGACAGCAATGATAAGTGCCGCGTACGCAAGTATCGCACCACTATCATATTTATTTAAATCAAGAACAATAACCCCACGTGCCAAGGCGATAAGGGTAACCTCAAGCACGATTTCTATATGAATAACCTTCTCAAGGAGGTAGGTCTTTAGGGTTTCTAACAACTCTATGCCAATCAATATTAGCAGAAAAAAACCAAAAATTTCAAGGAACTGGTTGATTTCAAGGAAAATGATGGGAGGCGTGATGATGTCTTGGAGGATAATCCAGGCAAGCTCAATGGTGGTTAGAAAAATAACCAATGTCATCATTCCGATCAACACCAAGACTATCAGATGTTCAAATCGCTTCAAATTATTTAACATGTAACTCCAAGGTTATCCTAATTTAGCTCGTAACGTCTCGGCAAGATGCTCAAGCGTGATCGGGTCGACAGCGAACCCGCCTTTAAACGGATCACTCAGTGCAAGAATAAGGTATAGCACTAAGCCGATGAACACTGTGTAAAGCGAGACGAGTGCAAGGACAGGAACCTGCGGTTGATAAGTTCCAAAACACGCCATAGTAATAAGAAACCCGAAGAAAACGACGGAGATATAGACTGGTGGTTCCGCAAGTGCATTGTCCAGCCGAATTAAACGAAAATCAGAGGCGACATCAAGGTCGGCCAGAATCCGAGACCACAGATATTTTTGTAATGGTGTTGCTGGCTCCAAATTCATCACACTTGCTTCAAGCTGTTTGCTCAAGGATTCAGCTAGCTCACCGAGACGGTCGTTTGCAAGAGATGGCCAGTCATCGTCAACAGTCGCCTGGGTATAGTCGACTAGAATGGTTTGGATTTCCCGGGTCCCTTCAAGGTCATACAGCTGCAGATCGCCGAAGATGTCTGAGATTGCTACGGCTTCACGTTCAATTGCATTTTCAATCGCTGTCAGATCAATGACAACCTCTGCAAAAGCTAATGAGAGCATCAAGCTAACGAGCATTCCGACCACCTGGAACAAACTACTGGTCGTTTCCTTGAGCTCGTCGCCCTTGTACTTAGAAATAAATTTGTAGGACAGGAGGTAAACTACCAGGCCGCACCCAGTCGTGATAAGCATGGCAAGCAGGCAGCCGACCCAGGTCGAGAGGGAAAGCATAAATTCGATCATAAATATTCTCCGAAAGTATTAATTTTAGATGTTTTTTTACGATCAATCTTCCAACGCTGTTGCTGGTGCTGCCTAACATCTTGTACCACTTACGGGACAAGATGTTATTAAAAATCGCTTAGCTATTGTCCGTCCGCTGCATGCGGTCCTTCGGCAATTATTTCTGTTTCTTATTTGGAGATATAATTACTTTGCCATTGCTTCCATGGCTCTTTTAGGATTTGCCTCAACTTTTTTCAAAATTTCTATAGTTTTTGCTTCAGGCAACCACTTTATTTTACCATTTGATACGTCATAGATAGCTCCAACAACTTTTGCTTTCCCTGCGTTCACATGATCACGGGTATAAGCACTGGTCATAAATAGATCCTCAATTCCCTGCCATACATTCTCTTCTATTGCATAGGGAACTACGTCGGCACCGTGGACATTAGGATTGTCAGCTATTGCTTTTTTCACTGCTGGGATAACGTTATCAACTAAAGGTACGATATTTCTTTCCAAAGGAATATCCTCACCCTGAACAACTGCTGTCACTGTGGTTACAGCGCCACACTGAGTATGTCCCAAAACGACAAATACAGGGGTATTTACATGGGCCAGACCATATTCAACAGATCCTACCTCATCAACATCAAGAACATTTCCGGCGACACGAATTGAAAAGATATCCATAAAACCAGCATCAAAAAGAATCTCAACAGGGACTCTGGAATCGGAACAGGCGATTATGGTTGCATAGGCGTAATCGCCCTGATCAGCTTTGCCAGAAAGTGCAAGCCGTGCATCGTCCGTGTGTGGCTGAGTGGCTTTATCATTTACAAAACGCTCGTTACCAGCTTTCAGCATGGCTATTGCTTCATCAGGACTTGGTTTGGTTGCCTTGCTGCCGCTGGCAAAAGCCGTACTACTAAGAGCCAAAAAACAGCTAACTGTTATAATCGTTTTAAATACTGTTTTATTCATTGTTTGTATCTCCTTTGGAATAATAAATATACTTGATTACTACTCAAGTTCAGCTTCATCGCTTTTTGGTGTAGGAGCTCGCTCGTGCGAGCGCTTGTACCCTTTGTTCGGGTGAATAAAGGGTTGCTAAGCCAGGAAAATCGCTCGCAGGGGCGAGCTCCTACCGTTCCATTGTGCAGTTACTCATTTTCCTTTTAACTTTTTACTTATATTTTTGTTGCTATTTGTATAGCCGATTGGTCGCTGTTGTGCCGCGAGCGTCAGGGGCAGGGAGCAGAGGCAATTAACTTGATACTGTGAAAATCTTCTTACCCAGAGGGCATGCTTAACCATATAGGTGGGATTGGTTCTCAAAAGGAGTAACATAATGCAATTCTGTAGAAAAAAGCAAGAAACTTTCTATGAAAATAATTATTTGCACCTAAAATGTATGCTTGTATCCATGATTCTAAGGAGATGTTTTAGTTCACCGTGACATTGCAACAAACGGTGAATAATTCCTTTATGTCACTTCTCTTCTCTTTTTAATGAGCCACCCAATCTTCTTCACGACCTTCGGTAAAGGCAACACGTTCACCATTGGTCAGCAATATTTCAATCGTAATTGGTGCACCCGACATATCAAACAATACCCGGCCAATATTACAGCCATTCACCAGACGTTGATGCGGATAGCGCCGACTATGTTCGGTGGGACGACGAGCACGGACTCGCATGTGCCGCCCCCGCCTGGTAAACCAGTTCAGTGGTGAATAAGGGGCAAATAGCCAGTGATTGAGGAAATCAAAAACACGCAATAGTTTGTCTGGGAAGGTGTTTTTGACCCCAGAACTGCAAATCTGCCAGATATGGGGGCTGTGTTCACGGTGCTTTAGCCGTACATCGTAGGCAAAAGAGTAATGAACATCACCGGATAAAATAACAAAATGATGCGGGGTTTTTTTATGGCGGAAGATATTTAATATGACGTTGGCCGCGCCCGGATGTGCCATCCAGTTTTCAGCGTCAACGGTAAGGGCATGACCAAACCAGGTGAAGATTCGCTGGACAACCTCAATCAGTTTCACCCCGAAAATGGGTGAACCAGACAACAAAATAACAGATTCCTCATGCATAAGGGTCTGCTGCAGGTCAGACAATGCCTCCCAGTCCATTAAACCGGAGGGCTGTCCGGCATCTTCATCGGAATGCCAGCGTCTGGTGCGGGTATCGAGCACAACTAGTTTGGGGCTGGTGGGTATCGTGTAATCCCAGCCGTGAAAAGTAAGTATTTTTGTAACCAGGCTGTCATGCGCCGCATCATTAGATTGCGACAGGAAATCGACCTGTTTCAACTCTGTGAGTAATGTATCAGGCAGGGCATCCGGTGTATTACCCCATGCCTGAAATAAGCTGTAGCCAATCAGGGCATTCCCGATGATACGTCTGGAAAAAGGATGTTCATAGGCACTTTCCTCCCATCCTCGGGTAAGATTCCAGTCATCTGTCACATCATGGTCGTCAAACATCATATACACCGGCACATTCGCCAATGCACGCTGCACCTTGTCCAACTGCTCTCTGAAATGATTAATAGCGATACATTCGGTCTGATAGCGTTGCTGAAATTTATCCGGTAAAGAGACCTTGTCCAGATCAACAAAACGCCACAAAACAGGCGACCAGACCAGCAGATACATGGCAAAAACTTCTGCCAGTGTAATGATATGATTCTCAGCATTTGCCGAGGTAAAAATAGGTTTTCTGACACCGCCAAAAAAGCGGTCACGTAGTTTTACATTGGCCTTGGTGTCTGGAAGGAGATGGGTGCGCCTGTAATAGTTGTATTCACTCTGATACATCGCCTGACTATCAGCGACCTTTGCACCTTTGAGAATTTCATCATGTAACCCAAGCGTTGCGATGGTTTGCTGGATTGCGGCCAGCATAGGGCCTGCTACATCATCGGCGTATATCTGATCACCTGTCAGCAGAAGCAGAGCGGGTTGTCCGGATGTGGAGGCTGTAGAATTTCGTGCCTGGGCAAGCAGCTTATCCACTACCAATAAACCATCGGCCCCTTCACCACCATCATGGTGCGGATTGCGGCATGAACCATGCAATAACTGATCTATTCGTGATTTGACTACAAAACTGGGGCGAAGTGTGTCGCCATAGAAAAGTTGCGGAGCTGTTTCCCGGAGCCACAGGATAGTGTCATTCTTGGGTTGCAAACCGACATCGTAGCTGATCCACTCATCGACGAGGAAGGGTTGAGCGGGTTGGACCTGCAACAAATAGACGTGGGCGTGTTCTCCTATCTGGATATGATGCTTGTGGTCGGGTTCCCAGCTCTGGGCGGCAATACATGTTTCCTCTTGAAAGCACTGCACCTGGCTGGCAACTGGCTTTGAGGTAACGAACCATACTGTTACCTGACCTGTGCTGACATGACGAAGGATGGGGCCGGCAAGAAGAATGGGGAGCGGTTTGTTGTTCTGCATGAGGATGCTGGTGTTTAAAAAAAGCAAAAAGAGGGGAAAGAGTTATTTTTCAATATAACGATGAATAAATCCGCTCGTAAGCATTTTTGATATTGCTCGTGGCGATCACATTCATTTTTAAAAAAACTGCACGAAAAGATTATTTTGCTTCTTGTCGTCTCTTAAAAAATGTCATGCTATTTATCTAAACATGTTTGCCGAAGTTTAGAAAGCTAGTATCGCTATCTATTTTTATTTATTTTCAAGTAGTTGCATTTATAGAGGATACCAATGGCAAGGATAACCGCTTCACAGAATAGACTTGTTTACCTTCTTCCTGATTCCTCTCAAAAACCCCAAATGACCGTGTACCACAATTTGGGCAATATTGCTGTGATAAATGTGTACTGGCAAGGTCAAACGCTTGGAAAAATAGCTGGGTTAACTTTCTTCCTGATTCTACTATCGACATGCTGTAGGATTCTACTGAAATTTTACGGCTTTTCAAATAGAACTTTTTGTTTTGCAGATATAAGCACTTCATCGTGAAGTGAATGCAAGCTTATTGCCTTGGAACGTGATTTTAAGAAAAGATGCACTTCTTGTTGTGGCCAATAAATCATCTCAACCTGGGTACTAAAGCGACGGCCCTCTTTTTGTGCTTTCTGAATTGATTGTTCGCACATCTCTGTAAATCGAACGTCACTCATGGCCTTTTTTCAAGAGCAATAGCGATGTCAACGTCATTAATTCTTTCTTGCTCAGAGAGATACGATCCAAACACAACAACTTTTGTAACAGCATACACATACTGATTGGAAGAGTTGATGGTTGCTACACGCCCAAGGAGTTCTGTAATTTTTTTATCTGCTGTTTTTCTGAGAATCGGTTTTGCAGCTGAAGCCAGTGCCAAGGTTCGTCCAGCAGTAGTAACACTCCAGAATTGATGTTTTCTAATTTCAACTGGCTCGACATATTCTATTTTTAATAGTTCTTCGATGATTGCAGTAGCGTCTGATTTGTTTGTTTTAAAATGACGAACAACATCATCATCTGTAAATAGACGATCCATAACTTTCATAAGAAAATCCCGCACTATGATTGCAGAGAAACCAGCAATTGTTTGTGTATTTATCAATACGCATAGTCTTGTGGTCGGTATCGTAAATTTACCATGAGTAGGCAGGAAAAAGGCTTTCCCAATAATTCTAAATAATATGGTATCATAAAATGTCGGTGATTCCACTAGTTTTTCAAACCCGTAGGAGGTACACCATGAAAGTTCAACAAGCTGTCGATTTCCATCTGCAATATCACAAGGCAAATTCAAAAAAAAAATACTGTTAAAACGTGCGAGTTTGTCCTCTTCCGTTTTGCAATCCAATTTGGCAAACGTGATTTAGCCAGTATATCAAAGGAAGAGATACTGACGTTTCTGATGTCTCTCACCAAGGACAACAAACAGGCCACCAAACGAAACCGATATTCGGTACTTTCATCTTTCTACAATTTCTGCATCAACACCGCACTACCTGCCCTGACCAACCCCTGCAACTCAGCTGTCATCAAAAAGATATTCAAGCGTCCCCAAGCAATTCAATGGCAGATTGTAGACAAAGAGGTCGTTGATGAGATTATTTTTCGGACTATGAATACCCGAAACAGACTGATGCTCGAAC
>CAZUPS010000060.1:0-20979 GCA_964621915.1 uncultured Desulfocapsa sp. | reverse complement strand
GAAAATAATGGCCCTTCATGAAACGAAGTACGCTTTAGTCGGATGAACCAAAAAAGTCTTATTTATTCCCCAGGATACGAGCGAGATCTTATTTTTGTTGTTAAAAAAGGTCGCCTACGGTTGTACCTGGCAGTTGAAGATAAAGACTTTTCGCTTGCCATTCTGGAACCTGGCGATATCTACGCTACCCACACCCAGAAGCCCTGGAAGACGTAACTCTTATGGTTATGCCGACCGGAAAACTTCATTCATATATGGCAACCCATCCTGCTCTTTCAAAAACCGTGATTCGTATTCTTGGAGAGATGCTCAAACAATCCTTTTCAATTATTGATAGTCTGGTCTTTAAAGATATCAAACAGCGGTTAACCGATTTCTTTCTCTACGAGGCTGAGCACAATGGCAAAAAAAGCCAAAGAGGGGTTACGGTCAAACTTGATCTGACAACAACACAACTTGCTGCCATTATAGGATCTACCCGGCAGACAGTTTCAACAATTATCAGTGCCATGTTGAAGGAGGGTGTTCTGGAAAAGGAACATCGCAGTATCTATATCATTCCACATATTGATTTGTTACGAAATTACGCCCACACCTGATCCCTCAACATCCGGTTATACTCCCTGGTTTCAATCTTCCTTTTCTGTCGAATACCCAAAAAAAAGTGCACCTTTGTCAGACAGCTGACAGTATTCAAGTCTGTTTTCTGATATAATCTATTTATCCGATGGGCAAATAGTGCTCTAGCCGTATCAATCAACTAAGAAACAGGAGACGTCTCATGCCAAAGAAGATTAAAACCGTTGAAGAAATGAGTATCTGGGAAGATGCTCATCAAATGCTCCGCAAAGCGAAACGTGATGGAATCGAGACAGCATGGGACAGACTGGAGCAGCAAACTCCGCACTGTAAATTTGGTGAATCAGGTGTCTGCTGTCGAATCTGTACCATGGGGCCGTGTCGAATCAGTAAAAAAGCACCTCTTGGTGTATGTGGTGCCGATGCCGATGTTATTGTTGCTCGGAATTTTGGACGTTTTCTTGCCGGTGGTGCAGCTGGGCATTCTGATCATGGTCGTGATTGTATCGAGGCCTTTCATGCAGTTGCCCATGGTAAGACTAAGGATTATCATATTAAAGATGAACCAAAAATGTTGCGTATTGCAGCGGAATTGGGAATTGCCACAGAAGGGCGAGAGGTGCTGGATGTTGCAAAAGATCTGGCCGATGAGTTTTTTGAAAGTTTTGGCAGTAGACGTGAAGAGGTCAGTTTTATAAATCGAGTCCCTGAGAAACAGCGGGAGAGCTGGAAAAAGCTGGGCATTATGCCACGTGGTGTCGATCGTGAAATAACCGAGATGATGCATCGTACCCATATGGGGTGTGATAATGATGCTGCCAATACCATGCTTCAGGGAGCACGGATGTGCCTGGGTGATGGCTGGGCAGGATCCATGATTGCCACAGAAGTTTCTGATATTCTCTTTGGTACTCCTTCCCCGCGCAAGGCCAAGGTAAATCTTGGTGTCTTAAAAAAGGATCAGATCAATATCCTGGTTCATGGTCATAATCCCATTGTTTCTGAAAAAATTCTTGAAGCCGTTAATGAACAGGAACTGATAGACCTTGCCAAGGAAAAGGGGGCTGCTGGTATCAACCTTGCCGGTCTCTGCTGTACGGGAAATGAACTGATGATGCGTCAGGGGATTCCCATGGCTGGGAATCATTTGATGACAGAACTTGCGATTATTACAGGTGCTGTTGAGCTGATTGTGGTGGATTATCAGTGTATTATGCCAAGTCTTGTCCAGGTAGGAAACTGCTATCATACCAAGATGGTTACCACTGCTGATAAGGCCAAGTTTACGGGGGCTGACCATGTGAAGTTTGAGATGCACAATGGCATGGAGCAGGCAAGAAAGGTTGTTCGAATGGCAATAGATCGCTATGGCATGCGTAATCCGGACCGTGTTGAAATCCCTGGAGAACCAGTGGATATTGTGACCGGTTTTTCTAATGAAGCCCTTCTCGATGCACTTGGCGGTTCACTGGCTCCACTCGTTGATGCCATCAAAGCAGGCAAGATTCGAGGTGTTGTGGGAATCGTGGGATGCAACAATCCCAAATACAAGCACGATTACTGTAACGTTAATTTAACCCGTGAACTTATTAAAAAAGATATCCTGGTGATTGTTACCGGATGTGTTACAACAGCTGCCGGAAAGGCGGGACTCCTTGTGCCGGAGGCTATTGAACAGGCGGGGCCGGGGCTAAAAGAGATCTGTGGAAGTCTTGGTGTTCCGCCGGTTCTTCATATGGGAAGTTGTGTCGATAATGCACGGATTCTTCAGTTGGCAGCACTGCTTGCAAATGAAATAGGAGTATCTATTTCAGATCTGCCGCTGGCTGCGTCATCTCCGGAATGGTATTCTGAAAAAGCTGCGACTATCGGTACCTATGCTGTGGCATCTGGTATTTATACCCATCTTGGCCATCCCCCCAATATTACCGGATCGCCTATTGTTACAAATCTGGCTTTAGAAGGGCTTGATGATCTGGTTGGTGCCTGTTTTGGTATAGAACCGGATCCGTTTAAAGCAGCTGAACTTATTGATGAGCGGATCAAGTTGAAACGCAGGGGACTTGGACTTGAGGAATGATAGAGAGGTACGGAAAAGTAGATGATGAGGGAGAGGCGAGTCGATTCTCAGCCACTCTTTTACTTGAAATCAAGCGATACCAAGAGTAACAAAAAAGGTAGAATCCTGTAAGGGGTTCTACCTTTTTTGTAAATGCCAGTAAGCTGTGCGCTGGTGGTAGGATAGTACTCCTTGCAAAGCAAGGTGGGAAAATCTGAGGAGTTATTCGTCACAAACATGGGTGTCGGAAAAATCAAAGCTCTCCTTAAAAGAGGGTGCTGAATCTTCAGGCATCATTCCTTTTGTGATTTCTCCGCATTTCTCCATTTGTTTTATGGCGGGATTTTTCATCGATTTTTTACCAAAAGCGATAGCTTTTTTCTGTGCTTTTTTTCGTTTTCCCTCTTGGCACAGGGCTTCAATCTCAGCACCGAGTTTTTCCGCTTCAACTTCAAATGCCTCCATTTGTGTCTGGTCCACTTTTGCCATGCATGTCTGCATTTCCTGCATCAACTGCATTATGTTTCCCACATCAACTCCGTTTACAACCTGGCTTTGGGCGAAAGCGGCAACCGGGAATATAAGGGACAGAAAAACGACGACAATTTTCATAAGGTATCCTCTATTTATAGATTTTTTTACTCATTGATTTAAAAAATATATTTCTTCATATAGAATCACGCAAACACTACTCGGTTTTGCAGGAACTATTCAATATGAATATGATTAAAAATCTATTTTCATTTTGAAAATCATGACGAATATGGTTGAATATCAGTTGCTGAGTTGTAATATTCAGCTGAGGAAAATTTCTGGGAATCTGATATCCAGATACCATACACCTTTATCAATTCAATTTTTATTATGACACTTACGTTGAGTCAACGTGGCAAACATATTGCCCAATCCGAAATTCGTTCCATGAGCCGTGAATGTATGCGTCTTCAGGGTATTAATATGGCCCAGGGAGTTTGTGATCTGCCCGTACCTAAATCGGTACTGAATGGTGCAAAGCAGGCAATGGATCAGGGCTACAATATTTACACTGCCTCGGAAGGATTACCCGAGCCTCGGCAGGCCATTGCCCACAAAATGGCGCAGTTTTATAAGCTGGACGTGTCGGCCAGTGAAATCCTGATCAGCCAGGGTGCCACCGGAGCTTTTTACACCACCGCTCAGGCTCTGCTTGACGAGGGTGACGAGGTCATCTTGCTGGAACCCTATTATGGGTATCATGCGTCCACTTTAAGTGCTTTGGGCTGCGGATTGCGTTACGTTCGTCTCGACCCTCCCGACTGGCGGCTGACACGTGAGATGCTGGAGAAGGCTCTTAGTAGAAAAACTCGGGCGATTATGATCAGTAATCCGTCTAATCCCTCTGGTAAGGTTTTTTCACTGCAAGAGTTAGAAATGTTAAGGGATGTTTGTGTTAAATATGATTTGATACTGTTTTCCGATGAGATCTATGAACATTTTATATATGATGGCCGCACGCATATTCCCCCGGTTTCGCTTCCTGGAATGCGCGAACGGACCATTACCATTTCCGGGTTTTCAAAAATATTCAGTGTGACTGGCTGGCGATTAGGCTATGCGATGGCACCACCCCATGTGATAGAGGCAGCTGCTCAATTCAATGACCTTGTATATGTCTGTGCACCTGCTCCTTTGCAGCTAGGAATTGCTGCAGGTTTGGCTGAGCTGTCTTCTGAATTCTATACTGAAATAGCTGAGGAGCATGAAGAAAAACGTGATCTTTTTTGTGGAGTACTTGAACGGATCGGTTTGAAACCTGCGATCCCTCAGGGCAGTTATTATGTGATGGCTGATGTGTCCGCTCTTCCAGGAGCTGATGACCGGGAGAAGGCTATGTATATTCTTGAAAAAACTGGAGTTGCCAGTGTACCCGGGCGTGCTTTTTATCATGATGAGAGTGGGAGGGATCTTGTCCGTTTCTGTTTTGCCAAGGAGATGGATGTGCTTGAAGATGCCTGTCGAAGGTTGGAGAAACTAAGGATTTCTTGAGAAGCAGTGTGACTGTTTCTTGGCTATAAGTCGCTTAGAGAGAAGGTATTTAAAAGAGTGCTTACGAAAAAAGGAAGATTAAAAAATGAAAATTATCGGTGTATCTGCAAGTGCAAGAGAAAACAAGTCCACTCATTTTCTGCTGGAGCAATGTCTTAACGAAGTAAAAGAAAGTGCTAAGGCGCAGGGAAAAACACTCGAAACTGAATTGATAAACCTTGCTCCTTTGGAAATCAAACCATGTATTGCATGTGGGAAATGTAAGAAAGGTGTTTTATGCAGTCAGGAAGATGACTTTCAGCCACTTATCTCTAAATTTGCCGACCCTGAAGTGGTGGGAATAATTCTGGCAACTCCGGTTTATATGGGCTCTATGTCGGCCCAGGCAAAGGCTTTTGTTGACCGAACGGTTCTGTATAGAAGAAACGGATTTATGTTTAAAAATACACTCGGTGGCGTGATAGCTGTGGGTGGTTCCAGAAATGGTGGTCAGGAGTTAACCATCCAGGCAGTTCATGCGGCAATGATGATTCACGATATGATTATCGTGGGTGATGGCGACCACTTTGGTGGTGCTGCCTGGGGAAGTCATCCCGACGGCTATGAGGGTGATGCTGTGGGTATCAATACGGCAAAGAACCTTGGCAAACGAATGAGTGAAGTTGCCTGTCTGCTGGAATCATAAATATAGTTAATCTGAGAGAGTGTTTTGAAATTACAGACCAAATGCATTCATAGTGGTGGGCATCGCGACCCGCTGACCAGAGGGATTAATACCCCCATTTATACTTCCTCGGCCTATGAGTATCTGGATCGGGATGACCAGCCCTATCCCCGTTATTGTAACACTCCCAACCATAGTGCCACCGTGGGTAAAATCTGTGCCCTGGAAGATGCCGAGGGGGGCCTGCTTTTTGCCTCAGGAATGGCGGCTATTGCAACAACACTTTTTACATTTCTCCACCAGGGACAACGGGGAGTGTTTCAGGATGAAATCTATGGAGGAACCTATCAACTGCTGCAGCAGGAGTTGCCACGCCAGGGAATAAAAGCTGTTCTCGCAAAAAGTGACGCAGATTCAATTATTGCTGCTATGGAAGGGGATATCCGTTTGGTTTATCTTGAGTCCCCAACGAATCCCCTCTTGACCATCGTTGATATTAAAAGAATTACCAGGGCTGCTCGGGAAAAGAACATTCTAACAATTATTGATAACACTTTTGCCTCACCCATCAATCAGAACCCGATTGCTCTGGGGATCGATCTGGTGGTGCATAGCGGAACAAAATATCTTGGAGGCCATAGTGATCTTTGCTGTGGGGTAGTTGTCGGAAGAAAGGCGCTGATAGAAAAAATTGCTCAATCCGTTGTGTGCTACGGTGGGAGCCTGGGAGCGGAAGGTTGCGCTCTTCTGGAACGAAGTTTGAAAACCCTTGCCCTGCGAGTAAGAGAGCAAACCACAAATGCAATGGAAATAGCTGAATTTCTTGAAAACGACAAGCGGGTAAGTAGAGTGTATTATCCAGGATTGAAAGCACATCCTGGTCACGAAACAGCATTACAACAGATGCATGGTTTTGGGGCCATGCTCTCTTTTGAGCTACGAGATTGTGATCCCATACGTTTCCAGAAAAAACTGCAGCTTATTATCCCTGCAATGAGCCTTGGCGGTGTGGAGAGTACAATTACCCAACCAGCCACAACCTCACATGAATATCTGAGTAAAGAGGAGCGTGAGAAGATGGGAGTAGTCGATGGTTTGTTACGGTTATCCGTTGGAATTGAAAGTGTGGATGATTTAATGGCTGATTTGAAGCGTGGCCTGTCTTAGATATTGTTTTTCGCAATCAGCCACCAGGGTAGTTCACGGTTTTTCTGGAGTGAGGTGGGCCGAGTTGCGGATATTCGTGGAAGATGCTAACCAAAAAAAAAGGCAGAATCAAATGAGTGATTCTGCCTTGGAAGAAATGAAATTATCTGTAGGAAAAAACTATTTTTTCTTTTTACGAAGTCTTGCACCTGCAACACCTACCAGGCCAACACCGAAGAGGAGCATGGTTGCCGGTTCAGGGACGGGATCTACGATTGTTAATCTGTAATCTTCTGTTTCACCCTGGGCGAGGTAAATGGTCGGAGTTATGTCACCCCACAACGTATGATTGCAATGAGTACGGGCTCGTAACCAGGTAAAGCCGATGGGAGTTGTTTCCGGAACAGTGATAGTTGCATAGAACATAGTGTCGGTATCAGCTTCCCAAGATTTACCCAGATCGGTAAGTGGTCTGTTATGGGTATCTACCTTGGCATAGAGTAATGTTTCCTCTTTATCCCATACGCCATCAGTGTTCCAGTCGATTGTTGAAAAGAGTTGGTCGTAAGCGTGCCTTCCATTATTTGCCTGCCAAAAATCAAACCTGAATGTTACATCTTCACCTCTGATAAGTGAAGAACTGGTGCCATAAGACGAACCGTTTACAGACCAGCTGACACCATCATCTAATCCGAGTTCATTGCCAAGCATTTGCCAACGACCCATTTTGTTTTTTGCAGTGCCGTATGGAGCTGGAGCATCACCATAATCATAGCCATTTTCATCATGGAATTCATTGCTGTCGTAAGGTGTCATATCGGCACTTACACTTACTGGAGTGTCATATGTTACTGTCACATTTGAATGGTTTTCCAGGATAATCGTTGCATGGAGTAATGAAACGCTGCAAAGAAAGGAAAGAGGTATTGCCAGGCCCATAATAAATTTTTTCATGTTCCGCTTCCTACTTTTGAAATTTTGCAAATATATTAAAAGAATGAGTTAATAATTATGTGGCACCGTTGTAGCTTTTCATTCCAGCGTTGCTTGAACTTTAGCAATGCTTAGTTCGGGAATCATTATTAGGTGCTGTCTGATAAAAGCATGTTTTACAATCGGAGTCTATAGTTAAAATGATTAATTTGATAATCTGTTGCTGGGAATGAAAATTCTATGCACTAACTATAAAAGAGTATACTTGATGGGGTACAACGAAAGAATCGATGTCAACTGAGAACTTTTTCAAAGATCAAAGTTTGCCCTTTGTGGAATGTCGCTATTCTACAGGAAGCAAACGTGAATATAAATCCCATATTCATTCGACGTTCAGTATTGGTGCGTTGGATAGTGGCAAGGTTCAGTATAAAGTTACGGGACAACAGTCTACATTGAAGGCTGGTTCCCTGGCTCTTATTAATCCCGAAGAAGTACATTCCTGCAATGCGGTGACCGAAAAAGGGCGCAGTTATTTTATGCTGTATCTTGTTGTCTTGGTGCTTAGCAAAAGCAGAATAAAAAATCATCTTGGGCAGAGTGTTTTAGTACTGGAAAAAATTGCCGGGGTGATGCTTGCCTGTTTCGGGCTCTTTTTGCCATTTTCATGACAAATTAACGCTGATTGTAAGGTTGGTGTACGGGTTCCGGGATTCGTAAAAGAAAATAATAGTACACTCCTGAAGGATAGCTTTTTCTCATTTAAGGCCGGATCATTTAATTGATCCGGCCTTTTTTCATTACTGGTCTACACAGGCAACAGAGGCACACCGTTTGTCTATGCGAAAGGATTTTAATCCGGTTGACAGTAGGTCAAAGGCCGCAAAATTCATAAAATAGAAGCTTTTATATCCTGAATCTTTTCCCCAGTTGTTTTGAATAATAAAATAGGATTCGTAGGGATTATAACTGCCATTGATATTACCGTCGATGCTATAGCCAACGATCAACACAGCGTGACCACCTGCAACCTGTAGTGTGTTACGAAGGTCTTGTCGCAAGTTTCCTCCAAGCTCCCGAGGGACAAACCATGTCGGGCCAGATCTGGCGGTATAGTTGCCACCATTGCCATCAGGAATAGAAGCCTTGGCTCCGCTGGAGAATCCAAGGAGCATGGGAAGTCCGCTGTCCAGATCATTGATTATACGTTTAAGCTTCATGGAATCCGACAGGTTTGAATCTGAGACATTTTCAAAAACAATCGGGAGTTGTACTGTCCCGAGAGCCCATGGTAGAGCAGTTAATGAATCTGGCCTGCTATTCGTGTAAAGTCTTCCCCGGGAGTAGTTCCAGTAGACACCGGCAGGAGCATGTCCCTGACCAAGACAGAAACCCGATCGCCAAAAACGGGGGTTCCAGTTGTTCTTATCCGTATTATAAGTACTTCTTCTGCAGTATTTGAGCATGTCTCTGGCATCTTGGGACAGATCAGTGTCGGTCCAGTTATCCGCCCATGCTGTCCACAGTGTTTCCCGGGAAGGCCAATAAGCATCGAGAAAGACGGGGTACTTTTCTTCGTAGCGGCCACTTCCCCAATATGTTCCACTAACATCCACACCATCCGGGACATCACCATCCCGAGTGCCCATTTCAGTATATAACTGGGTCAGGAGTCCCGAAATAGAGAAGGAAATCCGTGGCCAGGGAACAAGAATCTGTTCGTTATCCACTGTAATCACACGTTCTGTACCAAGGTCAATTCCATAGCGGTTATAGAGTGTTTCGATAAATTGAACAGATGCATGTGTTCCGCATGTCCCAAAGACGTTCTTCTGACTTTTCAGGTAGGGCGTCAGCACGTCCCATAACATAAGGGTGCTAGTGCCATCCGGTTTGGATGGGAATGTTTCTATCGGAATTGGATCTGTCAGTGTCGGACATTTAAAGTCTGCGTTACTCCATCCTTTACAGGTGCTCAATGCTTGGGCAATTGGAGACTGTGCTCCCCCTCCACCGCTCCCAACTCCTTCTCTGACAACTGGGGATAACTGCATTCTTTTGGTGCCTTGTGTATTGCGAGCCGAGAGATAGCGAGAACGAAAAAGCGGACCCTGTTTTTCAATACTCTTTTCCTGGGGACTTAATACTTCTTTGCCAGGAAGCCGGGGCTTTAAAAAAGAGGCTCTGCCGAACGATCTGGAGGAACTAGGGGAGACACCATCTATAAAGCTAAGCTGGCGGAAGGTTTTTGGCTGCATTTCGCCACCAAAGGAATTTATCTTGGTAATCGACTGCATTGACGTTTCCAAGGGGGCTGGACGAGGGGGACGGGGGGGCGTTATCGCCAGTGGGATATTTGTTTGAAGCGAAGGAATTTTAAAAGCATTACCTCTTTTGGGGATTGTGAGTTTGATCTCCTTATCTACTGAAGGGAAAGAATGGTAGCCGCTGTTCCAGGCTATAATGGGTTCCCTCCCAAGTTCCATGATTTTCGCTCCATTTATGGCCTTGAGACTGTGGCTTGCTTTGTCGTAGATAAGGTCTATTTCTTCGAGTGGATCCACAACCCTGGGGACTGAACGATTATTAAGGACAAGGTCGTAGTAACTGCTTTCCCGATAGCGGGGAGGGGCGGGGTAGGTGTAAGTATCTGGAAACACATCATGTCCTGGGTTTGTGGTTTCTCTAGGATTTGTCAATGGTTTGACGATTCCCCGCCTGTCCACATCAATCCCCACTGGTCAAAGACTTCTCCGCCAGATCCCAGCTCGAATTCCAGGATTTCCTGGTTGAAAGTGCTCAGTCTCCGCATTCCAAGTGTTTTACGATTGCGCAATTCTTCGACCTCTAAAAACGTTACTCTGGCTCCTTTGCGGATTACAATCGTTTGTGGTGGAAAAGCGGCATAACGCCGGAAACGGGGTGCCGGAGAGAGGGCAATGCTGCCTTCAAGTTCGAAATCACCGTTGTCTTCGATCTGTCGTGGGTGTCTGTGGGAAAATGGTAGTCCCATTTTGAACTTGATGGGCATGGTGTGGGTTGCAACGGTTCTTCCGCCTCGGCGACGCTGTTTCATATCCACCTGGATGGATTGAACAAGACAGGTATGCTTTTTGAGATTAAAATTCTCAAAATAGGAGAGATCACTTTTAATATCTATAATGACCTGTTTGCGATCTGGATCGACCCGGGCAATATCAACTGTAATCGAATCTGCCTTTGCGGGATCTTCGCAGGTGACCGAGGGTGAAAAACGCACTCCTGGGCGGATTGAACCGTCCAGGCTATAGGTGGCATAGGCGCGAACCCAACCGGGTTGTATCCCTTTGACGTAGGTTACTTCGACATTGGGGGCGCATATGGCGGCGGTTGATAATGCAATGCCCGTCAGCATGCAGCAACACCCGGTGACAAGCCGTCCCATGACTGTAGATGATCGATGTGATAGCATAGTTTGTGGTTTATTCTCCATCTTCTTCTCCTTTGTCAAATTGAATTGTGGCTACTTTTTGTCGTTGGGATATTAGCTTAGTTTACAACAAGCGTTGCAGTTTTCAATAGGTGTAACTACCTATTTTGAAGCTTTTATTTGTTTTTGTCCTTGTTGTTTATGGAGATAACTTTTTTTTGTACGCTAATGATTCCCTGGTTGTCGGTGAGGGAAGCTCTAGTTGAGAAAAATATCAACGCATCTGGTATAGTCTTTCTGCTTGCTGAGTAATTTTAAAATACAGCATCTAAACAGCCCTGGAGGCCCTTTGCGTTATTCAATAAACTTTTTAGATATTTCAACGGATTCAAAAGTACAATTTATTGATGTTCGCTCCCCCGTGGAGTTTGAGCAGGGGCATATTCCAGGAGCTGTCAATATCCCTCTCTTTAGCAATGAAGAACGAAGCGAGATCGGTACCATCTATAAACAGGTGGATAAGGATAAGGCCATGCAGCTTGGAGAAAAGATTGCGCTCCCTAAGGTGGACTCTATTCTCGCCCGGATAAAGGGTCTGCAGCCAGCGCAATTGGTAATCTATTGCTGGCGTGGTGGAAAACGTAGTACCGAGGTGTGTCGTCTGGTGAATGAAGCCGGAATTCCTGCAAGGCGTATCCAAGGCGGATACAAGGGCTATCGCCTGGAAATAAGGACAGTAATAGCATCTCCACGAAAGATGTTGGTCGTGGGTGGGAAGACGGGAAGTGGTAAAACAGCTCTTCTTCTTGGCCTTCAATCCCAAGGCTTACAAGTTATTGATCTGGAGGGATTGGCACACCATAAGGGCTCTGTTTTTGGGCATATTAACGAACGTCCACAACCTACAACAGAGCAATTTGAAAATGATTTCTTCGAGCAACTGCGGAGGATGAATCCGGATGACGTGCTGCTGCTTGAAAACGAGAGCTACGTTATTGGATCTGTTCATTTACCTCCACCTCTGTTGCTACAGATGCGGGCAGCACCTCTGTTGATTGTCGAGGTACCTATGCAGGCACGTATCAAACGTCTGGTTGAGGATTACACCGATACTGATCGCCAGGAGTTGATTGATGCCTGTCACCGCATTGCTCAAAAATTGACCGAGCCAAAGCTTCAGGAGGTGATTGCGTTTCTGGAAGAAGATGATTTTGAAAGTGCCTGTAGGATTTTACTTGGCTACTATGACTATTTCTATAATCGCGGACTTGATAAACGAAAGAATCAGGAGATTTTTTATCTGAGCTTAGATGGTTTTGATCTTGATGGTGATGTCACCGAGATGGTTGGAGCGGTAGAAGGACATTCTGCAGCCAACATTTAAGGTTAGTCTGCCCCGAATATATCGAGCTTGTGGAGGTGGAAGACCACAAAAACCACTTGGTAGTGTTGTCTTTAGCTCATTTTGGAGTGCTATTTGAGTGGGTGAAGGCTTGTTCTTCCCTTTGGTACTTTCCTAATGGAAAGCGAATTCTTAGCACTAATCTGAAGGAGTATGTATTTATGTGGATCTTGTTTAATTTTATCACTGAGGGAAAGGCTGATCTGATGTGAGTCTTCAATGAGATTATAGAATGATGTATCAATACCGATAAATCCGTCTAACAGATGAACAAGAATATGGAGAATCTTTGATTCATAGCCCTGCTTCATTCGTTCAAGATCTTCCAGCTGGTGAAAACCGCTCTCCTTCAATTCACTTACCAGCTCTTTTACACTTGCTCTGTTTGCAGCAATTCCCGTTTCAAGGGTCTGCCAGAATTGCGGTTGCGAACCAATCCAGGAATACTCGGGGCTGAACTCGATGCTATCATATTTCAGCAGGGCTGTCTTATCTAGAAAATGACGTACCCTTTTGCATCCCTGATCATAATCTGCGGCCTCAACCAGAAAAATTGGAGTTGCTCTCTCTTCACTGTTCGTTTGGTCCAATGCTTTTCCGTCGCTCCCATTGCAAAAGTTTCATTGCTGCAAAATCACCTTTCACTCTGCATTTTGTACTTAACATGTTTGCCGTATTCAACGACATACTTATCACTCCGGCATCGGCCACTCCTGCTCACGGTTCATGACATGAAAACAGAAACGATCCCATGAAAATTCTCTCTTGCTGATCGGACATTGCAGGGTAACTTTTTTATCATTACAAGCAAGTACCAGCCAGTCACCGCGCCGGGGCCCACTCTCAATATGAATCTTTTCGCCCGGCTGAAATGGGTAGAGATTTAAGACAGTTACGCTTTCCTTCATGAAATGATTGGGCCTCCTACCCGCATAGACATTTTCATTTTCGCCATTATACCAGGAAACATCCAAAACAAATACTTACTTTCAATCAGTTAACTTTTCCACATATAATACATCACCCCCCCCCTCTAAAAGGAACCTGCAAGCATCCATATTACCGCCATCATAGCTTCTGTCACCACCAAAAAAATCTCCAAGAAGATGCAACGATGCTGATCTTTACCATACATTGTGTAGCTTTTTATTTGACCGAACAAAACTCTTGTTCGACTTTTACTTGACTGCTTTGGACATTTCATGACAACATATCTTATCAGGCGTTGTAGTGCTTTTCCCTCCAGGCATTCACAGCAAACCTAAAACAACCTTCTTGCTCCACCAGAAAACTGGACTGCATGCACTCTTACAGGATTTTCAACAAAAAGAGCTTCACCCACATACATCATTGGCTCTTTTTACTTTTTTTTTGCAGTATCAGCCTTACATCAGTTCCTAGCTTTGCTGAGAATAAGACCGTATTTATCCTTCATTCATATCATCAGGAGTATCCATGGACACGTAATCAACACACGGGTTTTATCAAAACTCTGTCTGAGCAATCCACCGCCTGGGACACCAACGTTTCCACTGAATATCTGGATACCAAACGGGTCAATTTTGACTCTGACTATCAGCTTTTTTTCTTCAACTATCTGCAAAAGAAATTTTCTAATTACTCCCCTGACGTCATTTACTGCAGCGATGATAACGGTCTTGTCTTTCTTCTCCATTTCAAAGATAAACTTTTTGGAGATGTGCCTGTCGTGTTCAGTGGGATCAACAACACATCCATCACCAAATCCCTCAATCGCCTGCAATACAGTGGTGTCTTTGAGAAAAAAGAAATTGCCCCCAACCTGGCCCTTCTGAAAAAGATAGTTCCTCACCCCGGTACTATAATTTTTCTTGGAGACGGTTCATCCACTGACCTGGCAATTAAGCAAAGCATACAAAATGACATTGCCACTCATTTCCCCGGACAAAAATATGCCCTGTGGGGAGAAAACAGACTTTCAACCATTATTCAGAAGCTGCAGAATCACAACAATGGCACAATTTTCCTCACCACAATAGGGGGCATAAAAAACGATCAGGAAAAAATTATTCCACTGAAAGAAATCATTAGCTCCATTGCTGCAGCGGGGAACTTTACCATCTTGAGCATGGAAGATGTGTACATGGAGCCAGAAGTTCTTGGAGGCTATGTCACAAGTGGTTTGTCCCAGGGAGCAGAGGCTGCAAAGATAGCTGTTGCAATCATAGGTGGAAGTTCAACCGAGGACATCCCACTGGTGAAGGATAGTCCCAATGAATTTATGTTCAACTATCCCCAGTTGCAGAAACTTGGAATCGCTTCATCCGGGCTCCCAAAGGGAAGCATCCTTCTCAACAGACCGCAGTCTCTCTATGAACAATATAAATACTGGATCTGGCCCATTGCATTCTTCCTCCTCTTGCAGACTATTATTATTCTGTTTCTAACGAAAAATATCCAGAAACGAAAAAAGGCTGAAGCCTCTTTGCATAAGATACGTAACGAACTTGAGCAACGGGTAGAACTTCGAACGCAAGAGCTCAAAGAAAGTGAAAAAACCTTTCGAAGCATAATTGAATCCTCACCCATGGGGGCCCATTTTTTTGAATTGAGCCCTGACGGAAACCTTATCTTCACCGGATATAATCCTGCGGCAGATACAATCCTCGGAACCCCTAACAGCCAGTTCCTCAACCAGAATATTATCGATGCATTCCCAGCGCTTAGCAACACTGAAATACCAGACAGGTATAAAGAAGTATGCAAGACAGGTATCCCCTGGCAAACTGATCACGTGGTTTATGAAGACAACAAGGTACAAGGGGTGTTTGCCATCCATGCTTTTCAGACTTCAACTGGAAAAATGGCAACTTTTTTCAGGGATACAACTGAAAAGCACCGAATGATCGAGACTCTTGCGCAGAGTGAAGAGCGAATGCAGCTTGCACTCAAAGCCGCTGACATTGCCATCTGGGATTGGCATATCCCGACCGGCGCCACCTATTTTAGTCCCACATATTTTTCAATGCTCGGTTATCTCCCTGGTGAACTGGAAACCTCACTGGATACATGGACCAGCCTTCTCCACGAAGACGACAGGGAAGAAACATGTGCTGTGATCAGGGAGTGTATGAAAGCCCAAAAAGCCTGGGATCTAGAGTTTCGACTGATAAGCAAGGATGGTCTATACCGCTGGATTCGCGGTCATGGAGACATCGTTGAAGTGGATAGTGACGGAAAGACTCTACGAGCAGCAGGTACCCATCTCGACATCACGGACGAAAAAATTAGTGAAGCAATTCTTAAGAAAAGTGAAGCCACGTTAAAAAGTATTGTCATTGCGGCTCCAGTTGGAATCGGACTGATCCATGAACGGGTATTTAGCTGGGTGAGTGAAAGAATTGCTGAAATGACGGGCTATAAAGCTGAAGAGCTTATTGGAAAAAGTGCGCGAATCCTCTACCCAAGTGAAGAGGAATTCAAACGTGCAGGAAAAGTCAAATATGATCAGCTCAAATCAGAAAGTGTTGGCGAAGTCAATACCCTCTGGAAAAAGAAGTCCGGAGAACTCATCAATATCCATCTCCGTTCAGCACCTGTCGACCACACGGACTTCCGTCTTGGGGTAACATTTTCAGCCCTCGATATCACCCAAAGGCTACAGGATGAGGCCAATGTGCACAGCCTTGAGCTACAGGTCCAACAAACCAAAAACATCGAAAGTCTTGGTGTACTTGCAGGTGGTATCGCCCATGATTTTAACAACATTCTTATGGCCGTATTGGGGAACCTCAGCCTGGTCAGACAGGTTGTTCCCCAAGGTAGCAGGGAGTATCGTCTGATTTCAGCGGCAGAAAAAGCTTCTCTTCGAGCAAGAGGCCTTACCAAACAGCTTCTCACCTTTTCAAAAGGGGGGGAACCAATCAAAGAAACTGCCTCTATGGCCGAAGTTATTGTGGATTCCACTGATTTTATTCTAAGAGGAAGCAGTATTGCGTGCAACTATGACATACCCGATAATCTCAAACTGGTTGACATCGATAAAAACCAAATAAGCCAGGTTATTCAGAATATCATACTTAATGCCAAAAATGCCATGCCGCAGGGGGGAAGCATATCCATACTCTGCAGGAATGTGGAAGATATTACAGAAGAACAGGTTCCCCTTGCACCCGAAAACAACTACATAAAAATCACCATCAGTGACCAGGGTGTTGGGATTTCCGAGAAAATCATAGGAAAGATATTTGAACCCTATTTCACAACCAAACAGGATGGTAGCGGACTTGGTCTCTCCATCACCTATTCCATCATCAGCAAACATAAAGGCTACATATCTGCAAGCTCCGACCCGGGACACGGCACCACATTTTCCATTTACTTGCCCGCATCGGATAATGCGTTACGGAAGCCTGTCGAGCCCAATAGTAACGACCAGAAAAAGAAGCTTACTGTTCTAATAATGGATGATGAGGAGATTGTAAGAGATGTCTCAAAGGCCATGCTCGACGCCCTTGGCCATGAGGCTCTACTGGCAAAAGATGGTTACGAAGCAATCAAACTGTTTAAGAACAACCTTGATAGTATCGACCTGGCCATCATGGATCTCACCATCCCCGGAAGTATGGGAGGAAAAGAAGCTGCCGGGGAAATACTCAAGATCGCCCCAAATGCAAAACTGGTTGTTTCAAGTGGCTATTCCAATGATCCTGTAATGGCAAAATACAAAGAGCATGGTTTCTCTGCCGCCATTGTAAAACCTTATCAGCTTGAAGAATTTTCTGGGGCCATTAACAAGGTCACGGATTAAACAGACAAGAGCGGGATGCACATATTCAGCCTGACCCCTAGTTCTCCTAAAATACATTTTCCTGAACATTGCAATAATGATGTTTGAAAGTAGCCGCAGACATGGAATGGAATTGTGAATAATGTCTTTATTAAACTCTGACAGAACCTATTCTGCAAAAGGATCAGTTATGAATAAACAACCCCCTGATATAATGCGACTGCGTAGTTGGTGTATTGTCGCACTTGTTTTCTGGTCTATTCTTATAATTGGTTTTCTGTATGCTTTTGAAAAAAAAGAGCATCAGAAGACACTGTCTGTAGCACAGGAAATTGCTCGTTCTGGTCTCAATAAAGATTATATCTACCGGCTTTGGAATGCCTCTCACGGAGGTGTCTACGTACCAGTCACCGACCAAATGCCACCAAATCCATACCTAAACCATATTCCTGAGCGGGATATCATCACCACGCAGGGGAAGAAACTCACCTTAGTCAATCCTGCCTATATGACTCGACAGGTACATGAACTTGAGCGTGAAATGTATGGGGTTCGAGGTCATATCACCAGCCTCAAAGCAATCCGACCCGCGAACAAACCAGACACGTGGGAGCGTGCAGCCCTGGAGCAGTTTGAACAAGGTGTAGAAGAAGTGGCAGCATTAGTGACCATGGAAAACCTTCCGTTTTATCGTGTCATGGTTCCACTGGACATTAAAGAACAATGTCTCAAATGTCATGCACATCAGGGATATACAACAGGACAAATCCGTGGTGGTATTAGTACGACCGTTCCCATGGCTGATATTTTGATAAGTGATCATAAATTCATCGTTACATATCGTATCTATCATCTGATAATTTTTCTGATTGGTCTGGCAGGGTTGCTGCTGTTTTTCCGACAGAGCAGCAGGCAAATCAGCAAACGTATTGAAACAGAGAAGGATTTGGTAAGACAAGGCGATCATCTCCAGGGAATAGTAGACAATATCTCAAGTGGTATTGCAGTCTATGATGTACATAACGAGGGAGAGACTTTTGTCATTAAAAACATTAATCTGGCGGGACTTAAAATCGCACAGCTTGAACTAGCAGATGTTCAAGGAAAGGACGTGACAGAGGCATTTTCCGGCGTTATTGAGATGGGACTATTTGCAGTTTTGCAACGTGTATGGAAAACAGGAGTAGCTGAACATTTTCCAGTCACAGTTTACAGCGAGGACAGAATTTCTTACTGGGTGAAAAATTATGTGTACAAACTTCCCACCAATGAAATTGTCGCAGTGTACGACGATGTAACTGAGAAAAAGCAGGCAGAAGAAACCATTCTGGAGAAAACTACAGAGTGGGAGAAAACATTTAATGCCATCCCTGATATTATTACCCTACAGAACAAGGATATGAACATTGTCCGTGCAAATCAGGCGGCACTAGATTTTTTCAATATGGAATCAGAAGAAGAACTTCTGGGAACTACCTGTTATCAGCTCTTCAGAGGAACAACAGAACCCTGTGTCGGATGCCCTGGTGTTGCTTCGTTTGTAGATGAAAAACAACACAGCAGAATTATAGAGCATGCATCGTTGAACAAAGTTTTTCGTGTCTGTTCGGCACCTGTTTTTGATAAAAACAATGAAGTTCAATATTTTGTCTATGTTGCTCAGGACGTAACCGAGAAGAAGAGACTTGAGGAAGAACTCTTCCAGGCCCACAAAATGGAGGCTATCGGGACTCTTGCTGGTGGTATCGCCCATGATTTTAATAATATTCTTTCGGCAATATTAGGGTACGCTGAACTTGCCAAAATGGACCTCCCTGCTGACAGTAAAGCGGTAAAAGATATTCATCAGGTAATTACAGCTGGAGAGCGAGCAACCGACCTTGTTAAACAAATTCTCACCTTTAGTCGAAAAACCAGTCACCTGAAGCAGCCTTTACGACTTCACTTCATTGTAAATGAAGCCCTGCAACTCATTCGGGCATCCCTACCATCGACCATTGATATTCAGGCGACCATTGCCAAGGAAAATGACATGGTTCTTGCTGATCCCACCAATATTCATCAGATTGTTGTCAATCTCTGCACAAATGCCTTACATGCCATAGGGAATAAGAGAGGAAAAATAGAGGTGACACTGGGAGATGAATATCTGAAAACTACGCAGATACCTGCATCAGAAAATATTCAAGCAGGATCCTTTCTTGTACTGTCAGTAAAAGATAACGGAAAAGGTATGGATGAGCAAACAGCGGCACGAGTGTTTGAACCATATTTTACAACAAAGAAAGAAGGGGAAGGAACAGGGCTTGGTCTTGCGGTGATTCATAGCATTATTGAGGAAAGCAATGGCTTTATAAGGGTGAAGAGTCGCCCTGATGAAGGAACCACCATTCGTATTTATCTGCCAGCCATAGGAGAGGGAGTCGGTGCAGTTACAGCTGCAAGAGATACTATACCGCTACCCACCGGAACTGAAACTATTCTCTTTGTCGATGATGAGCCAACAATCGTTGACATCAGTCAATCGGTTTTAACCAGCCTTGGCTACCATATTACCACAGAGACAAAGAGCCTGGATGCGTTGAAGAAATTTGAAGCAGCCCCTGAAGCCTTTGATCTGGTTATTACAGACCAAACGATGCCAGAATTAACCGGTACTGAACTTGCGGAAGCAATACTTAAGCTAAAGCCTGATACACCAATAATTCTCTGCTCTGGGTACCCCTCAAGTATCATAGAGGCTAAAGTTTATGCCATTGGCATAAAGAGATTCGTTGCTAAACCATTGAATGAAAGGAAACTGGCAGAGATAGTAAGGCAGGTCCTTGACGAGCAATCACAGGATTAGTTTCAGATTACCATACTCAATCACTAGTGTCCGGTTGTATCTAGCTGAAATCAAAGAACATTTTCTACTGACTGTCCACTTTGTGTTTTGTTGATGGTGGGTCAAACAATATCCATAAATCTTGCCTTTCAAACAGGTTCAACTGCAATAACCGCTGTATTTGAGTAATAGTTTTTCCAAGTTTTGCTAAAAACTTCATATAAGCAAGAATCAGCATTGTTATAAGGGCAATCCAAATCTGTGTCATAACGGCATTTTTACTGGTACCGAGAAAGGTTTTGATTTTCATATTTTGCTTGAGCCACTTGAAGAACAGCTCGACGCTCAATGACTGTATACTTGATGTTCTTTTTGAGTCGGGTAACGAGGTAATTTTTTCTCTTATCAAGACCATATAACCAAGTGAAATCAATATAGGCCCGGTCTGCAGCGATGATCGAACCAGGAGGAAGAGTTAAGGTTCTGGCGTAGCTAAGATCAGATGTCTTGGCATCTGTAATACTCGCGAATGCAGGAATATAACCATCATGATCCAGCAATGTGTGGAGTTTTATGCCACCTTTCGTTGAGCGAAATTTCGCCCAAGGGAAAACTGATAGACAAAGATCGATTGTGGATGCATCGAGAGAATAAAGTTTGTTCTTGAATTTGAACTTCTTTTTCCTAGGCGCAAATGCTGCACAGCGTTGATAGCTTTTTTCAAAAAAAGCTTGGAAGAATTCAGCAGGACGACGATTGTTCGCATCGGCAAGGGTTGATCTTTTAACAGATCCGATTCCGAGGTGATACAGCTTGCCTGCTTGGGTTTGCAAGGAGTCCGAGATATCTCTGAGACTTACTCTACCCGTTATTTGTGCAAACATCATTGTTGTAAATTGACTCCAACGGCTGAGGGAGCGGTACTTTTGCTGCGGTTTAAATTGTCCGTTTTCGAGCTTTTGAAAATCATGTCGATTAATAAGACTTAGCAATTGAGAAAGTACCGTGTTATTATGAGCCATGGCCTGAATCTCCTTTTGTTATAGGTTGTTAGGGGTAACAACACTATACACAAAAGTAGCTCTTTAGGCCGTATCTATTTCCTTAACCGGACTGATCCTACCCCAATTTTGTAGAGTCATAATTAAACAACTTAAGCAGCTATTT
>CAZUPS010000059.1:0-21006 GCA_964621915.1 uncultured Desulfocapsa sp. | reverse complement strand
AAAATAATGGCCCTTCATGAAACGAAGTACGCTTTAGTCGGATGAACCGAAAATTATAATCTAAATAGTATATAGATTTTTCTGTGAAAAGAGCAAGAAGAATTCACTTGGGTGTGTAATTTGACAATTTAGTTGTAATCAGTAAACTGAAGGTATGGAATAGAAATGTATCCTTCCTAACGGAGAGTGAGGCCATGTGCTGCAAAATTGTTTTTTCCCTTCTGATATCACCCTTTTTATCATTAATAGAATGTTTAGCATTTCTGGGCTTTGAACTAGTACACCCTGTGCGCATGACTCTGAGCCAATATTCTCATGAATAGACAAAGAAACCTAACTGGCACCATTCAGCTCTACCTGTGGCTGCTATCATCTCTGGTAGTTATTGTGCTCGGCTATTTATGGGTGGGCGGGGAAATTGACAAGGCTGCACTCCATGAAGTGAAAATCCATGAAACGCTTCTGGGTAAGGAGAAAGAGGCCCTTAAGGGTGAAGTAGAACATGCAGCTGCCCATATTACTTATATGAGAAGTCAGCTTGAGCAAAGAGTGCGAACCGAGGTTCGTGCGCGAACTGAGGAGGCCCATAAGACAGCTGTATATATCTATACGCAGAATAAAGGAAAAAAGAGTCTTGTAGAGATCGGACAACTCATTCATGACGCTCTCTATGCCGCTTCCTGGGATGAAGGGAGAGGCTATTATTTTGCTGAGGATATGCAGGGGACCGAGCTTATTAATCGGAATAATCCCGAGCTTGAAGGAACTAATATCATTAATGTTCAGGACAGTGTCGGCAAGTATATTGTAAAGGATATTATTTCCGTGGCTCGCTCAGAACAAAAAGAAGGTTTTTGTTCTTATTCCTGGAATCGGCCTGGAAATCCGGAAGTTCTTGTTCCTAAAATATCCTATGTAAAATACTTTGAGCCATTGGACTGGGTGATTGGTAATGGCGCATATCTGGATGATGAAGAAGAACAGATAAAAAAAGAGGCTTTGGACTGGTTTGAGCAAAGCAGCACTATTTTTTCAAGTTATGTTTTTGCCGGAACCGTGGATGGAGATATTCTTTCCGGGCCTGGCAAAGGAAAGAATATGTGGGAGGTTTCTGATTCCAAAGGTTTTAAGGTAGTACAGGGACTTATTGGGACGGCCATGGAAGGTGGTGGGTTTGTTGAGTATGTGATGCCTAAGCTGGAAGGGGAAAAACCAGCTCCCAAACTGAGTTATGCCACGTTGATTCCAGGCTGGCAGTGGTATATCGGAACCGGAGTCTATATCGATTATATTGAAAATCAGATTGCAAAAGAGCAGGACGCTTCCCAAAAGATTGTTCAAAAAATTATCATTCAGGTTGTTCTGGTGCTTTGTTTCTTTTTATTCCTTTCTCTGTCGTGGTCCTGGCTGCTTACAACAAAAATTAAAAAGAATCTGGGTCTGTTTATCGAATTTTTCAGGAAATCTTCCTTGGAAGAACTCATTATTCCAATTGATAAGATCTATTTTCGTGAATTTCAGGATTTGGCACTGACGGCTAATCAAATGGCTAAAGACAGGCAACAGGCCTGGGATAACTTAAGTGCGGAGCAGGAGCGGCTTACTGTCACCCTGAAGAGTATTGGGGACGGTGTGATGACCACGGATATCGAGGGCAGGGTCGTTCTGTTAAACAAGGTGGCCGAAAAACTTACTGGCTGGAGTAATCAGGAAGCAGCGGGAAAACCTTCCACTGAGGTATTTCGCATTATCAATGAAAAAACAGGTCAGAAATGTTTAAGCCCGGTGTTTCAGGTGCTGGATGTCGGAAGAACTGTAGAGTTTACCAATCCCACAGCCCTTATTGCAAAAGATGGTACCCAACGATCCATTGCTGATAGCGCGGCACCAATTCGGGACAAAGAAAGCAATGTTATAGGGGTTGTGCTGGTCTTTCAGGATGTCACCAATGAAAGAAAAACAGAAGATGAGTTGTTGAAAATCAGAAAGCTTGAATCCGTTGGTGTACTTGCCGGTGGGATTGCCCATGATTTTAATAATATTTTATCCGCTATTCTTGGCAATATAGAACTGGTAGGTTTTCGCATTGACAAGGAAGATATCGGCACAATTACTCTCCTTTCCGCTGCCAAGAAAGCAACTAAGCGGGCTACAAAACTCACCGGCCAGTTACTTACTTTTTCCAAGGGTGGAGATCCTGTTAAAGAGGAAACTTCCCTGGCATTGCTTATTGCGGAATCGGCAGATTTTGTGCTTCATGGCAGCAAGGTTGTTTGCAGCTATAACTTTCCGCATGATTTGTGGAAGGTGGATGTGGATAGTGGCCAGATTGGCCAGGTTATTCAAAATATAATTATAAACGCTAAACAGGCCATGCCGGAAGGCGGCACCATTTTAATTGAATGCGCCAATATTTATGACATTACTGAAGAGGCGCTTCTGAATGCGATTGCGGGAGATTTTGTTCGTATTTTGATACAGGATACAGGGTTTGGTATTTCAAAGGCCATTATCGATAAAGTTTTTGATCCCTATTTTACAACCAAACAGGAGGGCAGTGGATTGGGGCTTGCCATCTGTCATTCCATCGTTAACAAGCATAATGGATATCTCCGGGTGAACTCCATTGCAGACAAGGGGAGTACCTTTACCTTATATCTGCCAGCCATTCGCTCTACAGAGGAAGATAGTGTAGGAGGACGCGTACGGAGCAATCCCCAGACAGGAAAATCAGCCAGGGTTATGGTTATGGATGATGAAGAAATGCTTCTGGATGTTGCAAAAGCACAGCTTGTTGTTCTTGGCCATGAGCCTGTTGTTGTGAATGATGGTGTAAAGGCAATCAGCAGGTACACGGAAATGCTGGCTCTTGGTACTCCCGTTGACCTTGTCATAATGGATTTAACGATTCCAGGTGGAATGGGTGGGCAGGAGGCGGCAGAGAAACTCCTCGAGATCGATCCCGATGCAAAGATTATCGTCGCCAGTGGCTATTCAAATGATCCGGTAATGGCAGATTATGAAAAGTATGGATTTTGTGCTGCTATTGCAAAGCCCTTCGACCTTAAGGAACTGGGGGATGTTATTGCTACTGTTGTTTAAGTGTGCTGTAACAGAGCTTGCCAGTCAAGTTTTTCAAAACTGTTATGAAGCATATGGTCATCCTCATAGGTGACTATTTGTAACCGGGAAAAGCTGTTCCTTGCAAGAGGCAGGACCTTTTGAGGCGGTGTTACCGTATCCTGCTCACCAATAATGACTATTGTGGGTGTTGTGATCTTTTCTGGTGGTGGGGTATATTCCGGGAAATTCAGTGCCGGGGCCAGCAAAATAAGTGATCTGCATTTCTGCGGGTGCTTTATGGCAAAACAGGTGGCCATAAGACCGCCAAAACTTGATCCCACCAGTGTGATATCTTTAGAGTTGCAGCAAAGCTTTTCCAGAGAAGCAAGCCGTGCGCTCAGTTCCCCTTTAAAGTCCGGAACGGACACTTCCGGAAAATGTTTTGCAAACCACTGTCCTTTTGTTCCTCTGCTGGAAGAGTCCAGACCATGAAGGAAAAAGGTGTTATTGGTCAGATTTTGATCCATCTGAGTGGTTTTTTTCTCCAGATGTTCCTCTGAGCAGTTGTTCTCCAAGCCGTTTAAAGTCGATAACGGGCTTGTCTCCGGGGTTCAGGGAACCGGTTACCCAGAGGAATGTGTAAAGAATGCATGTGACAACGATTGCTCCCGAAACAAAGTTCACCAGAGTCCGTTCCGTCAGTGTGGCAATATCACCTTGAACCCGGGCTGTCATAGTCATAAATGCAATAAAAACTATTACAGCAACACAGGGAAATCTTTTGATTAGTTTCCAAAAAAAATTCATGATATTCTCCTTGATTTTTAATCTGGACCCTTAAAGTGCGTATACCAGTGGCAGGGTTTTACTGTTCATACATGATATTGCCAGAATCACGCAGGTCATATCCACCAAGCGCCAGCACCAGTTCTTTAAATTCATTGTTATTGCGAACAACTTCAAGAAGGGTTTCGATCTTCTTATCTGTTATAAATTGTTTTGGAATAATAAGGTCGTAGCGTTCTTCAGCAACCGGCACAAAATCTAGCTTCAGGGCATTTGCTGCTGCCAGAATGCCCATACCGCAGTCCACACTGCCATTGGCAATGGCTGCAGCCACACTCATATGGGTATATTCCTCATGGTCGTAACCATTGATATCGGTTGGATTGATGCCAAGGTCTTTAAGGGTTTTATCCGTGAGTAATCTGGTGCCTGCACCATTCTGGCGATTAATAAAGCTGAACGTATTGGTAACCACGTCCTCAAATCCGGTAATCTCCAGTGGGTTGCCTTTGGCTACAATTAATCCCTGCTGACGGTAGCAGAGGTTGATGAGTAGCAAAGGTGTGTCTGCCAGAAAACGCTTAATAAAAGAGACGTTATATTCTCTGCTTATTTCATCTAAGAGATGGCTTCCGGCCAGATGCGCTTCACCACGACGGATGGCCATAATTCCGCCCATGGAACCAACATGGGCCGATGAGACCCGGATGGTTTTTCTTCCCTTATGGAGCAGGTTGGCAAGGACATCGATGATATTGTCATGGGAGCCAATTGCCACCAGAGTTGACTGAACATCGTTGAGGGGGCGTAATAGTTCAATTTCTACTTCTTCTCCTGCTCCCACGCCTTCAGATCCTGCTTTGAGGGTAAGGATTCCATCGGCACGAACAAGTGACATTACGGCTCCCGCACCTTTGCCAGCGGGTGTGGCCATAAGTTCATTGCCCACCTGACCAAGAGTAATACGGACAAATTCGTCCACGCCCATGGCAGAGTGCATGGGGCGCGACATACGGGCTGTAGCCCATTGCGCAGCAGGCATCTTCATATCCATAAAGCTATAGATCATCTCATGGACAAAGAGTCGCATAGTGAGTATTGCAGAAACCGGATAGCCGGGCAGGCCAATAACCGGGGTATTATCCACAATTGCCAGGATCACGGGTTTACCAGGTTTGGTGGCCACACCATGAACAATGACTTCCCCAAGCTCTGCAAGGACTGTGGAGGTGTAGTCACGGGTTCCGGCTGATGCTCCGGCGTTCATAATAACAATATCGTTCTCTTGAACTGCTTCGCGAATGGCTGCTCGAAGCTTTTCTTGATCATCGGAAACGGGTTTGGCACCGCTGGCTCTTGCTCCCCATTCATTTAGAGTGCCTGCAAGAATACGGGAGTTAAACTCGATAATTTGCCCCGGAGCCGGAGTTGTACCCGGCTGGATAAGCTCAGATCCCGTGGGAATAACCAGCACCTGGGGGGCTGTTTTGACAAGTATTTTGGTAACACCGGTGGCCAGCATGGCGCCCTGATCAATGGGACGAATGGTGTGGCCTTCCGGCAGAATCAGCTCCGTTGCCACAATGTCTTCCCCGATAGTGCGGACGTGCTGCCAGGGCGTTGCGGGAATGGCCAGTTCCACTTCATCTTCATTGACGTAATGAACATCTTCTATCATCACCACGGCGTCAAATTCCTGCGGCAAATTATTCCCGGTATTTACCGCTTGAAATTGTGTGCCTGTCAGGCGGATAGGTGAGGCATCACTGGCCGAGGCAAGATCAGCAAAATGGACTGCAATGCCATCCATGGCTGCTGCATTATACGCCGGAGAAGAGTGGGAGGCAAAGACGGGTGATCCGGTGATTTGTCCAAGCGCCTGTTCGACTTCCATCTCTTTTATCTGTGCACCACTGGCAAAATTGATTTTCTGCAGAGCACTGTGCCATTTCTCTTTTGCCTCTTGAAGGGGCATGTTTTTTACGTAAATATCTTTTTGCATCATGATAAAAGATGTACCTCTACTTGAGTGCCTTTGTTCAGTCCCTGAGCTGGTTCATCGATAAGAAAGTAACCATGGGCCCGGGAGAGAGTGGATATTGATCCTGATTTTCCAAGAACTGGAATAGCAAGGGGCTGACTGTTTTCCTGCTCCTGCAGCTGAACGCGAACAAAATCAAGTCTACCCGCAGCTGAATTAATGTTTCTGTCAATGACAGCAGTAATCGATGGAGTGAGGTTCGTGGTTGGTTGTGCAAATCCTGCAAATAGTTGCAGGGCCGGCTGTACAAAGAGATCGAAACAGACCATGGCAGAGACGGGATGACCGGGAAGGCCAAAAATTGCCGTTCCGTTACTCAGTCCGATAATAACAGGTTTTCCTGGTTTTAAAGCCACCCCATGAACAAGTATGCCGGGGTTGCCAAGTTTTTCAATAACCCGCTCTCCCAGGTCTCGCATACCAACGGAACTGCCACCGGAAAAGAGCACCACATTGTTTTCCAGGGTGGCACGTTCAAGTGTTGCAAAGAAGGTCTCCTCACTGTCGGAGGCTATTCCATAATCAGTGACTTCTGCGCCGAGTCGGGTACAGGAGGCGGAGAGGGTAATGGAGTTAATGTCGCGAATTTTTCCAGGTGGAGGAGACTCTGACCAGTGGACTATTTCATCACCGGTGGAGAGAATGCCAACTTTCGGACGCCTATACACGTCAACTTCAGCAATTCCTAAGCCTGCCAGCAAACCAAGATCCTGAGGGCGGAGCAGATGCCCCTGTGGTAATGCAGGTTTGCCCTGTTCAATATCCTCACCCCGGTTGATCAGGTTGATTCCCACACCAACACTTTTAACGACCTCTATCATCTTGCCATCTACGGGAATGGTGTGTTCAAACATAACAACTGCATCACTTCCCTTTGGGAGCAGACCGCCGGTTGCGATGCGAAAACATTTTCCCTGAAAGACCTCACCCGTGGGCATTTGACCCATGTCAACGTCTCCATCAATTTCCAGATAGCAGGGCATGGAGCTGCTTGCACCAAAGGTGTCTGCCGCACGAACCGCAAATCCATCCATGGTGGAGCGTGGGTGGGTTGGCAGGTCTTCGGGAGAGAGAAGGTCTGTACTGAGTATGCGATCCAGGCTATCGGGTAATGAGCAGCGTTCTGTCTCAATGGAAGTGTTGCCCAGAGCCTCCAGAAGGATAGCTTTTGCTTTATCAACGGGGGTGAGGCTTACGCGTCCAAGCATGTCTTTTAAGCCATCAGTTGCCATGGGTGCTCCTGATTGTAAGTGCAATCATTGATTTTGGTTCAAGGTTGCTGGCTAATATACTGGCATCGATCTCTTTGTCATTAATTGTGGCTGTGCCAATATTTGCCAGTAACGGAGGCCTGTAAGCAAGAAATTTTGTCAAAGCCGAGGCCGTTACGATACAGCCGTCTTCAAGGATGTCAACGCCTCTTTCCGCTGCAATCATATTGAATAATTTAAGGCGAACCTGAACGGGTTGAGCACTGTTTGCTGATCCTGAAAGTTGGGCTGCAGTTTCGGTTCGAAGGGATGCGTGGACTCCGTCTTTACGAAATATCGCCCCTGCAAGACCGGGCATGGCCGCAGAAATAGCAAGGACAACCTGTTCACCAAAAAGCTGTTGCTCCAGGCTATCTGCGGGAAGTCCATTTAAGAAAATAGTCTGGACCCTGTTTTTTACATATTCCGTTGAAAAACCGGGGAGTGCAAAGAGAAGATCTCCGATGTTTGTTCCCTGCTTCACTTCCAGATGTATGCCATTCTGAAGTAACGTGGTGAATCTGGGGAGTGAGTCGTGATCCACGGTGAGCTTGATCTGTTTCATTTGCAGCACCTACATTCGCTGGACATAAATGTCATATTTGGCAAAATAAATCTCAGTCAGGGTAAGAAAACCGGTGACAATCAGTGGGCCGTAAATAATGCCTAGGACACCGTAAACACTAAGTCCTCCAAGGATGGAGAGGAAGACCAGCAGTGTATGCATTTGGACTTCATTGCCAACCATCTTGGGCTTTACCAGGTATTCGATGGAAAAAGAGAGGGTGAGGTAGAAGAAAAAGAGAAAAATACCCTGTCCGGGACTACCGTTTAACATCAGGATCAGAGCAGCCGGTACCATTACAAGGCCAATGCCAAAAATGGGGAGAAAGGCCAAAATAGCCATGATCCCACCCCAGAGGAGCGGGGAACTGAGACCTAAAATGGAAAAGACTGCACCACCTAAAACCCCCTGTATAAGGCCGCAAATACCATTTCCTTTGAGAATGGCATTGGCAATTTCTTCAAATTTTTCAAGGAGCAATCTGTCTTCATCGTTCGGGAGTGGTGATACGGCAATTATAAAGTTGATCAGTTTTGCCTGGTCGATAAGGAGAAAGAAGATAATCAGGATCATCATAAAGAACAGGAAGATAAACTGCAGGATATTTCCTGCCCAGGAGCTTGCCTGATTGTAAATAAAGAGTCCGGCCATTTTGGCAAGGTAGGAAAACATCGAAGTCAGCTGGGATGGTTCAAAATTAAAGCCAAAACCCGTCAGGTATTCCTGAAACTGGAGAATCAGCGGACTGTCCTGCATGAAAATCTGTAGCTTCATGCCTATCTGGGTACTGCGTCCCCAGTGGTATAGCCCTAATGCTTCACTGGAAAGGGCCCCGACAAAGAAGAGGAGCGGGATAAAAACAAGGACAATGATAAGGAGACAGGTGAGAATTGAGGCACCTGTATCGGGTATCTTTTTTTCGAGGATTTGGTAAATGGGACGAAAAATATTAGTGAGCAGAAAGGAAAGTACCAGGATGGACCAAAACGGCCAGAGGATGTACCCAAGAAAAAGGATGGAAATTAGAAAAATCAGCAGAAAGTACCAGATTCTCATGGAATTTGGTTTGGTGTCCAGTTGTATCGGTGGCGTGGAGTTATCACTCATGTTATTCTTCTCTTTGTTACGCCTCTGCTGCTAATGCAGGAAAATGTTGCAATTTTCACGGAGTTGAGTACTTTTGTTCCCTTTTCGGACAATACTGTTTACCCAGTATTTCCCAATCATCTTGAAATTATTAATCACTATATAATGGACTGCGGTTGTTTTAAAGAGAAACCGTAAAAGAGGAACATCATGTGGAAAGATTTAGATATATCCGTACTTCGCTGCGATCCCGAAAAACTGAAGGATAAACCGGATCAGAAAGATCTTGGCTTTGGCAACTTGTTTACCGATCACATGTTTTTGATGAAATGGGATCGTGAAAATGGCTGGCATGATGCTGAAATCCGCCCATACCAGAACTTCAGTATGGATCCCGCCGCCATGGTGTATCACTATGGCCAGGCGATATTTGAAGGTCTTAAGGCATATAAAGGCGAAGAAGACCAAATTTTTATGTTTCGCCCCGAAGATAATCTGGAGCGTATGAATACCTCGGCACTTCGTATGTGCATGCCGCGTATTCCGGTGGAAAATGTGCTGAAAGCGATTAAGGCTCTTGTCTATCTTGACAGGGACTGGATCCCAAGCGGCAATGGTGCAACACTCTATCTGCGTCCAACTATGATCGCGGTTGAACCGGCACTCGGTGTGCGGCCATCTAACGAGTATTATTTCTTTGTTATTATGTCGCCGGTTGGGGCTTATTACGCCGAAGGGTTTAACCCAACAAAAATCTGGGTAACGGATAAATATGTTCGTGCCATCAAAGGTGGGGTTGGTCATGTAAAAACAGCAGGTAACTATGCTGCATCCCTTATGGCTGCCGAAGAAGCATCTAAGGCTGGGTACACCCAAGTTCTCTGGCTCGATGCCTGTGAACGCAAATATATTGAAGAAGTTGGAACATCTAATATCTTCTTTCAAATTGGCGATGATTTGATCACTCCGCCTCTTAGCGGTTCCATTCTTGGAGGTATTACCCGTGATTCTGTTATTCAACTCGCCAGAAGCTGGGACGTGAATGTTGTAGAAAAACAGATCACCATAGACGAAGTAATTGCAGCAATTGGAGATGGTACTTTAAAGGAGGCCTTTGGCTCTGGTACTGCAGCAGTGATTGCACCCATCGGGGAACTCTGTTATCAGGATAAAAAATATGTAGTTGCAGATGGCAACACCGGTGAGTTGTCCCAGCGTCTTTTTGATGGTCTTCAGGCTATTCAAAACGGAAAACAGGATGATCCTTTCAAATGGATTGTTCGGGTTGGATAAATCCTTTTCTGCCTGCCGCGCAGATCGTACGAAATAATAACATAAATTCAAAAACTTGGGGCGAATACTGTTTTTTTAGTATTCGCCCCTTGATTTTCATAAAAGCAAACCTATAGTTTTGCGCAGTTCGAAAACAACTGGTGTTTAACCAGATTATTAATCATAGCTTATAAGAATGGGATGTAGATCCCGAAAATTTATACGCAAAAATACGTTCCACAGGAGGAAGTAAATGAAAATTCGTCCATTAAATGATCGTCTTCTCGTTAAGAGACTTGCAGAAGAATCAATGACAGCCGGCGGTATCATCATTCCAGATAGTGCCAAAGAAAAGCCAGCTGAAGGTGAAGTAGTAGCAGTAGGACCTGGTAAAGTAGCTGATAACGGTGAGCGTGTTGCTCTGCAGGTACAAGAGGGAGACATGGTTCTCTTTTCTAAGTACGGCGGAACCGATGTGAAGCTTGATGGTGAGGATTTCCTTATCATGCGTGAAGAAGATATTCTTGGAATCATAGAGAAATAATAAATATTCCCTGTCAATACCCTTATATAGGAGATTCAAATCATGGCTGGAAAAGATATAAAATACGGAGTTAAGGCACGCGAGTCTATTCTCGCTGGTGTCAACACTCTTGCTGATGCAGTAAAAGTAACACTCGGTCCCAAGGGCCGTAACGTTCTGATTGAGAAATCTTTTGGCGCACCTACCATCACTAAAGATGGTGTGACCGTTGCTAAAGAAATTGAGATTACCGATAAAGTTGAGAACATGGGCGCACAGATGGTTCGCGAAGTTGCTTCCAAGACCTCTGATGTTGCTGGTGATGGTACCACCACCGCAACCGTTCTTGCTCAGGCTATCTACCGTGAAGGCGTAAAGCTTGTTGCTGCTGGTGGAAATCCAATGGAAATCAAGCGTGGAATCGACAAGTCTGTTGCTGCCATCGTAGCTGAGCTTAAGAATATTGCTAAGCCTACCAAAGAGCAGTCTGAGATTGCTCAGGTTGGAACCATCTCTGCAAATAGTGATGAGACCATCGGTAAGATCATTGCAGAAGCTATGGACAAAGTTGGTAAAGAGGGTGTTATCACCGTTGAAGAAGCCAAGTCCATGGATACCACACTCGATGTAGTTGAGGGTATGCAGTTTGATCGCGGTTACCTCTCTCCTTACTTTGTGACCGATGCTGATCGTATGGAAGTAAATATGGAAGATCCTTATTTCCTCCTTGTTGAGAAAAAAGTATCTAACATGAAAGACCTTCTCCCCGTGCTTGAAGCTGTAGCCAAGATGGGTAAAGGACTGTTTATTATTGCTGAAGATGTTGATGGTGAGGCTCTTGCGACTCTCGTTGTGAACAAACTTCGTGGCACTCTCAATATCGCAGCTGTTAAAGCTCCCGGTTTTGGTGATCGCAGAAAAGCAATGCTTGAAGATATCGCGATTCTTACTGGTGGACAGGTTATCACCGAAGATCTCGGAATCAAGCTTGAGAACGTAACCATCAACGATCTTGGTACTGCCAAGCGTGTTGTTGTTGATAAAGATAACACCACCATTATTGATGGCGCTGGATCCACCGATCAGCTCGAAGCTCGCGTTAAGCAGATTCGTACTCAGATCGATGCTTCCACTTCTGACTATGACAGTGAGAAACTTCAGGAGCGTCTTGCTAAACTGATCGGCGGTGTTGCCGTGATCAATGTTGGTGCTGCTACTGAAATTGAAATGAAAGAGAAAAAAGCTCGCGTTGAAGATGCATTGAATTCAACCCGCGCAGCTGTTGAAGAAGGCGTTGTACCAGGAGGCGGTGTTGCTTATATTCGTTGTCTTGGTGCTCTTGCCGCTGTAGAGCTTGAAGGCGAGCAGGAACTTGGTAAGAAGATCCTTCTTCGCGCACTCGAAGAACCCGTTCGTCAGATTGCAAGCAATGCAGGCTGCGAAGGTTCCGTTGTTGTTGAGCACGTAAAAGGCCTTGAAGGTCCTAATGGTTTCAACGCTGCTTCTGAAGAGTACGAAGACCTGATCGCTGCAGGTGTTATTGATCCTGCAAAAGTTACCCGTACTGCACTGCAGAACGCTGCTTCTGTTTCAGGAATGCTTCTGACCACAGAATGTGTTATCGCAGATTCTCCTGATGATAGCGATGGTGGCGGAATGCCAGCAATGCCTCCAGGAGGAATGGGCGGCATGGGTGGAATGGGCGGAATGGGCGGAATGATGTAATTTCCCCTTCGTTCAGCTTACCTGAATGACTGAAGTACCAAGACGGGCCTACTTTGCTAGGCCCGTTTTTTTGTTGTATCAAAGAGGAAAAAAAGTTGACAGTGAACGCTGAATAAGGTATTTAATTCCCTCTTTATACATGGCGATGTAGCTCAGATGGTTAGAGCATACGGCTCATATCCGTAGTGTCCGGGGTTCAATTCCCTGCATCGCCACCAGTTTTGAAAAAGCCCGCTGAATATTTTATAATATTCAGCGGGCTTTTTTTTGTTTTTAACTCCCCGGTATTTCGTTGATCTCCCTAATGTCTTCCTGCCGAAAGGCCACTTCTGAAAATCCCTTTCTGCGAGAGATGCTCATCTCTTTTGGGCACAGTGGCTATGTTGTACTTTTTGAAATAGAAGACCCAATAACCGTCACAATTCTAGCGATCCGCCATCAACGAGAAGCGGATTACCATTAAGATTTTCTTTTCTCAATATCCAAGCTAAATCGAAAATTTTCAATATTTTTCCTATGAAATATATTGGAGTTTGAGATCCACAAAATACCTCGTAATGTCCGGGGTTCAATTTCCTGCATTGCCACCAAAGTTCTATCTCGTATTTTTACTTTATAAACAGCTTGTTATGAGGCTGTTTGCGAGTTATGCTAATGTTGTTGAGTAATTAATGGGTATTGTTGTGTGGTGATTGTGAAAGATTGGTGCTGTTGTGGCTTTTTTATGGAGTTTGGTTCAGTTAAAAACAAAGAGTTAAACATGATAGTTCCTGAATATGTATTTGTGCCAGAGAAGGACATACATTAGATGTGTAGAAAGCTCGAATGTTATCTCAAATCGTTCTCCACCCTGCGGACGGATAGAAGCAGGGCGCGGTGGTCTGCTGCTACCTGTCACCAAGCTCCATACAAACCATTTCTTCTGTTGTCTATCCTTGACCTCATTTCGGCTGGTTCCATCAATAAAAACTTCATTGAGCCTTCTTTTGAACTGGCAGAAACATTTGCTGGTTATGTCTCAAAAATTATGCCGCTCGGTGCGTCTGCATCAATGTCTTATCCGTTTTACCACATGGACAGTGTCGGTTTCTGGAACCTCGTTCCACAGCCGGGTATCCCCCATGAAACGGGGCGAACTGTCAGCTCAGCAAAGCGATTGCGGGAACTGTACCTTGGGGCACGATTTGATGATGGTCTTTATCCGCTGTTGGTCATGACAAGCTCCAGGGAGAAGCTGCGAACAGTATTAATCACAAAGTACTTTGCAGAAGAACTTCAACCCAGCCTGAGAGAGCAGGCCTATGTGAATACGAACGCATCGAAATACAGTTCTGAGTTGTTGACAACAGCAGATTTGAGTCCTGTTTATACTGCAAACAGTGAGGAAAATGAAACTCTCAAAACAAGAGTTCGCAGCCAAGGGTTCCGGAAAGCAATTGTAACCCTTTATAACCACCGTTGTTCGTTATGTGGAATACGGATGCTAACACCTGAAGGCCATACAATTGTAGAAGCAGCCCATATTATTCCATGGAGTAAGAGTCATGACGATAGACCTCAGAATGGTATCGCCATGTGTCGACTTTGTCATTGGTCTTTTGACGAGGGACTTATGGGTGTAGGTGATGAATATGAGGTACTGGTTTCAAAAGCTGTGCGGCAAGACAATAACTTTCCGGGTCATATGGAAACATTGTCTGGGCGAGGGATATTTAGGCCGAAGAAGAGTCAATATTGGCCGAATATGGGCAATTTGGTGAGGCATAGGAAAGATAAATTTCGGAGCAGATAAGTGCGTGATCGAGAACAATATATAGTGGAAATATGTTTACTTTGATTTGGACGGGAAAGAATTCAATATTATGTCACCCGGATATGGGACCCCTGCTGAATAGTTCTTTTATTGTGTGTGCGCAAAACGACAAGTGAAAGCTACCGTAATTCTAACAAAAAAAATTCGGGGATAGAAATGAAGATTCTTGGTGTATCAGGATCACCCATTAAAGACAGCAATACCGACCACGCCCTCAAAATTGCCCTGGGGGCAAGCGGGGTTAAAACTGAGTTTATTAAATTAAGTGACTATAATCTCCAACCATGCACTGCTTGTCTTGAATGCAGAAAAACCAACAGTTGCATACTTAAGGATGACGGAAACCTGCTAATGAACAAGGCATACAAGGCCGATGCTCTTATTGTAGCCGGTTTTACCCCCTACTCTTCCATTGACAGCCGTACCAAAATTTTTCTGGAAAGATTGTATCCGTTACACCACAGCCATGCCTTGATGAGTGGCAAACCCGGAGCAGCCATTGTCACCAGCGCTATACAGCAAGGCCATGAAGGAATGCTATCTGCCAGTGAAAACGGTATTTCCGCCATCCAAAACTATATGATTGCTGAATCAATGCTTTTTATTGGTGGAGTAAGCATTTTGGGTAATGTTCCCTGTCTGGCCTGCGACGCAAAAGACCAATGCGGGGTATCTGCTCTTAAGATGTTGTATGGCAAGGATGCGACACCGAATAACGTTGCAATTAACAGCGTGGAAAACGATCCTGAAGCGGTCGCAACTTTGAAAAAATTAGGTACTGATATTGTTGAGGCTTATTATCATCAATGATGGACTCAGTCATCCATTATTACAAAAATTAAATTTAGGAAGATTGCCAGGTGATTATGGTTTTAAGTCTGTGCTTGTTTTTTGTTAGGTAGCTGAGGGCGATCAGGAAGAATTTCAACCGCAAATGTATATCCTCTTGTTGATCTTGCCACTGGATGCATTCCACACTGTGTGGTACATCTTGCAAAGATTTATTGGTATGTTCTGATCGGGATAAGTGGAAAGATGACTAGCGATAAGGCAAAATTACAGACATTGTCCACGTATTAACATGGTTCAGTATTTATTAATAATGGGGCAGTTTTAATCGTACAAATTTATTCTATAAAAGCGAAAATTATGCAGATACAAAAACTGGACGATAAATATGAAATAAAAAATAATAAACTGTGTTTCTTAATATTTTTTTTCATCTCCATACAGATTGTTTTTTCTGCAGCCCCATGCCTTTCCTCTGAAGAAGAAATAGGCACTAACAAACCTCTTGAAAATGTTACTCTGCAGTTGAAGTGGAAACATCAATTTCAGTTTGCGGGTTATTATGCCGCATTGGCAAAAGGCTACTACCGAGAGGCTGGATTAGACGTAAAAATAATCGAAGCAGAAAATGGAGTGTCCTCCACAGATAAGGTCATAAGTGGTAAAGCTGATTTTGGCATAGCCATGTCCGATTTGATTCAATTAAGAGCACAAGGGCATCCTGTTGTAGCATTAGCAACTATTTTCCAGCATTCACCATCTATACTGCTTGCACCAAAAAAGAGTGGGATAGAAAATATACATAATTTCATAGGGAAAAAAATTGCGTTCGAACCTCATTCTGAACAACTGTTAGCCTATTTGGAATCTGAAGGCCTTCCAGCCCATAGATTAATCATCCACCCTCATGATTACGGTATAGATAAACTTGTTTCAGGTGACGTGGATGCGATTTCTGCATATTCGACCGATGAGCCGTTCCTGCTTTTACAAAAAGGAATCGAATATAACACATTTTCACCCCGTGCCGGAGGTATTGATTTCTATGGAGACACTCTGTTTACGACTGAACGCCAAATAAGTGACCATCCCGAACGTGTGTCTGCTTTTATGGGCGCATCTATAAAAGGATGGGAATATGCTTTGGATAATACGGAGGAAATAATTGATTTGATTTTGTCCAAATATTCAACACGGCATTCTCGGGAACATCTGCTATACGAAGCAAAGATGTCAAAAAAGTTGATAATGAGTGATGTTGTTGAAGTTGGCTATATGAACCCTGGTCGCTGGCTGCATATTTCGAACACCTTAAAAAAACTAAATAAAATTCCACTCGGATTTTCTTTAAAAGGTTTTATCTATGATCGAAATCCGAAAAAAAACCTAGGTTGGCTCTACCTCACCTTAGTCATTGCTATCGTAATAGCGTGCCTTTTTTTCCTTGTAGCCAAACGTTTTTACAAATTAAATAAATCATTAGAGCAAGAAATTAAGAAGCGTCAAGAAAACATACAGAAGTTAGAAGTGGCTAACCATCAAATTAACACTTTAAAAGACAACCTGACCGAAAGAGAGCACCTGTTTCGAACAGTCGCAGATTTTTCCCACGATTGGGAATATTGGCAAGGTGCAGATGAGGAATTTATATATGTTTCTCCTTCCTGTGAGTCAATTACTGGATATTCCTCAGAGGAATTTCAAAGAAATAAAGATATATTGAGAAATATTATCTATATTGAAGACTTAGAAAAATGGCAAAAGCATAAACACAGGTTGACAGAAAATCATGAGGCTGAATCCTTTGAGTTTCGTATTCTGACTAAGGCAGGAGACGTTCGCTGGATTGATCACGTCTGCAGGGCTGTTTTCGGTGAAAAAGGGGAGTATCTCGGGATTCGTGGCAGCAATAGAGATACTACCAAACTAAAATTATTGAAGAAAGAAATAAAAACACTCAAAGGATTTTTGCCAATTTGTGCATCGTGTAAAAAAATTCGCGACGACGAAGGATATTGGAATAAAATTGAGTCATATATACAAGACCATTCAGAGGCTGAATTCAGTCATGGTATTTGTCCCAATTGCGCTAAAAAATTATATCCTGACATGTTTGACGACGAAGGAAATTTCACATAACCGAGATGCAAAAAGGACATGTTAAATTACTGGCCTTAAATGGATAATGCGGCAAAAATAGCCGAACAATTTAGTGCAATGGTCGTGAAGAGGTCAGGTGACCTAGGCGGGCAAGTACCGGGTGGCGACACTGACCAAGGCGTTAATATTGCCATATCGAAGGTATGAAAATTTCTAATAAGATCACACTTTAACTTCCTACTGTCTATACGTAATATTATCGTTTTATCGCTGAACTTAATATTGCTGAACACTTAGAGGAAAGGTGTTTCCTGTATCCTTCTGAGAAAGCGCAAAATCCGCGCTCCCCTTAGCGAAAGGTGTTTGCAACAATGTCATATATATCTAAACCATCTGCTGAGCCCTACGTAACGACCTTTGATGAGTTTGTGCGATTAGTTGATTATTCTCTGATGGATACCTTGAATGCCGACCCTGATGCCACCAGAGATGGTGATGATCACCGTGGCCGTCAGGTTTTTTCTGGTCATTTTGTACCTGTGAAACCCACGCCGCTTGCAGAACCAGAATATGTAACCCATAGCAGCACTTTTTTTAATGAACTTGGGCTGAGCGACGAGCTGGCGCTTAATGCAAAATTTCGCCAGGTATTCTCTGGTGATCTCTCTGCTGCGCATGAGCCTATGCGTCAGGTTGGCTGGGCGACTGGCTATGCATTGTCGATTTATGGCACCGAATATACCCAACAATGTCCATTTGGTACTGGTAATGGTTATGGCGATGGTCGGGCGATATCTGTATTTGAAGGAATACTCAATGGGCAGCGCTGGGAAATGCAATTGAAAGGTGGCGGTTCAACGCCTTATTGCCGTGGTGCCGACGGGCGCGCAGTACTACGTTCAAGTGTGCGTGAGTTTCTAGCGCAAGAATATATGCATGCTTTAGGTGTTCCAACATCGCGCTCTTTAACACTGTATGTTTCTAAATCTGAGACCGTTACCCGGCCTTGGTATTCTCAAGACTCCCACTCCACCGATCCTGATATTATGGTGGACAATCCTGTGGCGATTTCAACTCGCGTTGCACCATCCTTTTTGCGCGTTGGTCAGCTAGAGTTGTTTGCCCGCCGCGCTCGCAGCAATACTCACCCAAGAGCGTTAGAAGACTTGCGCATGATTGTGTCGCATTTAATTGAGCGAGAATACAAAAGCAACATTAATCAAAACTTTGTTTTTGCAGATCAGTTGGTTGAGTTGGCTAAGCAATTTCGCCAGCGTCTTACTTCACTAGTGGCCAATTGGCAACGTATTGGTTACTGCCAGGGTAATTACAACAGTGACAACTGCGCTGCAGGTGGATTCACCCTCGACTATGGACCTTTTGGATTCTGTGAAATTTTTGACCCTGAGTTTCAACCTTGGACTGGCGGCGGCGAACACTTTTCATTCTTCAATCAGCCAATCGCAGCGGAAGCGAATTACCATATGTTTTGGACAGCGGTGAGACCGTTACTCGCAGAAGATACTGAAGCTTTAGAACATTTCGACCAAGTGCGCCATGGCTTTGCAGAAGAAATGCAAAAACAAATCCAAAAAATGTGGGCGGCCAAACTTGGCTTGACTGAATATAACCCGAAGTTATTAAAGAGATTAATGCAGTTAATGACCAACTCAGAGGTGGATTACACCATTTTCTTCCGTGAGTTATCCCATATACCAGAGGATGTTTCAGCATTGAAAAAGAGCTTCTACGTTAAAACTTCACAACAACTCGATGAGCAATGGCAAGCTTGGCTAAAAAGCTGGCGCGATCTCGTCATTAAAGACGGCAATTTGACTGAGATATCAGCAAGTATGAAACAGACTAACCCCAAATACGCATGGCGTGAGTGGTTGATTGTCCCCGCCTACCAACATGCCATGCAGGGTGACTACACCTTAGTTAGAGAGTTGCAAGAAGTACTTAGCTATCCATATGATGAGCAATCACAAGAAGTAGAGGATAAATACTATCGTCTAAAACCTAGGGCGTTTTTTAACGTTGGTGGCGTGTCGCACTATAGCTGTTCATCTTGATTTTGAATAAAAATTGAAAAATTGGAATCAGGTTTGCCCAGCTGGTTATAGCTAACAAGTCAATGTTGCCGGACTTGCTAACGCGCCTGATCCGCCACGTTAGTGTTGCCATATAGAAGGTCTGAAAATCTTACCAGTGGCTCTATTTGACCTTATTCCTGAGAGGGTGGAATGTCGCATTCCATTGGAATAGTACAGAAATGGAGTAACTGCAGACTGTACCTTACCAAAGAACATCTCTAAAAAAAATTACAGAAATCAAACTTGAGATGTCTGTGAAGGTTTTAGCACGATATACGTAATAAAATTACCAGCAACCAAAGTCAACATATCTCCCCTATATAGCATAACTACTGACTACAAAAAACGCATGCCAATAAAAATCTGGTAGTACCCCCCCCCGACCTCACCACACTTTGTTTATACGTATAAACGTTAAAATATGTTTACGTAAATTCAGGGTAGGCTGAATAGAGCCAATGAATCAGATCATCCCTGAACTCTTTGGTAAAAGCAATTAATTCATCCGCATCTTTATCGGTGGCTCCGCCACTGTAATCATATTCGACGGTATTTCGTTTGCGGCGGCAGGTGTTGAGGTAATCGGCATCGGCCTTGGTGCGCAGGTTACCTATGTGGGGCAGGGTGGCAATGGTCCGCATGTGGTGGCGACCGGAACCAGAGCGAAATCCCTGGGTGTAGAGAAGAATAGTGCAGAGTTTGAGCGCACCATTATATGCTATGCCGAATCGCCAGTCTGCAGAGAGTTGGTTCACTTCGGCATCCTGCAGGTCTCTGTTTACTATGGAGAGCAGGTCCTGTATCTCCTGGCGGGAGGTTGTATGAGGCCGGATCCAGCCCTTGTTTTCAAATTCCTGTAAGCTCATGTTCTGTACCAATAATAAAAACCTTCTCGCCTGTCACTATTTTTGAGATCAGGTGATCCTGCGCAGCCAGTCGTTTCTGGAATTCCTTTTTGCTGTATATGTGAGGATTGATTTCACGCCCAGTCTGTTCTTCCTGTCCGGAGAGAAGGGTTGACAGTTCTCGTAAGCTGATATCACCAATGATCATTAGGTCGATATCACTTGCCGCACCTTCCTTGTTTGCTGCCATGGATCCAAAAATAAAGGCCAGCTGTATTTGTGGATGGCTAAGTGTTTGCTGTAAGATTGCCGTGAACCCGACTGTTTTGGCCACAAGTTCAGAGAGAACAGGGTGGAGCGGATGAGCACGATTTGCTTTATAATAGAGACGATTTCCATCACGTCTGCTTATAATCAGATCGAGGGCGGAGAGCTTTTTCAGCTCCTGACGGATTGCGTTTAGAGTGACACAGGATTTTCTTTCCATGGCCCGGACATGTAACTCCTGATGTTGCTCTGTGAAGAGCAGCCTCAGGATATCGGCTCGCACCCGGGAGGAGAGTATTTCGGCAAGAAGGCTCATGTTGAATACATACACTGTTCAATCGAACAGTGTCAATGTTCATTTTGTCGTGCTTAGAATTTATTTTTCTTCAACCACTCCACAATCATCTCTTCAATAAGCAGTGATTTATCCACCTTTTCTCCCTTTTTTCCTTTGTCTAATCTGCTCTGTGGCAAAGGCCATGGTAAAACAGTTAAGGAGACATCTATGATAAGTAAAGTCAAGAGGAAAACGGAGGTTTCCTGTGTTCCTGCCTACCCGGTGCGATCATTTTTAGCACGGAGTTCGGCGGAATAGGCCCTGGGGCGGAGAGCCTGTGAATATTCGTAGCCATAGGGCCTATTCCGCCGGACGGGTGTTGCTGTAGAACTGTTTTCTTCGTTACTCTTTGCCGCTTTGTTTTTTTTTACTATCCTTTGGGTCAACAACGAACTTGTGACCAGACATCTATTTGCAGTATCAGGCTGTTTGCCATCACAGAAGATTG
>CAZUPS010000058.1:0-21568 GCA_964621915.1 uncultured Desulfocapsa sp. | reverse complement strand
TGCGACAAGGTGGTTAACAGCCACCTGCTCTACCAACTGAGCTATCGAGGATTATTCAAATAACAGGTTAATGATAGCAACGACCTGTAGGCGCACGAATATAAACGACCACGACCAAGGTGTCAATATCTTTTTCCCCACTTATCAGGCAATAAATCTTTTCCTGGTTTCAACTCAGAACAGGCTAAGCCAACGCTCTTCTTCTTATAAAAAGACGCTGTAAAAAAACGTAGCCTCGACACAAAAGATAAAAGCATAACGCGGCGCCAACCAACAACAAAAGTTCCCGACTTCCCAGTGCAACAATTTTAAATATATCACGCAATGGCGTGTACATAAGAACAAGTTGAATCACCACCGAAAAGACAACGGCAGCCCACATCCACCAATTTGAAAAAAGAGGCACCCGGTAATCCCTGCGAATAACAAAAACTAAAACGACTTCATAGAGTACAACAAAGTTAAAGACCATGGTCTGCCCAAGCCTTAATTTCTCACCATCTCCGTTTACTCCACCGTAGAGTGAAAAAAGCAAGAGAGCGATCACGGTACCAATAGTTCCCAATACAGCAATCAAGACTAGTTTATCCATTGGAAGAATATTTTCCCTCCCCGCCTTTGGCTGACGGACCATAATATCAGTTCCATATGGGTCCACACTAAATGCAAGAGCTGGCGCCCCATCCGTTACCATATTAATCCAGAGCAGCAGAATCGCAGTGAGTGGCAGATTCATTCCGGTCATAACCGCCAGAAAGATAATCAAAACCTCACCAAAATTTCCGGAAAGCAGAAGCATAATGGATTTCTGAATATTATCGTAAATACCGCGCCCCTCACGTATGGCACTCACAATATTACTGAAACTATCATCAAGCAGAACAATATCAGAGGCCTCCTTTGCCACCTCAGTGCCACTCCCAACAGCAATCCCGATATTCGCTTTTTTCAGAGCCGGTGCATCATTTACCCCATCTCCCGTCATTGCGACGGTGTGCCCCATCTTTTGCAAGGCTGCAACGATGCGCTGCTTATGCTCCGGGATCACCCTGGCAAAGATATTCATTCCACTCTGCAGCGTTTTTATCAAGGCAGCCTCATCCATACCATCAAGCTCCTGCCCTGAACAAACCTCGCTCTCTATTCCAATTTCTTTTCCAATGGCTTTTGCAGTGGTCTGATAGTCACCGGTAACCATAATCACACGAACCCCGGCTGCGGAGGTTGTTTTGATAGCTGCCAACACATCCCGACGCGGAGGATCGATCATGGCCTGAAACCCGAGAAAGGTCAGTCCTTCTTCATCAAAGGGAGCATCTGTTTCTTTAACTTTCCAGGCAAAGGCGAGAACACGCATGGCCTGTTCCGCATAGAGATCATTTTGAGACTCAATATAAGCGAGTGACTCGCTGTCTAAAGGCTGAATCTTTCCATCCTTATAATAACTACTGCAGTGCTCAAGAATATGGCCTGGGGCACCCTTGCTAAAAACCGCATGCTGCCCTTCACTATCCAAAGTCAAGACACTCATCATTTTTCGGTCGGAGTCAAAAGGGATCTCATCAATACGCTGTTCTGTTCCTGTCAATCCTAGCTTACCCGCACTTGTCAGCAACGCTCCTTCCGTCGGGTCACCAATCAACTCCCAACTTTCACCACGTTCATACAGATTTGCGTTATTACATATAAGACCGGCCCTAAAAAGAATATCAACGATATCTCCCTTCACCTCTCCCACTGGCTGATAACCGACCCCCTGCAATTCCACTTCACCAGCCATGGTCCAGCCATAACGAACTGTCATCTGATTTTCAGTAAGGGTTCCGGTCTTATCAGTACAAATCACATCACAGCTGCCAAGAGTTTCCACCGAGGAGAGCTTTCGTACCAATGCCTTCTTTTTCAAGAGACGCTTTACTCCGACACTAAGAGCAATGGTTACCACAGCCGGCAGAGCGGTAGGTACGGCAGCAACGGCCAGGCTGATAGCAATAAAGAGAAAGGCAACAAAGGTTTGTTCAGTAAGCCCGCCTCTAAGGAAGGCCTGAAGAGTGAGGATGCTAAATACCACAAGACAGATAAGCAAGATAACTCCGCCCAGTCGTTTTCCAAAGGTATGCAGACGTTGCTGCAGGGGAGTCATCTCATCAACGGCACTGGAAATAAGAGCAGTGATTTTTCCAATCTCCGTTTCCATTCCCGTTGCAACCACCACAGCCAAACAGTTACCAACAACCACCGAAGTGGTGGAAAAAAGCATATTTCGCTGTTCTCCAAGCTGCACCTTCTCCGCAATATCGGTACTCTCCTTTTCCGCTGGGACACTCTCACCGGTCAAAGCGGATTCCTCCACCTTCAAACGAACCGACTCAAGAATTCGTGCATCCGCAGGAACTTTATCTCCGGCAGTCAACACAAGGATATCACCTGGAACCAGGTCTACGGCATCAATAATTGCCTTTTGTCCGTTACGCAAAACAGTGGCATGAAGAGCGGCTATTTCTTGAAGTGCTTCAAGGGAACGATGGGCATTCAGCTCCTGGAAAAACCCTATCAGAGCATTGACGAGAAGAATGACAAGAATAAGAATAGAATCCACATATTCGCCAATAATAAAGGAAAAGACAATGGCAAACAACAGGATATAGATTATAAAACTTTTGAACTGATCAAGAAAAAGAACTACAGGATTAACTGGCCTGGCGGCTTCCAGATGATTGGGGCCATGATGCTGACGATATTCACGTACCTCCTCGGAGTTCAATCCCCCCAGTCGAGAACCCAGGTCCTTAAGAACTTCCTCTCCTGACTTCTGTGAATAATGCACAGGTTCCTCGTCGAGGTGATAACTACTTTTACTCTATTGCGTTTCCAGCACCAGCAATCGTAAATTTACATCTTTTTTACTGGTGGGAAACTCTCAAGAATAGCGTCCACAGCATTATTGATATTTTCGGTAATAACCTTCGGATCATCACTACCACCAAGCCGGTCGGTACCAGTACCGCGCCAGATTAATTTTTGCTGCTGATGATCCAGAACATCAATAATCAAAGTACCCACTTCATACTCTCTGACAGTGCTTGTCCGCATACTTCCCATACCAGGACGCATAAAAGGATCCCGCCCCAGAGCGCCATATCCATAGGGACTGTAAAAATGATCAATAGTGTCCACTTGCAGCTTGCTTTTAATTCCTCCAAGCCAGCTCACCATAAAATCAGCGGACCCCCCTTCACTCTTCACATATCCTTTTGCAGCAAGACTTCTCTCCACTGCAGCACGAACCCTTTCGATGACAAGATCGTTATTAATTCTGGCATCACTGCTCGGTTGCTCACCATTATCAAGCCAGGCATATGTTTTGAGTGTTGCAAAATCATAGCCCTGATTATAATCCGACGTCACGCTAATGGTGGAACAGGCACTGAAGACAACTGCCAGCACAAAGAGAATAGTAACATTGGTAAATCGTTTCATATTATCAATTCCTTATCTAAAAAAGACACCTGATTGACCCCAGGCAACAATGACTACTGTGGCGGAGTACCAAACATGCCCTTCAGCATCTCCATAGCCTGTTCCATCTGCTCCTGATCTTCCGGAGACATTTGCGGTTGTTGCCCCTTCATTGCCGGTCCACCCATTTTTTTTGCACTTTCAGGGTTTTTCAACATAGCGATCGTTTGTCTAGCCATCTCACGAGCAACGGCATCGGATTGTGGATCAAATTTTGGTTCAATTCCCTTGGGAAACTGAAAAAATGAGTCAGCAACTTTTCCTTTATCCACGGAAGTTGCCTCAATCTGCATCGTCATCCCCATAATATTCGTCTCAACAAGAAGAGGAAGCCCGGTACCGTGGATAGAATACACCACATTTCCCATCATTTCGGCTCGATCACAACTATATCCGAGGATTTTTTTGGCGTCCTGCTGAATCTTGCCACCAAATCCTTCAGCGACGGACAGACCCATTTTTTCACTATTTTCTTCAACCCGTTTTTTATCAGCCCTGGAAAGCTTATTATATTCTTCGGCCATATATTTTTCAGGATTGACACTCTTGGTACCAGTTCTCTCTGTCAGGTCAAACTGATAGCTCCACTCGGGAGTATCAATATCCACGGTTTCATTCACCATGGTCATTCCCATCATAGTTGTTTTTGTAGTATGATAGGTGGCTATTTCCTTCCCGTAGTCACGAACATAGCTAACTTCGGTGCCATTTTCCATCCCACTAATTGTATAGTGGATGGTAGCATTTTTAAAGGGCAGCTTCACATCCCAGGGACTCTTGTCCCCGGCAACGGCACACAGTGGTAATAGCGATAATAGCAATAACCCAACTAGAAAACCTCGTCTCATTTCCCTTCCTCCGGCAAAATATCAACAGAAATAATTATACTTTTAGACAGCTTAGCAACCCGAAGATATTTGTTCAATCATTTCTTCCTGTGAATGGCAAAAGGACTCCAGCTTTGACAAACCGGCATAACCTCAAGCCGATTAATATTCACATGGGGTGGACGATCGGTCAACCAATACACAATTTCCGCAATATCCACCGGGGTCAACGGCTCAGTCCCATCATACACGGCATCTGCCTTCTCTTTATCGCCATGGAAACGAACCACAGAAAATTCAGACTCAGCAAGACCCGGCTCAACATTGGAGACCCGAATACCTGTTCCATGCAGATCGGCATGTAAATTATTGGAGAACTGCTCAACAAATGCTTTCGTTGCGCCGTAGGCATTCCCACCTGGATAGGGCCAGGAACCGGCGATTGAGCCCATATTGATAATATGGCCGGTACCACGACTCACCATACCGGGCAACAAAGCCCGGGTTACATACATCAAACCCTTGATATTGGTATCCACCATAGTATCCCAGTCATCAATATCAGCTTCCTGCGCCGGATTCAGCCCAAGGGCAAGCCCCGCATTATTCAACAAAAGATCAATATCAGCATGCGAACCAGGCAGTTCTTTCACCATTGCCTCAACCTGTTTCCTATTTCGCACATCACACACCGCAGTATGAACCACAACATTTGACAATTGATCCTGCAGTTCCTGTAACCGCTCCTTACGTCGCCCTGAAAGAACAAGGTTCCAGCCTTTTTCGGCAAACATCTCGGCACAAGCCCAGCCAAATCCTGATGTGGCCCCTGTAATAAATGCTGTTTTTGTCATTTTCGTCCTGCCTCCCTGTTAAAGCATTCTGCCGCCCTTTTCATATCTTTATCATCGAGATAAAAATGAGGAGCTATTCGTATATATTCTGAACGTAATGTTGCTACTATGCCCTGCTTCCCTACATTTTCCATCAGCTCCTGGGCATTTGTCTTCGGAAGGATTGCAAGAATCCCGGAACGATGCTTATCGGGAAAAAGGAGTGGTGTGAATAAATCAGGGTCAAGGTGTTGAAGGAAAATATCATGTAAACGGAAGACTTCCATCCGAATATCTTCCAGAGAATAGCGTAAAAAAACATCATCCAGCAAACCGTTCAGTGCTGCCAGATGCTCCCATGATAAGGTGGAATATTCAAATTTACGCCCATCGACATGAGGATTCCAGCTATGATCGAGATACTCAAGCCCCTGCTGCATAGAAGATGAGCCAACCATGGTCACTTCAATCTTCTTCCGAAACTCAGCACTGGTATAGAGCAAACCAGCCCCAAATGGCCCCATAAGCCACTTCCAGGAAGACACAGCCACAGCCGCCACATTACACTCTTCCGGATAAAGGGGCAGACATCCAACACTCTGGGCACCATCAATAACAAGATCAATATTACGCTCTTTACAAAAAGAGCCCAACTTCTGTAAATCGGCAGTGTAGCCACTGGTAAACTGAACATGACTCAGAGCTATAATGCGGGTTTTCGGACTGACCTTTTTTTCCAGCTCTGCCATGGACCATCCCCGTGGAGAATTCAGATCACCAAGAGAACCTAAAGGATCACTGTCACCAAGCAGGACAAGTTTCACACCTCTTTTTTCCTGTAATCGCCATGGGTAATGATTACTTGGAAATTCATGGACATAACTTATTATTTCATCACCCGGCTGAAACGGATAGCCATTGGCAATAAGACATATCCCCTCTGCCGTATTATGGACACTGGATATATTTTCTGGATCCGTCTTCAATAGCTGACCACATTTCTGATGGAAGCGGGGAAGCAGGGTAAAAAATGGTGGCAGATTACTGATGCCGCCCTCAGCCATGGCCTCGAGATATTCCTGAGCCGCCTCTTTTGCCCTGCGCTGCATGGGGGAAATGGCACAATGGGCAAGAAAGAGACTGTTTTTCTTTGCCGGAAAGGCATTTGTACTTTTATCAAACATATGGCAACTCGTATTCCTTGATTACTTATTTCTCTATTGAGGCAAAATCATAATACTTCAAAACCAGATCAGCACAGCTGTTATCAATATGGGCAAAGTCAAAGACCAACTCCTGCCGTCTTTGTCCGGTCTCATCGACAAGGTGCTGATAGATATCTATAAAAGGAATCTGCAGCCTGCGACAATACTTGCCATAGGCACTGTTGAGTTTCTCTGTATAGTCACTACGCTCCTTATAGGTAGCAGTAAATGGATAACTTAAGCCCTGTTTCCATTTCTCAGCAGCAAGCCCGAGAAAGTCACCGGTGGGAACCACATTAAAGATATGTATCCGGTGACCATCATTTCGTAGGCGGTGGACGTAGGAGGTGTAACGCTCCGCTGTTTTATCGATAAGCTGAGTAACCGGCACTCCAAGTTGACGATGTTTATATTTAATATGAAGCCGGACATCCACCTCCCCGAAACAGAAGATCAGTTCCTTTTCACGAAGGGGTGCAAGGATTTTCAATAATTGTTTTTCATGACGTTCAAGATTGTAGGCAGTCTTTCCATCGAGTTTATTATATCCAACCAAAGCCCTGGAATCGGCAATAGTGTGATGCTCTTCAAAGCAGCGTCTGGAGTGACTGTCGCCGACGGCAAATATTTTTCTGTTCATACAAATTTATTCAGCCCCGGATGCCACATCATCTTGAGTCAGAAATGGCAGCAAAGATGCACCCGTCGCTGTTTTTAAAGAGTGACGATTGGTATACAAACCAATTAATGACAATGCCAGACGTGACTGGGTTCGAACCAGGTCTCGCTGTACTTCATTAAAACGTGCCAGTGATTCCTGACCGGCCTTATACCCTTCTTCCACCAACCCCCTGCTCTGCTCAACCAGTTTTACCGACGCACGCTGCAGCACCAGCTGATCCCTTGCCTGCACCAACCTGGTTACAGCCTGTCTCACCTCACTCTGTACTTTGTTTTTCTGCTGTTCAAGAGTCCTGGCGGCTTCACGATGGAATGCCTTTGCCTCGGCAACTTTGGCTTTATCACTCCCCCCTCGGAAAAGATTATAAGAAAGATTGAGAGACACCGTGGAGCCAAAATCATCGGTTTCAAACCCCATACTGTCAAAGCGGTTACCATCATAGGAACCATTGAGTGACAGCTGCGGGTAAAACCGTGCTTTATTACTGCCAACGGTGGATTCAGCACGCTGCAGGCTAAACTCCTGACGAAGAATATCTGGACGATTAATGGCAGCAGCTTGAAGCAACTCATCCGTGGACAACCTGAAGAATTCACTCTCCTCTACCATCTTCATCTCCACAAGGCGCAGCCCTTCCGGCATATCCCCGCTCTCACGACCGAGTAACGCTGCCAGACCATACAGAGACAGATCATAGTCACGACCAGCAATAAGAATTTCGGTGGAAGCATTATTCATCTGCACCTGAAAGTTAAGCACCGCTGAAAGCGACCCTGCTCCGGCATCCATACTAGCCTTTGCCTCATCCGCCTGCTTTGAATTAAAAGAAAAATCGGCTTCGGCAATGGTTTTATTGTAGAGAGCCAACTGAGCGCTGTAAAAACTCTCCGCAACGGACTGCAGAAGAAGGCGCATACCATCACGTCTTGCCTGTTCGGTTTCCTGCTGACCATACTCAGCAATAAGATTAGAAAATTTCCTCGAAAATCCATCAAATAACAGCCAGGAAGCACCAAGACTCAGTCGGTATTTTTCACTGTTTCTATCAATATCAACACCACCCAGAAGCATAGACTGGGCAGCGGCATCGGCAGTAGACATCCTCCCGGATACCGCTGCGCCACCGGCGTCAATGCTGGGGTAGTATAGAGCTCTGGCCTGTTCAATCCGTTGCCGTGCCTGTTCCACCCGTTCAGCCGCAGCTGCAAGAGATGGATTATCGGCAAGTGCAACTTCCTGGGCAGTTGTCAGATCGAGCAACTCCACTTCTTCAAGTGTTTTACTACCCACAATGGGCGCGCATAAAAAACTTATCACTGTTACAAGTACAAAAGATGTTTGCCAGTTCATTTTATTTTCACCACCCTTGGTTCAACTTCCTCTCGCGTTGGCCATTTACCACTTATCCCTTTAACTACCATTCGCCTGAAATCATTCATAATCACCAGCAGACTCGGGATCAGTATCAAGGTTAGACCCGTCGCAAAAACCACACCACCAGCAACGGACAGAGCCATCGGAATCAAAAACCTGGCCTGCATATCCGTTTCCATAATAAGTGGTGCCAATCCTCCCACAGTACTGATTGAGGTAAGAAAAATTGCCCTAAATCGCCTGGCACCACCTTGAATAATAGCATCAAAGAGCTTCATACCACTGGCAAGATTTTCATTCACCCGCTCTATCAAAACAATGGCATCATTAATCACCACCCCAGATAAGGCAACCATTCCAAAGATAGACATCATGGAGAGATTATAGCCAAGAAGCAGATGACCGATAATGGCACCGATAATCCCAAAAGGAATGGTAAAAAGAATAATAAACGGCTGAATATAGGAACGGAAAACGGTGGCAATAATGACAAAAATCCCAACCATGGCAAGAGGAAAGCCAATCATAAGCGATGAAAACGATTCCCTGGTATTTTTCTTGGATCCCTGCATGGCAAGGCTAATATCAGGGTACTTTCCTTTCAGTTCACGAAATGTTGTCTCTCCAAGTTCGGCAAAGATCTCCCCGGAGTTGGCCTGTCGATTGTTGACTTCGGCCGTCACCTTTATACGACGCAAACCATCGGTACGCGTAATAGTCGAAAATCCCGGAGCAAAACTGATATGGGCAACGGATAGCAACGGAACTTCCCTGCCATCGGCCGTACGAATATGCACTTTTTCAAAATCCGAGAGACGACTCCGTTCAAGTGCCGTGTATCGCACCTTCACCCGAATATCATCGCTGCCGCGCTGCAGGCGAAAAGCTTCCCGCCCGTAAAACCCGGAATTAATCTGCCCGGCAAGGTCCTGTACAGAAAGGCCAAGAGTTGTCGCCTCGGGCTTCAAAGCGAGCTGCAGTTCGTTTTTGCCTTGCGCATAATCACTTTGAACCTGATACACACCCTGGAACTCACCAAGTGCCTCCTGCAAATCATCCGCTGCACCAAGAAGATCATCCATATCACGTCCCTGAAGCCAAACCTCAATTTCAGCACCCGAAGGGCCTGCTGCCATTCCTTCAAAGGAGAGACTTTTTACGCCTGGAATGCCACCCACTTCCTTTTCCCAGTCTATTAGAAGATCATTGGAGTGGATACCTCGTTTTTCAGACGGTAGAAGGATTATCTGGATAGAGCCCATATGCGGCCCAGTAGCCCCCATATCCCCGGACAGAACCTGCCCAACCAGGGCCAAACGCTGACGGACAAGAGGTTCTCCACTGATCGTCTCTGTCTTTTTAGCCAGGCGGTCAAAGGCTGACTCAATCTGTTGTAATGCCTCGCTCGTCACATCAGGAGGTGTCCCTTCCGGGAATTCAACCGTGGATGTGATCACAAATCCATCAAGTTTTGGAAAGACCTGAAATTTAACAAGCCCTCCCTTCACAAGCCCCACACTGAGCATAAGTACAGCAATGGCCACGGCCAGTGAAACATAACGCCAGTTCAAAACTACGGCAATAAAGGGGACATAGCGTTTTTCGATAAATGTCTCAAGTCCCTTACTCACTGCAGATCGCCATCGTTCAATAAGAGCAAAAGGCCCCCACAGGTTTTTAGGTTTATTCAGATCGGGTAAATGGCTAAGATGAGCCGGCAGCAGCAGAAGTGACTCAACAAGTGAAATCAGCAGACAGGCAATAACCACCACGGGCAAGATAGCCACAAACTTCCCCATGGTTCCCCCAACATAGGACAGAGGAATAAAGGCAACGATGGTTGTGGTCACAGCTGCCAGTACCGGCATAGCAACTTCAGAAACCCCATTCACTGCAGCATCGAGTGGAGACTCACCGCGTTTGCGATGCACATAGATAGCCTCACCCACCACAATTGCATCATCCACCACGATCCCAAGCACCATTATCAGGCCAAAAAGTGAAATCATATTGATGGTGGCATCAATTGACCAGAGAATAAACATGGCTCCGGCAATGGAAATTGGAATACCGAGGCCCGCCCAAAAGGAAAGACGCAGATCAAGAAACAGCCAGAGCATAAAAAAGACAAGGCAAAGACCGATCACACCATTTCTGGTCAGCAGGCTTATGCGGCCACGAAGAGAATCGGTTGTATCATAAAAAACAGAGATATGAACACCCGGCGGTAATATCTTTTCTTTCTCTGCAACAAAGGCCTGGACAGCATTTGATATTTTAATCGCATCCTCATCTTCTGTTTTTGCGATCTGGACAAACATGGCCCGTTGATCATCGACGGTTGCCATAACAGGATCTTCGGTAAACCCATCGTGAATCGTTGCAATACGATCAAGCGTAATGATTTCACCATCCGGCCGGGCAAGAACCACAATTTCTGCAAGCTCTTTTCCTGTATATTTCCGACCAACGGTTCGTATCCTGATATCCTCGCCGACGGTCCGCAACGTGCCACCCGCAAGGTTCACACTGGATTTACGAACCATCGAGGCTACCTGGTCAAAATTTAACCCGTAGCTGCGCAGTTTCTCTTCAGAAATTTCAATTCCAATTTCATACTCACGAGTTCCAAAGGCTTCCACCTGGGAAATCAAAGGAATCAGTTTCACCTCATCTTTAATTCGCTCTCCCCACTGCTTCAGCTGCTTTTCGGTGAGATCTCCAGACAAAGAAAGTAACATAACCACCTGTTTCTTGACAATCTCACGAATAATTGGTTTTTCCGCGCCAACGGGGAGGGTGGAAATTGCATTTACATGGGAGCGCACCATATCCAGAACTTCGGCTGTGTCGTAGCCATCCTTGACATCAACAATTACCGACGCCATATTTTCTTTGGATTTGGTGGTGTATTGATCAATCCCCTGAATGGATTCCAAAGCCTCTTCGATCTTCTGATTAATGCCCTCTTCCACCTCTTCCGGATCGGCACCTGGATAGGGAACGGTTATGACAATTTTATCAATTGAAAACTCGGGAAAACTCTCCCGCACCATCATCTTAGTCGCAAGAAACCCCGCAAAAAAGATAAGCAGAAGAAGAATATTGGCAAAAACCGTATTTCGGGCAAAGGAGGCAAGCAGATTATTCATTACTTCTCACCCTCGGGAGCTGTTTTTTTGGTATTTACCACTTTGACCAGGCTACGCTCAAGAGGATTAACAAGACGCGTGGTAATTACCATATCACCCGCCTCTAATCCTGCGTTGATATATGCCTTATTGTCCTGAACTCTTGCCACTTGCACGGCAACGGTCTCCAAACGGCCATCACGAACCACATACACTGTGTTCTCAAAACTCACAGCCCAGCGTGGCAGTTCTACAACCCGCTGCATGGGATCCCCCGGGATAGCAACCCGGCAAAACATTCCTGAAACAAGGGGCATGTCTCTGTTCTGTTTGGCAAACTGCTTGGAGTCCACCCGTAGAACAACCTTTACCGTACGAGTTTTCTGGTCAAAAAAACTGACCCTGTTCATCGTAGCCATTGCTTTGTTTTTTTCATCTTCGGTCCAGATCACCTTGCACTCAACCGGTTTTAGAGCCGAGAACCACGCATCTGAACCTGCCAGACGCTTTTCCCCAATATCCGAAAACTGCAGCCACTCAAAGGCATCGCGGCTATCGAGCGGAACTTCAAGCTCCAGCACCGAATCATCGGCCAATCCAAGGACAATTTTCCCAGGTGCTACATACTGACCTTTTTCAATATTCTTGGAAATAATTCGACAGGTGAACGGTGCAAAAACCTTACAACGCTCAAGCTTTATCTCAGCACGAACCATGGCTTGCTGCACTTGAGCCAATCTGTCAGCGGAGCTGTTCGCTGCCTGCTCTGCCTTCTCCACTCCGGCTCTGGTTCCAACTTTATTTTTTTCAAAAAGGGTCTGAACCCGCTTAAGTTCTTTGGCGGTAAGCTCCTTATCTCGTTGTAAAATGGCAAGGCGTGTTTTGTTCGATTCATAGTCACTACGATAATCCCGATCATCTATGGCAAAGAGAAGCTCTCCTTCTGCTATCACCTCACCGGTCAACAATCGCGGATTAACAGCCACAATGGAACCTGCAACTTCTGCTGCAATTTCAACCTTACGGATGGAACGTAGTTCGCCATGTGCCTCTATCACGACCGGAACTTCTTTAAAGGCAGCGACAACTGTTTGTACCTGAAGCGGCCGTTCCGTCTGGACAGCATGACTCGGGGCCTTTTTTCGACCCTTTAAAAACTTAAACCCACCAAAACCAACCAGCAGGATGACAAGACAGGCAACAACTCGAATAATAACGGTTGTGCGCATATTTTTTTTCTGTTCACTCATGGCTATTTACTCAATTCCTGTTTTAATAATACCTGCTCTACACGTTCAAGCACTTCACACCATTTCTGTGCGGTTTCCGGCCCCACCTTTTCCACCAAACCCAAAAAGGCCGCAAGAACCACTTCTTCCATTTTTTTCGCCTGCACCGCTGCCTGCGGTGACAGACGAATCACAACCTTTCGCCTATCCTCTGTACTTCGCTCACGATGCAGAAACCCCTTATCTTCAAGACGATCAATCATGCACGATGCCGAAGGAGGCGACACATTCAACTTTTCGGCAAGTTTAGTGACCGTACTCTCCCCACCGCTCTGCACAGTCATAAGCATCTGCACCTGTGCCATGGAGAGTTCTTCACCCGGACAGGAAGCACGTCCTTTCTGCAGACCGGACTGAATAGAAAAAATATGATTTTTCAGTTTGCGCCCGGCACTGGCTATAAAGCGCGCCTGCTCAACTTTTTTGTTATTGGCCATAAGAGTATCACTTCATTTTCAATTGTAATTCATTCAAATATACTTAGGATAGCTAAACACTAGCCACACTAAACAAATTCTGTCAACAATATTTACAAAAGTTAACAAATTTAGAGAAGTGGTCGATAAGAATAATAACGGAATGGAAATCTAAATCGCCCACCAAGGAAGGAGGGAGTGACAATGACCAGCCAGGAAGCAATACGGGTTTTAATGCTCAGCCCAATTTATTTTAAGCTCACACCAGTGGATCGAAAACAGCTTATCCGGGAATACTGCACACTATTCAGCCACGTTTGTAAGCGACAGCGAGATCGAAAAAAACAGCAGATTTAAGAATCAAAAATTACTTCTTTCCCCAATAGGCATCATGGCCAAACCTGTCCATCCACCAATCTTCCGGCTCCAGTGTTTCACCATCCACTGGAATCAGAGGAATTTTAAATTGATTACAGTGATCCATAAGAACGTCATACGCCCTGGTCAGCTTACGCATTAAATCGCCCTTTGCCCTATCATCTCCCACAATATCAGGATGATTTTCCTTACACTTATTACGATAACTGCGCTTTATTTCCCCTAGGGTTGCACGATCCGCAAGTCCCAATAGCTCTTTTGCCTCAAAAATGGCTTCCCATTCTGACTTGGTCATGCCGAGTCCTTTTTCTTCCAGCTGGTTTCTTCGCCTCTGCGCAACCTGCCGATATTAGCACTATGCTTTATCCAGATAAGGACAGCAATTACAGCAGCACAGGAAAAGGTTGCCACACTGCCACCAAACATCAAAATAAAGAAAGGAATCAATCCGGCTGCTGCCAGTGACCCGGCAGAAACAAACCCTGAAATTCCCACCACCGCAATAAAAAGAACCAGAGCAATCGCAATTGCCCAAGGTGAAAAAAAGAGGAAGACACCAAGTGCTGTAGCCACTCCCTTACCACCGGCAAAACCAAGATAGGGTGAAAACATATGACCAAGTACCGCAACCAACCCGCACAATCCCACAAACAGTTCCCAATTATCTCCCATGGGAAGAATAAGTGAAGCCACAAAAACTGGAAGAAATCCCTTCACCACATCACAGAGTAGAGTGAGTATACCAAGTTTTTTTCCAAGGACCCGGTTCACATTGGTGGCTCCGATATTTCCACTCCCCTCCTGGCGCACATCTTTACCAGCCATGCGACTGAATAGAAGTCCAAAGGGAATACCTCCTGCCAGGTAACTTAAAAGAAGTGCGGCAATCAGTGTTATATTCATGATTATATACGTATACAGACTGTTGATTTAGGGGTTAATATTGACTGATACGACATTAGCGCATATCTTATGGAAACACAACGTTGATGCGGAAAGGGTATCTCTATGGTATATTTCCCGCGTCCTTTAATAATACTGATAATAATTCGAACATAACATATAGCCATGAGCCTGCTTCCAATTCTTAAATTTCCAGATCCCGTTCTTCGTCAACCAGCGAAGAAGATCTCTGTTTTTGACGACTCCCTCCAGGAACTCGTCTCAAATATGATTGAGACCATGTACGATGCACCCGGTGTTGGTCTTGCCGCACCGCAAGTCGGAGAATCCATCCAGCTTATCGTCGTAAATGCCTCCCAGGAGGAAGACGGAAAAGACTCCATGGTAATGATTAATCCCGAGATAACTGAAGCAGAGGGAAAACAGGTTGATGAAGAAGGCTGCCTATCAGTTCTTGACCTCACCGCCTCTGTTAAAAGAAGTCAGAAGGTTACAGTCCGCTATCAGGACATTGCAGGGGATGAACAGGAAATAACAGTGGAGGACCGTTTTGCCGTTGTGCTTCAACATGAAATCGACCACCTCCGTGGTATTCTTTTTATCGATCACTTAAGCACTTTGAAACGAGCAATGTATAAGAAAAAAATAAAAAAGATGCTGGCTGCAAAAAAATAACCGGACCCTTTATGACAGAACCAGACAAAACCTTTCGCATTATTTTTATGGGTACACCTGATTTTTCCGCTCCTACCCTGCAGGGATTGATTGACGGTCCCGATCAGGTAGTAGCAGTCATCACCCAACCTGATCGCCCCAAAGGTCGTGGTAAAAAACTGAGCCCACCTCCGATAAAAGTGCTTGCTGAATCCGCTGCCATTCCCGTACTACAGCCAACAAAAATAAAAACCACCGAATTTGCACAGGAGCTGCGCGACTTTAAACCTGACGTGATTATAGTTGCTGCCTACGGTCGAATCCTGCCGCCTTCCATTCTTGAACTACCCCCCTTGGGTTGTATTAATATCCACGGCTCACTCTTGCCACGACACAGAGGTGCCGCCCCCATCCAATGGGCTATTCTTACAGGTGACAAAGAGGCTGGAATTACTATTATGGAAATGGATGCTGGAATGGATACCGGAGCCATGCTGCTGCCAGCCTCAGTTCCAGTCAGCTTAACTGAAACTGCAGGTGGTCTCTTTACAAAACTCTCGGAGCTTGGCGGCACAACGCTTTTAAAAGCCCTGGATCTTTTGCGACAGGACAAGCTCCCTCCCATTGAGCAGGACCACTCTCTTGCCACCGAAGCGCCTCCTTTAAAAAAAGAATATGGTGATATCGACTGGAAGAAATCAGCCTGGGAAATTCACTGCCTGATTCGCGGCATGGATCCCTGGCCCACAGCCTATAGTTTTCTTGATGGAAAACGCTTTCGATTTTTTTCTCCGGAACTGACAGAAACACCCTGCACCCTTCCCCCTGGAAGTATCATCCAGGCAGACCGAAATGGACTGCTTCTGGCCACGGGCGATGGAGCACTTCTGGTCCGTGAAATTCAGCCGGAGGGAAAAAAACGCATGAGTGTGGAAGCGTATATATGTGGTCAATCCCTTGAGACCGGGCAGACATTTACATCTCTTCAATAATTAAATGACTGTTCCTGCAACCATCGCCTATCTCGACTGCTTCTCTGGAATAAGTGGTGATATGCTGCTTGGAGCCCTTCTCGATGCCGGTCTAGAGAAAGATACACTCCTTGAAGAGCTCAGCAAGATCAAAGGGATCGATTTTCAGCTCTCTTTAGAAAATCAGATCCGTGCCGGGATCAGCTGCAAACAGGTTCAGATACACTCCCCATCCAGGCAGGAATTCAGACACCTTGGAAATATCCTTGACCTGCTCAATGAATCGGATCTCTCTTCTGTAATTATCCAAAAGGCATCCTCCCTGTTCACCACTCTTGCTGAAGCAGAAGCCAAAGTTCACAATGTTCCAGTCGAAAAGATCCATTTCCATGAAGTGGGTGCTGTGGATACCATCGTCGATATAGTGGGTGCCCTTGTTGGGTTCAAAACCCTTGGCATCACCCGAATCACCTGCTCTCCTCTCCCCATGGGCCATGGTTTTGTGCACTGTGCCCACGGAAAATTACCCCTGCCAGCACCTGCCGTATGTGAACTGCTACGAAACACTCCCGTATATGGTGTCGACCAGGAAAAAGAACTTGTTACTCCCACAGGAGCTATGCTTGCGACGGGACTTGCCGACTCTTTTGGTGGAATGCCGCCCATGACCGTAAAAAGCATCGGTTATGGAGCCGGAAGCCATCAACTCAATGCGGAGCAACCCAATCTCCTGAGACTGATAACAGGTACGGCAATGGCTAAGCCAGAGAGTGACGTGGTTGAAATTATCGAAACCAACCTTGACGACTGGAACAGCGAAGGATTTCCCTATCTCTGTGATCTGCTTTTTGCAAAGGGAGCACTCGATGTTTCACTCAGCCCCTTGATTATGAAAAAAGGCCGGCCAGGACAACTGTTACGGGTTATCAGCGATCCTGCCCATGGGCTTGAACTGAAAAAGATCATACTCTCAGAAACAACAGCAATCGGGGTACGTTTTCGAACAGAAGAACGTATGACCTTACTCCGAGAGGCAATAACTGTCTCCACACAATGGGGTGATATCGTGGCCAAAAAAGTCAACACCCCGAGAGGCATCGTAATTTATCCTGAATATGATGCATGCAGACAAGTCGCAGAAAAGAACCAGATCCCTCTATCCCGAGTGTATAATGCCGTTTCCCAAACAAAGGACAGCTGATAACGCCATACTGCTCTGCACCTTGTTTCTCTCGTTAATAGCAAAAGAAATCAACTGAGATTTCCAATTCAACACCATATAATTAATTCACGGAAAAACAAATGGACAAGATTATCATGTTTCTGGCCACGGGATTCTATAGCGGAAATCTCCCTAAAGCCCCCGGCACCTGGGGCTCAATTGCTGCCCTTGTGCCATGGTTTTTTATGCGCAACTTCCCCCTGCAGACATACCTCGGTCTGGTGGGGGGTGTTTTTGTGCTTGGCTGTATCCTTGCGGGATCTGCAGAGAAAATCCTTGATCAGGCCGATGCAGGACCCATTGTTATCGATGAATTTGTCGGCATGTTTATTACTCTTATTGCCGCTCCAAATCATCCGGCAGCATGGATTCTCGGTTTTCTTCTGTTCCGCCTCTTTGATATACTAAAACCCTTTCCATGCTCATGGTTTGACGAGCATATCCATGGCGGATTCGGAATTATGTTTGATGATGTTATTGCAGGACTCTACGCCCTTATCAGTCTGCAGATTCTTTGGATGCTTGGAAGTAAATTCAGTGGCTAAAGAAGGCGAAACCTTTTTTTCATTGATTTAGATAATCGACCCTCTTGAAGAATCTGGGTTCTGTTACTTCGGCGATGTTCAGGAATAGTCTCAAGTTGTACTTCATGCCTGCTGGTTTGCCTTGCCAAGGCTATTCTCTCAAAATGCAATTATTTTCAATAAAAGTGTAAAATGGGTATTTCTACCTATATGAAATTTTCTGGAGTCATGTTTTATTGAATGACTATTCACTTTAGAGAGGGAAGGAAGAGGACTAAGGAAACATCTAAAGTTGCAACTTTTCTTAAACGCTTAACCTTGCTGGCTCTCTTCTAATGTCACTCCACAAATTTCTGTGAAAAATACCTCAATTGTGATTAGATTAAAAAAAAGTGCTTGTGGCGAGGGAAATCAAAAAGAAACTAAAACCTTTCTTTTTTCAGGTTGTTGGTTGACCTTACATCACATTATTCAGACTTTTTTGTGTCCTCTATGGCAATATTTTTTCGGTTTATACTTTCTCTTTCTTTCCTCTTCTGCTTCACGCAGGTTCAGGCTTCTGACTCCCTTGAAAAAATAGTTCTACAGTTACCCTGGCATCATCAGTTTCAATTTGCTGGTTATTATGCTGCAGTTGAACAAGGTTATTACAAAGAGGCCGGCTTCGATGTCGTTCTGGAAAGTGGTAGGACTGGGGTGAGTACTATTGAAGAGGTTGTTTCCGGCCGGGCTGAATATGGCGTGGCACGGGCTGAACTTCTCCTCCGTCGCTTGAAAGGTGATCCTGTCGTGGCAATAGCCGCTGTTCTTCAAAAATCAGCCGTCATCATGTTAAGCAGAAAGGATTCCGGCATCAAAACTCCGCGGGACATGATAGGACGAAAAGTTATGTTCCTTGAGAAGGATGCCGCGGAACATGTTGCCACCTTCCAACGTACCGGAGTCACCATTGATCAAATCAACGTCATCCCCAGCAGCTTAGATCTTCAGGATCTGATCCATGGAAAAACCGACGTTTTCAACGCCTATATAACAAATGAACCTTTTCTACTTGAGCAGCAAGGTATTTCTTATAACGTCATCAGTCCGAGCGACTATGGAATTGATTTCTATGGCGACACGCTTTTCACCTCTGAAGAGGAACTGCGTAACCATCCCGACCGTGTCAAAGCCTTCCGGGCTGCTTCTATGCAAGGCTGGAAATATGCCCTCTCGCACCACGAGGAGATAATAGATCTACTGCTAAATAAATACAAGGCAAACAAAACCAGGTCACACTTACGGTATGAGGCAGACGCTATCGAGCAACTCATAATGGCTGATTTGGTTGAAATCGGCCATATGCTTCCCGGACGCTGGCAGGAGATGGCTGACGTTTTTGTGCAGCTTGACATGGTTGAGCCAGACTATTCCCTTGATGGTTTTATCTACGAACCGCCCCTCGAGCTTGACTATACGAAAATCCGCAACTGGGCCATCTCTGTTGCCGTCCTTTTCGTTCTTTTTTTCATTGCTATAATCCTTTACTTCAACCGGCGACTGCACCGGGAGTTAGAATCTCGAACAGCTGCGTTACAGGGAAGCGAAACCCTTTTCCGGGAAACGTTTAACAATATGAAAACGGGTGTTGCCATTTACGAAGCAGTCGATAATGGCAATGATTTTCTTTTTAAAGACCTGAATCCGTCTGGTTGTAACCAAGCACAGTTTGAACGTGAGAACATCCTCGGAAAAAGTGTCAAAAAGGTATTTCCTGGCGTTATTGACCTTGGTCTCTTTGATGTTTTTCAGCGCGTTTGGCAGACAGGGAAGCCAGAACTCCAACCTTCTAAAGTATATCGTGACAAAAGAATCAAGCTCTGGGTGGAGAATTATGTATACAAGCTACCATCCGGTGAAATCGTTTCCGTCTATGATGATATTACCGAGAGAAAAGAGTCCGAACGGCAAAATGCATTCCTCCAGAAACGTCTTGAGGCTCTCTGGAAACTGTCCACTATGCTGGATGCTGACCTGAAGAGCATCTGTGACGTTATTCTAGAAGAAATCGTAGAAATGACGGAGAGTCAATATGGTTTTTTCAGCTCCATGGATGATAATGAGCAGATTCTAAAGCTCTACTCATGGTCAAAAGAGACCATGGCAGACTGCGCCCTAAACCATCAAACGATGGATTTCCCTATTAAGAACTCAGGGATATGGGGGAATGCCGTTAGAGATAGAAAGCCATTCATTCTTAATGAATACCAGCAGGATTGTCCGAATAAAAAAGGCATTCCAGACGGACATGTTACTCTCACTCGTATCATGTCGATTCCAATACTGATATCAAACAAGATTGTTGCAGTGGCGGTCGTTGCTAACAAGGGAAATAATTATTCTGATAATGATACAAATCAAATTGTTTCTTTTCTCACAAATGCACAGATCATTATAGAAAGAAAGCAGAAAGAACTTGCTATTGTGCAGGCCAAAGAGGAGTGGCAAATGTCATTTGATGCTATCACTGACATTGTCACTATCCAGGACAAAGACATGCATATTGTCAGGGCCAACAAAGCAGCCCATGCTGTTTTTGAAGTACCGCTTGGGGAGCTCAAGGGCAGACACTGTTATGAGGTCTTCCGTGATATCACTGAACCTTGTCCAGGGTGTCCTATGGTTGAGTCCGTCCAGGATATCGAAAACCGTTCTGAAATAGTACGCCACGAAAACCTGGGTAAAACATTTGAGGTATCCTCCGCAACAATTGATGATTTAAGCGGCAACAAGGCTTATCTTGTTCACATAGCCAAAGACATCACAAATGAAAAACGGCTTGAGCAGGAACTCTTTCAGGCCCATAAGATGGACGCAATCGGCACTCTGGCTGGCGGTATCGCTCACGATTTTAACAACATCCTCTCTGCCATCTTGGGCTATTCGCAATTTGTCAAAGAAGAGCTTCCTGACGGCAGTCCTGCTGACAAAGATATTGATATGGTTATCCAGTCAAGCATCAGGGCTGCTGAGCTTGTTAAACAGATTCTCACCTTCAGCCGCAAAACTGAGCATCAACTGCAAGCCCTTACTCCCCATCCAATTATCAAAGAAGCACTTCAGATGCTGCGATCTACATTACCTACCACTATTGAAATAAGACAGGATATCGACAAAAAATGTGGGAATATTAAAGCAGATCCGACAAATATCCATCAGATCATGGTCAATCTCTGCTCTAATGCTCTCCACGCCATGGACCAGCAAAAGGGAACTTTGACAGTGAGATTGTCTCGCGAACACCTTGAGACTGAGGACGTTGAAGCATACAAGAATGTCTCTGCCGGTTCCTTTGTTGTGCTTTCTGTCAGTGACACTGGCCATGGCATGGATACAAAAACCATGGAGAGAGTTTTTGAACCCTATTTCACCACCAAAGAGGTAGGAGAAGGTTCCGGTATTGGCCTTGCTGTTATTCACGGCATTGTCCAGGACTACAAAGGATTCGTCAGGGTTTTGAGCACACCAGACCAGGGGAGTACCTTTTCTGTCTATTTCCCTGTATTGGAAGGATTCTCAGCCGATAAAGACGATCAGGTAACAACGCAAAAAAATGGTTCATCCGACTAAAGCGTACTTCGTTTCATGAAGGGCCATTATT
>CAZUPS010000057.1:0-21696 GCA_964621915.1 uncultured Desulfocapsa sp. | reverse complement strand
GTTATTTTGATACGGCTTGATGCACTTATTCTTTGTTGTTCAAAACCTACATCTATCTTTCGCAAAGCGGGAGCATATCGTTTTAAGAATTTTGTCACCCAGCTTGCCGACTTTGGCCAAGCCTTGGATCTTACAGTGTCTTCATCCCTCGCATACGCAGGCAAAAGCAAAAGAAGTTCGGTTGGAGTCCCCTCCCACTCCCTTTTCTCCTGAATCATATCGAGAAGAGCAGCGATAAATGGTGACGAATCGAGGCTCATCGCAACCATATCCCTTTGATTCTTCCTGTAAGAATCAATAAAAGAACCACTTGCAAGCCCCAACCCTTCCTCCGCAGCCGTTGCCCATTTTGCAGCATCAATCATGCGTGGTTTGTAATGCAGAGTGACATTATCAACATTATTCAGCGCAGCAGTTAAGCCATCCAGAAGAACACCAAATATCTTACCCTTCTCCTGATCAAATTGTCGCCACAGTTCACGTTCATCTCTACGGGTACCCTCCTGAATTGGTTGAAAGTTTATTGTGACAACTCTATCAGCGAGATCAGGCCTGTTAGCCAAATCATCAATTCCATTTAAAATAGCAGGCCGAGCAAGAGGAATTGTAGTTTCTTCAGTATTGGAGTACAGCGTACGGGCTGCAAATGCCCCTCCTGTCAAAACCCTGCAAAGTGCATCAGAGAGCCAAGGTTGCATCCCTGAAAGATTATCATAGGTAATGCACCAATTATTGATCGCACCAGCTAGGAAGTCTCGCTCATCTTTAGGAGGGGGACGCAACATCGCAGTTGACGGATCACAAAAAGATCTAATTATTTTCGTACCTGTACTTTTTGCCGTTCCTTGTTCTCCATTGATGCAGAGCCCTAAATAAGGGCCATTCGGACAAAGAGCTCTCACCAAAAAACCGGCAATAAGCGCCCTATCCTCTGGCCTGATGTTAAGTAAAGCCCATAGCTCTTCCAAAGAACCTCCTTTTTCTGGCCGGGGAAGGTCCTGGTTACTGGGGCTTCTAAGAAACTTTACAGGAGAAGTCCGCTTAACCCTCCAGCCTTCTCTGGAAATTTCTACGACACTCCAGTCCTTATCACCTAAATCAAGGTAGAGGTTTCCTTTATGCTCTGCTGTCCGCCTGTGAACTCTTTGTTGCTCACCATCAACTCTAGCTTTGCCACGAAGAGTGTCCAATGCATCGTCTATTACACGCCCGCTAACTCCTATATTGCTTAACAAATAATATTCGTCAGCAAGCAACTCTTTGAAGACTTTGCTTTTTATAGGCCATGTTTCCTTGTGACCGTCTTTTTCTATACTTGCGTACCCCTCACCAGTTTCATCATGGAATAAATCAAACCGACTACCAATTTCTATCAATACAGTTACTTTTGTTTTTGGTTTTCCATCTTCGTTAAAAAGAGCTACTTGAGGAGTGGAATAATGCTCTTTTGTAATGTTACTCACATGATACACCTGCCCACCATGTGCATTACTGTTAATGACAATACTGCCATCTTCATTCACATAAATTTTTGCAACCGTATCATGCCAATCATTATAGGATGGCTCTAAAGGGTCGCAACAAGACTGGCCATGATGGTCTTGCGAAATATCCCGTACGGCAAGAACCTTATCTTTTGACAGATACAAAATATCATTAAGAGTCAGGGCTCCCTTATGCCTCCCAGCAATAGCTTTATGTGCTTCCGTCTCTGCTATGCCGCTGGAAACAAGAGTTTTTACCTGCAGCCGATCGTAAATCTTTCGTATCTTGTCAGCATCAGGCCTAATCTTAGCTTTGGCAGCGGCTACCAAATCCTTATATTGCTGCTCCTCATCTCGACAAAGATCAGGGATTAATGAAAGATCAAGTAACTCTCCAGGAATATACTCAGGACTAGGTCTCTTCTGTACAAGGCCGTCCATTAGAATCGGTGCCGCCTCGTAGATAATTCTTTCTGGGCTTCCTACACTTCCATCATTCAATGAACGAATTAACAAACTTCCTGCAGCACTGATCTGGATGTGACCATATCCAGCCAACCACAATCGTTGGCTTAGTGTTCTCATGAAGGATGGTATATGTGTACCATCAGAGACAACAACATAAACGTGAGCAGAAGTAGTCTCCTTTAACAATTCCCCCTCAAGATAAAGTCCGCTGGAAGATGAATGGACAATTAACTTTTCTGCCTTATCAAATCCTGGAATAATGCCCATCAATACTTCTAGAGCTGCTTTCACCAGTAAATTAATCCCATCAAAATCAAAGAGTATTGCCGTTGGTTTTCTTTTGAACCGAAAATATTCAGATGTTCTTGGTATCGGATCGTTTGGAGAGCATAAACCAAGATGTTTTTGGGCCGTGGTCAGTTGCCCTTTGTTCTGTTTAGGAGTTCCGAGGCCAAGAGCCTGGTATTTCGATAAACTCCCTAACCCTTTTGCAAGTTTGTAAAGTGTGGTTTTACGTACCTGGTATTGCCCTAATGCAATTAATCCCGGCCGCTGTTTAACTAGTTCACCTTTTTCAATACCAAAGGTTTTTGTCATAGGTGTTTTGTCGGCAGTAAATAGAGTTATATCAAACTCCAAATTTTCTGTTGTCGATTCTTCCTGTGAAATATTCATAACTCCTCAGTCAACGTAAGTGTTAATAACCCGGCCTCGGACAGACTTCACCTGTCTTAAGACGTCGCTGTTTCAGCCTGAAAGAACAAGGATATTTTCGAGTGTCTAAAAAAAGACACACACCCGTTTCTAAAAAGGCTACAGTTATACGTCTGTTGGTCCCCCCCCACCATCACCATGTTTTTATAGATGTACTGACTGAGCAGCTACATGGTATGTAACGAGAGTGCCCAAATGGGCTAAACCAACAAACACATTTTTATGAGCATGAATAGCGTTTAGGAAATAGACTCTATTTTTTTCAGAAGCCATGCGTCAACATGATCCTCAACCCAACCGATGGAGCGAATACTCAATTTTATCGGTTGGGGAAATTCGTCGGAAGAAAGTTTTGCGTAGATTGTACTGCGGGATAATCCTGTTTTTTCGATTACTGCTGGTAACTTCAATATTTTCATTTATTGTCCTCAAAATGAAGATAAAAATCTTTCTCACAAAACAGGGTTCACATCTGATCATTTTTTTTGTAGAATGATCTTGCTGTCGTGGTTCCCTATTTGTGATCCACAATGAACCCTCACTAGAATTGCCGTTCTGGTGAGGGTTTGTCCTAATACAAACTGTCCGATAAAGAGTGTCAATTCTTTTTTTGTTCCTGATCTTCCTATAACACCTTAATACATCCACCAAAACTTATTTTCTTATTTTTTTGCTCGCTTTGCACTCTTGCCACACTGTATAAATTATACATTAAACACATACAGAAGATCACAGTCAGTTGACTAAAGCTGACACCTACTGACAATTGATGTTTGAATAAGTGCCTGAATGGGCAATGCATTGCAAGCACACCCTAGGACCTTGTGATAGATGATGAAAATTTTCTGAAAATCTATTAGCTTGGCCATGGTTGTATCATTATAAACATTCCACATTGTTTGTTGTCTAATTAATCAAATACGAGGTTCAAGTGACCATCCAACGCTATTCAGTAAATCAACACCCCATTCAAACGCTACTCACCTGGATAAATTCCGGTGAAATTGCCATTCCGGAGATTCAACGGCCATTTGTATGGAGTGCTGCAAAGGTTCGTGATCTTATTGACTCGCTATATTCTGGATACCCTATTGGATACTTGATCGCTTGGCGTAACCCATCTGTAAAGTTAAAAGATGGTACATCATCGGATGGTAAACGTATTCTTATTGATGGGCAGCAGCGGGTAACTGCGCTCATGGCTGCATTACTCAATCAAAGGGTCATAAACAAACATTACAAAAGGGTTACAATAACCATTGCCTTTCACCCCCAAGAACGACGGTTTGAGGTTTCAAACCCGGCAATTCGTAAAGATAAGGCATGGATCGCAAACATTGCTGATGTTCTGTCAGCCGATGTTAAGATGCTTCGACTAGTTGGAGATTACTGTGCAAAGAATGAAGACGCTGATCAAGATGATATCTACAACTCCATTGAGCTATTACGGGGAATTGTAAATAACCATATCGGCCTTATCGAATTAAACGCCGAATTGGATATTAAAACAGTCACCGAGATTTTTATCCGAATCAACTCACAAGGTGCGGTGCTCAGTCAAGCTGATTTTGCTATGTCCAAAATAGCGGCTGATGAAATTTATGGTGGCGATAAACTTCGTAAATGTATCGACTATTTTTGCCATCTTGCTGTCGCCCCAGAATTTTATCAACAGCTTGCCGATCTGGACAAAGACTTTGCCGCAACATCCTATTTTCAAAAAATGGGTTGGTTAAAAAATGAAAATGATGACCTGTACGATCCCTCCTATACCGACATGTTACGAGTGGCGTTTACTTCCGAGTTCAAGCGAGGCCGTCTGGAAGACCTGGTTGCCCTATTATCTGGACGAAATTTTAAGACCAGAGAGTACGAAGAAAGTATAGCAGAAGAGTCTTTTCAGCTTCTTGAAAAAGGTATCTTCAACTTCATGAACGAAACAAACTTCAAACGATTCGTCATGATCCTCCGATCAGCCGGGTTTATTGAAGCATCCATGATACGTTCCCAAAACGTGATCAATTTTGCCTACATTGTTTATCTGGTGCTAAGAGAAAACAATGTTGATCAAGGCAAAATCGAATCGTATGTTCGACGATGGTTTGTCATGTCGATGCTTACCGGGCGCTATTCATCCTCTCCAGAATCGACCTTTGATTTTGACATAAGGCAGATTCGTGACAATGGCCTTGAGCAATACCTCCAAGATATCGAAACAGCAGAATTGTCTGATGCTTTCTGGGAAGCTGGTTTACCACAGCAGATGAATACATCAGTCGCCAGTAGTCCCTATTTCAAAGTCTTCCTTGCCTCCCAAGTCCATGGCAATGATCAAGGTTTCTTGTCCAAAGACATTACCGTTCGTGACCTGATAACTCACAGAGGGGATGTGCATCATCTGTTCCCCAGAAACTATTTAAAAGGATTCGGTCTTACCCGTGGGAAATATAACCAGATAGCAAACTACGTGATGATGCAAAGTGAGATTAATATCACCATCAAAGATAAAGCTCCGGACGTCTATTTTTCTGAGTTACAAGAACAGTGCCAGACAGGACAAGCGATGTACGGTGCAATAACATCTCTTAATGATATGCAGGAAAACTACAGTATACATTGCATCCCAAGTGGTATGGAAAGTAAAACCATAGACCATTATGAAGATTTCCTGCTGGAACGACGTAAACTTATGGCTCTCAAAATTCGAGACTACTACCAGAAGCTGTAAATTATTTTTGGCCAGTAGAACCACTTTCTTGAAAGAACAACCAATAATAAAACGCTATAGAAAACTATGACTCAATCAAAACTCACCCTTTCCCGCCTTGAGAACCTTCTGCTCACTGCCTGCGATGATCTTCGTGGCAGCATGGATGCCAGTGAGTACAAGGAATACATCTTCGGCATGTTATTTTTAAAGCGGGCCAGTGATCTCTTTGATCAACGCCGGGCTGAGTTGGAGGCCGAACTTGTCGCTAAGGGCATGGACTCTGAAGATATTTCTATTGAGTTGGAGGATTCCGATAACTATTCCGGCAAGTATTTCTATGTGCCGGAGCGGGCCCGCTGGAATCAGGGATGGGATGAGGAAGTAACCAGAGAAGGGGCGAAGAAAATCATCCGTCATCCTGCCTTGAAGCATGTGAAAGAGAATGTCGGCACTACCTTGAATAAAGCACTGGAAGCCATTGAAGATGCTAATATAGAAGCACTCCAGGACGTGCTGAAAGGGATCAACTTTAACCGCAAGATTGGCCAACGTACCCTGGATGATGACACCCTGGCCGACTTTGTCCAGAACTTTGAGAAAATCCCTTTGAGAGATGAAGACTTTGAATTTCCCGATCTATTGGGCGCAGCCTACGAGTGGCTGATTAAATTCTTTGCCGATTCTGCCGGGAAAAAGGCCGGGGAATTTTACACCCCCGCCGAGGTAGTACGGATCTGTGTGGAAATCTGTGATCCCCAAAAAGGTATGCGAGTCTACGATCCCACGGCAGGATCCGGTGGTATGCTGATCCAGACCCGCGACTATCTGCGCGAGTGCGGCGGCGATGCCGGTGAAATATCCCTGTTTGGCCAGGAGAAGATCGGCACCACCTGGTCGATCTGTAAAATGAACATGCTGCTGCACGGCATTTCCCATGCCGATATCCGCCAGGAAGACACCATCCGAGAACCGCAGCACCTTGACGCTGAAACCAACGAACTCATGCGTTTTGACCGGGTGCTGGCCAATCCGCCCTTCAGCCAGAACTACAGTAAAACCAATCTCAAATTTCCCGGCCGCTTCCCGGTGATGATGCCGGAAAAAGGCAAAAAAGCCGATCTGATGTTCGTGCAGCATATGCTCTCGGTCCTCAAGCACGATGGTCGCCTGGCCACTGTTATGCCCCACGGTGTTTTGTTTCGTGGCGGCGAAGAACAGACCGCCCGCAAGCACTTTATTGAAAGAGGCTATCTTGAGGCCATAATCGGTCTGCCCAGTAATCTCTTTTACGGTACCGGCATTCCCGCCTGTCTGCTGGTGATGAATAAACAGGGCGCAGCAGATCGTGAGCATGTGCTGTTTATTAATGGAGATCGTGAATATCGCGATGGCAAGGCCCAGAATCATCTGCGTCCGGAAGATATTGATAAGATCGTCCACGCCTATCGGGCTGGAAAAGATATCCCTGCCTATGCCCGCAGAGTACCGGTGGCTGAGATTGCTGCCGAGGATTACAACTGCAATATCCGTCGTTATGTCGATAATGCACCGCCACCCGAACCCCATGATGTACGGGCTCATCTCCATGGCGGTGTCCCCATTGTCGAAGTGGATGGACTGGAACATTTCTGGAGAAATTATCCCGGATTACGGAAAGATTGTTTTATTGAGAGGGATGCAACCTATCTGGATTTCGCCGAAGCCACTGCTGATAAGCGCTCTATTGCCGACTTTGTGACCACTCACCCCGGCGTGACGGCGCGTCATCAAACCTTTATGGATCAGTTGGAAGCATGGTGGCAAGAGAACCTGCCCATTGTCGAAGCCCTGGCCCCTGACCCTGAAAACCAGCATGAAAACTCCGGCAATGTCTATCTTATGCGCCGTAGTCTGCTGGTGAGTATTGCTGAGGCGCTGAGTGGGCAGAAGCTATTGACTCCGAATCAGGTGCGCGGCGCTTTTGCCAACTACGTGAACCAGCTCAAGGCTGATTTTAAATCCATTGCTGCCAGCGGTTGGGGGCCGGAACTGATCCCAGATCAGGAGATTCTGCAAAGCCAGTTCCCGGGAGTGCTGGAAGAAATGGAAAATGCTCAAGGTCGCCTGGCTGAATTGCAGGCCCTGTTTGCCGCAGCCGGTGAAGAAGATTTTGAAGATAGTGAAGAAACCGGGGTCATGGCCGGTGGTGTGGTAAAGGATAAAAAGGCGGAACTGAAGCGTTTGAACGTAGAATGGAAGGGCCACCTTAAAACATTAAAGGCACTGGCTGCTGATATCTTTACCGAAATCAAGGTAGCCGGGTTGCTGCCCAAGGGCGCCCCAAAAGGCTATTACTGCACAGAAGGATTAACCCAGAAAGATCCGCAGTTTGCTAGTGGCAAACGGATTATCGATCTGGCGAATCAGGTGGGACACCAGTCGGAATTTACCGAAGCCCTTACCGAGGCCATAGAAAAGGGCCGGTTAGCCAGAGAGCTGGCCCAGGATATTGAGGAAAGTCTGTCCCGTCACAAAGCCTTGGAAGACGAAGCTAAGGCGCAAAAGGCCATTATCAAGGGAAATGAAAAAAAGCGTGATGAACTAGTGGCAAGCGCACGGGAGAAGATCTCCAACGATGAGGCCCGCACCGTGATTATTGAACGTCTGCGCCAGGTGTTGATGAATACCTATCAGGCTTATCTCCAGGCTGATCAACGGGCATGTATCAAGGGGATTGAAAACTTGTGGGACAAGTATGCGATAACGGCCAGGACGATAGAGGCCGAACGGGATGCAGCTTCAAAGCAGTTGAAAGCGTTTTGGGTGGAGTTGGGGTATGAGTAATTCATCTGAAGGATGGACGGAAAAAACTCTTGGGGATTTAGCAACATTACGACGAGGTATAACCTATTTGGCAGATATGTTAGTCGAGAAGGACGCTGGAGTTCCATACGTCAATATGAAATCCTTTAAGAAAGGAGGCGGATTTAATAAAGATGGCCTAAAATTTTTTAATGGTCCCTTCCTAAATGATGATTTAACTGCTGCTACTGATTTACTTATAGCAAATACAGATGTGACCCTTTCTGGTGACATTATAGGCATTCCAGCATACCTACCAGTGCACATTCGCAAGAATCCGGTTTTATTTTCACATCATGTCACACGAATTAAACTTAATAGCAATGAGGTAAATTCTCATTACCTGTATTATTTGCTGAATATAGATGAGTATCGAAGGTGGATGCACAAGTTTGCACGTGGCACCACAGTATTGATGCTTGACATGACAGCGATTAAGCGGATTCCAATCCGTTACCCATCATGCGAAAAGATTCAAAAGAAAATCGTCAAAAAACTAGAAATTTTTGATGAGGCTATCGAAAAAACCGAAGCACTGATCCATAAATACCAGCAAATCAAAGCGGGCTTAATGCACGACTTGTTTACTCGTGGTCTCACTGCTGACGGCAAACTCCGCCCCCCCAGAGAACAGGCCCCGGAGCTGTATCGGGAAACCCCCATCGGCTGGATTCCGAAGGAGTGGGATTATGTGCAAATAAGTGATTTATGCTCACAAGTGGTTGATTGCCCACATTCTACTCCTTCCTACCAAGATAGCGGTATTCCTTGTATTCGCACAGCCGACATGAAACCCGGTCAGCTTCTTTTGGAACAAGCCTATAGGGTCAATCAACACGATTATTTAAATAGAATCCAGCGACTAAATCCGAAAAAAGGGGATATTATATATTCTCGGGAAGGTGAGAGGTTGGGTATCGCCTCTCCAGTTGGGAGAGAAAAAGTTTGTTTGGGGCAAAGGGTGATGTTGCTGAGACCTGCCGATAAAGTAGACCCACATTTCCTGCTCTGGAGTATGAATTTACCAGATTTTTATAGGAGGGTTGTACGAGGTTTGGGGGCGACAACATCACCACATGTAAATGTTGGTGATATTAAAAATATACTAACTTATCGCCCACCAGAAAAAGAACAAATCTTTATTGGTAAATCAATCCGGACAGTACAAACAAAATTGTTGGATGAAGAACGATATAAGAAAAAATTGATAACCCAAAAATCCGGCCTTATGCACGATCTTCTCACCGGCAAGGTTCCAGTCAAACTCGCCCAAGCGGAAACCGCCCATGTCTGAGTACACCGAAGTCGAACAGCCATTTCTTGACCAGCTAGCAACCCTGGGCTGGTCAATCATTGACCAGGGGCAAGGTATCCCTGAGGGCCCAAGCAAAAGTCTGCGCCAAAAATTTCGCCAGTGGCTGTTACCCGAAGTCTTTGCCGAAGCCGTGTCTGCCATCAATACCACAGCATCTGGAGAAGAATGGCTCACAGAAAAACAACTCCACGACCTGCACGATCAAATCCTGCGTCAGCCCAACCGTACCCTGCTGGAGGCCAATGAGACCATTCAAAAGCTGCTCTTTAAGACCCAGGTGGATATCAACGAGATCACCGGCGAGCAGGACCCGGTGGTTAAACTCATCGACTTTACCAACCCGGAAAACAATCAGTTCCACGCCATTAACCAGTTCCGCATCAATACACCGGGCTGCGTTAAGCAGTTTATCATTCCGGATATTGTCCTCTTTGTAAACGGCATACCGCTGGCAGTGGTGGAGTGCAAAAAGGGCGGGCCCACCTGCGCCAACCCCATGATGGAAGCCTTTGAGCAGTTGCAGCGCTATATGAATGAGCGCCCTGCTACCCGTCAACAGGGTCTTAAAGAAGGTGAACCCCGTTTGTTTCATTCAGCCCTGCTCCTGATTCGCACTTGTGAGCTGGAAGCGGATTTTGGCTCCATCACCTCGGGTATTGAACACTTCTTTCCCTGGAAAACCCAGTGGCCGGATGATGATAAAAACACCGAGGGAATGAGCCAGCAAGAGCAGCTCATCAGCGGTATGCTTGGTAAAGAAAACCTGCTGCAGATTCTGCGAACCTCTTCTGTATTTATGGATACCGACAGCGGCCCACGCATCAAAGTGGTGTGTCGTTATCAGCAGTTCAGGGCAGCGGGTAAAATATGTGCCCGCTTGCGTAGCGGCAGAAATCAGGCGGAAAAAAGCGGCGTGGTCTGGCATACCCAGGGGTCCGGCAAGTCGCTGACCATGGTCTTTGTGGCAAGAATGATGCGGGCCTCAAAGGATCTGAACGACTTTAAGATCGTGCTGGTCAACGACCGCATTGACCTGGAAGATCAACTCAGTAAAACCGCGACCCTGATCGGTGGCCGGATCCATATCATCGAAAATACCAGCGACCTGCGCAAGCAGCTCTCAACCGACAGCTCTGATATTAATATGGTAATGACCCATAAGTTTCAGCAGCGGGAGGAGAGTTTAAGTCTAAAGGTGGCCGAAGCACTGGGCACCTATCAGGCCATGCCGTCCGGCAAGACCTTTGGCGTGGTCAATGATTCTGAGCGGATCATTTTGATGATTGATGAAGCGCACCGCACCCAGGGCTCTGATCTTGGGGATAATATCTTTGAGGCCTTTCCCAATGCAGTACGAATCGCCTTCACCGGTACCCCGCTGATCAGCGAACGCCACGGTGAAAAGAAAACTCATAAACGATTCGGCCAGTATATTGATACCTACCGCTTGATGGATGCGGTGAACGACGGCGCGACTTTGCAGATCCTCTATGAAGGGAAAACCGCCGATGCCGCCCTGTACGACAAACATGGTTTTGAAACCGCCTTTGAGGATCTGTTTAAGGATCGCAGTGAAGAAGAGTTGCTGGCTATCAAGAAGAAATACGGCGCCACCGGCGATATTCTGGAGGCGGAACAGCGGATCAAAGCCATTGCCGTTGATCTGGTTGACCACTACATCAACCATATCCTGCCCAACGGTTTTAAGGCCCAGGTGGTGTGCCATTCCAAACTTGCGGCCCAGAGGTATCAAATAGCGATTGAGGAAGCCCTGCTTGCACGACTGGAAAAGGCCAGGGCCGAAGCGCAGCCTGATCTGGAATTGATAAGGAGAATTGCCTTCTTAAAGGCGGCAGTGGTTATTTCCGGTGATGGCACCAATGAGGCCGCCTATATCACCACGGCACGGCGACAGGCGAAAGAGTGGAATGCCGTTGATAATTTTTGTAGACCCTTTGATCTCGATGATCCGGATAAAGAATACACCGGTATCGCCTTTTTAATCGTCTGCGATATGTTGCTCACCGGTTTTGATGCGCCCATTGAGCAGGTTATGTATATCGATAAAAAGATCCGGGAGCATACCCTGCTGCAGGCCATTGCCCGGACCAATCGGGTCAAAAAGGGCAAGAAGCGCGGCTATGTGGTGGACTATATCGGTCTTGCCAACCATCTCACCGAGGCTCTGACCCTCTATGCCGCCACCGATGAACAGGAAGAACTGGCGGCAGGCCTCAAAAGCATTACTTCCGAAGTGCCGGTTCTGGACGAGCGGTACCAGCGCTTATTGCAGTTGTTTACCGAAAACAGGGTGAAACTGGTTGCTGAATTTGTGCAGGGAAAACTACCGGATGTGGAAGCGGATGCGGCAGTGGTGCACGCGGCGGTGCGTTTATTGAAAGATGAAAAGATCCGGGCTGATTTTGATGTGTATCTGAAAAAATTTCTGATGAGTATGGATATCATCCTACCCCATCAGGCGGCTCATCCTTACCGGGTGCCAGCCAAACGATTCGGCTATATCCTGCGCATTGCCAAAGAGCGTTATAAAGATACCAGCCTGAGCCTGGGTGATGCGGGACAGAAAGTAAAGGAATTGATCAACGACCATCTGATCAGCCTGGGCATCAACCCCATGGTGCCGCCGGTGGAGCTGCTGGCCGATGATTTTATCGAGAACCTGCACAAACATGCGGGCGGTAATCCTGAGGCTAAAGCCAGTGAAATGGAACATGCCATCCGCAAGCATTGCACGGTTCACAACGATGAAGACCCGGCTTTTTACAAAAGCCTGTCTGAGAAGGTGGAGAATCTGATCGACAAGTACCAGGATCAATGGGAACGACTGGCCGATGAGCTGGAAAAATTGCGGGCCGAGGCCATAGAAGGACGGCAAAACGGCGAAGACGGGATGAGCAAAGAGGCCACCACCTTTTTCTCACATATTGCCAATGAGGCCTTTGCTGATGGGAAAGTACCAAAAGAAGCCAAAGCCAAAATGAAGAAATTGATGGAAGCCATTGTTGATACCCTGCAGGATAGTATCGGCAGCATTGATTTCTGGACCAACTCTGACAAACAGAAGAAAACGCGCAGCGAGATAAAAACAGCCCTGACCCTGACCGGCATTAAAGAGCTGAAACAGAACCGGGAACGGGTGGCGGTAGAAATAATGAAGCTGGCAAAGAACCGCCATGATGCATTGCTCAAGAGGAATAGCCAATGACCCCGCGACGTGTACGAGACATTGATTACCAACTGTTACCCGGCACTGATCGAAAGACCACTGATATAGTTATTGAGCGTAACGGTATTATTACCGTACACCCGCCCAAAGGCTACAGCCCGGAACAGATTGATGCAGTAGTCGAAAGCAAGCGCATGTGGATCTACCGGAATCTGGCGGAATGGCGTGATTTAAACGCCACTGCCGTGGTGCGGGAATGGGTGAATGGTGAAACGTTTTTGTACCTGGGTCGTTCCTACCGTTTGTCACTGGTTGCCGAACAGGATGATGCTTTGAAGTTAAAAGAGGGACGGTTCTGTCTGCAACGATCATTGGTTGAAAATGGTGGTGAACAAGCTGCCAGAACAGCCTTTGAAGAATTCTATACAGCAAAAGGGATAAAACGTATCAGAGAACGGGTTACCTTTTTTGCCCCCAAGGTAGGAGTTACACCGTCAGGGGTTGCAGTGAAGGATATGGGCTTTCGCTGGGCAAGTTGTACCAAGAAAAACAAACTTTCCTTTCACTGGAAATGCATGATGGCTCCAGCCAAGGTCATTGATTATATGGTGGTCCATGAGCTTTGTCATATCCACCAGAGAAATCATTCTGCTATCTATTGGAATGAGGTTGATAAGGTTTTACCCGATTATAAAGAGCGCAAAGTGTGGCTGAAACGGTACGGGGCTGGCTTGGATTTGTGATTGGTTTTGCGGCAGTTTAAGAACCAAGGAAAATCAGAGGCTTTAGTTCTGCAATATCATCTATTCCTGTTGTGAAATCAATGGCATTACTATCAATAGTAAGAACAGGTACCTTGCTGGAAACCTCTTGAACCCGCAAAAAGATGGCCTTGCTAATGGAGGTCAGATAATCCAGGGAGATTGTTGATTCTGCCTCCCGGCTGCGTTTAATTATTCTTTGAAGTAAAATTTCTTCTGGGCAAATAAGATGTACTATCTGACTTGGTAGCCCTATCTCCTGTTGCAGCTCTGCAACAATCTCAAAGAAGATTGTAAGCCTATTCCCAGTGAGATTTACATCGGCATACGCCATATCGAGGAGCAACGAATAGTCACAGGCAATTGCTGATTCTGCCTTCTGTTTTTTTATAAGGTTATAATGCTGGAGGAGGAAGGTAACCTCTGTTTCAAAAGAATAGGTGGCAGGATCTTTGTAGAAATCATCAAAGAAAGGGTTGCTTTGAAAATCTTCGAAAAGGGGAAGGTAGCCTTTTGTGGATAAGGATTGGCAAAGGGTGGTTTTGCCGGAGGCTATGTTTCCAGAGATTTCAATTCTGTTCTTCATGTAATGGTTGTTTTTTGCCTTTGATTCGATGTGGGTCGTTTGTTGACGTTTCACCCTTCAAGGTTAATATTTCGATTTTACTTTCTAATGCTGAAATTCTTTTATTATTCCCTTCAATAATAATCATTAACTTTTTATTGATTTCTACAATGTTATCATCGAGTTTCGTGTCTAATTGGTCAATTTTAGACACAGACTGTCCATAGTAATCTATTTGCAAAGACCAAGAATTATAGACAATACCAGCTATCCCTAGGATGATACCAACTGCTGCTGCTATGCTCCAGTTTCGGATTGTTTGCACTTTTTCTTTTGCCTTCTGTGCTGATAAATTTGCTTCTTTTGCAGATTTACTGGCCTCTAGCATAGCAGACGGTATCGAACTGACTATTTCGTTAAATCTAGTTCCTTTTAGAGCCTTATTCAGGTAGTAAGGTAGTTCCTTATTTTTTTTGTCATCTGGAAATGAAATATATTCTGTGCATTTCAACTCCTTTGCTTCTTCTATTTCTTTCTTTTGGTTACTCGTTAATTCTCGCCCATTGGGTAATGGGCTTGTTTTGGTAAATTCAATCCAGATAAGTGATTCAGCATATGAGAATACATACTCATTACTGGTAAGATTATGTAGAGGGATTGAAATTTTTCCTTCAAAGCCAGGATCTATAAGAGGACCTGTCCCCAATAGTAGCCCCCTGTAAACATTCGATATCTTTAGGTTAAATCTGAGAGCGATATAGTCAGGTAACCTAAATGTTGGATCTATTCCAACAAATGCAATTGAATTTGGCTTTAAGACTAATTTGTCCCCATCTTTTTCTAGTAAAACTGTTTTAAATTTTTGATTCTTTTCATCCCAATATCTGCATTCTCCAGCAATTTTTGCCGCATAGGAAGCGGATTTAAGAGCTTTTTCCTCAAATGGATGAATCATCCCTGTTGCTTTAACATAACTGTGAATGTCAGCAGAATTAAGCAACGCAGGGGGAATATCATTCAAAAAAGGATCGATAGCCTTATACTTATTATATTTGTCAATTATTAATTGTTCATCTGCATCTATTGAGGGATTATCTAACATGCGACATCTCCTCTAATGTACTTATATTATTTAGGATTAACATGATTTAATTAATAACAATGGTATTTGTGGTTGAAGAGAATCTGGACCATAACCCCTATAGTCTATAGATTTACCAATCGATTTTTCAATATTAGTAACAGCTGTTTCTCGAGTGTCTCTATGGATATAATCCACATGATTTAAGACTATTATTGTTGGCTGATTTACTGTAATCGCCTTCTTTACAATAATATGGTCGAATCTAGCTATTCTACGGACGCATTTAGTAACACTTGTTTTCTCTTCAATAGGAGCAACATGTTCCCCCTCAACAGTAAGAGTTTGCCAGTCAATCTCCTTGGCTAACGGCCCAGAATTTCCTGCCACTCGAATAGGAAAGGCCCGTATCGTTAAAATTACATCATTAACATCTAAGGGGCTTAACCCTGTCTCCGCTAAAAAAGCTGCAGCGGTAGTGTCACGGCTGGTTACATATGGATAATATCGGGCGTGAAGGGGGGAGAGGCCAAACCCTTGGGTTCCCTCTATGATAATCCTCTCTTGATTGTTGAGGGAGTTTCGAAGAATTTGCGGGACTTCTGTCAGGAATGGTTTGAGTTCAGGGATATCTCTGGCAAAAAGAAGAGTCTTTTCTCTGTTAACCCGTGCAGCCACTGCTGCCCCTGTACCACTTCCTGTTGAACCAATGCTTGCCATCAGCCTGCCCTGCTGTTCTCTATTCTTTAATTCTTCGGTAATGATTACCGCATCAGGGTCAATACAGAGACGGTCTGCACCAATATTGGTCTCATTAATCTCTTTGTATAAGATATCGAGATCAATATAGCTGCCGGAACAGATCGCCAAGTTAACATCTGGCAGGATAGCAGCAGTCGGTAATTGCTGAAAAATACGGGCCTTGCCTTGCTCATCAATAACAGTATGGCCTGAGTTTGGCCCGCCACAGCGTACGGCAAAAGTTGCTTTTAATTCTTTAGCAAAATAGTGGGCGACCTTTCCTTTCCCTTCAGAACCAAATTGTCCTCCCACAACTATGCTTACAGGCATCTCTTATCCTTTGCTTCCAAGTTTATCGAACTGATTGAACAAATTTTCCATTGTTCCGTTGTTGTTAATAACATGATGGGCGACTTTTTCAAGCTGGCGTACTTTCTTTTCCACCTTTTTGTTTATTGCTTCTGTAAAATCGATATCTTCTGAGCGGTTCTTTTCAGCCCTGTCTTTGCATTTTTGCAGTGAAGATTTAATATGAAAATGGGTGAATGCCGGGCCATATGTCTCTACCATTAGGGCGTGATCTTCAAGGAAACGTAAGCCATCAATCACAATACGCCTTTTGTCTTCAACGGTGTCCAAAACCTGTTTTCCAAGCCATCGCTGCTTTTTTTCCTGGTGTATCTGCCAACCAAGTTCCTGTAATGCTGAGCGAGATATTTCCGTCCCTTCTTTTTCTAATATTTCAGCCAGTACCTGACTAAATCTTGCAGAACTATACTTTTTACCAAGATGTTTTGTTAACGTGGTTTTCCCCGTTGCCATGGCTCCACTTAACCCAATGACTTTTTTGGAAAGCCAGTTTTTGTAATTGGCATTAAGATCTGGAATAATCAAATATTCTTCACCAGCATCCCCTAGTCCTTCATACATGCCAACCCAAAAGAAATGGCCCACAATGGCTGAGGTGATTGCGTCCAGCTCATCATGGCTTACCGGCGTATCAACAAAAGCACCAGCAAGACCGAATTCCTGTAAGCCCTCTGTTAAGTAATCAAGCCCGGCCTGTTTCCTGGGAATTGCCATAATATCCTGGGCTGCTCCTGGGTAACTTTCAATAACTGGTATTCCTAAGACCCTAAATTTCTCTGCTAACTGCATCCCTCTTCTGGTCAATTTCTGCATACTTGGAATGAGACAGGGGTAACTGGAGATCCCCCTTCTCTTGAGAAGTCGTTCACATAGACGCGTAATGCCAAATTCTTTTCGAAAAGGATCATCATCAAAAAAGCTTGTCCGCCCTTTGGGGATACTGAGGGGTGAGTCTATTGAGATAATGTCAGCCCCGGCTTCAATGGATAAGCGAATGAGATCATCATCCGTTTTCACCCTGGAGGTACAGGCTTTGTTCCCTTTCAACACACAAAACCCTGTCTCACGGTCTTCAGAAGAGACAAGATCGATACCTATGGAACAGAAATTATCCAATGGATGAATCTCATTCAATTCAGCATAGGTAATGAGCGGCTTATTGCTGCCTGTAAATTTAGGAACAAAGATACTTTTAGATGGTTTTGCCGGTTTATTTTTCAGCCATTTCAGCTTACTTTTTAGTTTTGTAAATTTCGGCTTTTTCTGTATTTTTTTTGGTATTTTTTCTTTCTGCAAATATAACTTGGTGCTGATATCAAGAATCCACTTCATGCCTTCAATATCGGCATGGTTGTATTCTATCAACCTTCGCATGGCGTCCAGATCGCCCCTTCTATACTTATGCCAAAGAATCGGAGCCGCCTCACCAAGCATACCATCAATGTCAGATTGCCTGCCAAAGCCAATTTCTTTCTCAATAGCCTTCTGACCACCTGAAAAACCAACACGCTTGGCAAAGAAACGAAGATCCAGATGTATGTAGGGAATGGTAATATTTTCGAAGTGTTTTTTGATGAACTTCATGTCAAACATTATACCGTTAAAGGTTACAAGAACCTTTGCTTTTGCCATCACCTCTCTAAATTGGCTGTCATCTTGGCCATTGATATAAACACCATAGTCTTTGCCAAGAGACCAACCGACAATCGTTATAATGTCATAATAATGACTAAGACCTGTGGTCTCAATATCAAGAAAAAGCACATCTTCGGGAAACTCTAAGGCAACTCGGTAGTACTCTGATGTTTTTAGGGAATCATAAAAAAAGGACATATCGCCACTTTCATAGGCAGCAATTGATTCACGCAGGGGAGAGTCTGGAGGGATTTCACTGAAAAGGGATTGTTGCCTTGGTTGAGAATTAACATAACTCTCCCAGGTTGTAATTCCCTTGGCCCAGAGACCTCTCTCTGTTTTTGGCCCTATCCCCTTTAGGTGTTGGAATGTTGATTTAAGCATGAGTGATTATCGCTCACTCTTAGAGGATTTGGAACTAATTTTTTTATTATGCTCTGCAGTAAAATCAGGATTTTCGTCTAAATAGTCTCGGATTCCCTGTCTGACAAAATGCTCAACTTGCAAAGAGACTGTACGGGTTTCTCTCTCGGCAATTAACCCAATGGTTTCTTTCAAGGATTTTCTTAATCTAAAGCCAATAGTATGTGATTTTTTTGACTCCATAATGAAGGAGTATATATGTTTAACAATGTAAGTTCAATATAAATAAATCACATTCTACCACCATTACAATAACTTTAAACAACATATAGTAACATTGTTAAACCTCAGGGAGAAAAGGAGGGGCTCGTGGGACACAAAGCCAACTGACCTCGTATATTTTGGCTATGAATGCCTTACTCCATTTATAATAAGGGCTTTGATTATCGAAAACCTGCACAGCTATCCAAACTCATCCATAATCGAGATTTATGACCGGATCACTCTGGAAATCAAAAGAAGGCGGCTAAAAACCGCGCTTGATCATCTAGCTACAGAAGGTAAGGTCAGACCTGAAGGCGAAAAGCGCTGGTGGCGTTACTGGATTCAGGTTTAATTATTCCATCAACGAAAAAACTGGATATCGACCTTGCGCGTTGATAGAAAACCACGAGCAAAGAGAAATAACCATGCAACTTATTGCAACATCCCTTCATGCATGTTTTTATTGTTTGACAAACATTAAGTTAGGATCTCATGTAACATCAGTAACACAACGTCATTCCAACTGGTTGCTCTTTAACTAAGAAAATAAAAAACAGCTCAGGGGTACAATTGTTTCTAGAAGTTCAACAAAAACGGGGGAGCCTGTATGATTAACATCCGCACCCTATCTGATATTGAAGCACTTTCTGAATCTGTTGATCTGGAATGTAAGCTGGCAGCGGGAAAAAACGGAAGGGGACAGTTACCCATCGATTTCTGGCCCACCTACAGCGCCTTTGCCAATACCCATGGCGGCAGTGTCCTGCTTGGTGTTAAAGAAAAGAAAGGACGGTTCTCTTTACATGGCCTCCTTGACCCAGAACGAGTAGTCACCGTACTGTTTAACCACTTGAATAACCGACAGAAAGTAAGCAATAATCTGTTGAGCGATGAAAATGTAACCATCATCCCCATTGGAGATAAAAAACTTATCCATATCCACATTCCTGCTGCCAATCGGAAGCAGAAACCTGTGTACCTAAGAGGTAACCCCTTTAACGGGAACACCTACCGGCGTCTCCACGAAGGCGATAGACCCTGTGATGATGAAACCGTCAAAAGGATGCTGGCCGAACAGGTGGAAGATGAACGTGATAATCGTATTCTGCCTGGGTTTGGAATAGATGACATTGATCTTGATAGCCTGTTGGCCTACCGCCAGATATTGCGAGTTGCCAAACCTGGCCATGTCTGGTTGGACGATGACGATACCAGCTTACTGCGACACCTTAAAGGGTGGCGTCGTGACAGACAATCTGGGGAAGAAGGGCTTACTCTGGCAGGTTTATTGATGTTTGGTAACTGGGAAGCAATCCAGGATGCAGTCCCACATTATTTCATAGATTATCAGGAACGTCCCGAGGCAAAAACTGAATTACGTTGGGTTGATCGACTTGTTCCTGACGGTACCTGGTCGGGCAACCTTTTTGATTTTTACAGGCGGGTATACAGAAGACTTACCACTGATATAAAAGTCCCTTTTTCATTAAAAGACGGCCAGCGGCAGGATGACACACCGGTTCATGAAGCGATCCGTGAGGCTTTGGTAAATACACTTGTACATGCGGACTATAGCGGCCGGGTCTCGGTACTGGTTGTGAAGCGACCGGATTTGTTTGGTTTTCGTAATCCAGGCAATATGCGAATATCTGTCGAACAGGCCATTCTGGGTGGAGAAAGCGATTGTCGTAACCGCATAATTCATCAAATGTTTCTTATGATTGGCCTAGGTGAACGAGCGGGCTCTGGAGTCCCGAAAATATTCAGCGGCTGGAAGAGTTGCGACTGGCGTCCACCAGCTCTTTATGAAAAAGACGACCCCGAGCAAACACTTTTGGAATTGCGGATGATAGACTTTTTCCCGGTAGAAGTCGTGACCAGGCTCAGAGCGCATCTTGGAAGTGCATATGATAACTTGCCAGAACTGGATCGATTAATCCTTGCTACTGTAGCGACTGAACAGGTTGCAACACACCACCGGATAATGGAAATCTCCGATGACCACGCCCATGACTTAACACAGGCCTTCCAGCGTCTTGTCAAGGCGGGCTGGCTAAAATCAAGCGGGCATGGGCGTGGCACTGTTTATCACCGTCCTGAACAAGCGCTCCCAACACCAGAGCAAGTCTTTGGTGAAGCATTGCCAATTATTGCTGAAAGCTCCGAACATTTGCAGGGTAGCTCCGAACATTTGAAGGGTAGCTCCGAACATTTGAAGGGTAGCTCCGAACATTCTAATCGAGCCGATGAAGGATGGTTGGTAGTAAGTGGAATTCTTAATCCGTTAATTGATGATTTGCAACTTCTCGCCTCAAAGATTAAACAAGAACTGATAGGCAAGGCAAGCGAGGCACAATCAAGGAAGAAAATTCCTAAAAAAGAAATGGAGGGAATCATTCTTTCGTTATGTGAAGGATATTATTTGACATTACAGGTGTTAGCACAGTTAGTGAACAGAACTCCTGATGCTTTACGGCAACATTACCTCAAACATCTGGTGGAGCAAGGGAGGCTAGGATTAGCATTCCCAACGGCACCGACTCACCCGCAGCAGGCATACACAATAATGCAGGAAAAAAATAGTGATTAGCGAAGATTCAATCCAACAACCAGAACCTTTTGGTTTTTTGCTAACTCTCCAGCACTTCAACCAGATCCGTTCCTACTGCTCACCCCAGATGATATTGGTTTTTTACAGTACATATTACAGTACCAAGCAACGCCACCTGCCTCAAACAGTAATAATATCATGGTCTTAGCAAGAAGCCATGGTGGACGCCGCCTCCACCATTTGACTATCCGGCACGGTGTTTTTCTTAATAAGATCAACACTTTGCCGGATTTTTCATTTTCAGGGTTTCGACTACTTTATCGATTGGTACATCAAAAATATCATTTTGGTACATCCGCACCGCACTTACCAGCAATAAGAGACTAGAATTACTGTAATATTTAGAGATAACGGTTTATAATTCCTAAAGGATTTTGAACCATCAACCTCAACTACGGTATTCTATCATGCCCATCACTTCCCCGCCTACCTATGTTTACAAGAATGGCTTTGGCAAATACTATTTTCGTATTGCTGTTCCACGTAAAATAAGAGATATTACTGATAAATATGAAATCAGACGTTCCCTGAAGCTGGCTTGCGTCTCCAGATCGCCATAAGGATGGCATCCATCACTAACCGTTTGG
>CAZUPS010000056.1:0-22664 GCA_964621915.1 uncultured Desulfocapsa sp. | reverse complement strand
TGAAAAGGCTTAAAGATAAGATTAAGCTGGAATATCCAGAACCTTTCCATTTTTGATCAGTTTAACAAAGTTGTTTCTCATACCGTGACATCCGGTTTCAGGATCAACAGCGAGTTTAGTAATAAGAGCCGTGTCATCAACACCAGCACCAACACCAATTGTCATCAGTGGATTAGCACTTCCGTATCCGTGGTACATGTAGACACAGTCCTTACGAATACCTGCTGTAACCTTCACCGTTGTAGTGGTGGTAGATTCAACGCCTTCACTGTTTACAAATCCTACTGTATCGCCATCAATAATGCCTAATTGAGCAGCAACTTCATCATTTACCCAGACAGGATTGTCAGGCATGGCGTTATGCAGCCATACATTGTTCTGACTTCTGTTAAAGGTGTGAACTGGCGCTCGTCCGTAGAGCAGTCTGGCAAATCCTGTTGGATTGTCAGGAACTGCAACATAGGTAGGTGCGCCGGGATACCCTGCATCTTCAATATCTTCATTGAAGAGAAGAACCTCAAAGTCCTCAGGGATTCCGTAAGGATCTTTACCGGGCTGAATATGAATTCCATCTTCAGCTTTCAGCTTCTCAATTGAGAGATTAGCGGTGGCAAGACTTTTGTCAACCATTTCTTCAATGGTTTTCACAGGAATCTTTGCTTCATGTCCCATACGCTTGGCAAGTTCATTACAGATATACACCTGGTCCTTACGTTCAAACATAGGAGCAACAAGAGGCATACGAGCAGAAATATACTGCTGATGTTCCTTAGAAAGATCCCACTGGGTACCTTTTTTGATATAATCGAAGCGTTCCAGGTAGCTTTGCTCAGGCAGCAGGATATCGGCCCAGGCAGTAACATCTGTTGGCATAACGTCAACACACATTACAAAGTCCATAGCATTAAACAGATCCTTCATCTTTTGCTGATTCGGGATAGTCTGCATTGGGTTCTGTCCCCAGACTACACAACTCTTGATTGGGTAAGGTTTTCCACTGATGGCACAGTCACGAATAAGATCAGTTGGAGTTCCTGGAGGATTAAAAGGATAAACCTTTTCATCTTCATGGTGATCATAGTTGAGATTATACTTGTGACCATGATCTTCTTTTGCCCAGCTGACTCCACCAACTTTTGGTCCTTTAGGAGGAACCCAGCCGCCTTTCACATAATAAGCGCCAAGCAGACCTGTCAGACATGCAAGTGAACGTTCCCGCTGGAAATCGTTACCGTACCAGGAGACGTGTCGACCTGGGTGGATAGCGACATTTGGTGCATTTGCTGCGAGCATATCGGCAACTTCTTTGATCTGCTCGGCAGGGATGTCACATTCTTTGGCAGCTTTTTCAAGAGTCCACTCTTTAATAGCAGCAGCAAATTCTTCAAAACCATCGGTGTGATCTTCAACAAATGCTTTGTCATATTTGTTGTTTTGCACAAGGTAGTTCATGATGGCAAGCATATATGCTGTATCGGTACCAGGCTTAATTTGAACCCAGATATCGGCTTTAGCAGCAGAGGCGGAGAAACGAGGATCAGCAACGATCAGTTTTGCACCGTTCTGTAAACCCTGAATGTACTGTTTGATGTGCGAAACATGTACGTTCTCACCAAGGTGATCGCCAATAAAGAAAAGAACCTTGGTATTTGGCATATCAATTTTTTCGCCAGGGGCCTTACCAATAGTGGCAACATAGGCAGTATCACGAATACCGCGGCACTGGAAAAAAGATGCTTCAGAAACATTGTGGGTTCCTACCGCACGCTCGAAATAGTGCATGGGGTATTTAGCAGATGCGCCATGAGGGAAAACGCATATACCATGAGCACCGTATTCATCAACGGTACTTTTAAGTTTTGAACCACATTCGTCAAGTGCTTCTTTCCATGAAATACGTTTCCATTTTGGTGCACCACGTTTTCCAACGTTTTTCATGGGGTATTTCAAACGATCCACATCGTAAAGCAGTTTGACACCTGCATTACCACGGGCACAAATTGCGGTGCCGTTATCAATGGATTTTGGGTTTCCTTCAAGTTTCATCAGGCGGCCGTCTCGTACTTTACCGACCAGCTGACAACGCCAGAAACACATTTCGCAGATTCCACCCACAACGGTCTTATCACCAGCAGTACCCGATGCGTCGAGTGCTGATTTGGTGACACCGGTGTTAGCGGAAACAACCTTAGACAGAGGTACCGAGGCTGCTGCCAGGGTTGCCGTCTGAAGGAATTTACGCCTCGTTAGGTTGAAAGCCATCTTTGTCTTCCTCCTTAGTAAAAAAATCAATTAATTGTACAACCACCCTATAATATGGGTGGTGAGCTCCTTTCGTTACCCTGGGGTGAAACTTATTAAACCAGGGGCGAAACAGTTTTTTCAGGAATTCCTCTTCTCCAGCGAAGTCATTTTCTTCAGCCAGTAATGAAAGGAATTCAAGTTCATGAATAAGGTGGTCGGGGAGGTCAGCATTTTCTTCCATCCCAAAACCTTTGTCTCGATAAAAAGCAAGAGTATCACCGGCAAAGGCCCCCTGAAGTGATTGATCCATATAAACAGATCCATAGGGTGGGGCAACCACGTGGGGAACGCCATTTATAAAAAGTCTTGTGTATTCTACTTGAAGATCCTCGAGTGAGTCATCCGAGTTATCAATTTCTTTCTTTATTGAAACGCCATCTTCAACAGCACCAAGAGTGCCGAGGAGATTGTACAAGACTTTAAAAAAGTCTTCGGTCATCCATTCTGCATCGGGATATTGCATGCACTGTGAGAGAAAACGGTAGACTCGCGCTATATCTTTAGATGGTTCGTCGATTGTAGGCATGGAATGTAGGTTGAAATGGCAATGGAAAAGCATTCCACGCCCGAAAAGTAATATTGATAGTTAGGTACCTGTCCTTAATCCTCCCAGAGGATTGTCACAAAGTAGTGGCTACCATATCCAAATGGGCTCGTCTTGTCAATGCATTGATAGCAAGGAGCCTTATAAAAACAGACAGTTGAGAATGATTTGCAAGTCCAAAGATTCTGTGAAGAAATCTGATGATTTAATGTTTTAAAACGATTTTTTGTCGATGTCTAGTTGTGGTTAGGAAACTGGTTGAAATACAACAACATTACTGCGCTGTTTATTTGCACTCCATTGGCTCCGAGAGGGGAGGTAGATTATGTTGGTAGTAAAAATATGAACTTTCAGGTTGTTAGGGTTGGCGAACAGGTGCAAGAAAAATTGCGGTACAGGTGCAAATGTGATTGCGTTTGGCGGATATCTATGTTAGCAATTACCTATAAAGAAAAAATGTAGTACTTAAATGCAGGCTGGCTGCTTAAGAAATATTTGATAAAAGGGAGAAAAAAATGAAGAAAAATTCTGTAGGTTTTGCTTTGGTTTTGATCGCGGTTTTTTTTATTGTTAACCCAGTGGTTGCTTCCATGAACACAGGTGATCCCAGTTATTCTATGGTGGACGGTGTGTTCTTTTCAGATAGGGCAGTTGACTGCGATGAACTGAAAAATTCTGAAGAGTGTGAAATGTTTAAAGCTCAGGAATCGTACTCAATGAGGGATGGACTTGCATACGGTGATTGCAGTATTGACTGTGATAATTTATTTGAAGCTGATGCATGTTACAGTTATCGTGCTACCTATCCATGTCCTGTTGGATCTGATTCAGTAGTGGCTTCGATCGATTAGTCTATTACTCTAAGAATATTGGTGTGTAGGTCGGGAGAGTATAACGAAATCAGTTCGTTGTACTCTTTTTTTTTGTTTTTAATAGGATGATCGATCCATTGTAATATTATGTTTTTTAAGGTGTTTCCAAAGGGTTACTCTAGAAATACCTAAAAGCCTTGCTGCCTCCGACTTATTTCCTTTTGCATCATTTAAGGCCCGAAGGAGTTGTTCACGTCTGCCACTTGAGTCGCTGTTACCTCGATCTCCTGGGTGGGTTTGAGAGTGCATGGTTTTCTGAAACTGTTGTGGCAAATGTTGTGGCGTTATTTCACCTTCTGGACAAATGACGAAAGCATATTCGAGGACATTAATTAACTCTCTTATATTACCAGGCCAGTGATAATCGACCAGAAGATCAAGTGCGTCTTTGCGAATGGTTGTTATTTCTTTATCAATCTGAAGGTTTGATCTATCTATAAAGGTTTTAACCAGAAGTGGGATATCTTCGGAGTGGTGCCTTAGCGGAGGAATATTAATCGGGATAACACCAATCCTGTAAAAAAAGTCCTCTCTGAATTTATGTTCAAGGATCAGAGTGTTTAGATTCTTATTGGTGGCTGAAATAATTCGAACATCTATTTGTATTGGTTGATGGGCGCCAACCCGTTCAACTTCCTGTTCCTGAAGGACCCGTAAAAGTTTAGTCTGCATAACAAGTGCAAGATCGCCAATTTCATCAAGGAAAATTGATCCCTTATTAGCTGCTTCAAACCGTCCTGTTCTGTCTCTGTCCGCACCTGTGAATGCCCCTTTGGTATGGCCAAAGAGTTCACTTTCTAGAATATTTTCGTTTAAGGCGGCACAGTTTACTTTGATAAATGGAGCATTAGAACGCCTACTTAAATTATGGATAGCGCTTGCAACCAGCTCCTTTCCTGTACCACTCTCGCCATAAATAATTATAGGGGCATTGGACGGGGCAGCACTTTCGATCAGTTCATAAACCTGCTTCATAATAACACTGTTCCCGATAAGTCCATGGAAACCGTTTTCCCTGCTGAGTTCTCTGTGCAGGTCGTATATTTCTTTTTCCTTGTCTATTACAGCGGTGAGATCGGTGAGCGTTTCAACGCCGCCAACAACATTTCCAGCGTTGTCAGTGAGAACGGTTGCATTTTTAAGCACTTTTACCCGGCCGCCATTTTTTTGTTTAAATGAACAGTGGAGGTCGGTAACATCACCTTTTCTAAAGAGTTCGCAGCGTTTTCCATCCTTTGTCACGTCGTGACCAAAGCAGCTGTTACATGCAAGTATTTCACAGGATTGCCCGAGAAGTTCTTCCTTGTCGTAGTGAAGAAGGTCTACCATGGCCTTGTTGACGTACAGGATAGTTCCATGAAGATCAACAAGCATGAGCCCTTCTTTCATTTTGTCTACGACATCTTTCCAGTTATCACAGAAATAGTCTTTAATTCTCTCTGTTTGTATCATGGTGGAACCGGTTCCAGATTGTGTTGAAGGGGGAAAATAGTGTTAAGGTGTTAAGCAACGTTAACAGGAAAAAAATATTATGGCTATTTATTCGTGAATCTTAATGATTCTACGGGTAAGAATGTAGGCTCAACACATTGAGTCGATAAAGGTCTGCAGATCTGTAAAACTGTTGCAGCTATGTATCGATTTTCTAATCGTGGAGCTTCCTGAGAAATTGGAAAAATAGCGTCCGGTATGGTTTCGGATATAGGCAAGGACTCTTTTTGTGTCAAGGTGTTCGCCCATCAGTTCCAGGTGGCGTTTGACAGTTGGAAGAATACGGTTTAGGGATTCTGGTCGGCCTTCTTTTTTAAAGACCCATGGATTTCCAAGGGCCGCACGGCCAATCATTATGGCATCACAACCAGTTTCTTCCATTCTTACAATACCATCCTTATAACTCTTAACGTCTCCATTACCTATTACCGGAATTGAAACAGCATCCTTTACGGCTTGGATTATATTCCAATCAGCGGTACCAGAAAATGCCTGGGCCCATGTACGTCCATGAACCGTAATTGCAGCAACGCCAGAATCTTCGCACATTTTGGCAAAAGAAACGGCAGTTAAGTGTTGATTGTCAATGCCGGATCTGGTCTTTACAGTTACCGGCACCTTGGAATTAGTAATAACGGCCTGAATGATTTTTTCGGCAAGTTTAATATCTTTCATTAGTGCCGACCCAGCACCTTTTTTGGTTACCTTTCGGACTGGACATCCCATATTGATATCAATAAATGTGGGTGAATATTGACTTAAAAGTGCTGCTGCTTCTCCCATAATGACAGGGTCTGCACCAAACAACTGAAAGGAGACCGGTTGCTCTGCTTCACAGGAGGCAAGCATACGAATAGTTTTTTCCTGACCGTAACGCAGACCATGGCAACTGATCATCTCAGATACAACCAACCCGGCACCAAATTCGTGGCAGAGCAACCTGAAGGGAAGATCCGTATATCCAGCTAGAGGCGCTAGAATAAAAGGTGAATCAAAAATTGTTTGTCCGATACGTAACATATTTTTTACAGCTGTTTTTTTTTTATAAACGAGTTAGAATCAATAGTTCTTAGGTATGTATTTGAAACCGGTTTTATACTGTTCTTGTTTCACTAATTGATTCTATGTTTCTGTCGTTTTGTCTGGCAGAGTACTCATTATTTTATGGAGACCCAAATGACCTTGCAACTTACTATGCAATCCAATGAATTGTCCAGTGAGGAGTTGAGCACACTGAAGAAGATGCGCATTCGCTGTGCTAAAAACATTCTTTTATCCACAAGTCTTGCAGGATCCGGACATCCAGGTGGTTCCCTTTCAACACTGGATAATCTCCTGGTAACATATGGCTGTATGCGTCACGATGCTACGCAACCAGATTTGGAAGAGCGAGACAGAGTTATTATGAGCATCGGTCATGTTTCTCCGGCCGTCTATTCTACCCTTGCTGAGTATGGTTATTTTACTGAAGAGGATTTCTTGTCCGGGTTTCGTCGCACCGGGTCCGGTTTTCCTGGTCATGTAGAACGAATTGTACCCGGGGTGGAGTGGGATACTGGAAACCTCGGCCAGGGGCTTTCAACAGCCGTCGGACTTGCTCATGGATTTAAAATTCAGAATAAAGACAATAAAGTTATCGTTTTTATGGGGGATGGTGAACATCAGAAAGGTCAGATAGTAGAAGCTATCCGTTATGCCTCAAAATACAAACTTGATAACCTGATTGTTATTATCGATAGAAATCATCTCCAGATATGTGGAACAACCGAGGAGGTAATGCCTCAATCAATACGATCTCTTTATTCCATCAATAACTGGGATGTGCAATATCTTGAAGATGGTCATGATTGTAATGCCTATTTCCAGACTTTTTCAAAAGCCTACAAGAAGCAGGATGGGATTCCAACTGTTATTGTGTCACGTACCACCATGAGTAAAGGGATTTCTTTTATGGAAAATATTCCTAAATATCATGGTTCGCCACTTGATCGTGAATCTCTTGGTAATGCAATGAAAGAACTCGGTGTCGAAGATGAATTTGACAAGTGGAATACGCTTCGGGAGAATCCTGTAGGTACAGCAACTATTCAGCACTATAAAAACCCGGGTATAAAGGTAAGCAGTGGTGATGCTATTCTGTATGAAGCTGGTACCATGCTCGATAATCGTTCGGCATATGGGAACGCTTTGCTTAGTTTGGCAGAAGCCAATAATAGTAACGGAAAGATGGTAATTGCCGGTATCTCATGTGACCTTGAAGGATCTGTGAAGATGGGCGGGTTTCATAAGCATTCACCTGGTGCCTATATGGAAGCAGGAATTCAGGAACATCACGCGGCCACAATGGCTGGCGGGCTTGCAAGTCTTGGCCTCGTTACTTTCTTTAGTACTTTCGGTGCATTTGCTGTGTCTGAGGTGTACAATCAAAATCGGCTAAATGATTTCAATCATGCCAGCGTAAAGGTTGTTGCAACCCATGTAGGTCTCGATGTTGGTGAAGATGGCCCCACTCATCAGTGTGTTGATTATCTTGGCTTGTTCCGTAACTATTACAGATCATCAGTATTTATGCCGGCTGATCCAAACCAGACCGATAGGATAATCCGTTATATTGCAACCGTACCTGGAAATGTTTTTGTTGGTATGGGGCGTTCAAAAACTCCTGTTATAACAAAAGAAGATGGTAGTGTATTCTTTGATGGCGACTATAAATTTCAGGCAGGAAAAGGTGACTGGCTGCGCGAGGGGACCGATGCAGCAATTATTAGCTATGGAGCCGTCACTCCTGCTGTTATGGAAGCAAGGGAAATACTCCAAAAAGATGGTCACTCGGTTGCCGTACTGAATATGGGATCTCTTTTGCCTGTCGATAAAGAGGCAGTATTAAAAGCTGCTGATACCGGAGTTCTGCTGACAGTTGAAGATCATCATGTTGAGACAGGACTTGGAAGTATCGTAGGGACAATTCTCGCTGAAGCTGGTAAGGGGATAAAATTTCAGCGTTCTGGCGTGAGTCAGTATGGAGGTTCCGGCAAGCCCTCAGATCTGTATGCAAGTCAGGGGCTCGATGCACAATCGATTGCTGCAAAAGTGAAAGAAATGATAGGCTAGAAAAACCTATCAAGATTTTTTGGCAAAAAAAAAGCCGCTCCATTTGGAGCGGCTTTTTTTTATATGTAGATTTCTTTAATTGGAAAGGGCGGTCAGGGTCTTCAGGTAGATTTTCTCTGAAAGATCGTCAATAATAATACCAAGGGCCTCTTTCTCATTATCAGAATTTTCCGAGGAACTCGCGCCAACTTTATACTCTTCTGTCCACACCTCATTTCCAACTTCCAAAAGTACCTTGTTACTCTCAAGATCTTTCAGAATATAACGGACAGTGAGCAGTATCTTAACTTCAGTTGCACTGTTACTAGCACCATAGGTAAGACTTGGAAGGTCAATTGAGAGGATTTCTCCTGCCAGAATTAGATGGGCACCTTCCTTCGCTTTGGTTACTTTAATGCCTCCGGATTTTTGATACCAGCGTGTAAGTGACTGGTAGATTTTAGCATCGAGCAAAAGTTCGTTTGTGCGGTTCTGCCAGTTGGTAATATAAATATCACGATCTGGACCAGTGTAGACAAAGGGGTTATGGTATCCGCAAGAGGCCAGGATCAAACCTGCAACAAGAACAAAAGGGATAAGAAGCTTTTGGATTTTCAATTGAACGCTCCATAAAAGAATAAATAAATTAAAAGCATAAGTCAGATATCAAACTACCAATAGCAGATGGTATCCTCAAATAACAATATTAACAAGTTTCTTCTTTACAACAATGACTTTTTTAATAGGCTGCCCATCGATAAATTTCAATGCATTTTCATCCTTTAAAGCCATTTCCTCCAGAGCAGCATCTTCAATATCAGGTGGCACCTGTAAGCGTGATCTCACCTTCCCTCTTACCTGAATAACGATGGTAAGTTCATCCTCTTTTGCCGCGGCCTCATTCCATGATGGCCATGACTGAGTATCAATTGAGCTTTCTGGGTGGATAGTACTCCAAAGTTCTGCGCAAAAATGGGGGATCATTGGGCAAAGAAGAATCAAGATAGTGTCAACTGCCTCCTGAAGCACAGGACTGCCTAACGTTTCCTTTTTCTTGTCTCCGGTAAGGGAGGAGAGAGTATTGAAAAGTTCCATTACAGCACTGATTGCGGTGTTAAAATGAAAGTTATGCTCTATATTTCCAGTGACTTTTTTGATTGTCTGGTGGGATTTTCGATGCAGTTGTCGCTCTGCAGTGTTGAGTTGATCACTTTGTATTTTGCCACCGGCTGTGATTGGATCAATATTGGTATGAATAAAGCGGAATATTTTATTTAAGAACCGAAAACACCCTTCAACTCCCTTGGGATTCCATTCCAGGTCTTTCTCTGGAGGAGCTGCAAAGAGAGAGAAAAGCCGTGTGGTATCGGCACCATACTCGTCAATAAGGTCACTTGGATCAACAACATTGCCCTTGGATTTAGACATCTTCGAACCATCTTTGATGACCATGCCCTGGGTGAGCAGGTTGGTAAAAGGTTCATCAATGTTCAGGTAGTCAAGATCTCTCAGTACCTTGGTGAAAAAGCGAGAGTACAGCAGATGGAGAATGGCATGTTCCACTCCACCTATATACTGATCAACCGGCAGCCAATGACTGGCCTCTTCTCGGCTTAGAGGTGAATCGGTAAAGCGAGGACTTGCATAACGGGCAAAGTACCATGATGATTCAACAAAAGTATCCATGGTGTCTGTTGTTCTCTTCGCCTTGTCACCACACTTTGGGCATGTTGTTTCATAAAAAGAGGGTCTTTGGTGTAGCGGGGCACATTCATTTTGTTGCGAATCCCGATCTTCAGGGAGGGTAACCGGTAACTGGTCAACGGGTACCGGCTGGGTGCCACAGGATTCACATTCAATCATGGGGATTGGTGCTCCCCAGTAACGTTGTCTGGATATTCCCCAGTCTCGGAGGCGGTAGGTTATTTTAGCATCACCGATTCCGTTTTCCTTTGCATAGTTGATGATACCCTGTTGAGCCTCAATTGATGCACTTCCAGTAAATGACCCAGAATCTATAAGAATACCGGTTTCAGTTACGGCTTCTTCCATTTCTTCACCGGTAAGTGAGGTGTCAGCCGGGATTACAACAGGCTTAATAGGAAGATTGTATTTTTTTGCAAATTCGAAATCGCGCTGATCATGAGCAGGAACTGCCATTACGGCACCGGTTCCATAGGCCATAAGAACAAAGTTTGCTATAAATATTGGAATTCTATCGCCATTAAAAGGATTGATGCAGAAACATCCTGTATCAATACCTTCTTTTTCTGTAACATCTTGGTTTGATTGTTGTTGTTTTTCTTTGATGATGCGTTGCATGAAATCGCGAATTTCAGTCTCCCTGGGGTTTCCTTTCAAAAGGGTGTCAAGGAGTGGGTGTTCAGGGGCAATGGACATAAAGGTGACACCGAATATGGTATCGGGTCTGGTGGTGAAGATTGACATTGTTTCGTTGTCGTCAGATCCTTCTACTGGAAAATCACATTGTAAACCTGTGGATTTACCAATCCAGTTTCGCTGCATGGTAACAACCTTAGCAGGCCAGCCACCTAAGGTATCAAGACTTTCGAGAAGTTCTTCAGCATAATCGGTTATCTTGAAAAACCAGCCGTTCATTTTTCTGGCTTCAACCATTTCATCGCAGCGCCAGCAGGCACCTTCTATGACCTGCTCGTTGGCCAGGACTGTATGGCAGGATTGGCACCAGTTAACCGTGGTTGTTTTTTGATAGACCAATCCCTTTTCATACATCTCAAGAAAAATCTGCTGCTCCCATCGGTAATATTTGGGATTGCATGTGGCTATTTCACGATCCCAGTCGTAGGAAAGCCCAAGCTGTCGCAGCTGATTGCGCATATAATCAATATTTTCATAGGTCCAGCGGGCAGGGTGGGTCTCATTTTTTATAGCAGCATTTTCGGCTGGAAGGCCAAAGGAGTCCCATCCCATAGGATGAAGGACGTTATATCCGCGAAAGCGTTTATAGCGAGCTACAACATCACCAATTGAATAGTTGCGAACATGTCCCATATGGATGCGCCCGGAAGGATAGGGGAACATTTCAAGGACATAATATTTCTCCTTGTCATTGTTCATACTGACTTTATAGGTGGCATTATTAAGCCAGGTGTCCTGCCACGATTTTTCAATAGTTTTGAAATCGTAATGTATTTGGGGACTTTCATTTGACGACATATGGGGTGGCCTCATGCGGTATAGCGCAATGGTGTTTACTGAATATTATTCTGATTGAAATGTGTCAGGCTCATCAAAAGGGCTGAGGTTTTCAAACATAGTGTGCTCTGGAATGAATGTCAATTTGACAGTACCAGTTGGGCCATTTCGCTGTTTACCGATAATGATTTCAGCAAGCCCTTTGCTGGGGTTATCTTCTGCCTTATTGTAGACCTCATCCCTGTAGATAAAGCAGATAACATCGGCATCCTGTTCAATTGCTCCGGATTCACGAAGATCGGACATCATGGGGCGCTTGTCAGGGCGGCTTTCAAGGCTTCGGTTCAACTGCGAAAGGGCTACTACGGGAACTTTTAATTCCTTGGCCATGGCTTTCAGTGATCGTGAAATTTCACTGATTTCCTGGGTCCTGTTTTCAGTTGAATTTCGGCCACGCATTAGCTGCAGGTAATCGACGATGATCATACCAATTGGATATTGAGCAGCAAGGCGGCGGACTTTTGCTCTCATTTCAAGTACAGAGATGGCAGGGGTATCATCGATGTAGATCGGGGCTTCTGTGAGCATCCCAACTGCACGGGATAGCTTTGGCCAGTCCTCATTGTGCAGTTTACCTGTTCGAACACGTTGTGAGTCAACAAGACCGGTTGAACAGAGAAGACGCATGGTGAGCTGTTCCTTTGACATTTCCAAACTAAAAACTGCAGTACCGACATTTTGGAAAATAGAGGCATTCTGCGCAATATTCATGGCAAAGGCAGTTTTACCCATGGAAGGGCGGCCAGCAAGAATAATCAGATCAGATGGTTGCAGGCCGGCAGTCATTTTGTCGAGCTCGGTAAATCCTGTGGGGACTCCTGTGATCTGTTCCTGTCTGCTGTACAACATTTCAACGGTCTTGAAAGCTTCCGGGACTATACTACGTAAGGGGGTGAAACTTTTGTCCGATTTGTTTCTGGCGATCTCAAAAATGGCTTGTTCGGCTTCGTCAACAAGTAAGTCAATATCACCCTGTTCTTCATAGCAGCGACTAGCAATGTCAGTGTTGACAGAGATCAGATTTCTTAGCACCGCTTTTTGGCGTATGATCTTTGCATAATATTGAAGGTTCGCAGTTACAGGGACAATTGATGTCAGGGTGGCAAGGTATCCCACCCCTCCAGCCTGATCCAGCTGATTGAGACCCTTTAGCTGATTCGAGACGGTAATAATATCCTGAGGCTCATTTTTTTCAAAAAGAACAATCATAGCCTCAAATATAAGCTTATGATTATCTTTGTAAAAATCTTCACTTACAAGTAATTCAAGGACGTTTGACAGTGAATGGTCGGAGAGGAGTATGGTGCCAAGAACCGATTGTTCCGCCTCTGTGTTTTGTGGTGGCATTCGTCCGCCCGGTGTTGTTACCGGTGGCATATCGGATGGGGGTAAATTCATGGCAGCATGTGATGGTTAATAGGTAAAAACAACAACACACTGTGCAGAACAGCAGTGTTCTGACAGTGTGTTATACATCTGCTGATAATAAAAAAATATCAGCAAAAGAACAGAGATACTATGCTTCTTCTGTCTCTTTAAGCGCAACTACAAGAACTGCAATCTCTACGCTTGTCTGAAAACCAACCTTAATGGTCACAGTGTTCTCTCCAAGTTCCTTGATGGGATCCCGAAGAAGAATGTTTTTCTTATCGATAGCAACTTTGGTATCTTCTTCAAGTTTTGCAGCAATATCACTTGATGTAACGGAACCAAAAAGTCTTTCTTCGTTACCTGTGAGCATTGGAATCGTAAGGGTGGTCCCTGCAAGTTTTTTGGCAAGTGCCTCAGCAACCTTAACTTCACCCTGAATGCGAGCCTGAATTTCAGCTTGATTCTTTTCGAAAATTGCAACATTCGCGGCTGTTGCAATAACTGCTTTTTGCTGGGGGAGAAGATAGTTACGTCCATAACCGGCTTTAACCGTTACGATATCACCTTCCCTGCCAAGGGTATCGATAGTCTCTTTTAAAATAACTTCCATTGTAATCTCCTTAACTACGTTCGTATATCAACCTGAGCCATACTCTGTATGCAAAGGTATTTATTTGTTTTTAATGCGTTCTAGTCACTTTCCTGTTCGGTACTGTTTAATCGCCTTAAGTCTGTCCAGACATCTGCCACACCGAGGATTCCAAGAAGGATAATTCCAAAGGTTTGAAAGAAGAGCAGGACATATACTAATGTTCGCAAAAGCAAAGGTACGCTCCATTTTGAAAAATAAAAGAGCATAATCGAAATACCTTGGAAGCAATACAGTAATGTACTGACCATAAGGACATTAAGACCAATTGTTCTGCCTGGTTCCATTGGCAAAACAACCAGAATTGATGCAATAATGAATACCCAGACTAATCTTTCCGGCAAGACCCAGAACCTGTATTCAGGCCAGGGACCAGCGCCACTATTTTTGTGAAGCATCCGATTGCCAATGGCCATGGTAAACCAGGTAATCAGCACGGTGATACATGTAAGAATTCCCGGCATCACCTTCGGTATCCAGATTTTCATCTGAGTAAAAGTCTGTTCCAGCAGATAGAGTGTTTCTGCTGGAACAGTGCTGTTTACCTTGTAGTATGCAATTGCCTCATCCATTCCCTGACTTAATGAATTAATCAGGAGTGTATAAGGATGATGTTCCAGTCCAAATGTTAATAACGTTGTTGCTATTACCCATGATCCGGCAAGAGTCATACTTCCTTTAATACCAGCAAGTATTATGGACTCCTCATTTTCAGCAGCGTTAGCGAGAACAAAACCTACTGGTAGAAGAGTCAGCGAAAACAGTAGCTGTTCAATAATTTGAAAAGCCAGACCTGCAATGCAGGCTAGTCCAAACCCAAAAAGGACATATTTTTTCCCCAGGTTCTTTCCATATCGTAAAAGATAGTAAAAAACCAGAAGGGGTAGAAGCCCGTGTACCCAACCAAAAATTGCTCCTAATAAACCAGGGAAAAGAATTACAGCAAAAACCAGAAAAATACGTTGTAAATATTTTGTATCATCCGGTTTTGTTTCTTCCTTATTCACTGGTTTGTAACCTTTTCAGAACGGATTACCGTTGAGTGGCACCTGAATAAGGAAGTAACGCAACCTGACGAGCACGTTTAATAGCTTCACAGAGTTGTCTCTGATGAGACGCGCAGGTTCCGTAGATACGACGAGGAATAATTTTTCCTCGTTCGGTTACAAAATTACGGAGGGTTTTTGGGTCTTTATAGTCAATAGACAGTTCTTTATCGGTGCAAAAACGACAAACTCTTTTTCGTTGAAAAACTCTTTTTTTAGGTGGCATATTATTCTCCTGAATGGAATCTTGTGCTAGTTATTCAGCGGCCTCTGTTGGTGCAGCTTCTTTGGGCTTCTCTGTACTTTCCGGAGTGGCTTCTTTGGGCTTCTCTGCACTTTCCGGAGCAGCTTCCTTAGGCTTCTCTGTACTTTCCGGAGCAGATTCTTCCTGCTTGGCTTCTTCTTCGGCCCTTGCGGCAGCAACTACAGCAGCTTCGTACTCATTGCGAGCAACTGCGATTCCTTCCTCATCAATGGCATCGGCAAGTTTAACTGTCATATATTTCATAACAGAGTCGTCGATTCTGAATTTACGTTCCATCTCAGTAACATTTGCAGGATTAGTGGCATAGTCACAGTAGATATAATACCCCTGAGTTTCCTTTTTGATTTCGTAGGCAAGGGTTTTGACCCCCCATTTGTTAAGGGATATTACCTGGCCTCCGTCTGTTCCTAGAACAGCATTTGTATTCTCAACAGTTTCGTTGATCTCATCTTCGTTCATAGTAGGACGAAGAATGTAGATTGTTTCATACCTGCGCATAAGTTCCTCCTCGTGGACTCATGATATTGGGAAAAATCCCGGTGTTTGGCCCTTACAACGTGTAAGAGCGAAGAGGTTCTGCTTTACAATATGTAAAACAGGAATACGTCTAATACGTATCTCTATAACGAAACATTGAAAAATACCCTGCGAGTGCGATTGTGTCAATTTATTTTTTTTGCTTTTTCTGCGGATTTGATACTATTCCACAATTTCTTTAAGTCTTCCTCGCTTTCCACCTCAACTCCTGCGAAAACATGAGGGTGCCTGCGTATCATTTTTTTATTAATTCCCGCAATCACATCTTCTATATTAAAATGATTAGATTCTTCATTTATTCTAGCGAGGAGTACCAGAAGAAAAAGAAGGTCTCCCGTTTCTTCACAGAGGTGGGCAGGGTCCTTTTCGTCAATTGCGTCAAGCAGCTCTCTACACTCTTCTGAGATATATTTTTTTAATGTTTCTTGGGTCTGCTTTTTGTCCCAGGGACAGCCCTTTTCTGAGCGTAATGTCGCGACTGTTTGACAAAAAGAAAAAAAAGTATTTTTGCAGGTGTCCATAAAATTTAATGCTCTCCCTTGAAGACTATTTTGTTTTCGACAACTTAGGTTAGTTAACACCTGTTGTTAACTGTTAAGCTACGTTTACAGGTGTTGTGATAGCTGTTAATAACTGTTGACAACACCTGACAGGGCATGTAGTTATTTTCTCACATAAGATCAACACTCATTCTCATATGGAAATTTTTGATACGCTGGTACATTATCGAAGTTGCTACCTGTCTTTCTGTGAGAATTGAAATAATTTATATACTTTAATTAATATATGTTTAAAAGAAAGGGGAGTAAAGTTATGGACAAAGAAAAGCAGCAGGAATTTATGTTGAAGAGGCAGAAAGATATTGCCAGGATAGACCAGGAGTCAAAAAGAACCCACGGCTGGTACGTGAGGGTACGGTTTCAGGGGAAAACCTATTCTAAGTTTTTTTCAGATAAAAAATGTGGAGGACGGTATTCAAGTCTTCTTTCTGCTATTGCATGGCGTGACTCAACCGAAAAGAAGCTTGGTAAGATCCGAACTAACAAACATCTTGTTACGGTCAGCAATTCCGGCACCGGAGTAGTGGGTGTCAGATTGAATGACGGCTTTAATCGATACGAGGTGAGTTGGGTTACAACCGAAGGGAAACAGGGGAAAACTTCTGTTTCGATACGGAAACATGGAAAGGAAGGGGCCTTTATAAAAGCTTGTGCTATCCGTCAGGAAAAGGAGAGGGCTCGTCTTGGAATTTAGTTACTCCTGAACGTACTGTAAGAAAAAAAGGCAATACCTGGCTCGAATAGCTTGGTAGGGCCTTTTTTTATTGGTAGATTCATGAAATGTGTTGACATTTTAACAGGAAAAAGTTTTATTTGAATGTTGCTCTAATCATAAATTGTAAATCTAATCGTAGTAGCACATATTAAGAGGTCGTACGAATGTATGCAATAGTAAGAAGCGGTGGAAAACAGTATCAGGTTACCAGTGGTGATCAGCTTCGTGTCGAGAAACTTGAAGGAAGTGTTGGTGATACCGTTGAGTTGACCGATGTATTGATGGTTGTTGATGGTGAAAACGTTCAGGTTGGAAGCCCAGTCGTTGAGAATGCAAAAGTAGTTGCTCAGATAGCGGAACAGGGAAAGGCCAAAAAAGTTATCATTTTCAAGAAAAAACGTCGTAAGGGATATAGATTGAGAAAGGGGCATCGACAGATGTATACTGCTCTCAAGATTCAGGAAATCAGCGCCTGATATATAGCTTAACATAAAAATTTAGTTTGCATTGACACCGGCTGTCTTGAAAAGATTTGCGGTGATGAGGAGTTAGAAGATGGCACATAAGAAAGCGGGTGGTAGTTCCAGGAATGGTCGCGACAGTAAAGGTCAAAGGCGTGGCGTAAAACGTTACGGTGGCGAAAATATTAGCGCTGGTACCATTATTGTACGACAGCTTGGAACAGTGATTCATCCTGGAACAAATGTCGGTTGTGGAAGAGATTATACTCTTTTCGCTAAGGTTGACGGTATTGTTACCTTTGAAGATTTTGGACATAAGAAAAAAAGAGTAAGTGTTTATCCGGCTGCCTGATACGGGCTGCCCCTCTTTTTTTTATTTTCTTCTTCCCTGCCGTAAATTAGCGGGTTAGGAAAAAGAAATATCAGCTCGACCTCAAGTGTTTTTTGAAGGTCGAGCTTTTTTTTTGTTAACTATTAGGTATTATTTGAAAATATTATGGCATTCGTAGATCAGGCAAAATTTCATGTGAAAGCGGGTGATGGCGGGAACGGTTGTGTGAGCTTTCGAAGGGAAAAGTTTGTTCCTAGGGGGGGGCCAGACGGCGGAGATGGCGGTCGTGGTGGTAATGTGATTATCGAGTGTAGTACACGTTTGCAATCGCTCATTGATTTTCGTTTTCATTCTCACTTCAAGGCAGAGCGTGGTGTCCATGGCAAAGGCAAAGATATGCATGGTCGCAAGGGCAAGGACTGTTATATGCAGGTGCCTATTGGTTCTATCATTAAAAGTGCTGAAACAGGAGAGGTTTTAGCTGATCTCCGTGAAGAAGGTGAGACGTTTATTGCGGCTCAAGGCGGCAATGGCGGTTCTGGAAATCCTCATTTTGCTTCAGGAACCAACAGAACTCCTCGGATTGCTACAAAGGGTGGTGAAGGTGAGGAGCTGTGGCTTAAGATTGAGCTGAAACTGATCGCTGATATTGGTCTTGTTGGATTGCCAAATGCTGGCAAGTCAACTCTGCTCTCACAGCTATCCGCAGCAAACCCAAAGGTGGCAAGTTACCCTTTTACCACCCTGGAGCCACAGCTAGGTGTACTTCATTTAAAACATATGGAGTCTTGTATTATCGCTGACATCCCTGGTCTTATTGAAGGAGCACATGAGGGTGTAGGGCTTGGTTTTACTTTTCTACGACATATAGAAAGAACTCGTATATTGATGCATATCCTGGATGGTTCCAGTGAACAGGCCATGGAAGATTATGCAGTGGTTGAGCAGGAACTTAGGGCATACAACGAAGAGCTTGTTGAAAGAACCACCCTGGTGATTCTTAATAAGGCCGATATCGCTGAACCTGAGCAACTTGATGCACTTAAAAAAGAGCTTGAAGGGAAGGGGGTGCAGGTCTCGACCATTTCCGGACTGACAGGTCAGGGGATCGAAGAGTTAAAGGAAACCATTGCTGATATTTTAGATGCTTTAAACAATCCCATCGTTTCCTCATCTGACGACGAAAATGTGTAAAAGTTAGGGCAGCGTAACAGACCAATCATGAGTGATAATACCAGTGAAATAAGCCTTGATGATGGCTTGTATCTACGTCAGAGCTATTTTGACAAGGCAAAACGCATTGTCATAAAAGTTGGTTCTGCGGTTCTTACCGATGATAGTGGTATTGATGAAACTGTTATTCGTAATATTGCCAAAGAGTTATGTTTTTTGAAAAACAGTGGCCGGGAAGTTATCCTAGTGAGCTCCGGGGCTGTTGCCGCTGGCAAACGTAAAATTATTATTCCTGATACGTTTGAAATAGGACTAGATGAAAAGCAAGCATTGGCGGCAATTGGTCAGCCAAGCCTTATGCAATCCTATGAAAGTGCCTTTGAAGAGTGCGGCCAGACAGTTGCCCAGGTGCTGCTAACGCACTCGGATCTTGCAGACAGGAAACGCTACCTCCGTGTAAGAAATACTATTCTTGCTCTTTTTCGTTTTAATGCTATTCCCATTCTTAATGAAAACGATACCGTTGCTGTTGATGAGCTACGTTTCGGCGATAATGACACCCTTGCTGCCTTAATAGCAAACCTGATAGAGGCCGATATGTTTATCTGTCTTACTGATGTGGTGGGCCTTTATACCGGAAATCCTCAAACAGATCCCAAAGCCAAACCTGTCTATACAGTTGCTGCAGTCACCGATACAATCGAAGCCATGGCTGGCAATGTGAAAAGTGCTCTTGGAACTGGCGGTATGCAATCTAAAATTCGGGCCGCTAAGATGGTCGCATCCGGTGGCGGTTCATCATTTATTGGCCCAGGTCGTGAATCAACTATTCTACAACAGCTCTTCAGCGGTGAAATGGTAGGTACTTTTTTTCTTCCTGCAGAAGATAAGGTGAAACCTAGGAAACAGTGGATAGCTCATGTGCTACATCCTAAGGGTTTTTTGGTACTTGACCCTGGTGCCTGTCGCGCGTTATCCGGCAATGGTTGCAGCTTACTGCCATCTGGAATCAATGAGGTTCGTGGTACCTTTGGCGTTGGCGATGCAGTCCATTGTCTTGATGCCAAAGGAAATGTTATTGCCGCAGGTCTTATTAATTACTGTTCCTCAGATGTTGAAAAAATCAAACAACATCAATCTGATGAAATACTTTCCTTGTTGGGCGAAAAAGATTATGACGAGGTTATTCACCGCGATAATCTTGTCTTGTTATAATAAAACTCTAGGATTACCATGACTACTCTTGCAGATGATATTCTCGATATGGCCAAACGGGCAAGGATTGCAGCTCGCACCCTGGTGACACTTTCCACCGAAGCAAAGAATAATGTCCTTCTCAATATGGCCGCAGCCTTGGATCAACAACGCGCCTTTATCCAGAAAGAGAATACAATTGATCTTGCAGCCGGTAAAGAGAAAGGCTTATCCAGTGCTATGCTTGATCGCCTTGAGTTGTCGGATAAGGTTATAGATTCAATGAGAACTGGTTTAATAGAAGTTGCAGCTTTGCCTGATCCAGTTGGAGAAATTTTACAGATGGGAAAACGTCCAAACGGTCTGATGGTTGGCCGTATGCGTATCCCTTTGGGCGTTATTGGTATGATCTACGAGTCACGTCCTAACGTTACTGTTGACGCCGCAGCACTTTGCCTGAAGGCGGGGAATGCCATTGTATTGCGCGGAGGGTCTGAGGCTATTCATTCCAATCGTGCTCTTGCCTCCGTTTTGCAAGATGCTTTAAAGAGCCAGGGAATTGCAGCAGATGCCATTCAGGTTATTCCTGTGACAGATAGAGAGGCTGTAACTCTTATGCTTACTCAGGAAGAGTATATCGATCTTATTATTCCCCGGGGTGGAGAAGGGTTGATTCGTTTTGTCTCTCAAAATTCACGTATTCCTGTGCTTAAACACTACAAAGGGGTGTGTCATATCTATGTTGATGCCGATGCAGATATCAAGAAAGCAACTCCTGTGATTATAAATTCAAAAGTACAGCGACCAGGTGTCTGTAATGCACTTGAAGGATTGCTGATACATAAAGATATTGCCAAAGAATACCTTCCTGTCATGGCTGCTAAGTTAAAAAAGAATAATGTAAAGTTGCTTGGGTGTCCACAGTCGGTAGCAATTGTTCCTGAGATTACTCCTGCAATGCAGAGTGATTGGGGGACTGAATTTTTAAATCTGACCCTTTGTGTAAAGGTTGTTGATGATATGGATGAGGCCTTTTCCTATATTGATACCTATGGTTCGCAGCATACTGAAATTATTCTTACCGAAAACTACTCTAACGCGCAGAGATTTATTGCCGAGGTCGATGCATCAGCGGTAATGGTCAACACTTCAACCAGATTTAATGATGGTGGTGAGCTAGGACTCGGTGCGGAGATTGGAATCAGTACAACAAAACTACACGCCTATGGCCCCATGGGGCTTGAAGAACTGACAACTAAGAAATTCATAGTTTATGGGAATGGACAGGTAAGGAGTTGATTCATAAGACGGGAATTTTAGGCGGTACGTTCGATCCGGTTCATAATGGACATCTTGAACTTGCTCTTGCTGCAGGGAAATTGTGTGCTCTGAAAGAGGTTGTGCTCCTTCCTGCTGCAGTTCCCCCGCATAAGCAAAAACAGACTGTAACCTCGTTTTTGCATAGAACGGCAATGCTTCGTATTGCAACAGGCAAGTACCCACTTCTTCATGTTTCAACTCTGGAGGAGCTTCTTCCTTCTCCATCTTTTACCTTAGATACCCTCCATTATTTAAATATTCACTCCGTTGGAAAAACCGAATTCTATTTTATTATTGGTGCTGATGCATTCCTTGAAATTACTTCGTGGTATAAATACAGAGAAGTTCTTGGATTATGCCATTTTATAGTATTTTCACGGCGAGGCTCTGATAATAAAAAGCTGGATAAACTATTCAGAAGCCTTCGTTACAGAAAAGATGGTGATACCTGGTTTAATAAAGAGCTCGGTACCTCTATTCATGCTTCTACTTTTCCCCTTCCATCCACCTCATCATCAAAAATACGAAAACGAATTAGAGGTGATAAATCTGTGAAAAAACAGCTTCCCAAGGGAGTTTCCCGATATATAAGTGACAACAAGCTCTATAGGGATCAGTTGCTCACGGCTAGTGTTTGATAGGATCGCAAGGAGAAATGAAAATGGCTCTTATTGTGTAGAATAAGTTGACTTGTTGTCGCTACTTGATGCTATAATGGGTATTACATGTTAATGGAGCATGTAACGAAAAAACCATAATTTTCAAATATTCTGTATTGCAAACATGTTATGAGTATGAGTGACTTACCCGAAAAACCTGTAAAAATTCTTATAGTTGATGATTCATGGGTTCTACGCAGAGTATTGCGAGGGACGCTATCGCAACGAGATGATGTGGTCATCTTAGGTGAAGCTACTAACGGTATAGAGGCTTTGGAGATGATTTTAAAACTCGAACCGGATGTTATCCTGCTGGATATGGAAATGCCGGTTATGGATGGAATGACTACTCTGCAACATTTGATGATTCACACTCCAACTCCCACTATTATGCTTTCCTCCTTGAGTAAAAAAGGTACGGTTCGTTGTTTTGATGCCCTCAAGTATGGTGCCGTGGATTTTGTTTCAAAAAATAGTTTCTTTCATGGAATGGATGGTGCCGCTCATTCAAAGCTTGTTTTGAGTAAAGTGTTAGCTGCTGCCCAAACCTCAGTACACTCAATTGATCCGATGCAACAAATTGATGCTTCGAAGGCTCCAATTAGAAAGAGTGAAAAAGTAGTTTTTTGTGAAGATTGTGGAACCCGGCAGACTATTAAAAACTGGCCTCCAAGAGAAGACACTGTTAAATGCAGTAAATGTGGAGATGAAATTTCACTTCTTGTAAATAAACGTTATCGACGTATGAATTTTGTTACGGTGATCGGTTTAGGAGAAAGTGGGTATGCAAATTTGGGTTCATCCGACTGAAGCGTACTTTTGAAATAAGTTTTGCAAAAAAAGTG